>NZ_JBEXRL010000018.1:0-153580 GCF_040613075.1 Streptomyces sp. NPDC006314 | reverse complement strand
CCCACCCCCGCCGACCATACTCCCCAGCCACGCATCCCGTTCCCCCAAGTGGTGTTCCACCCCGCCCTGGGGGGGGGGGGGGCCCCCCCCCCCCCCCCCCCGCGCGCGTCCTCACGCTCCCGTATCCCCGCCACCGTCATCTCCTTCCACGGCACTTGACCGCCATGGGATGCGGTCGCTTCGGCGTCGGGGCCCGGTCGACCCGGAAGCCAACCGACAACAACCTCTGGCGAAACATTGGGGGTTTGCTGGTCTGTTGCTGTCCTGTGTTGGACGTGCTCTGGAGGGTGGGTTTCTAGGGTCATGTGTGTCCCCCGGTGATCCGGCCACACGGACCACCGCACCCCGCGTTCGTTTCGGAGATTCCTGATGCGTGCTTTGCCTCGTCGTGCCCTGCTCGCCGCTCCCGCCGCCGTGCTGATGTTCGCTCTGGTCGCCTGTGGTGGGGGGTCCGCCTCCGACTCCGGCAGCTCGAAGGCCGCGGACACCCAGCAGTCGGCGCAGAACGCCGGGGACACCCAGGCGGGCGCGGCCGAGGACGAGGCCGGTGAGGAGAAGGAGACGCCGCTGACCGGCGCGATCAAGCAGAAGGCTGAGGCGGCGGCGCTGGCCAAGTACCCGGGCACGGTCGTGAAGTCCGAGGAGGACAGGGAGAAGCCCGGCATGCTCGCGGTGGAGGTCAAGAAGTCGGACGGCACGTCGGTCGAGGTCTACCTGGACAAGAGCTACAACGTCACCGGCACCGCACAGGAGGGCACCGAGGAGAACGGGGGCTGACGGCCCTGCCGTTGTGCTGAACCGTCTCGCGAACAGGAGCAGGCGTCATGCCGGTGGATCCCAGCCGTTCAGAGCCGGCCTCGCAGCCGGACGTTGCCGGGACGGTGGTCTTCGACCGTCTGCCCGCCGATGCCGGGCCGGCCGGTTAGGGGACCTCTACGCGGACGACTCCTTCTACTATCCCGCGTCGGCCTCCGCGCAGGACTGGGCGGCGGGTGAGCCGCCCGCGCGGGCCGCGGATGCCGCGGACAGTGTCTCCGTCCAAGTGCACACCGGTAACGGAGGCTCCAGCGCGGTCCGTGGGGGCGGGCAGGCGGCGGGCGGGTGGCCGCACGTGGCAGCCCGGCGCAAGCCGGTGCTCCTGGTGGCCACGGTCCTGCTGATCGCGGCTGCTTCGGCCTGGCGCTGTCGATGGTCAGCGACATGGTTTCCTCCAGCCCGTCACCCGGTCCCGCCTCCGATCTCGGTCAGGTCTCCGCCTCGCAGCCGGTGACACCGTCCGAGCCACCGACCAGTGCCGTGCCGCCGGCGGACAGCGGCGCGGGGACCGGCACCGCTGCACCGCCAACCAGCGCACCCCCCGTCACCGCAGATCACCAGGACGACGAACGGGAGGACAACGGGCGCGAGGACCGCCGCGACGGCCAACGCGAGGACGGCGACCGCTCCGACGACGGCTGATCCCCACCGCCTTCCGTCGTCGACCGCCCTCCCGCTGCTGCCGTCCGGCCGATCCCCCCCGGCGTTGATCGGCCGGGCGGCCCCTTTTCATCTGCTCCGTCAGATCTGTCGCATCGTCCGTTCCCTCTGGTCCAGGCAGGTTGTGATGAACGCTCCGGCTCCTGCTGCACAGCTGTGCGAGCCTGTCGCCATGCGGCTGCTGTTGATAGAAGACGACGACCGGATCGCCGGACCCCTCACCGAGGGGCTCGGCCGGTACGGATTCACGGTGGACCGGGCACGCACCGGCGCCGCCGGTCTCAGCTACACCGGTGAGGCTCCCGATCTGGTCCTGCTCGATCTCGGGCTGCCAGACATGGACGGCCTGGACGTCTGCCGCGCACTGCGCGCCCACTCCGCGATCCCCATCATCATGATCACCGCCCGGGGCGAAGAAGCCGACCGGGTCGTCGGTCTCGAACTGGGCGCGGACGACTACCTCGCCAAACCGTTCGGCGTGCGGGAGCTGGTGGCCCGTATCCGGGCGGTCACCCGTCGCACCGGCGCCCAGCAGGCGTTGCCCCAGGCAGCGCATGCTCAGGCATCCGAGGAAGCACCGCCATTCGCGCCCACAGCCGCAGCGCAGCGGCTGGGTCCGCTGGAGATCGACCGCCGCACCCGGCAAGTCCGCCTTCAAGGCCGCGAGATCGCGCTGTCCCCGCGGGAGTTCGACCTGCTCGCCTACCTCGCCGACGACCCCGGCGCCGTACGTTCCCGCCAGCAGATCATGGACACCGTGTGGGACCCGCACTTCTTCGGCCCCACCAAGACCCTTGACGCGCACGTCGCGGCACTGCGCCGCAAGCTGGGCGACCCCGCCTGGATCATCACCGCGCGCGGCGTCGGCTTCCGGCTCACCGTTCCCGGTGAGGCCAGGCCAGCCGAGGGGGCGTCATGACCCGACGCCTGATACTCAGCTACCTCGCGCTGGTACTGCTGGGGCTGGAAATCCCGCTCGGCTACCTCTACGCCCGCGGGGAGGAGTCCCGGTACTCCCAGAGCGTCGAACGCGACGCCTCGATGCTGGCCGAAGTCGCCGAGGAGAACATCGAGAAGGGCAACCTGACGGCCCTACCGGAACTGGCCAGAGAGTACGCCGAGGACAACACGGGCGCCCGTGTCGTGATCGTAGACCGCACCGGCCAGGTGCTCACCGACTCCGCCGGCACCATCGTCACCGGGACCACGCTGGCCGGCGAGCCGGACATCGCCGCCGCCCTGCGCAACCAGACCACCGTTGCCACCCGCACCGGCAGCGACGGTGGTGACGTTCTGGCGGCAACGATGCCGGGCTCTTCCGGCACCACGATCCGCGGCGCGCTGCGGGTGACCTACCCGATGACCATGGTCACCGACCGGGAACACCGCATTTGGGCCGCCCTCGCCCTGGCCGGCGCGTGCGTCCTGGCCGCCGTGGCGCTCGTGGCGTTCACCCTGGCCCGCTGGATCACCCGGCCCCTGCGCACCCTGGAACGCGCCACCACCCAGCTCGCCGCCGGCCGTCTGGACAACCCGCCCGACGCCAGCAGCGGACCTCCCGAACTGCGCCGCCTGGCCGCCGCATTCACCCACACCGCCACCCGCCTGCAGCACCTGCTCCAAGCCCAGCACGGCTTCGCCTCCGAAGCCTCCCACCAGCTCAAGACCCCGCTGACCTCGCTGCGGCTGCGCCTGGAGAACTTCGAGCCCTACCTCGACCCCCGCGCCCATCCCAGTCTGGAAGAGACGATCGGAGAGGTCGAGCGCCTCAGCCGCATGGTCCACGGCCTGCTCGCCCTGGCCCGCCTGGAATACGCCGCCACCACCCCCGAACCCGTCGACGCGGACGCCGTCCTCGCCGAGCGGGCGGCCATGTGGGAGCCACTCGCCGCCGAGCAACACGTCACCATCACGGTCTCCGGCCCAGCGGCCGGCCCGGTGTGGGCGATCCCCGGAGCACTGGAACAGATCATCGACAACCTGGTCGCCAACGCCCTGCGGGTCTCCCCACCCGGCACGGCCATCACCCTCGCCCGCGCCCCCGGCACCGATCTCCACGTCATCGACCAGGGCCCCGGCATGCCGGAGGCTGACCAGGAGCGGGCCTTCGACCGCTTCTGGCGCGCCTCCGACTCCCACCACGACGGCACAGGCCTGGGCCTGCCCATCGTCCGCCACCTCGTGCACGCCTCGGGTGGAAAGATCACCCTGCGGGCGGCCCCCGGCGGTGGTCTGGACGCCCACGTCCGTCTGCGCCCCGTCGGCCGGGAACGCCGCTTCCAGGCGACCGCCATATCAGGTGTGGCAGGCCGCGGGTGGTGACCACCAATCCGAAGTGCCGTTGGACCGTCCCTTCTTCTGGAGGCCCCATGCTGTTGAAGCCGAGGCCGCTGTCCTGACTGACGCCTCATGGGCCCACGCCCGCCTTCGCCGGAAGCGCCGCAGGCCCCTCTTCGGATCCCCGCTTCGTCGGCGACGCGGCATGCCTTGTCCACGTGCGCATCGATGCGTTCCACGGTGGGCGTGCCTGTGGCGCTCCTGTTCCTCGGTTCGTCGATCGCTCGCCTCATCACACCCTCGGCGATCACGGCCACCTTCCACGGCCCCAGCACGTGCCAGAACGTCAGTGCCGCCGGGTCGCGGCCCGTTTCGGCCAGGTACGCCTGAGCAAGCTCGGCACGGTCCGGGAAGCCTTCGAGGGCGGAGGCGGCAAAATCGCCTCCGGTTTCCTCCTCGCCGGGTTCCGGCCAGTACGCCAGCAGGCTGCCCATGGCCGCCAACGGATCCCCCAGCGTGGACACCTCCCAGTTCGAGCACCGCGGTCACCTCCCCGCTGTCGTAGGACGTGATGACATTGCGCAGATGGAAGTCGCCGTGTACGAGCGCCAGTTCGCGCTGCTCCGGGACGGCCACCGCAAGGCGCCGGGCGAGGTCCTCGAGGGCGGGCAACTCGCGGACGGTCAGCCCGAGCACCCGCGGGGTCGGGACGGCGGTGCCCTCCAGAGCGGTCAGGATCCGCGCCTCACGGGCCACGTCGTGCGCCGACTCCAGCCGGTGACCCAGCGGGGGGCGCCGCAGCACCCACCTGCGGCCTTCCCGATCCCGCACCAGGTAGGTCAGGTCGGACTGGCCGAGCCCGATCCGGTCGTAGGTCAGCGGTCCGGCGAAGTCGACGCCGAGGGTCCTGAACCAGCGGTTCACCGCCCCGGCGTCGATTCCGACGATGTCCGCACTAGACACCGATGCCGACTCCTTGCCTGAACGGGAGCGCATCACCGAGCAGTTGCCCGCCGTCGATCACCATGGTCTCGCCGGTGATCCAACTCGCGGCGTCCGAGACGAGGAAGGCGACCGCCGAGGCGATGTCGGCCGGCTCCCCTATGCGCCCGAGCGCCATCGAGGCGGAGACAGCCTCCTCGTGCTCCCTCCACAGAGCCTCGGCCAACTTGGTGCGCACCACACCCGGTGCCACCGCGTTGACGCGGACCTTCGGCGAGAGTTCCAGGGCGAGTTGCTTGGTGAGATGGATCAGTGCGGCCTTCGACGCGTTGTACAACCCGATGTTGGCCTCGCTGGCCAGGCCGCCGACCGACGCGGTGTTGACGACCGCACCGCCGTGCTCGCCCATCCAGGCCCGGGTGGCCAGACCCGTCCACAGGACGGGAGCCCACAGGTTGACGTCGAAGGTCTTGGCGAACCGACCGTGGTCCTGGTCGATGACCGGACCGAAGGCCGGGTTGGTTCCCGCGTTGTTGACGAGGATGTCCAGGCTTCCGAAGCGCTCGAGCGTCAGATCCACACAGCGCCGGGCCGCCTCTTCGTCGACCGCGTGCGCACCCACGCCGACCGCTGTGCCTCCGACCTGGGCCGCGGCTGCGTCCGCCGCCTCCTGGGAGCGGGAGGTGAGGACGACGTTCGCGCCGGCGGCGGCGAGGGCCTGGGCGATCGCCAGCCCGATACCGCGCGAGGCGCCGGTGACGACGGCGGTGCGACCGGTGAGATCGAGTCCCGTCATCTCAGCTCACCGCCGTCGTGGCCGTGTCGCGGTACTGCCGCAGCTCCTGCTTGGCGATGGCTCGCTTGTGGACCTCGTCGGGACCGTCCGCTATCCGCAGCGTCCGCAGGTACGCGTACATCATGGCCAGCGGGAAGTCGTCGGTAACGCCCGCTGCTCCATGCACCTGGATCGCCCGGTCGATGATCTTCAGCGCGATGTTCGGGGCCGCCACCTTGATGGCGGCGATCTCGGTGCGCGCTTCCTTGTTCCCGACGGTGTCCATCAGGTACGCGGCCTTGAGCGTGAGCAGGCGGATCATCTCGATGTCGATCCGCGCTTCCGCGATCCAGTCCTGGATGTTGGAGCGTTCCGCGATCGGAGTGCCGAAGGTCACCCGTGACTGCGCGCGGCGGCACATCAGCTCCAGCGCCCGCTCGGCCGCGCCGATCGCCCGCATGCAGTGGTGGATACGACCGGGGCCGAGCCGGGCCTGGCTGATCGCGAAGCCCTCGCCCTCGCCCTTGAGGACGTCCTTGGCCGGCACCCGTACGTCGTGGAAGTCGATCTCGGCGTGCCCCTCCCGGTCCTGGTAGCCGAACACCGGCAGGCCACGCATCACCGTGATCCCGGGGGCGTCGATGGGGACGACCATCATGGACTGCTGCCGGTGCGGTGCGGCGGTGGGGTCCGTCTTCCCCATGACGATGAGCACCTTGCAGTTGCGGTGCAGGGCGTTGGACGCGAACCACTTGCGGCCGTTGAGCACGTACTCGTCACCGTCGCGCTCCATCCGCAGCTCGATGTTGGTGGCGTCGGAGCTGGCGACACGCGGCTCGGTCATCGCGAAAGCCGAGGCCATCGTTCCGTCGAGGAGGGGCTTGAGGTACTTCTCCTTGTGCTCGTCGCTGCCGAAGAGGGTGAGCACCTCCATGTTGCCGGTGTCGGGAGCGTTGCAGTTGCACGCTTCGGAGGCGATGTGGCTGCGCCCCATGATCTCCGCCAGCGGCGCGTACTCAAGGTTGGTCAGCCCCGGCCCCCACTCGGGGTGCGGGTGGAAGAGGTTCCACAGTCCGCGCCGGCGCGCCTCCGCCTTGAGTTCCTCGATGATCGGCGGGTGGAAGTGCGGGTCGCCTGACGCGAGCATCTGCTCGTGGTAGACCGCTTCGGCGGGGTAGATGTGCGCATCCATGAACTCCAGCAGATCCGCCTGGTACTTCTTGGCGCGGTCCGACATCTCGAACAAGGACATCCGAACTCCTGAGGGTGGAGGGAAATTGGGCTTGGCTGGCGGGTTCACGGCTGCGCCCGCAGGGAGCTCTGGTAGCGGCGCATCCCGCGCAGCCACCGGTCGTAGTCCGAACCCTTCTGCCGGTACATCTGAAGAACGTCTTCGTGCGGCAGGATCAGGAAGCGCTCGTCCTCGATCGCGGCCAGGGCGGCGTCGGCGACTTCGGCCGGTTCCAGGACCTCACCCGCGGACGTGACGGCCCGCGTCGCCGCTCTTCCCAGCGCGTCCCCGGAGTCCTCTCCGGAGGACAGCATCCGGGTGTTCACGCCCATCGGGCACAGGCAGCTGACCCTGACCCCGCGGTCGCCGTAGGTGACACTCAGCCATTCGGCGAAGGCGACGGCCGCGTGCTTGGTGACGGCGTACGTGGCGGAGCCGATCTGGGTGAGCAGTCCGGCCGCCGAGGCGGTGCTGACGAAGTAGCCCTCGCCGCGCTCGAGCCATCCCGGCACCAGCAGCCTCGCCGCACGGATGTGGGCGCGAAGGTTGACGTCGATCGAGAGGTCCCAGTCCTGCTCGCTCGCCTCGAGGCCGGGGGCCCCGGCGATGCCCGCGTTCGCGAAGTAGAGGTCGACCAGACCGAAAGTGTTCTCGGCCAGGGCGATCAGCTGCTGGATCTGGGCGGTGTCCGACACATCGGCGCCGGCGCTGACGGTGCTTCCCGGATGGTCGGCGTTGACTCTCTCCGACACCGCCCGCGCGGTCTCGGCATCGAGGTCCGAGATGACGACTCGGGCACCCGCGCGAGCGAGCCGCGCGACCAGTGCACCGCCGATGCCGCCACCACCACCGGTGACGATGGCGACTCTTTCTGCAACGTTCACGGCGGACCCTCTCCGTTGACAGCGTGCGATACTCCCCGACCTGTATAATTGAATCTGACGTCAAGTTCAACGCCTGGCCGCATGGTGCCGCAAGAAAAAAGCCGCCCATCCCCCGCGGGGATGAGCGACTGTCCGGCAGGCGGATCAGTGGTGGCCGGGGAACCGCAGGGCGTTCGCCCAGAGCCGGGTCACCGTGGACACGAGTTCCTCGAAGTCCACCGGCGTACCTTCTTCCTGCCCCTCGCTGAGCACGAAGGCGTTGTAGGCCATGACGCTGACCATCCCCGACAGAGCACGGGACGCCATCATCGGATCGACCTCACGGTCCGCGACACCCCGTGCCTGCAGTTCGGCGATGCCCCGGGCATTGCGGCGGATGAACGCCTCCCCGCGACGCCTTCGGAACTCACGGAACTCCGGCTCCACTTGTGCGACCTGCTCCAGCAGCGCCATCAGCTTCGCGTTCCGCTTGTACGCCGCGAGATACGCCCGGTTGCTCGCCTCGAGCACCGCATAGGGATCGTCGGTACCCTGCACCCGGCCCATGCCGGGGTGCATCATGTCCTCCTGCGCCTCCAGCAGGACGGCGGCAAGCACCTCTTCCTTGTTGGCGAAGTAGGTGTAGAAGGATCCGGCCGCGCAGCGAGCCTCCTTGGTGATGTCGGTCAGGCGCGTGTCGAGGTAGCCGTCCCGTTCGAACACCTTCCGCGCGGCCTTCACCAGAGCGGCCCGCGTCCGCGCCCCGCGCTGTGTCGTGGGCGGCTCGCGCAGCTGTGAGAAGGGCGCCACCGGCGGTGCCTGCTCGCTGTCGATCTCCTCTGGCGCAGTGGTGTCCATCCGCGGGATTTTACTTGAATCCGACGCCATGGTCACACATCCAAAAGGCGCTGGCGGGCCCGGTTGATGTCCCGGTCTCCGAGGTTCAGCGGCGGGCGGCGGCGTCGCCGAGCGCGCTGTCGCGGTGGAAAGCGCTGCGGTCGATGGACCGCTTGAGGATCTTCCCCGTCGGGCCCTTGGGCAGCGCGTCCACGAACCGGACGATGCGTGGGATCTTGTACGCGGACAGCCGCTCCCGTGCCCAGCCCGACACCTCGGCGGCACCGAGTTCCGACCCGGGCCGGGTCGCGATGAGCGCGGCGACCTCCTCGCCGTAGTGGTCGTCGGGAACGCCGATCACGGCTGCCTCGACGATGTCGGGGTGCTCGTAGAGAACCTCCTCGACCTCACCGGGGTAGACGTTGTAGCCGCCGCGGATGATCAGGTCCTTGATACGGTCGACGATGCGCAGGTCCCCGTCCGTGTCCTTTTCGCCGAGGTCGCCGGTACTGAACCAGCCGTCGGGTGAGATCGCCGCGGCGGTGTCCGCGGGGCGGTTCCAGTAGCCGCGCATCACCGTGGGCCCCTTGATGCGGACCTCGCCGACACCACCCGGCGGGCACTCCTTGCCGTCGGCGTCGCGCACCTGGACCTGCAGCCCCGGGACCGCCCTGCCGGTATAGCCGGTCTTGCCGCCGCGGTCGATGTCGTTGAAGGTGCCGAACGCGGTGGTCTCGGTGAGCCCGTACCCTTCGAGAATCGTGCAGCCGAATCGGGCCTCGAAGGCCCGCGCGATCTCCCCGGGCAGCGAGGCGCCGCCGGAGACGGCGACACGGAGCTGGGCGAAGTCCGCCGGGTTCGCGTCGCCCGCCGCGTGCAGCATCGCGTTCCACATGGTCGGCACGCCGGCCATGATGGTGAGCCGGTCGCGGCGCAGCATCTCCAGCATCGACGCGGGGTCGAACCGGGCCAGCAACGACATCGAGCCGCCTGCGGTCAGTGCCGCCATCAGGACCGAAGCCTGGCCGAAGACGTGGAACAGCGGGAGTCCGGTGCCAATACGGTCGGCGCTCGAGGCGCGGCTGCACTGGGCGCCGATCTCCCCGGCGGACAACAGGTTGCCGACCGTGAGCTGGGCCCCCTTCGGCCGTCCGGTGGTGCCGGAGGTGTACAGGATGGCCGCGGTCTCGCCACGGTCCCGGTCGACGACGTCGGCAGGGGTTGCTCCGGTGACCGACGCGCCCGGGGACAGCGTCCAGAAGGGCACCTTGAGCGCCGCGGCCGCCTCGGCGACGGCGGGGCCGAGGGCGTGCCATGCGATCGCCAACGAGCACCCGGCGTCGCCGAGAACGTACTCGACCTCGGCCCGGGTGGCCATCGTGTTGACCGGCACCACGACACAGCCCGCGGCCTGGATCCCGAGGTAGGCCACCACGAACTCGGGCACCGACGGCGCCGCGAGCAGCACCCGGTCCCCGGGGGACAGGACCGCGGCGGCCAGGGCGCCGGCGTACCGGAGGCCCGCGTCACGCAGCTGAAGGTAGGTCCACTGATCGCTGGCGCCGCGCAGGGCGATGTTGTCGGGAGTGGCGGCCGCGTGGCGGCAGACAGGATCGAAAACACTGGTCATGGGTGGTGCCTTCCGGGGGTGTGAGCAGATGTCGGTGCGGGTCTCGCCCTCGCCGATCGGTTGGGTTGGCCCGGCCTCCCCGGCAAGCCTTCGGCCGGGGAGGCCGGATGACGCACCTGGCTGCGCCGATCCGCCGAGCGGTCAGGCGGTGATACCGAAACGTTCGGCGAGTTGGCGGCGGGTGTCGGCCGCACCGGTGTGCAGCACGCCCCCGATTCCGATCCGCGCCGCCCCGTCGAGGTTCTGTTGCAGGTCGTCGATCATGACCGCCTCCTCGGGGTCGACGCCGAGGCGTTCGCATGCGATCGCGTAGATCCGGCGGGAGGGCTTGCGGATCCCGACCTCGGAGGAGATGACGACCACATCGGCGACAGCGGCGAGGTCGACGCCGTCGTAGGTGCCGGTGCCGAACGAATTGGACACCAGCGCGACGGGACGACCGGCGGCTCGAAGATCACCGAGCAGCGCCAACATGTCCTGGTCGATCGACATCCCCGCTTGCATCCGGGCAGTGAGGCCCTCGGCCGGCACGTCGGCGCCGTGGACGCGGAGGCGCTCGGCGAATCCTCGCTCGAAGGCCTCGGTGTCGATACGGCCGCACTCGTGGTCGGCCAGGAGGGTACGTGACTGCTGGTCGCGGGCGAGGAGGTCAAGCGGCAGGCGGGGATCGCCGCCGAGCGAGGCGCCGAAGTCGGTGAAAGCCCGCAACACGCTGGAGGTGATGACCCCGCCGAAGTCCACCAGGACCGCGGTTCGGTCCTTCCCCATCACGCGACCTCGAACAGTCCGGCAGCGCCCATTCCGCCGCCGACACACATCGAGATCACCACATACCGGACGCCTCGGCGCTTGCCCTCGATGAGGGCGTGCCCCACCAGGCGGGCACCGGTCATTCCGTACGGATGGCCGACCGAGATCGCGCCGCCGTTGACGTTGAAGCGCTCAGGGTCGATGTGCAGCTCGTCCCGGCAGTACAGCGCCTGGGAGGCGAACGCCTCGTTGAGTTCCCACAGGCCGATGTCGTCGATGGTGAGGTCGTGCTGCTTCAGCAGTTTCGGAATGGCGAACACCGGACCGATGCCCATCTCCTCCGGCCCGCAGCCGGCCACGGTCATACCCCGGTAGACGCCCAGCGGTTCCAGTCCGCGGCGCTCCGCCTCCCCCGCCTCCATCAGCACCGACGCCGAAGCCCCGTCCGACAGCTGCGAGGAGTTGCCCGCCGTCACGCTGGAGTGGGCGCTCACCTGACCGTCGGGCAGCACCGGCGCCAGCCCGGCCAGGCCTTCGAGCGTCGTCGACGCGCGATTGCCCTCGTCCCGGGTCAGGGTGACCTCCTCGTCCCGCACCTCCCGGGACTGCTTGTCGAGCACCTTCTTGACGCTGCTGAGCGCGACGATCTCCTGGTCGAACCGGCCGGCCTCCTGCGCCGCCGCGGTGCGCTGCTGCGACACCAGCGCGAACTCGTCCTGGCGCTCCCGGCTCACGCCGTAGCGTTCGGCGACGATCTCCGCCGTCTGCAGCATCGGCAGGTAGATGCTCGGCTTGTGCTCGACCAGCCAGGGATCCGTCACGCGGTGGGTGTTCATGTGGTCGTTCTGCACCAGGGAGATCGACTCGACACCGCCGCCGACCGCGACCTGCATGCCGTCCGCGACGATCTGCTTGGCGGCCGTCGCAATGGCCATCAGGCCCGACGAGCACTGGCGGTCGATCGTCATCCCCGACACGGCGTCCGGAAGCCCGGCGCGGAGAGCTGCCTGGCGCGCGATGTTGAAGCCGGAGGAACCCTGCTGCACGGCGCAGCCGAACACGACGTCCTCGACCTCGCCACCCTCCAGCCCCGCGCGCTGCACCGCGTGCCGAAGGGCATGAGCGGCGAGTTCCTGCGCCTGGGTGTCGTTGAACGCGCCGCGGTAGGCCTTTCCGATCGGCGTCCGTGCCGTCGAAACGATGACTGCTTCCCTCATGTCGCCTCACTGCTTCCTGTTGGTCCGGTTCGTCCGGGAGCTCCGGGGCCGAAATGCCGAGCTCCGTGAGCCGGGCTCGATGCGAGGAGGCGGTGCCGAACGCCAACTGCGGCGCTGCGAGCGCGCATTGACTGTCTCCTCCCCTGACCGATGACAGCGCCATGGCCGCGGAGGGGACGGAAACCGGCCTCCGGGTCGGTTATAGTTGAACTCGGCGTCAAGTTCAACCATGACTGTGAGCCGCTCGGTCTTGACAACCCGCCAGCTTCTTCATCGCCCTGCGCGCCTACGACCGGCCGTCCGACGTCTCTGCCGTGATCACCTGTGCCGTCTGCCTAACCGTCGCTATCCGCAGGCACCCCAGCATCCGAAGCGCATCGGCCTGCACCTTCCTGGCCGGGGGGACTTCTTCCCCTTCACCGACGTCGCAGGGCAAGGGAGAGAGGTGTCAGCGGGGCGGGAGTGAGCTGCGGTGATGGGCGCGACGTTGGAATAGGTGGGGCGGGACTCCGGTTCGGGCTGCCGGGCGCTGCTGGCGTACGTCATGATCAGGCTCCTCACGCAGGTGGCGCGGGGGTCCGGATGGAATCCCCCCGTCACCTGCTAGAGGTGTGGTGAAAGTCCACGGGTGTGACATTCCGCCTGGTGCCGTTACCGAGCCGTGATTGTCAGGCAGGTGCGGCGCAGAGCTCGGAGACGATGTAGTACGACTGGCGCTGCAGCTCGCGGGCCGTGCGCAGGACGGTCGCTGCGGCCTCGGGAACGCCGTCGGGCACGACCAGGTCCTCAACGAGGTCGTGCGGTTCGCTCTTCCTGCTTTCCCTGAGTCTGGCGGGTCCCTCTGCACTATGTGCCCCTACCGAAATGGGGTCTGCGCCCGATGGCTGCCTGGTGTCCGGGCGGTGAGGGTGGAAGGCCAAGGGGAGAGTGCCACGAACGCGGTGGTCTCCCTGCTCGGCTGAGTGGGAAGGGACTGTTTCTTGATGTCGCTGGACTCCGCCCGCGCCGGTTCTGCTGTCGAACGCCTTAGTGCATCTGAGGCACTCCAACATCTGGAGCACGAGCGCGGAGCCCGCCTTGCCCAGCTGCAGGCCGTCGCCGAAGCCTCCGGCGGTGCTCCGCAGGCCGAGGGTCTGCAGGTTATGCAGAGGGGAGCGATCGAACAGGCACTGAAGGAGATCGACGCGGCCTTCGCCCGGCTGCAGCAGGGCACGTACGGCATCTGCCAGCGGTGCGGCAGGTCGATCCCGGTGGAACGGCTGGAGATCCTGCCGTACGCGCGGTGCTGCGTGCCCTGCCAGCAGCGCACCGGCTGATCAGCGCGGCCTTCCCTGCGCCACAGGGGCACACAGGGGCCCGGGCCCGTCGTCTTCATGCCGCTCCGGCTGAGGCCGGAGCCTTCTGGGGTGCCCCGCCCCCCGCTTCTCTCCTGAAGGGATGAAAGTCGTGAACCAGCAGGTCGTCATGGCCGACACCAACGCGGGCCTGAGCACGGCCGAACTGTCTGCGCTGCGGGAGGACCTCGACGAGCAGCGTGCCTTTCGTCTGGACCAGCTCGCCCAGCTCTGGCAGGGCGCTGCTGCCCGGGCCCAGCGCGCCCGCGAACGGGCCGCGGTCGCCCAGCTGGAGGTCCACATCAAGCTGTGTGCCTCGGCCCGCATGGTCCTCGCCGACGTCGAAGCCGCTCTCGAGCGCATGGATCAAGGCACGTACGGCAGCTGCCAGCAGTGCCGGCACCCCATCGAGCTGGCGCGGCTGCGCATCGTGCCGCAGGCCCGCTACTGCGGGCGCTGCCATCAGGTCAGGGAGGCCCGCTCATGATCACCACTATTCGTCGCTCGCCGTGGCCGGCCTGCCGACGCTGCCCCGCGATCGCCATCGACCTGGGCAGCGCCCGTACACGCGCCTGGACGGCCGGCCACCACGGCATCATCGACGTGCCCACCGTCACCGGCCCGGACGACCTCGCCGCCCACCCCGTCCAGCGCGGCACCATCGTCGATCCGGCCGGTACCGCGCGGATGCTGTCCCACCTGCTTGCCCACCTCATCCCGAGGAACGCACAGCCGGTGATCGCGTTCACCATGCCAGTCCTCAGCGGCCAGCAGCACTACACCACCGCCGTAGGCGTCCTTCAGGTGCTGCGCCCGCGTACCGTGCTGGCGCTCGACAGCGTCATGGCCATCGCCCTGGGCACCGGCGCTGACCCGTTTCGTCCGCTGCTCGTAATCGACCTCGGCTTCCACCTGACCGAGGTAGCGCTGCTGGCTGACGGCGAGATCCTGACCGCCCGGCGGGAAACCATGGGCACCCGTGACCTGGAGGACAGCAGCCCGGCGGATCTGGTCACTGACATCGCCGCCGTGATCACCACCATGATGTGCGACGATCCGCTGCCGCAGTTCGTCGACGCCCTCAACCGCGGGCCGCTGCTCGCCGGGGGCGGGGCCCTGCACCCGGAGCTGGTCTCCCAGCTGTCCGCGCAGCTGCACGCCGCCGTACAGCCGGTGCCCCAGCCGCACACCGCCGCCGTGCGCGGAGCCGCCCAGGCCCTGCGCTCCGCCCAGCACCACCCCTCGCTGGGACCCCTTTGCACCATGGGGACTGCCATGCCACAAGAAAAGGGAAGCCGGCCGCAGAATAGAGCCACGCCGCCGGACCCGCACACCCCGCTGCCCGGATCACGCCCGGGCTTCATCGGCCGCCGCCGCGAAAGAACGGGTACCGAACCTGTCACAGCCCGAAGCGCTCTCGGTCTGCGCCTGCTGTTGGCCATCTGCTACACGCCGCTTTTCATCGCCGCATCAGCACTGTTCGCCGTGTGGTCAACGCAGACCCGTCCCGGCAGCAGCCCGACCTCCTCACCACTTGCGGTGCTGTCGGGAGTGTGCGCCGCACTCGCTGTGATCGCAGCGGTGGACCTGGCGGTCGTCCTCCGCCGCCGCAGGAGCGAACGTCCTCCCTCCACAGTGCGGTGACTGGCGCTTCCGGACGGGAAGCGATGTCCTTGAGCTCTGCGACGCGGAGGTCTTGGGATGTCGGTTACCGCAGTCGGCTGGATGCTGACCATCGCCGTGATCGCGGCGCTGCTTGCCGTCGATCTGGTGGTGGGTACGGTGCGCCCGCACGCCGTGGGGTTCCGGGAAGCCACGTTCTGGTCGATCTTCTACATCGCGGTCGCGATGGTCTTCGGGGTGGTCTTCGCCCAGGTAGTGGGGTGGGAGTACGGCGCGCAGTACTTCGCCGGCTATGTCGTGGAGAAGAGCCTGTCCGTCGACAATCTCTTCGTCTTCGTGATCATCATGTCGACGTTCGCTGTGCCGCGTGAGCATCAGCAGCGTGTACTGACCTTCGGCATCATCGCCGCCCTCGTGCTGCGCGCTGTCTTCATCGCTCTGGGTGCGGCACTGCTGTCGCTGTTCTCCTTCATGTTTCTCCTCTTCGGCCTGCTGCTGCTCTGGACGGCGGTGCAGCTGTACCGGCACCGTGACAAGGACCCCGATGTGGAGAACAACGCGCTCGTGCGGTCGTGCCGACGGTTCCTGCCCGTCACCGACACCTATGACGGCGGCCGGCTGGTGACCCGTATCGGCGGACGACGCGCGGTGACGCCGTTGTTCGTGGTGTGCGTCGCCATCGGCGGGACGGACATCCTGTTCGCCCTGGACTCCATCCCGGCTGTTTTCGGCGTGACGGAGGAGCCCTACATCGTCTTCGTGGCGAACGCGTTCGCCCTGCTGGGCCTGCGGGCGCTGTACTTCCTGGTCACCGGGCTGCTGGATCGCCTGGTGTACCTCTCGGCGGGGCTGGCGGTCATCTTGGCGTTCATCGGCGTGAAGCTCGTCCTGCACTGGGGCCACGGCATCGAATCAAGCATCCCCGAGATCACCACCGCCGTCTCCTTGGCCGTCATCGGCGCAGTGCTCACGGTCACGACCGTGGCCAGTGTGATCAAATCCCGGCGCGATCCCGCAGCCCGGGCGCACGCCGGCGCTGTGCTCGGCAGCCCGCCCCGGGCTGCCGGCCACGACAGTCGCAGCGATCGGTGAGGCACCACTGCACCTGGGGTGGCGCATAGCCCGACACCTCCGGGCACACGTCCGGGACGGTCAGGGCAGGATCTTGATCGCGCTTTGCCAGTTCAGCTCGAGGGGCTGCTGGATGGCGATGTGCAGAAATCCCATCGCCTCCAGCTCCCGAGCTCTTCGCAGGGGTCCGACGTCGAACGGGCGCATCGCGCCGGAGCGGACAAATTCCGCGATCTTGTCCTTGGCGGCCGAGTCGTCTCCGGCGATCAGGACGTCGAGCGGGAAGTCATGGCCCGCCCCTGTCGTCAGCGGACCGGCGAAGGTGGTGGTGAACGCTTTGACGACCTTTACGTCCGTGCCGACGACCTGCTGGATCTCCTCGGCAGCCGAGCTGTCCGGGGGTGTCACCCGCCCGTCCATGGTCGAGGCGTCGATGGGGTTGCAGATGTCCACCCAGGACCTGCCCGGCCAGTGCAGCCCCGGCTGACCTCGCGACCTGCAATGCCGCGTCGTACCACAGTGCGAGCGCGGTGACATCGGCCGCCTTCACCGAAGCGGCCCAGTCAGGAGATGATCTTGTCGTCCAGGACGATGGCGACCCTTCGGGACGGGTCCCCCTCCGGGTGGCAGGCGGCCTGGCCCGTCAGGCGGGCCCAGCCGTCGCGGCCGGAACCCTTGAAGTCGACGGCGACCTGCCACCCGGCGCCGCCCTGCTGGTCGAACCGGGCGGTGGCCTCCTTGACGTCCTTGCCGGTCAGCGAGGCTGCCTCAAGACGCAGCAGCTGGCCGGACTCGTCGGCGCCCTGCGCTGGTGAGCCGATCAGGGCGGTGAGGACCGCAAGCAGGACAGCGATCACCGCTGCTGGGCCGAGACCGCCCGCGCGGGGAACGGTGTGCAACGAGCGCGCCATGCACCGGCCCCCATCTTGTCTCTTCCGTGGCTGGGCAGGAGCTGTTCGGCAAGGGCCTCAAGGTGTTCCCGCTCAGGAGTGGGCAGCCGGAGCCTTGAGGCAGTCGGAAACGGCCGAGCGGGTCAGGGTTCGATGAGACCGGCACGGATGGCATAGCGGGTGAGTTCCAGGCGGTCGCGCAGGCCGAGTTTCTGCAGCAGGTTCGCCCGGTGCCGGTGGACGGTCTTGATGCTGATGAAGAGCATCTCGGCGATCTCCTTTGACGAGTGGCCCTCGGCGACCAGCTTGAGCACCTCCTCCTCCCGGGGCGTGAGCACCTGGTCGGGGGGTTCTTCGCCGTGGCGGACACGGTCGAGGTAGTTGCGGATGAGGGCGGTGACCGCGCCCGGGTACAAGAACGGCTCATCCCGCATCGCGGCCCGGCAGGCGGCGACCAGATCGCGGTCGGCCACGGACTTCAGCACGTATCCACTGGCGCCGGCCTTCAGCGCCTGGAAGAAGTACTGCTCGTTGTCGTGCATCGTCAGCATCAGCACACGCACATCCGGCTTCAGCCCACTCAGCTCGCGGGCGGCCTGCAGACCGGTCATCCGGGGCATGGCGATGTCCAGCACGGCCAGATCGACCTCGTGGGTCCGGGCCAGGGCGATGGCCTCAGCGCCGTCGCCGGCCTCGGCGACGACCTGAAGGTCCGGCTCCCGGTCAAGGATGAGCCGCACGCCGCGACGCACCAGGGCATGGTCGTCAGCGAGGAGGATACGGATCACGGGCGCGTCGGTTGTGATCATGGCTGCCTCCTGGGAACGGGCACGGCGAGCCGGACCTGCGTACCGGCCTGCGGCTGGGAGGCAACTTCCAGCGTTGCCCCAATCAGCAGCGCCCGCTCACGCATCCCGCGGATCCCCGAGCCTTCCCGCGCAACCCCTGTCCCTCGGCCGTCGTCCGCGACAGCCAGCACCACCGAGCCGTCGGAGTGGCGCAGGCTCACCTCCACCCGGCCGGCCTCAGCGTGGCGGGCCGCGTTGGTCAGGGCCTCCTGGGCGACGCGGTACAGCACCAGTTCGGTCTGCTGATCCAGCGCGGGCAGGCCGGCATCGAAGTGGCGCACCACGCGCAGCCCAGTGTGGGTGGCGAACTCGGTGGTCAGCGAGGTCAGGGCGCTGACCAGACCGAGATCCTCCAGGACGCCCGGCCGCAGCCGGCGCACCAGGCGGCGCACCTCGTCCAGACTCTCCCTGGTGATCTCCTGCGCCTGATGCAGCTCACCACGCAAAGGCTCGTCCGCCTCGTCCGCCGCCCGCTTGAGCCCCAACAAGATCGCGGTCATGCTCTGGCCGACCTCGTCGTGGAGTTCCTGGGCGATGCGGTGCCGCTCGGCCTCCTGAGCGAGCAGGACGCGGGCACTGCTGGCGGCCCGCTCATGCTCCAGCCTCTCCAGCATGGCGTTGAAGGTGCGGATCAGCTCGGCGATCCCGCCACGGCCGTGTTCCGGCAGCCGCTGCCCGGGTCGCAACAGGTCGACGGTGGTCATGAGTTTCGTCAGCCGGTCCAGGGGAGCCAGCCCGATCCGCAGCAGGGCTGCGTTGGCGATCAACATGACCACCAGGCCGACCACGAGAATGATCGCCTCAGTCAGCAGGACCGGCACGGAAACGGTCACGGGAGCCCACAACAGCAGCGCCGTCGCGGCCCCCAGCACCACGGCGTTGAGAGCGAAGATCCGCCAGAACAGGGACACCGCGATGACGCCTTCCTCTTCATGGCTCTGTCTTTGTCGTCGGTCACCGCGTACCCCGAGCATGAGCTGCGGCCACTGCTCTCGACCGGCCTGCGGCCAGCCTGCCCGCCGCCCGCTGATTCGTCGATGGGCTCCAATGCCCATTTCCGCGACCTGACCACGTCGCGATCGGCACCGGACGCTTCCGCAGAGGGGTCTCGGTCACCGGACGCCCCGGACTGCCATGGCTGACACCTCAAGGTCACCACTCGAAATCGCTGATCATCGCGTCGGCATGGTGGATCAGGATTGCGCGAAGCGCCCGGTAGCGGGGAGGCACATGCCTCCCTGAGACGAAGAAGGTGCGAAGCCGGAGTTCTCGGACCGCGTCGGCTTCGGAGTAATCACCGGGCTTGAGTTCCGTGTCCGACTTCGGCGGCAGCCGGCGTCGCCTAACCTCGCCGAGCAGGTCCTCCGCGGTGCGGTCGGAGAACGCCGGAACCTCCCCCTCGGGCGGCAGTCCCTTCCAAAAGGGTGCGGCCGCAGGGCGGCGGAACGCAGGACACACCTGATGAGACGCTGTTCGCGGCCATCATCTACCTGCTCGTCAGCGGCTGCGCTTGGCGGGCTTTGCCGCCCTGCTTCGGAATCTCCAAGTCGACCGCCCACCGCCGGTTCCTCATCTGGTCCCGGGCGGGGGTCTGGGGCCGTCTACACGAGGCCGTACTGCACCGGCTGGACGACGCCGGCCTCATCTACGCCACCCGCATCGTTCACACCGCTCACGTCAGGGCTAAAAAAAGGGGCGAACACACAGGTCCGAGCCCCGTGGGCCGGGGCAAGCCGGGTTCCAAGATGCACGTTCTGTCGGACACGAACGGGCTGCCCCTTCTCGTCGGCGTCTCCGCCGGCAACACCCACGACAGCGAAGGACTGAAGCCGATGGTGGAGGGGCACCAAACGAGACACGACCCTCACCGCGGCCGGTACTTCAAGCCCCAGCGTCTCCACGCGGACAAGCCTACGACCGCGCTGATCTGCGTAGATGGCTGCGTGGTAAGCGCATCGGAGTGCGCATCGCTCGCAAGGGCATCGAGTCCAGCGAGCGATTAGGGCGACGCCGCTGGGTCATCGAGCGGACCATGTCGTGGCTGTCCGGCTACCGGCGGCTCAGCCCCCGCTACGAACGCGATCCCCGCAACTACCTGGCCTTTCGCGGCCTCGCCGCCGCTCTATGCTGCTACAAGCGCTTGATCCATAGGACACAGTTTTAGACGCCCCCATCGGCGGGCGTCGGCCTGGCGGTGAGCATCTGAGTGGTGGCCAGGTCGCGATAGAGGGAATCGGTCTCGAGTAGTTCCGCGTGGGTGCCCACGGCCCGGACCCGGCCCGCCTCCATGACGATGATGCGGTCAGCGTTGGTGACGGTGGACAGCCGGTGCGCCACCACCAGCACGGTGATGTTCCGCGCCGCCTCCGCCACGGTCTCCCGCAGCGCCGTTTCGTTGTCGGCATCCAACTGCGATGTGGCCTCGTCCAGGAGGAGGAGCCGAGGGCGGCGCAGGAGGGCCCGGGCGATGGCCACGCGCTGGCGTTCACCTCCGGAGAGCCGACTGCCCCGGTGGCCGACCAGGGTGTCCAGCCCCTGCGGAAGACGGGCGACAACGAGTTCCAGCCGGGTGCGGCGCAGCGTCTCGTGAAGGTCGCCGTCCGGGGTATGCGGTGCGCCCAGGGTCAGATTCTGGCGCAGTGTGCCGGACAGGACGGGCGCGTCCTGCTCGACGTAACCGATCGCTGCGCGCAGTTCGGCCAGTGGCCACTGTTTCAGGTCGCGCTCATCCAGGAGGATCCGGCCGGAGTCGGGGTCGTAGAAACGTTCGAGCAGGGAAAAGGTGGTGGTCTTCCCTGCGCCGGAGGGGCCCACGAGGGCAGTCACGCCTCGGGCAGGCACGGTGAAGGAGATGCTGTGATGGACGGCGGGCAGCCCGGGCTGATAGCGGAAGCCCACCTGCTCGAAGCGTACCGTGGCCGCCGACTGCTGAGGCCGCCTCACGAGCCTTGTGGTGCTTTTTGGGGGTGTGCCAGGGACAGACGGTTCTGCGGTCTCCACGTCCATGTGCTGGACCGCCTCGATACGCAGGGCGGCGGCCGCGCCGACCTGAAGCTGCCCCACGGCCTCCACGAGCTGGCTGATCCTCGGGGCCAGCGCGAACAGATACAGCAGGAAGGCGACCAGGGTGGACACGCTGATCGTCCCGGAGGAGACCCGGGCACCGCCCACACCGAGCACCGCCAGGAAGGCCGCCTGCCCGGCCACGGCAGAGGCGGCCGCCGACAGGGCCTGCCAGCCGGCGGCGCGTACCCCGGTGCGACGGGCGTCCTCCGCCATGTGGTCCAGCGCGGCTGTCTCCCGCTGCTCAGCTCCGGCAGCCTTGACCGCGCGCACCGCCCCAAGGGCCCGCTCCAAAGCCGCGCCGATCTCGCCGACGGACTCCTGCGCCTGCCGGGTGGCGCGCCCGATGGCGGGCGTCGCAGCCCCTACGACCGCCCCCAAGAGCGCCATGACCGTGAGCGTGACGGCGAGCAGGACCGGGTCGACGAGGGCCATCAACACCAGCGTCATGACCAGCATGACAACGCCGGTGACGGCGGGCGCCGCGGACTGGGTTGCGGCTTGACGCAGCAGCATGGTGTCGGAGGTGGCACGGGTGATCAGATCACCCGGTTCGTGCCTGTCCAGTTCGGACACGGTCAACGGGAGCAGACGCCTGGTGATCCGCCGCCGGGCGGAACACACGACGAATTCGGCGGTGCGATACAGGACGTACTGGCCCAGGGCGGAGAACCCGGCAGCACCGAGCAGGAGCGCGGCCAGGACCAGTACCGGACCCGTGGCCGTGCGCCCCGTGCCCAGGTTGTCGATCAACCACTTGGCGACCAGGGGCTGGGCCAGGCCGAGGGTGCTGCCGATCAGCCCAAGCAGCGCCCCGGCCAGGCCGGCGCGACGGTGGGGCCGTAGCGAGGCCGCCAGGGCCCGGTAGCCGGATGGGGCCCTGAGGGCGCCCGTGGTGGAGGCAGCGCCTTCGGCCCCGGCGATCGTGGCCGGCACGCCGGACCGGGCCCCGCCTCTTGAGACGGCCGACGTGTCCTGGGCTGTCGTCCCGGTGCCGGGGCGCCTGGTGGCGGGCGGCAATCCGGCCATGGGTCAGTCGACCGCGAAGAAGCGCTGGAAGTAATCGGCAGGGCAGTCCTCGCCAACCGGTTGTGAATCCGCCTCCACCCAAGCGTGCGCGGCGAACGGCGGCTGCTTGCGCACACCCACGCACCAGGTCGGCCACTGGCCGCGCATCCGGCACAGCAGGACCGTCGCCAGCGACCTGGGCAGGCACCCCTTGCGGCCACCGGCGGTCAGGCTCACGGCCAGGACGGTGTCCAAGGCGGCCGTGGTCTGAGCCACCGAGGCCGGCCGTGCGCCACGGCGCATCTGGCGCAGCAGGGTGCGTATCCGGGCGGGCGGCTGAGTCGCCAGCAGGTGGGCGCACCCAACGGCGAGGCGGGCCGCCAACCGGGTGGGCAGCGGGATGGAACGAGGCCGGTAAGGGACCGCTTCGGGCGTCGACATGGCCTTTCCTCTCTGCACGTTCGGAGGTCGTGAGGGGGTGCTCCGGCTTCTTGGGCGGACGTCGTGAGGGGGGTGCTCCGGCTTCTTGGCCCGCCGACCGCTCTGCCTGTCAGTTCTCCCTGATGAGCCCGGCCGATCGCAGTTCCGTGAGGATACGGTCGACGTCCTGCTGGGCGAGGCTGCCGCTGACGTCGTACCGCTCGGTCAGGGCGTGCACCGCCTCTTCCGGGCCCCGGCCCGCCAGCATCGTCTCCAGGACCACGGCGGCGCTGGGGTTGAGGGTCCAGTACTCGCCACTTTTCTCGTCCAGCAGGGCAACGCCGTACTCGGTCTCGGCCATCATGATGCCGCCGCGCAACTCCAGGTTCATCGGAAGACCTCCGTAGCGAGGGACGTTTGTCGGTGGTGGCAGGGGTTATCGGGCGTGCCACAGGGGTATCGGTCGTGGCGTCCGGGCCGTCGACGGGCACATGACCGGTGGCACGTGGCATCTGACGCATCAGCCATCCGAGTGGTGCTGCAGCGCCTCCCACGTACGCAGCCACACCTCACAGCCGACGGTCGGGTGAAGGAGTACGTTCTCCAGCTCCGCCGACACCGGACCGGAGCACCAGGCGCGCCACACGTCCGCGTCGATCAGGCCCAGCCTGGCCAGCCGCGAGTCCTCGCACAGCGCCAGCAGCGCTTCACGGTGCCGCCGCAGCCCGACCTCCTCCTCCAATGTGGCGTTGGCCTTGGTGGCGCGGGTGCGGCTGGCCTCGGGGACGACGCCGCGCATGGCCTCCACAATGAGCGGCTTGTACCGCCACGGAGTCACTCGTTCCTCCGGGCGTACCGCCAGGCCGGTTTCCACCACACGGTCGTCGTAGAAGGGGGAGGCGAAGAGGATGCCGCGCTGACGTGTCATCTGGTTGAGGTGCCTGGCGAACCGGGACACCGCTTGCATGGTGGCCAGTTCGCGGTGCTCTCCGTGCCCGGGACCCAGGGGCCGCGCCACGACGGCCTCCTGCCGGATGAGTGCGCGCACCGCGTCGACGGCGTCCGCCGTGGCCCACGGCGGCATCCTGGCGGGCGAGCACCACTGGAACAACGGCTCCTCCAGCGATGGCAGCGGGCTGGTCAGGTCGGTTGCGATCTGCTCCAGCCACGCCCCGTATGGACGCCGGTCCAGCAGCTGTCGTGTGGCCCGCCGCCGCGACCAACGATACTTGGCCAGGTATCCGCGGGCGTGGCGGACAGCGGTGCGAGGGTGGCGCAGCAGCAGGTCGTGCACGCGGGCGGAGGCGCCGGCAAGCAGCTCGTCACCACCGAAACCGCTCAGGTGGACGGTGGATCCCCGATCCGCGGCAAGGTGAAGGAGACTCATCCGTCGGTTGCGGTCCACGGCATACAGCGACGGAGCGTCCAGTACGTCGGTCAGCGCGTCCACGCCGTCGAAGGTGAGCGGAAATTCGTCGGCCGGAACAATGTGGTGCTCGATGCGCCCCCCGCCGTTGGCCGATGCAAGCTCCTCGACCGTGTGACGAGCCCAGTAGACATCATCGCCGCGAGGGTCGTGAGTCGCCGCGGTGTAGGCGACGACCTTGGCACCGGCCCCTACCGCGGTGCACACCACGGCGGTCGAGTCCAGACCGCCTAGATCGGCTGTGACCACATCCCGGTCCCGGACACGGATCTCGACGGCTCGGCGCAGCTCATTCCGCAGCATCGCCGCGCCCTCGGCCAACGGGACGTCGCGACGCGGCAACCACCACCAACGCTCCCGGTGCGTGCGGCCGTCGCGTTCCATAACCAGGTAGTCGTGGCCGGGCAGGGCTTCCACTCCGCGCCACACAGGTCGCGCGGACAGCGGGTGGAGCACGCCCAGACTGAGCATCTGGAGGGCAAGCCGACCCTCGTCGAGGGGTGCCCCGATCAGGTCGGCCAGGACATCGGCCCGGTCAGCCGCCAGATGAGCCGGGTGCGCCCCGCCATGGAACAGTGACCGGACACCGGTCACCGTGCCCTGAGCACGTACCTGGCCGTGCAGACTGACAATTAGGTGGTAACTGCCGTGCCAGGAAAGGGCGAAGCGGTCGAGGGAGGCCAGATCGGTAGCCGCGGCAGCCGCGCGGGCTGCTTCCTCGGAGGTGACGGCGTGCTCGCCCAGCACCGCGAGACGCACTCCGCCGCACTCGCCGACGGTCAGCTCTCCTGGATTCCAGCGTCCCAACAACCACGGCCGGCCGGACGCATGCGTGTGGCTTTCGGTTGCGTGCGGAAGAGCCCTGGCCGCCACGGCTGCCGCTTCGTCGGTATCAGGCAGCACCACGAACCAAGCGGGTACCGCGGCGAGCAACGCAGGGCTGTTCATGGACTCAGGTACCTCCGGTCGATGGCGCTCCCGCCGGTGCGGGTAAGGACAGGCCGGGTGAAGCGGCGGAGGACAGTCGGTGACCGTCCTCCGCCGCCATGGACGGGCCCCGGTCATCTCACACCAAAGGGACGAGAGAAGGGCCCGGTCGCCTCGGGGTCAGATGAGCTGGTGACCGCCGGTGAGGTCCTTGGCGGTGCCGCCGGCCAGGCCCGTCGTCTTACGGAAACCGCCGGCCTTGGTGAGGGTCGGACGCTCGTACGTCATGGCCACACATCCTTTCGTTTACGACGACACCAGTTGTCGCCGTTTCAGTCGGCTGAAGGAAACGTTGGCACAGGAACCTGCTCGAATGGGCCCGCTTTCACCGCGGTTCCGGACCCGCGGACGGCCAATTCGGTAAGTCACCCTAGGGGCAGCAACCAGACCATCACAACCGTGCGCGGTGGGAGCGCCACAGCACACGAGAAGTGAACTCTGCATCTCCTCGAGTGCCGATGCCACCGAAAGTGCCAGAACGCGGGTCATGGAGTTGTGGTTCGCGGGTACAAGGAAGGGTTTTCCTGCTGCCCTCCGAGCAAAATCAGATGCGTCCGGGGCGGACAAACCGACTCACCGCGACCGGTTTACACAGGTCAGCGGCTGTCCAATCGTCATGGTCCCGATCGGCCGTCCCTGGATGCTTCTGAGTCAGAACCGCACACCAAGTGACGCAAGTGACCCCGGCTTCAACTATAGAAATTGCAATCATTGGCCTACGTTTTAGGTCGGTTCTCCGGACACTCTGCAACTCTCCTATGGGAACTGACCGGAACTGTCACAGAAATTTCATCGCCGGGCCGTGGGACAGCGCCGGATCCGGCATCTGCGGCCCAGTCGGTCTGTTTGCGGCTGGAAGCGAAAAGGGCCTGGTCATCCAGGGCGGGTTTCCGTGCCAGCATCTGTTGGCGGATATGCTCTCGGACCGGCGATTCAGACCGCATGCCGTCCTGCTGGTCCAAGTACGTCGCGATCGAACCCCCGCTGCCGATGCCGCTGCCAGGCGCCCCCCAAGACCGGGCGGGAGTTCACGCCATGCGTCGACCACCCCAATAAGACCGTGTCCTATGTGGCGGCGGCTCGTTGAGCCTCGCATCGGGCGGGGTACGTTGAGTTGGATTGTTCCAGACGAGCTGTGGGAGACCGCCGAGCCGCTGATCCCTCCGTCGAAGGTGCGGCCACAGGGCGGAGGAACTCAGGACACACCTGATGAGACGCTGTTCGCGGCGAACATCTACGTGCTGGTCAGCGGTTGTGCCTGGCGGGCCCTGCCGCCATGTTTCGGGATATCGAAGTCGACCGCGCACCGCCGGTTTCTGATCTGGTCGCGGGCCGGGGTGTGGGGGCGGCTGCATGAGGCAGTGCTGCACCGACTCGATGACGCCGGCCTCATCGACGTCTCGCGCGTGGTTCTCGACTCCGCTCACGTGAGGGTGAAAAAGGGAGCGAACTCACAGGTCCGAGCCCCGTGGACCCGGGTAAGCCGGGTTCCAGGATGCACGTCCTGTCGGACGCGAACGGACTGCCCCTGGTCGTCGGCGTCTCCGCCGCCAACACCCACGACGGCGAAGCACTGAAGCCTATGGTCAAGGGTCACCAAACGAGACACGACCCCCACCGCGGCCGCCACTTCAAGCCTCAGCGTCTGCACGCCGACAAGGCGTACGACATCCCGCACCTGCGGAAATGGTTACGCGGCAAGCGCATTGGCGTGCGCATCGCGCAAGGTGCGGCCTCGAACTGACCGAATCGCTCCTGCGGGCCGCCGCAGGGGAATATAGGGTCAGTTCATGAGTCTGACACCACGGTTGATCGTCCCGGATCCCGACACCGCCGCGACCTACTACCAGAAGGCCATGGGCGCCACAGAGGTCTTCCGCGCCCAGGACGACAGCGGCCGCGTGATGGTCGTCGTCCTGCAGATCGGCGGTTCCCCGCTCTCTCTGTCCCCCGCAGTGCCCGAGTGGGGCTGGCTCTCGCCCGACGACGTCGGCGGCTCCCCGGTCCTCCTGGAGGCGGAGTTCACCGACCAGGACGTTGTCGCCGAGCGGATGGTCGCCGGAGGCGGCACCGTGGTCGTACCGGTGGAGAACCGCCCGTACGGCAAACGGGAGGGACGCCTCCGCGACCCGTTCGGTCACCTGTGGATCGTCACCGGCGAGCTGCGCTGAACCACCGGCCCGGCGGTCGACAGCTGCCAGCGGCCCCTCGATGCTTCCCGCACCGCCCGTCGGGCTCGCGCCCCCGCGAGGGGCGGCAGCAGGAGGCCCTGAGGTCTGCTGCGCCCGCAAGCGTCTCAGTCGACCCGCACGGGCCACGGCGAAGGCCGGTAGGAGTAAGCCTCGGTGCCCTGCGCACCCCTTGCTTGATGGCCAATCGCAACATCAGGCGCGTATCACCCGGGTGATCCACCGATCGGGGGTCATCACCGTCCCCGTCGGCCAGGCCTGCTTCGCCATCGCGGGCGACTTGGCCCCGCCGGGACTCCTCGAACGCGGTGACGCCTGCGGCGCGGTCGGGTGTTCGTGCAGTGCCAGGGCGAGTTCGTGGGCGTCCTCCATGCCGAGCGCGGCGCCCGCCGCCAGGTGCGGGGCCACCGCATGCGCGGCGTCCCCCAGCACCGCGGCGCTCCACCGGTGCCAGGTATCCAGGGGCGGCACCTCGTAGACCGGCCACCGGCCGACCGGTCCGATGGAGGCGTTCAGGATGCGCCGGATCACAGCGGAGTCGGGGCGGTGCCGGTCGGCCAGCCCGGAGGTGGAGGACGAGGAACAGGTGACCAAGACCCCACCGCGCGTCGTCGATCTCGGCGAGTTCGGCGAAGGTGCGTTCACGGGTCTCCTGGTGGTTCTCGAAACGCCAGGAGACACCGGGCGACACCACCTCGTACCCGAAGAACCCGCGCGGGCCCGAAGACCATGTGGAACCGGCCGTCCACGGGGGGTTCCGTGGCGCCGATCTCCGACCTGCCCCCGGAGCGCACCACCCCGGTGTAGGTGGGCCGGGGCGCGTCGGGGACACCAGCCGCGCACCGAGTCCGTCCGTGACGCGGATGGACACCAGCGTCTTCCCGGTCCCCGTCGCCGACACGAACAGTCCCCGCCTCCCCGGGCGGGGCAGGTGCCGTACGAGCCAGTTCACCGCGTCGTGATGGGGATGTTTGAAAGTCCCCGCCCAGTGCTCGTGGTGGCCTCAGAGTTGCTCGGTGTAATTCCCCCAGGCTGACCGCGCTGACCTGCGGACGGGCGCTACAAGGCCGCGGTGTTAGCACACCAGAGGGCGTTCGCCATTCGAGCCGGCTGCGAGCGCCCATGTCACTCTACGGCGACACGACGGTGGGCGAGACCAGAGGCCGATCCGCGCCCACGAGCGCTAACCGCTGTAGCCGACTGTAGCCGGGGTCTGACCATTGCGTCGCCGTCCATGTGGTCTCACTCGTGGAGTGGTTCACTGAGAGGAGGCGGAAGCGGCGGACGGCGGCGGAGGCGCCGTTGAACTCGCAGAATCGATCCCCTGGTCGGAGACTGGAGATCGGCACCCACCCCAGGCGATGGCCAGTGTGACACCGCCCTGGGTGAACCGCGCGTCACGGAACTCAGGTGCCGGCTCACCGCTTCTGGTTGCCCCGCTCCGCATCCGTGAAGCCTCTCCGGCAGGTTCAGGTCAGGGAGCCGAGCCGGTTGCGATGGCATAGCCGATCGCGGCGGCTGCGTCGGCAATGCCCGCCAGGGATGCCTTGTCGTTCAAAGCGGTGACCACGTCCTGGGTCAGCGGGCGAAGAGCATATACGTGACGCACTGCGTGGATGTCGACCGGGATCTCGTAGTAGTCCTCGGCGAACTTCTGGAATGCCTCCGGCGATGGGTCGACCAGCAGATGGAACAGCCAACCCGAACCGTCAGGGTCGGCGTTGTCTTCAGGGAAGACAATCTCTCCTGCCTGCCAGTGCTCCCTTCCCGCCTCACGCCACATGCAGGCCGTCACCCTGGGCATTCCGTCGTCTGTGAAGGCTGGCTCTTCGACGCAACTGCGGAACACCTCTGGGACCGAGTCCACTACGCCTGGCCAGGGTGCGTCGTCGACATATGGGCTCATCTCCGACTCGTGGTCGAAGCCTCGGACATACGCGCCGACCGGAGAGAAGACGACGTCGAACTCGTCCCCCGAGCCGTTGCGCATGGAGGCGATCTCCTCCGTCTCGGACCAGGCCCGGCTGAATGAGTAGTAGCGCTCACCGTCAGGGTTCAGCACAGTCTCCAGCATGGCTATCGACCTACACCGGTCCCGCAGCGTCGGGATATCAGGAAGAGCCTCGGCAACGTCGTGAACAGTCATGCGGCCTATCCAAGCGCACGCCACTGACAACAGATCGCGCGTTGGCTGAGCGGTAAGCCTCGCGGCCCAGCCGAGGTGACATTCCTCCCGAAGAGTCGCAGATGACCGACAACTGCAGATGACAGAAACCGTGACCAGGTAATACCTATCACGTTACGGCACACTACCGTCCGACCGGTCCGACTTCGTTGCCAAACAATCCACCTCCATGTCAGAAGACAGCGGCGCAGAGCTCGGAGACGATGGCGAACGAGGTCGTCACCATCGGCACTGCCATGACCAGCGGCATTGCCGCGTGTGTGGTCTTGCCGTGCGCCATGCCGTTGCGGATCTGCCGGCCGTAGTCGAGGTACTCCGGCTGTCGGACCGTCAGGTGTCCACGTCGGCGCCCTGCTTGATGAGCTGGTGCATCGGCTTCTTACCCGCGTCCGTGTTGCGGTCGCATAGCGCGATCTCCACCGCGATCAGGGAGGGGCAGCGGGAGCCCGGCCGACAGCAGCATGGCCGGCCAGTACACGGCTGTCGGTTCCGCTGAGCAGCCGGACCCACTCGCCCCGTAGGCGGTGGTGGCGGGCCAACGTGTCCGCTTGGACGAGCTCCAGGGCGAAGCCCAGGTGTGGGCGGGCGTTGACATACGGAATAGTCGTGGTGATGTAGCGGCGTCGTGCGGTCATCGGTCCTCCTACCGGGTAGCGAGGCCTGGTCGCACAACGGTCGAGGCCCCGTCCCGGGGCCTCGGATCGGTACGCGTCCGTTCTCAGCAGCCCCGTCGACGGGGCATCATCCGATGCTGAGGCGAAAGCGTGATCATGTGCCCAAGCGTAGCGACAGAGCAACGTCGCAGCACGCCATTTCCGCCCCTTCACGGCAGCAACTGCACAGAGACACCCTGGGCAGTGCTGGGCGAGGCAGGCATCACCCGGTGCCCCGCGCACGCCGAATTGCGCAGGGTTGGAACACTGCCTCTTCACCAGTAGGTGCGCGAGACGACTGAGGCGATCATCGGCGCGGTCACCGGCACACTCGCCGCTCCCACCAGCCTGCTGCTCGGCAGGTTCGACGACAGCGGCCGCTTTCAGTACGCCGGCCGCACCACGACTCTCGCCCAGACAGCGAGCAGCACGGTCGCCGGGCTACTCGTCCAGCCCCTGACTGCGCGGTGTCCGCTCCAGAGCCTGTGCGGCCGCAGCGGAGCCCCGGGACCGCAGGGTCTCAGGGCTCCTGCTCGCCTCGCTCGGCCAGTGCCGACCGCCGCGGAGGTCAGGCCACGGACAAGACGATCTTCCCGGTGGTGCGTCCCTGCTCACCGATCTCGTGTGCCTTCGCGGCTTCGGCCAGCGGCAGGACGGTCTCGACCACCGGCTTCAGCGCGCCCCGTTCCGCCAGGGCGGCGATCTCGCGCAGACCGAGGTGGTCGGGCTCGACCAGCATCCACACCGCACGTACGTGATCGGGGACGGTAGCCGGGACGTCGTCGGGGCCGGGCAGGGCGACCAGCCGCCCGCCTGCCCGCAGCACCTTCAGGGACCGCTCGGCAATCTGGCCGCCGAGCCCGTCCAGCACCACATCGACGTCCCCGACGACGTCCTCGAAGCGGACCGTGCGGTAGTCGATCACCTCGTCCGCGCCCAGTTCCCGCAGCAGGTCGTGCTTACCGGCGCTGGCGGTGCCGATGACGTAGGCGCCGCGAGCCTTGGCGATCTGTACTGCGAGATGGCCCACCCCGCCGGCCGCCGCGTGCACCAGCACCCGTTCACCGGCGCGCACGTCGGCGGTGTCCACCAGGGCCTGCCAGGCGGTCAGCCCGGCCAGCGGCAGGGCCGCCGCCTGGATGTGCGTGAGGTTCGCCGGCTTGGGCGCGAGGTGGCGGGCCGGGGCGACGACGTATTCGGCGTACGCGCCGGCCTGCCGCGGGAACAGCGGCATGCCGTAGACCTCGTCCCCGCGACGGAACACGCCCACGCCCGGTCCGACGGCCTCGACGGTGCCGGACACGTCCCAGCCGACCGCCGGCACGTCGCCCCACTCGATCAGGGCCCCACTGGCCCGGGTCTTGAAGTCCACCGGGTTCACTCCGGCCGCGTGGACCCGGACCAGGACCTCGTTCAGTCCGGGCTCGGGACGAGCCACCTCACGCTCGACGAGCGTTTCGGGTCCGCCCCACTGCTCCACGACCACCGCGCGCATGCTGTCCGCCTCACTCTTTCCGTCTCGATCGGATGTGCCGCCCGGGCTCTTCCCGGTGCGACGCAGTCCACGATCCGGTATCCGCACCCTCCACGGTGTTGGCCGTCTGGCCACTATGTGACAGGATCTGGCCATGAGCAGGACGCGGTGGCCAGGCACCGACACCCACCCCCGCCGGGGCGACGATGCGCCGGAACCGCACCGCATCGCGGTCCTCGCCCTGCCCGGCGTCCCGCCCTTCGAGCTCGGCATCCCTTCCCGGGTCTTCGGCAGCGTCCTGGACCCGGGCGGACGCCCGCTGTATGAGGTCACCGTCTGTACCGCCGACGGCGCCCCCGTCCTCAGCGACGCCGGGTTCACCGTGCAGCCCGCGGCCGGTCCGGAGGCCCTGGCCGCCGCCGACACCGTGATCGTGCCGCCCACGCACGCCATGCCCGAGCTGGGCCGCGGCGGTCCGCTGCCGCCCGAGGTGACCGCGGCCATCGCCCGGATTCGGCCCGGCACCCGCCTGGTGTCCATCTGCACCGGCTCCTACGTGCTGGCCGCGGCCGGACTCCTCGACGGGCGGCCCGCCACCACCCACTGGAACCTTGCCCCCGAGTTCCGCCGCGCCTACCCCCGCGTCAAGGTCGACGAGGAGGTCCTCTTCGTCGATGATGGCGACGTCCTGACCTCCGCGGGCGTCGCCGCCGGCGTCGACCTGTGCCTGCACATGATCCGCCGTGACCATGGCGCCGCCGCCGCCAACCGCGCGGCCCGCATGTGCGTTGTGCCGCCCTGGCGGGACGGCGGGCAGGCCCAGTACATCGACCGCCCGGTCCCCGAACCCACCGTCGCCACCACCACCGCCACCCGCGCCTGGGCCCTGGAACACCTTGGCGAACCCCTCTCCCTGAACCGCCTTGCCGAACACGCCCGGATGAGCCTGCGCTCCTTCACCCGCCGCTTCCGCGACGAGGTCGGTATGACCCCGGTGCAGTGGCTCACCGCGCAACGCCTCGAACTGGCCAAACAGTTGCTGGAAACCACCGACCTGTCGATCGACCTGGTCGCCCACCGCTCCGGCTTCGGGTCCTCGAACTCCCTGCGCGCCCACATGAGAGCGGCCTTCGGTGTCTCACCCGCCGCCTACCGCCGCACCTTCAGCCCCCACGACCCCGTGGAAGCCGAGGCCTGACGGCAGGCAGACGGACCGCCCGCAGGCGCATCCCGGGCCGACAGGGCGTGCCGTCCGCTCCCCCCTCAGCTTGCCCTTCAACCTCGGCCAAAGACACGGCGCGGGCCCCGTCGGCAAGGCCCCTGCGTCGCCCCCGACAGCTCATCCGGATCCAGCTGACACACGCACACATGAAGAGGGGGGAGGGCGAGACCGTCCCTCCCTCATGCGTCACAGTGGGAGCAGCTGCCACTGCCGGCCGTGGTGGGCTCCATCCGACCCGTCCTGCCGGATCGCCGCGGCGGCGTTGGTGTCGACCTGCAGGAGCGACCGCTGTTGCGGTTCGCGATGTCATACACACGCGGGCCGCCGTTCGCCGAGCCCACCGGGATCAGCCACGGGTGGCCTTGGTGACGTCGGTAACGACTGTGTCGTCGTAGATCGAGTACCAGGAGCCGGATGCCGGCTGGCAGCTGCCGGGCTTGTCCTGGACGTCCTTGCCGTCGCGGGCCAGGACCGTCTGGCGGGTGGTGCAGCCGCCGGGCTGGCTGGACCAGATGTCGAACTTGTCGCGGGCGTAGCCGTCCATCGAGTGCGGGGCGGCGACGGTGAGGGCGGCCAGTTCCTGCCGGGCGGTCGCGGTGGACGGTGGTGCGGGCGGTTCGGCCCGGGCCGGGGCGGCACTGGCACCGATCGGTACCAGGGTGGTTGCGGGCAGGCCGAAGGCGGCGCGGCGCGTGAAGTCTGCGAAAGGTGTTGGGGGTTGGAGATGCCACACGAGAAAACCGGAGCTGCGGTCGGCTTCGCTACGCGCGTGGACCACCTACGACAACTCCCCCACCCCGCCTTCACCACCACCTCACGCTCGCCCGCCGGGCGTGGACGGCCATGCGGGAGCAGCCCCGGCTCTCCGAGGGCCACCGCCAGGGCCCGGCACACGACGGGTGGGCTGGCCCCGCTCGGGGGGGGCAGCCCACCTTTGGGACGTTGCTGTCACCGGCCGGCGTCACCTACGGCCGGTCGAGTGGGGTCAGCCGCGGCGGTCGCCGCCGTGGCGCCGGTCGTCACCGCCGTGGCGGTGGCACCCCATGGGCAGGAGGCGCCGGCCGGCGCCCACACCGGGTGCTGGCCTTGCGGCAGCGATGGTGCCTCCGGAGCGGGGGTGTGCCGGTGGGGACCTTGAGACCGCTGCCGTGGTGAGCCGCGCCACGGCCGGAGAGGCTCCTGCGGCCGATCAGGGTTGCTCCCTTCACGGGGCGCCGCCCGGTCGGGTGCGGAGAAGGCCGGTGGAGGCAGGCCCGTAACGGGTCTGCCCCCACCGGCGGTTCAGGGTGTTTGGTCAGTTGGTGCGGCGGGCGGTCTTGGGCAGCGCTTGGCCGAGGCGGTGGACGGTGGTGACGGTGTCGGTCCGGGTGCGGTTGCCGTTGGCGTCGATGCCGAAGTGGCCGCTTGCGCCGGCGACGGCGTCGTTGCGCAGGGCGTACAGCTCGTTCCTGACGGCGTAGCGGTTGGGCAGGTTGGTCGGGCCGTCGCCGTGGGCGGCGGCGTTGTGCAGGGCGGTTGCTGCGGTGAGGACGGCGTCGTGGGCGACGATGGCCCAGTAGCTGCTGGTGAGGAGTCGCACGGGGAACTGCTGGTCGTGGTGGGGGGCGGCGAAGTCCTTCACGAACGCGTTGTACAGGCCGCGGTCGGGGTTGTCGGGGCCGCGGAACTGTGTGGCGTCGGGGAAGGACGCGTACAGGACGGTGATCGGTGCGTCAGCGTTGTGGAGTGCTTCGGTCTTGGGGTCGAGGGCTGCCGCGTCCGATCCGGTGACGACGGTGATGGGCTGGGCGTGGCAGCTGCGTTGGGCCAGCGCGTCGAGGAAGTCGGGCAGATACTTGACGCGGGCGGCGTAGTAGACGGTGTCTATGGTCTTGCCGGTGTTGCAGAAGTTCTGGCTGATGGTGGGCAGGATGGCGCCGGGCCCGCCGCGCGGGTCGAAGGCGAAGTCGGAGTTGGGGTCCAGGTGCTTCTTCAGGCCCGCGATGGTCCGGAAGCCGCGCTGGAGGGACTCGGTGTAGAGGTCGCGGGTGCCGTTGGGAGTCACCTTGGTGCTGATCAGGGCCGCGGTGCGCCGGCCGGAGCCGAGTTCCTTGCTGATCGCGGTGAGCTGGTCGGTGTTGGACAGGGCGACCCGGGCCAGTCCGTTGATCGGTCCCTTGCCGTCGACCGCGCCGGTGGCGTCGAAGCCGTCCGCGGTGATCAGGTCCCCGACCATGGGCAGATCGGCCTTGCTCAGCTCGCGGGCCGCGTCGACCGTTTCCTGCTGGGACAGCCCCAGCCCGGCCACCGCCACCAGGTGCTCCGTGTCCTTGCGGGCCTTCAGCTTGTCGACGGCTGTCTTCCATGCTCGCTCGGAGCTGCCCATCGACGCCACCAGCAGCCGGATCTTCGGCCTGCTGTCCTTGTTGTTCTCCTCCTCCACGGCCGTGTAGGCGCCCTCGAGTTCGGCCACGTACTGACCGACGGTCAGCGCGTTGGCGTCCGCCGAGCTCAGCGGCGTGAGAAAGGCGAACGTCACGTAATCACCGCCGTCGGTGACGTCGCTGTTCTCCGCGTCGATGGCCTCCATGACGGGCTTGAGATCGTCGCCGAAGACGGCCGAGCCGTCGCTGCCATCGGTGACGCCCGTGCACTCCCCGTCCTCCCCGGTCACCAGGTCCGGGTTGGACGTGCCGCAGTGCTGGTCCCTGAAGTGATCCCGGTCCCGCTCATGGACCTGCCAGGCCACGATGGCGGCGGCGAGAAGGAGCACAGTGCCGGCCGCCAGGCGGGCGCGCAGCCGCCTGCGGCCACCGCCCAGCAGGCCCTCCCAGCGTCTGCCGTGTCCGGCGGGCGGCACGGGCTGGTTGCTCAACGCCTCCCAGCACCTCAGCCACTCCTTCTGGTCGGTGTCGCTCAGCCCGCAGGCCGGCAGGTACTTGACCACGAAGTCCTGGGTGGGCAGCGCGTCCTTCGTCAGCACGGTGTGGATCGTGGTGGTGGACAGGCCCCCTTTGCTGGCCGTCGCGATGGCCTGGTAGCTCTTGCCCCCGCGCAGCTGGTTCAGCGCGTCGCGGAACTGCTTCTGGTCGCGCACGCGCAGCGGGTCGGGCCCCTTGCCCTGCTTGTCCCGCGTGCCCGGCCAGCCTCCTCTCGGCAGCCTCACCACGCACCTCCGGCAGAGCCGGCGGCCGGGCGCTGTCCGCTCAGCCAGGGGCCGATCTGCGCGGCAGCGGCTCCGGCCGCGGTGACCAGCCCGATGACGTCGCACGCGGGCTTCCCGCTGCACACGAGGGTGATCACCACCAGCAAGATGATCGTGAAAACGGTGATCCGATGGACCGGCGTGAGGCTCGCGCCGCACAACGCGTGGTCCGCGGACACCACCTGCCGGCGGCGCCGGGACCGGTTAATGCGTACTGACACAGTTGTTCCCCTCCTGGGCACGGCGAAGATCGCCAAAACGGCACCGCATCCAGTTACCGGCTGTGATGCGGTCATCACCCAGTCTCTGCCTTGGCCGCACCCGAGGAAAACCCTTCAGCTCAATCCGAATCAGCCCGGACAATCACCGCTCGATTCCTGAATCACTTTCCCTCGAAAAGCAAGGCGTATGGAACCACCCGGCAGCTCATCCGTCAGCGCCCGGATCGTTCAGCTGGACGTCGACCACAGGACACACCTCAGCAGCGCCACGACACCTGCCACAGACCCGTGACCTGGCCATTCGCCGTTCCGAATGGTTCCGAACCCATCCCGGACGGCAGACGATCTTGCACGGCGACCCCCGCGATGATGAGCTGAACAAGCGGAACCCGCCCTCAAAAAACGCCGTCCCTCTCTCCCTATCCTGGGCGCGGCAGCACAACAACGGGCGGAAGAGGGGGCTCCTGTTACCGGCAGGAGCCCCCACCACGCCCCCTTCCGCAGCGGAAAGCCAACTATTCCGACTCAATCGAACTGCATTCCGCGGGTACGGAAAGAAAGGAGCGGAAGCCAGGTACTCGGGACAAGCCCCCAGAACCACGCCGGTGCCCGGCCCGGGAGGCAGTGGGGGCTCCGCGACGCCGTGGTACGGCCCGAGACGGCGATCAGGGCGCGCTGAGACAGGCCGTAGTCGAGCGCGGCCGCGGCGGCCGGGCGGTGTATCGCGTGCGAGACGTCTCGGTGCTGCCGGAGACAGCGCCCTGGATCGGGGCCAGGGCGCCGCGACGTTCAGAAGCCGGTACGCCTGCGCGCGGCTGATGCCGAACTCCGCCCGGCAGTACGACTCCCACGAGGCGTGGCCCAATAACTGCCAGACGCGGACGGCGTGCGCGTCGCGACCCGAGCGGCGAGCACCGCCACGGAGCGCCGGACGTCGTCCACGGCTTCGCGCAGTCCGACCGTCATCTCCCGGGCACGGGCCGCACTGAACGGCGCCCGCGCCGGGTCGGCGCCGTCGCCCTGGACACGTCCGGGCCGCCGGGCAGCAGGCCCCTGTTGCGTACGAACTTGACGCGGCCGCGGCACCAGGAGGAACACAGAACTCCCGAGGTCGGCGCCCGGACGCGGGGTAGGGCTGGGTGCACACCGGGCAGTGACCCGGGTCGGCGACGGGCGCCAGGCGCTTCAGGAGGTCACGACCCGGTCTTCCTCCTCTTGCTCGTATGGTTCGACGTCAGCAGTGCAGCCTTCGAGCAGCTCACTCGGTGAACGCGGCCCGGAAGGCGGGGATCTCACGGCGGCAGGCTCCGAGCAGCTCCAGGTACTCCTCCACTGGCCAGCTGGCCAGCGTGCCCGAGCGTGAAAGGCACAGGCCGAGGGCGTCGATCCGGGAACAGTCGTCCTTGTCGAGCAGTAGGTAGCCGGTCAGCTGCCACGCTTCCGGTTGGCGCAGGGTGCGGGTGTACCGGGTGCTCTTGGAGTCGAGCAGCAGCCCGTCGACGGCCAGGTCGGCGTCCGCGACGATGCGGTCGGTCGGGAACGTGGGCGCTGGCGTGCGGTCCTCCGGCCGTGTGCGGGTCCGCAGGTCGTTCAGCGGGCCGTCCGCGGCCTTGCAGAGCTGGGCGACGACGTCGTCCACCATGTCGCGGTGCGGCTCCTGGAGCAGGCCGGTCCAGGGTGACAGCGCCAGGATCTTCTCGGGCGGCAATGGCCAGTGGGGTGAAGGCGAACCCGATAGGGGTGCGGTAGTTGACCTGGTACCAGGCTGCGGCGATCAGCAGGCGGGCCGAATCCTCCTCTTCGTCATGGGCGCGGTCCATCGGCAGGTCTCGGTTGTCGAGCTGCAGACGCATGACCGTCTCCTGAAGGCGCTCCAGGAGCTCTTCGCCTACGGCCCGGATCCGCTGCCGGGCGTCGGATTTTTAGGAGTCGGTGAGCAGAATGCCGAGGCGGGCGACGTGGTCGACGGGCTCGGCAGTGGTGAACGCCAGGCGGAGCCGGTAGTCGATCGTGGTGCCGACGTTACCGGCCTCCGTGCTGGCACCCGGCCCCGGCATCAGGACGTGACTGCTGTGGTCCCGGGCCCGGAAGCTTTTGCGCGGCGGGTGGGCACCGGCCGACAGTTCACGGTCCAGGAACCGGCGCAGCGGGGTGCGTGGACAGTGGATTCCGGAGGTCAGGCTCATCAAGTCACCGCCTTGGGCCACAGGCGCCACCAGGGCGCGGTCGAGTCGTGGTGAAACGGGACGGTAGGCAGCAGAACTGACAATCCGTCACCCGCAGGGAGTAGCCGACGGGCCTGGGGAGTGAGCGGACCACCCGATCGTGTGATCGGAGGCCGGGGTCGCCGGCTGGTGGGCTTTGCAGTCGCTCAGGCATCGTCACCTGCTGGCGCGCGACGCCGGCGTACGCCCTGCCCGCGCGGCTACGGTGGTGCGCAGCTTCTCGCGGACCACCGCGCCGGCGAGGACGGCCCGCTCGTACTGCAACGGGACGCCGGGCTTTCACCTGCTGGGCAATCCGCTGCTGCCGGTCACGTCCATGAGGTGCGGCTTGTCGGGACGATCTTCACAGCGCGCCGCCTCCCGCCCGGGCACCGGCCCGGCGCCGTCCCCGTGGCGGCAGCGCGCCGACCCGGGGCCGACGGGCGGCTGGATGACCAACCAAGGACCTGCTGAGGTGCTGGACCCGCACATGCACCACCTGCGGCCGCCCTCTCAGCGCAAGTAGAACCAAGGCTAGAACCTCAGCGAAGCACTACTAGGGCCGTCAGATCCCGCTCACCCACGCCACCGTGAACGGCGTCTCGGGCGTCCCCGGCCCCATCGGGCCCCCCTTGTCGAACTGCGAGCGGACGACCAGCAGCCGGCCATGACGGCGGGCGAGCGTGGTCGGGATCTGCAGCGCGGCATCGGTGACCCGCCGCTCCAGCCGCGCCGTGTCGACGTCCGCGTCCAGACGCCAGCGGCTGACGGTGTTGACGGTGTTGTGCGCGACCCAGAGCGTGCCGTGCGCCAACTCCAGCCCGTCACCGTGCTTCAAATCCCCGCCGTGCAGGGCGACTTGGCGCACGGCGCCGCTCGCCAGGTCGATCCGGTAGAGGCCGCCGCCGGTCATGTCCACCACGAGCAGGTAGCGCCCCGCCGGGTCGGCGACGATGCCGTTGATCGCGCAGGCGTCCGAGGACCGGGGGTCCCGTACCGTGCTCAGGTCGTGGCCCACCCGAAGCGACGCCACTTTGCCGCGGGCCCGGGCCAGGTCGGCGGGTGTGACGGCGTAGACGACCGCGCGGGTGCTGTCGGTGAGGTACGCGGTGCCGTCGGGGGCGATCGCCAGGTCGTTGACGAAGCGGGGCTCGTCACCCGGCACCTGGAAGCGGGTGAGCAACGCGCGGTCGCGTACGTCGTAGACGTCGACGCCACTGGTGGAGTCGATGACCCAGAGCCGGCCGGCCCGGTCGACCTTCAACCCATTGGCGGTGTGCCGGCCGTCGGCGCCCGCCGGGAGGAACACCTCCGCGGTACGGCAGCCCGGAGCGGCCCGGTAGACGGCACCGGTGGTGTACGAGCCGACGAACGCGGTCCCGGTGCGCGGGTCGAGACCGATGCCCTCCGGGTAGACGCGGTCGCCGGGTAGTGCGAATGCGGTGGTGATACGGGGCGCCGAGGCCGCCTGGGCGGTCGGCGCCGTGGCGGCGACGGCCAGGGCCCCGGCGGTGGCAAGGAACGTACGACGGTGCATCGAATGGGACACGACGGCCCTCTCGGTTCGGCTACTCACAACGACACGAACGTAGATTAGAGCTCTAATGCTCGTCAACGCATTAACCAACGGGAGGAGGCTCAATGAGGTGCTCGCTACCATGCGTGGATGACGTCCATGCCCGTGTCCGAGCGTCTCGGCTCCCACATCAAGCGGGCCGAGCAGGCCCTCAATGCGACCAAGACCGCGGTACTGAAGCCGGCGGGCCTGACCGTCGCGCAGTACTCGGCGCTGGTCCACCTCGCGGGCAACCCGGGTATCTCCGCCGCGGCCCTCGCCCGGCTGTGCGGGGTCACGCCACCGACCATGAACACGGTCCTGAACAACCTCCAAGGCCGTGCCCTGATCAATCGCACCCCGCACGAGTGGCACCGCAACGTCCTGGAGACCCGCCTGACCGAGCAGGGACGCGCCGTGATGGCCGAGGCTGACGCGCGGGCCGTCCGGGTGGAGCGGGCCCTGGCCGCGGAGTTCACGGACGAGGAGCGCGAGGCGCTGATCGGCCTGCTGGGACGCTGTGTGGCGCTGCTGGAGAAGGAACGACCCTGAGGCCCGCGCACTCGTCACCGAGGTCGTGGGCGTAGGCCTCACGTTCCTTCGCGCTCCAGGCGGAGGCGCCGGATTCTCCCGGAGGCGAAGGACAACCTTCAGCGCGTGCGGGCCGCAATCGCGCTCACCGGCGAAGAACAGGCAGCTGTCGATGACAGCCACGCCACCCTCAACCGGCTTGGCACTGCTGGGCGCCGCGCTGGGCGGTACCGCCGCGGGTGTCTTCCTGCTTGAGCACATCTGGCTCGCCGGTTCGGTCATTACCCTGGCCCGGGTGGCGCTGACGTAGCGCGGGCCGTGGCTGGTACGCAAGGGGCGAAGTTGCCCGGTACTCGATGAGCGAGGTGGGCATGGTGGTGCCGCTGGGCTGCCTGGCGGCGGCCGCCGCCGGCCTGCTCTCGCCCCACTTCGGTGCTCCGCTGGCGGTCGGGCTGAGGCTCGTCGGCGCCGGATTCTTCCCGGCGGTGGTGTGTCACCGTTGTGTGTGACCTGGATGCGTAGACCGTGCGCTGGGGCGGCGACGGAGTCTCGATCTACCACCCGGATGTGGAGCAGGCGATCTTTCACGCCGAGCCCGAGCCCGAGCGCTCCGCGCAGGGTGGGCACTCGGCTCAGGACGCGGCCGCCCGAACTGTGGCGCGAGGAGCGCGGCCACGACTTACCCGGCTGGGGAGGTGCTGGCCGAGATCCCGGGTCTGTGGGCAAGGGTGCGATGTGCGGATCGAGCTGCTCGGCGATCCTCGCGGACATCTCGTAGGTGGGCGAGAGGAGGTTCATGGCGGCCCAGCGGGGCGCGGCCTCGTTGACCGATCCGCGCGGACGCCTCGATACCCAGACCGTGAGCTTCGGTGTCGAGCACGCTGACGTGGAAGCCGCGCTGCTGGGCGTACGTGGCGATGTATGCCATTCCCAGGACGGGCAGGGTGTGGTCATTGGTCCGGGGCCGCAGGGTGCAGTCACGCAGCGGCGCGCTGATGAACAGCGTCGGGCGTGTGCCGGCTGTCAGCGCCGCCAAGCGGTAACTGCCGCATGGGTCCTCCCTGTCGTTTGGCGTGCGCTCGCCGGGTGAGGGCCGCGAGCGCGACGGTGTGCAGCGCGGTGAGGTCAGACCTGGCCCAGCCGATCCGCAGCGGGCCGAACGCCGTGTCCTTCTTGCCAGGTCATGGGTAGGTGGGGGCGATCTTGGCGGCCCAGGTACGGACGGCCAGGTCGTCGCGCGGGTAGACGCTGAAGTCGCCGGTGAGGTCCGTCGCCGGTGAGGTCCGTCGCCGGTGAGGTCCGCCGCGGCGGTCGCAGCGGTCCACGGGCCGATGCGGGGGATAATCCCGTACAGGTCTCGTGGGCCTATACCTCCCCGGTCCGCAGGAGAGTGCCATTGGCTCCCGGGGCATAGGTGCGACGCGCGTTCTTCTCGATCTTGCGTGCGACTTCCTCGTCCAGGTTGACACCCTGCATCTGAGCGAGCCCGGCCAGGTACGGAACACGTCGGCCAGTTCCTCGCCATGGTCGAGAAGCCCCTTGCGCCAGGCGGTGAAGGCCTCGCCGACCTCTGCGGTCAGGAGTCCGAACTCCAGGGGCACGTCAACCACCTGGCGGACTGGGCAACTTCCCTTTCCAGACAAGCGACACCCTCGGGCCTCGCCCCGCTTCCGCACCTCTCCCGCCCAGTCCACCGACTGCCCCGCACGCGGCGACTGCGCCCTTCCCAGCAACGGGCACCCGGCTGACGCAGAGCCGGGGGCGCCCCTACACGGAACGACACCTCGCCATGACCGCAGCATCCACCAGACCCTGACTCTCACGGGCCGTTCGGCCTGATAGTCACCACCCCGACGCTCCCACCGCGGCGCCGCCCGGGTGGCTCGACTGGCTGCTGTTCTTCCGCTGGCCACGCCGATATGCGGCAACTCCTATGTCGGCCCGGGCGGCTGGTGCAGTCTGGTCGCCGGATACAGCGATGACGGCCCAAGCGGCGACCGCCACTAGCGCAGTGCGCCGTCGCCAAGGGGCTCGCCGCTCTCGCAGACTGGCACCGTGATGCGATGAAACCCCGTCACGTTCGACCGCATGTTTTACCGTCTCATGGTTGCCGCCCCCGAAGGCTCGTCGGATTCTTGGTCACCATGCCGTCGGGCAGCTGGTTCTGCTGTTCACGGGGGGTGTACGGGTCCCCCGCGCTGAGCGGGGAAAATCATGCACCTCGAGTTCCGGCACCTCCGTGTCCTGCTCACCGTCGCCGAGGCCGGCAGCATCCGCAAGGCAGCCGCACGGTTGCAGCTCTCGCAACCGGCCACGAGCGCTCAGCTGAAGCGGATCGAACAAGAGCTGGGCGGCCCGCTCTTCATCCGCAGCACTGACGGGGTGAAGCCGAACGAGCACGGCCAGTACGTCCTGCGCTGCGCCCGTGACCTCGTCGCCGGCTTCGACCGGCTGCGCGAGCACGCGCGGTCGGCGGCCGAGGCGGACAGCCGGGCCGCCACCCCGCTGCGGGCGGGAGGAACCGCAGGACCCCTGGTGTCCCTGCTGGTCTCCGCCCTCTTCGAACTCGTTCCGGAGCGCCGGCTCACCATAGACGCCCGCCGCTCGGTGCACACCCTGGTGAAATCGCTGAGCCTGTCGAAGTGCGACATCGCGGTGTTCGGCGAGTTCCCGGGCTTCCCGCTCTCGGTCGGCGACTCGGTGGCGACGCGCACACTGCTCCGCGAACCGGTCTTCGTCCTGCTCTCGGAAAACCACCCGCTGGCGCGCCGGGAGATGGTCAGTCTTGTTGAACTGGCGGACGAGGACTGGGTGATGCCGGAGGCGGACGAGAGCGGTGTGCACGCCTACCTTCACCTCACCTGCCAGTCGGCGGGATTCACCCCGCGCATCGCCCATGTGACGCCGGACCTGTCCGTGGCACAGATCCTGGTCGCCGGCCGGCGTGCTGTCTGCGGCGTGTGGCCGACCGCCGATGTCGCCGCCCAGGGCACCGTGCAGCGGCCGCTCGTGGACGTCCCGTTCCACCGCCGGCTCCTGCTGGCCTGGAACACGGAATCGGTTCCGCCCGAGCTCGCCGACGCGGCGTGCGAGCGTCTTCTGGCCGCCTATCTGTCGCTGGTGCGGCAGCGGCCGCAGTATCTGGCCTGGTGGGAGGGCGGGGGGAGGGAGTTCGCCCTCGGTGAGGGCAACTGACCGCCGGAGCCACAGGCCCTCTGCCCTATAGCTCCGCGGTTATATCCCAGATGGGATCAGGTCAGGAACATGTCACCTGGTGAACACTTCGCGTCAACGTCCAAGGACGTCGTCACCCCACGACGACCCAACGTCCGAGGACGTCGTCACCCCACGACGAGCGAAGGAATCTCCCCGTCATGTCCCGTCCCCTTCTTGCCCTTTCCGCGATGGTCGCCGCCGGCGTCATCACCACGGGTGCGATGGCCGTACCCGCGCACTCGCAGCCCCATGCGGTGCAGGACGGAACCTCCGTCCGCGACACGGCGATATCCCAGGCCAAGGCTAACGTGACCCGGCATGCCGACACCTTCGGGTTCGGCGCGGGCCAGACGCTCAAGGTGAAGGACGTCGTGATCGACGCCGACGGCACCCGGCACGTCCGCTTCGAGCGGACCTACCGCGGACTCCCCGTCGTCGGTGGCGACTTCGTCGTTCACCAGAAGGCCGACGGCTCGCTCAAGGGATCCACCCGCGCCAAGGCCCACAAGGTGGCACTCAAGTCCGTCACTCCCGCCGTCGACGCCAAGGGCACCGCGGCAAGCGCCCTGAAGCGCTCGCGCGGGTTGGTGCGCAACGCCAAGTCCACGCCCCAGCTGATCGTGTGGGCCGCCGACGGCACCCCGCGCCTGGCCTGGCGCACCACCGTGCAGGGCCTGGGCGACAAGGGCCAGCCGCACGGCGAGGTCTTCGTCACCGACGCCACCACCGGCGCGGCGATCGAGAACTACGACGCCGAGCACGAGGCGACCGGCACCGGCCACTCCGAGTACACCGGTGACGTCACCCTCGACACCACCCAACAGGCCGACGGCACCTTCGCCCTGATCGACCCGGTGCGCGGCCACATCACCAAGGACGCGCACAACCTCTCGTCCTCGTCCCTGAAGAGCTCCTCCGGCACTCTGTTCACCGACGCCGACAACATCTGGGGCGACGGCAGGAAGTTCTCCACCGACAGAGCCACCGCCGCCGTCGACGCGCACGTCAATACCGCGAAGACGTTCGACTACTACAAGACCGCCTTCGGCCGCAACGGCATCAAGAACGACGGCCGCGGCGCCACCGTCTTCGTCCACGTCGGCACCAACTGGGACAACGCCCAGTGGTCGGACTCCTGCTTCTGCATGATGACCGGCGACGGCAACGGCACCGTCGACCCCGAGCAGGTCGACCTCGACACCATGGGCCACGAGATGACCCACGGCGTCACATCTGCCACCGCGAACCTGCGCTACAGCGGTGAGTCCGGCGGCCTGAACGAGGCCACCAGCGACATCCTCGGCACCATGGTCGAGTGGTACGCCAACAACCCGGTGGACACCCCCGACTACCTTTTCAGCGACCAGTCCACCCCGCCGTGGCTGCGCCGCTTCGACAAGCCGTCCCTGGACGGCCGCTCCGCCGACTGCTGGTCGAAGTCGGTCGGCCGGCTCGACGTGCACTACTCCTCGGGCGTCGGCAACCACTGGTTCTACCTCGCGAGCGAGGGCAGCGGCGCCAAGACCGTCAACGGCGTCTCCTACAACAGCCCCACCTGCAACGGCTCCACCGTCACCGGCATCGGCAACCAGAAGGCCTCCGCCATCTGGTATCGGGCGCTGACCGTCTACATGACCTCCACCACGGACTACAAGGGAGCCCGCACCGCGGCTCTGAACGCGGCGAGGGACCTCTACGGCGCCAGCAGCCCGGAATACGCCACCGTGGCCGCGGCCTGGAGCGCGGTCAACGTCCTCTGACACACCGACGCACCGCCTGATCCGTGCGAGCCGGCCCGGACGACGACGAGGAACATCTCGGCCGTCGCCCGGGCCCGGCGTTTCCCCGGCGACGCCGCTCCCCCGCGTCCAGTGAGGCGCTTCCGCGGACGCGAGCCGGGGGCATCGACTGTCGCTTACCGGCCGCTGGTCTTCCTCGCGAGTCGGCTGAGGGTGGTCCAGGCGCGTGGCCCCCATCCGACGGGGCCGTAGGAGTGGCGCCGAACCACCAGCGGCTCGCCGCCACCAGGAACACGAACAACGCGAGGGCGATCAGGGTGACGCCCGCGGGTGACACACGACCGACGAGTCCGGCTCCGTAGCCGCCACCGTCCGGGAGAAAGTCGGCCGGGCTGCCGAGGCCACGTTCGCGTGGTCATACGTAGCCGCAGAGACAGCACTGCCCTCTTCACAATCCAGATGGAGCCCTGGGAAGCGCCCTTCATGATTCGGCGGCAACCGGGGCGGTCACCGGCTTGCGGCTCTTCTCTGCTGTTGCGTGCCGTCCGGCGATTCGACAGCCCACGCAGTGCGGGTGTCCGTGGCGGGCGGCGAGGTCCTTGACTCGCCAGTCCCACTGGTCAGCCGGACGAGGCCCGCTCGGTTTGCCCCAGCCGGCCAGGTGGAGCACCCATGTGATCAGCACCGCCAGAGCAAGCGTCGCAACGCCGGCAAGGATCAGGGAAGTGGAGACGGTGATCATGCCGAGGCCGCAGATGGTGAACCCGGTCACCGCTACGCCGGTTCCCGTCCAGCCAGCCACCGTGTGTCCCATGTCGCAGTCTCCGTGCGCGCTCATCAGTTGGCTCCTTGGAAAATGGGATGCTGGAGGAGTCGGCCGGACTCACCCGCCCGACAACTTATCTCACGAGCTAATCTATTTTGATGTTAGGGGACAGTGTGGCGAAGGGCAAGGCACGTCCGGCGGTGACGGCCGAGCAGGCGCTGTACGCGATGGACCGAATGATCGCGACGGCACAATTCGGACAGCAGGACATCGCGCGCCGACTCGGCCTCAACGTCACGGACCTCACCTGCCTGGGCTTTCTCGTCGAAGCCGCCGCGGCTGGCGAGTCCCTCGTGGCCGGCGATCTCTCCGAACGGGCCCGGCTGACCACCGGAGCAGTCACCGGCGTCCTCAACCGCCTGGAAAGGGCGGGCTACATCCGCCGCCAAGCAGACCCACGCGACCGCCGACGGGTCCACGTGGTCATGGAGGAGACCGCACAGGAACGCATCCTCGAGGTCTACGGTCCCCTGTACGAGCGCTTGGCCGTTCTCTTCGCCGATTACAGCCCGGACGAAATCGCCGTTCTGGCCGACTGGTTCACCCGTGCCAGAACCTTGCTTCAGGACTCGCTGGACGACATCCGGCGCGGAGTTACCGACCTTCCTCCCGTCGGCCGCTGAAGCCGGATGGCGGTCGTCAGCACCGTTTGGGCCACCGGCGGGCGACGGCTCTCCGGCGCTGCACCGAGTCGTCGGCGGCCAAGGTGTGGGGGGGTCCACCATCTAACGAGGTCACGCATAGTTGGCGGTGAGATGCGGTAGGGCCGCAGTGGGCTTCGTGTGCACACTTTTCTGGCGGGGATGGGGTCCGGGCCATCGCGCGGACGCTGCCGATCGGTCGGGTGACCTTCATGGCCGCGGCATCGGGCTCGCCCAGGTTTCGGGCTTGGCGGAGCGGAACTCCTTGCCTTCCCCCGGCGGGGGCCCGCCCTTCGGCGGCGAAATCCACGGTACCGGGACCGGCTTGCGCATAACGCGGTCCGCGCGTATCCGTCCGACCACTACCACCGGCAGTCCTTCCAGCAGGCAGGCCATGGGTGGAGCGTCGTAGCCGGCGTCAAAGAGGATCAGGATGTCGTGGTCACACTGCTGCCACCACCCCATGCCGATGAGGTCCTGCGCCACCCGGCGGACTTGGGCTGCGACGACCTCGGCGTGACGTCCACCGCCAAGCCAGGCGCCCTCGGCGGCCTCGGACCGCGGCAGCGGGGCAACACTCGCCGCAGCTGCGGCGCATCGACGTTCCCACTGTTCGGGGCCCGTGCATTACGCCGTGCCCGCGCACGCGCTTGGCCGTTCCAGCACTCCGCGAGGGACGTGGCAGGGAGCGACGACGTCTTCATTGCGTCTACACGGAGGCGTTTGCTGGGTTCCGGATCGGGAGAGACACACCGAGCCGCTTGCGGGCTGGAGGGATGGAGGGAGTCCATATCCAGTGGGCGCAGGACCTTTCCGAGCAGGCGCAGTCAACGTCATCCCCTAAGTTCGGTACGACATGTCTTCGTGTCTCACCACTGAAAACGGGCTGGAACATCTGGACCGGGCGGTGCATGAACCGCGACTGCTGCGATTACTGCGCCAATGCCAGTGGACCGGTGCAGTTGGCGTCGACCGGTGCCCTGGACCAGGTCCGTCCAGTCTGCCGAGCGGTTGGCCAGGCAGGCTCTCCCTCAAATGTCAGGCGTACTTGCCTTCGGCGGGTTGGTCGCTCGCGATGCCGGAGCGAAGGGGCTCGTAGCAGTCGTAGTTGCGCTGAGCAACGATCTTTCCCTCGCGAAATTCGATGAATGTCGCGATGTGGGCGCCCATCACGTGCCCTGCAGGGAGCTCTCCTAGGGCAACGGCCAGCGTGCCGGACCACGTGGCTTCTATGGCGACCTGGCTGCCAGAGGCAACCACGTTGATCACTTCGAAGTCCTGGTGCGACAGCAGCTTTGGCGCTCGCTGGGATGCGGCAAGCAATTCGGGCAGACGTCGTAGCGTGCCATTGGGAAACAGGGCATTGGGCAGTTGGGTGTGAACCGCCTCCGGATGGAAGAAGGAAGCCAGTTCCTCTGGTCCGGCAAAGCGCGACACCGCCTGGTGATAGCGAACGGCTGTGCGGATGTTCGGGTTGCTTTCAGTGTCCGACATACGCACAACCATAGTTGTACAACTACAGTTGTCAACTGACGTAGGGTGGGTGCCATGCAGCAACCGCTCACTCCAAAGGACCTCGACACCGGCACTCTCGCCCTTTTTGCCGGTTTTGCCGCCAGCGCTGCGGTCAAGGAAGAACTAGCCGCACAGGGGTTCGCCGACCTACGCATGTCTCACGGCTACCTCTTTCAACACCTCATCAACGCCCGACCCACCATCGGCGACCTCGCCGAGAAGTTGGACATGACTCAGCAGGGCGCCTCCAAGGCCGTTGCGGAGTTGGAGCGTCTCGGCTATGTAGAGCGCCTTCCCGACTCCAGTGATGCTCGCATTCGCCGTGTCTCGCTCACCGGCCGTGGTCAGGAGGCCGTTGCCGCTGCGCGCCGGGCCCGGGCAGCTTTGGAGGAGCGGCTACGCCGGCACTTCGGCACCGAAGCCCTCGGCGCTACCCGCAGCCTGCTTGCAGACCTGCTCGACGAGCTCGGATCCACTACGGCCGTCCAGCGACGCGAGGTCAAGCCACCGCGATAGGCGTCGCCAATGCCTCGGTGGGCGACAGTGCGCATGTGTTAGGAAGCCGATCGTCGGCAGGCAGCCACCGGGGCACGCTGGCACGCAGCTTAGAGGTGTCCGTGCTGAGTCGGCGGAGGTCGAGGGCGGCGGTTCGGGTTTGGAGCCAGGCGTCGTTGGCGATGGTGCCGCGGAACCACTGCCGGCCGTCGCCGCCGAGGGCGGGGCCGGGCGCTGGTCCTGGCCGATCTCCCCGCCCCGCGACGACGCCGCGGTGGCAGTGCGACTGCCGAGGCCAGGGCCGTGGCTGACCTGGGTGTGCGGAATCTGCGGCGAATGCAGTACCACGACCCGTCCGCGCCGGGCAGGCGCGTGATCGTGCGGCTGTCGGTTCCGCTGGAGGCGGTCACCACCGCGCTGAGCTCCCCCTCCCCCGCATCGGTGACGGGCCATGCTCGACGTGGTCGCGGTGCGGTGCTGCTGACGCGGTGCGCGGAGACCGGACTTCCTGGGGCTGGGCCGTGGGGGAATGGTTCCACCTGCTCGGCCGCGCCCAGGCTGAGTCGCGCCCGCGTGGGAGGTCCGCCCCTGTCTCGCGGCACACGCCTACCTACTCGGTTCTGCAACGAGTCCACAGACTCGGCAGTTGCAGCGGCTCCCCCTGGCATGGCGGATCTTCGGACGCGACCGCGTCAACGGTGAGGTCGCACGGCTCGCACGGTCCTGGTCGCCTGGGGCTTCCGGCTCGGCCGGGACGAAGACACGTGTGCCGTTGGTGGCCTGTCAGCTGTTCCTGCTGAACCGCAGCCCGCACTCTTGAGGATCTGGATACCGCACTGTTCGACCGGGTCCGCCGCGACGGGCTGCTGGAGAGCAGTCGGCTGAACACCATGCACGCCATGCAGCGGGCGGTTGCCGAGCTCGGATTCTGCGATCCTCCGCCTCCCGGCGCCGGCCGCCACTCGGCCCGGCCCAGCGGCGGCGCGCCGATCCGGGAACAGTGGGCCGACCGTTGGCACGCCACCTCGACGCTGTTCCCGCGCGTTCGCGGCGCGGCGTCCGCTCGGATCTGCTCGAGGTCGGCCGTTGGATCGCCGCCGAACAGCCCGACGCCGCCGGTCCGTCCGCCGGACCCGGCCGACCGGCGCTTCGTGGACAGCCACGCTGGACCAGATGAAGGACGGTGACCACGTCCAGCGCACCACAGGTTGGCGACCGTCTCGGCAAGCCGCTGGAAGCGCCCAGCAAGGCCGGGTAGATCACCGCGCTGCGGACGTTCGATCCACGCGCTCCCAACTCATGGACAGCCGAGAACAATCCGGAGAATGACCGTGCCGATCCCGCTGATCGACGACGAGCACGCAGCCGGCAGGACGGCCAGGCGGCACTGCACCGGCTACTCGACCGCCTCGCCGACACACCCGCTCCGGGCGGCCCGACGCCACGCGAACTGGACGCGCCGCTGACGGCCCGCTTTCTGTCGCTCGTCGACGTCCGACGGGGCGGGGCGGGCTCCTCGGGCTGATATCGGAGTGCGCACAGGCCCGGGAGAGTGTCACAGTCACTACCGTGACCTTGATGAACGTGCTCGTCGACTTCGCCCGAACCGGCCGGATCGGCCCGCTTCACTGCGGGATGCCCCTGACTGAGGCCGAGGACCTCCTCGGTCAAGGGCGCCCGCACCCCGCCATCCTTATGAAGGGCCCGGATATCGACGGCTACCCGTATGCGTGGGGCGGCCTGCGACTCGTCGTCACCCAGAGGGCCGTCAGTGGCATCTGGATCGACCTCTGTCCCGGATCAGCGGCGAGTCTCCCACCGCTCGTCCTGCCTGATTCCGAGACATTCGAGGCCACCGTGCTCCGCGAGGAACTGACCACCGCCCTCGACACCGCAGGCTGCCACCACGAGGTCAACCCCGTCCTCACCTTCGGCGAGCAGTCGAGCATCGTCACCCAGCCGGCCGAGGTTTGCGCTGTCTTCAGCCTGCCCCGCCGGGACCACCACGTTCCGCACCGCGACCGGCACTACCTCGACGTGATGCACAAGCACACGGCTTGACTTCGCTGGCCCGCGGACCAACTGACCAACAGGGTTCCGGCAGACCTCGCCTTCACCGCCGTCGAAGCAGCCGACTACGATCAGGCAGCAGCCCTGGCCCTTGAGGCAGCCGGATGCTGCCAGCCGGACGCCCTCGCCGACATCGTTGTCCGGCACGATGAGGCCGAACTGACCGTGGAGGCATCCGGTCTGGCTCACCATGGGGCGGCAGACGGAGCCCCCCCCCCGACTGCCTGCGCGCCCGGCCGCCCGTCGTTGCGGGTTGTGGCCGCGCTCTGTGACATCCTGCCCTTTCGGGCGCCGGGCACAGGACGGGTCTGCACGGTCTACCGCCGCTCCTGGCTGACCAGCCCCACGGGCAGCGCGGCGTCCCTGCCGGTGCCGGCGGCGAGGCCCCGGTCCGACAGGCCGGAGAACGTCCGCCGCTTCTTCTGACCGCCGCCGGAAGCGGTTGCCGGGTTCACAGGTCTGCTCGCGTCCGGCTGCAGCGACCGCTGAACCGCGTACCCCGGTCCTTGTCGGCGGCGACGGCGGAGGCGGACAGGAGTGTCGTAGCCGCGAGACTGCCCCACAGGGCGGCCGGGCCGAGCGGTGCGAGCGCGGTGATGGCCGCGGGCGATACGGCGAGACCGAACCCGGTGGAGAGCTGGAGGCGGGCCAGGGCGCGTCCCAGGAGGCGGGCCGGGGCGAGCGCGGTGACGAGCGGGGTGACGCTGCCGGCGTAGATGATCTCGCCGATCGTGCAGACCACGGAGACCGCGGCGACGGCCGGGGCGCCCCAGCCGTGTCCCAGTGAGGTGGCCGCGAGGAAGCCGACGTAGGACGCGGCCAGCACCACGCCGGACAGGGCCAGCACGGATCTCCGGTGGAAGCGGGACATAAGGACGGTGACCGGCACCTGCAGCGTCACGACCAACACCGTGTTGGCCACGAAGACGGCTGCCGGCCACACCGGGGACGCGTGCAACTGCGTCACCAGGATCAGGGGCAGTGCGATTTCGGGAACGTTGAGGCAGAAGACGTAGACCACGTTGGCGGTTAGCAGTGTGAGCATACGGGGGGCGGGCGCCTCGTCCCCGTCCTCGGCCTTCTCGGCGGGATGCGCGTGCAGGCGGACGGACCACGCCAGGGCCGCTGCGGTAAAAAAGGCGAGCCCGGTGGCGGCTGCCATCGCCCGTAGCGCCGTGGTGCCGCCCGCCAGGCACGCGGTGGCGAGGAGCGCGCCCGCGCCCAGGGCGGCGTTGCGCAGGGCGCGGCCTCCCGCGAGCGCAGCGTCGCGTTCCCAGCCATGGGCGACGGTGGCCACGACGGCCGCGTGGGCGGCCGGCCATGCCTGATTGCCGATGCCGAGGAAAAGCGCTGCCGCCGCGAACAGCACGGCGTGCCCCGCGGGGGTGACCAACAGCAGCGCCACGCCCAACACCCGTACCAGCATGGACGCCGCCACGACCGTACTGCGGGCGCCCCGGTCCAGCCATCGGCCCACCGCGGGCATGCACACCAGGCCCGCGACGACTCCGGCGGCCATGGCGATGCCGGTGGCCGGGCCCGAAAGCTTCAGTACCGTCACGCCGTAGAGCAGCAGAAAGGGCCGCAGCAGGCCGGTGCCGAGCGCGTCCACGGCCAGGGCGACGGCATAGCGGGGGCCTCCTGAGGCGCGGACGAGGGCGCTGGGCCGGATACTGGCGATCGTTGTCATGGCGTCAAACGGTGGGTGCGGCCGCCGGGGTCGGGCACGTCGGTTGACGCATATCGTCAACCGACGCCATGGCCGGCCGTCCGGGCGGTGATGATGAGGGGATGACGCTGAGGATCGACATCGGCGGTCTGCCGTCCGAACGGGTGCGGTTCGCCGCCTCCCCGCTGGCCGAGCTGACCGCGATGCTGCACGTGCTGGCCGAACCCGGTCACCATCCGCGGTTCGCCGGCTGGGCCGCGGACGTCTGGGCCGGGCTGCGGCCGGAACTGGCCGAGCGGTTGCGGGAGGCGGACTTCCTCTGGCGTTCCTCGCAGGCCGACTTCCTGATCCCCGCGCGTCCCCGGCCGACCCTCGCCGAGGAACTGGACGACGTGGACCGCATGGACGACGAGAGGTATGTGACCGCCGCGCTCGTCACGACGTGCGGCAGCAACCGGGTCCATTCCCCCGGGACGTCGCCGCTCACCGACACCGCCGCGCGCGAGCGGGCCCTGGACGTGGCCCAGGCCCGCGGCGCGCTACAGGAGGCCTTCGCGGAACGGCTGCTCACGGATCCGGCCGCGGTGCGGGCGCGGGTGCGCCACACCCTCGAGGAATGCGCCGAGGCCTTCTTCGACGCCGCCTGGGCGGATGTCGCGGTGCAGCTCGCCACCGATCTGCGCCTGAAGAACGAACTGCTCCGCCACCGCGGCATCGGGGCGGCACTCGCCTCGGTCTCCGGCGCGGTCACCCTGGCATCGGACGGTGACTGCATCGTCGTGGACAAGGTGCAGGACAAGGTCACCGCCGCCCGTCGCGCGGCGGTAACCTTCATCCCCAGCGTCTTCGGCCGCCCGCACCTGGTGGCGGTCCACGCTCCCGGGTGGCATCCGGTGGTGCAGTACCCCGTCGCCGAGTCGGGTCCGGCGGAGCCGGTCTCTCTGGAAACGGTCACCCTCCGGCTGGAGGCGCTCGCGCATCCGGTACGGCTGCGGTTGCTGCGCACTTTGGCCCGCGGCCCACACACCACCGGCGAGCTGGCTCACTTCTGGGAACTCTCGCCACCGGAGGTGTCCCGCCACCTCGCCGTCCTCCGCCGCGCGGGCCTGCTCACGGCTCGGCGGCGCGGTCGTTACGTCCGTCACACCCTCAATCTGCCCGACCTGATGACGCTGGGCGGCGACCTGTTGGCGGCCGTACTGCGCTGAGTACTCCGGTCTGCCGTGAGTGGGCGACCACCGCCTTCGCCGCACCGTCCGACTCGGCAGGCGCCGGCCACGCCCGGAGCGACCGCCGACCGACCCGGGCACCCGGGCGGCACACCAGCCGCACCGCCGGATGGCCCCCCTGGCCACATGTCCCGGCGAAGGGCGGCCAATGGAAGGCGCCGAAGGCCGGTGACGTCTTGCGGGGCGGCCGGGCGTCGGCGTCACCTGCTGGCGGTTGAGGGGGCGGGGCGGAGGCGAGACGACCTGTCGCGCCTGACGGGCCGCGCCCTGACTCACCTGCTGGCCCTGTTCGAGGCTACGCCTACCTCGGCACTGTCACCGCCGCCGTTCTCCTCCTCTGGCTCCGATCACGAGTCCGCGGGCAAGAGTGCGGCGATTTCGCCCAGCACCCGGGCCGCCGGTGCCGGGTCGACCAACCATTTCAGGTGACTGCCGGCGAGCGTACGGACGTCGTAGGGGTTCTCCGGCGTCAGCGCGTCGCCCTCGCGGATCATCCGGTCCTGCATGGCGAGCGGCACGCTGGTGTCCTCAGCCAGCCGGATGTACGTCTTGGGTATCCGCCCCCAAGTGTCGGACTGTGCCCGGTCATCGGGTGTGCCGGCGTCGAGGTTCTCGTCGGGCTGGAAGGTGTTGAGGAAGACCATGAACTCCTCGTCCGTCCCGTCGGCGAGGAAGGCCGCCTTGAAGGCCGCGAGGACGCCAGGGTCGGCGGTGCGGAAGTTGGAGCGCAGCAACCCGAGCTCGGCAGGGTTCCCGACCATCGCCGAGGCCAGCCCTGTGGCGTCGACCGTGGCCATCTCGGGCTCGGCGTAGTAGGCGCTGACGTCCAGGTCGACTGGGCACCAGGCGGAGACATAGACGATGCGGTCGATCAGGTCGGGCCGCTGATTGGCCGCAACGGTGGCCGTCATGCCGCCTCGGCTGTGGGAGACGAGGATGACGGGCCCGTTCCGCTTGGCTCGCTCCAGTATCCCGATGAGGTGCCTGGCGTTGTCGGCGAGCATGACACCCTTGATGGCCCCGGGCGCGGTGGCGAGCCCTTCGAGGTCCTGCGGCGCCTGGTAGGCGCGCGGGTACGTCGCCGCGAACCCGTGCCCTGGAAGGTCGACGGCGACGGAGCGGTGTCCGAGGAGGCCGAGTTCGGCTTGGAGCGGCGCGAAGGAAAAGGAGTTCGCGAAAGCTCCGTGAACCAGTACGAACGTCGGTTGCATCTGCCTGCTCACTTTCTGGCCTCTGCGACGTCGGCGGCACGCGCATTGCCAGTTCCGGCGAAGCGAACCGCCTCACGGCCGAGGCCGGGGAACGAGTCGTCGTCCCGCGGCGCACCATCCTCACCTGAGACGGTTTCGTGCACGGCGAGCGCCAGCGGTCAAACGCGGGATCTCGAGGGCGACTTGGGGCAAGCTGGCCATCATCCGTTGCTGCTTCACAGTACTCAGTGAAGATCATCCGCACTACCCGGACGAGCCGTTCCGCTTGTGTCTTCGCCGCCCATCCCAGCCCTCGCTCCCGCTCTTGCCCCTGTCCGGCCAGGGCGAGGTTGTGCAGACGGGCGAGGCCGAGCACGGCGTGGTGACGCCTTCGCCCCTCGGGCGGCAGTCACGGAGGATCTTCCAGCTCTTCATGCGGGCGACGGCGCGCTCGACGCGGGCGCGGACCTTGCGGCCGGAGGTGTCGTGTTCCTCTTCCCAGGCTTCCCAAGCCGGGAGTTTCCCCGGCGGCCGCGTTCGCGGCGGTGCGGGACGACCAGTCCGGTGCCCCGACATCCGCCGTCCGCGATCACTCGGCCTTTCCGACCCGGCCTTTGGCGCCGGACAGCTCCCATGCCCTGCAGTCGTAGCGGTTGCCGGGCACCGGCCGGCCCACGGCGACCACGAGTCGGGTGTCGGCGTCGGGTTTGCGAGACTGCGGGCCAGCGAGGCCCGAGGTGGTCGATGATCCGGTCGGCGGCTGACTTCGAGATGCCGAAGAGCGGGGCGAACTGGCGCGGCGTAACGTGGTGCGCCACCAGCAGCACCCGGTCCTCCAAGGGCACGCTTCACGGCCGTCGAAGGGGACTATCCAAGACGGCTCGGGCGCCGCTCTCAGTGATACCCGGTGCCGGCGGACAGGCTCAGGCTGCGGCATGCCCGTGTGGGTCGGACACGAAGGCCAGGATGTGGGGAACCGCCTCACGCAGACTGACGAAGTGGCGATGCACGCCCTCCACCGCGGCGGCGGCGTTCACCCCCCACACCGTCATCCCGGCGCACAGCCCGGACCGCACTCCGGAGGGGGCATCCTCGATCACCAGGCAGTCTCCCGGCTCGGCTCCGAGCTGTTCAGCGGCCAGCAGATACGGTGCGGGAGAGGGCTTGCCCTCCTCGACAGCGGCCGCGTCCACGATCACACCCGGTACCGGCAAGCCCGTCCGCAGAAAACGGCCGCGCACCCGGTGCTCATAGTTCGAGGTCACCAGCGCCCAGGACGTCAGTGGCAGGCCGTGCAGCAGCTCCGACGCGCCGTCGAAGGCCTTGTAGACGCCGGATCGGACGTCTTCGTCCTCCAGCTCATGCAGCGTGGCCAGGCACTCGCGCGGATCTCGGTCCGCAGCGATCTGTGCGAACGTCTCTATCGGTCGCGTCCGCAGAGCCACCTGGTAGACCTCGTCCGCATCAAGCCCGTACCGCTCCGCCCAAGTGCTCCAGACCCTACGCTGGTTGCTCGCCGCGTCGATCAACGTGCCGTCGACATCGAACAGGACGCACTTCATGCGGCCCCGCCGCGTAAGTTCACTGGACACCCGTCGATCATGCCAGGCTGCGGAACGAGCGATTGCGGGACAGCTCTTGAAGACGGTGCGAACTTGCGGGTCCCAGCCCGGTGGACCGGGGTAAGCCCGGTTCCAAGGTGGACGTCCTGTCCGACGCGGACGGACTGCCGCGTCCGGCTTTCCGCGGCCAACGCAGCGCATCGGCGTCCGTTTCGCCCGCGCGGGCATCGACTCCAGTGAACGGCTCGGCCGCCGAAGGTTGGTCATCGAACGCACCATGTGCTGACTGACCGGCGATCGCCGTCTCAACACTGCCACGAGCGGCACCCCGGCAACTATTCTTCTCGGACTGGCATCCGCTCTCTGCTGCCACGAACGGCTCCTCGAACTGACCATGTAGGACACGGTCTGAGCTATAGTCCTCCGATCGTGACCATGACACGAAGGACGATTCTGAAGGGGCTGACCGCGGCGCCGTTCGCCGCAGCGGCCGGCAGCCTGATTCCCACCGTCGCCGAAGCGGCAACCATCAATGCCGGCCAGTTCAGTCTCACCAGCCGATCGACCAACGGCTACGGCGAGTTCGCCGACCTGACCGCCGGCCTGGCTACCAAGCTGACCAAGGTGGACGCGACGACCGTCATCGCCGGCACCAACCGCAGTGCGACCCACCTCACCAGCGCGCCCAGCACCGTCGAGGCGTTCTCGACCGGGTTCGCCTGGGACGGCGGCGACCAGGCGGTCGACTACTGGATCCCGCAAGGTGTCACGACCAGCGCCGACGCCTACGGCAACGGGCTCTATCCGGCAGGTGGCACCAATAGGGTCGTCCTCGTCTCCTGGTACTTCGAAACAGACCCCGACGGCGACGGAACCGACGAGTACTCCCTCGACAAGGGCCTGCGGTTGACCCTCGTCGACTACACGACCTCCACGAAACCGACGTACCGGCACGTTCTTCTGGTCGAGCCGGTCATGTCCGACACCGGCGAGTACTCCTTCAACCCCATCCGCAAGCACGCCGGCGGCATCTTGTGGTACGGCAACCTGCTCTATGTCGTCGACACCTACAAGGGGTTGAGGGTGTTCGACTTGAACACCCTGTTCAAGGTCGCCACCGCCGAGGTGGACGTGTGCGGTCTGCACACCGACGGCTCGTACTACGGCTACGGGTACCAGTACGTCCTGCCGCAGAGCCACGCCTACGACAACGCGGGAACGTACCTGCGCTACACCACAATCGGGCTGGACCGCACCAGCACCCCCGACAGCCTGGTCGTGAGCGAGTACTCCAAGTCGGGGGCCGTCGACTACACCGACGGCACCTTCAACGGCACCGCCCCCGGTACGACCACGCCCAAGGTGGTCCGCTGGAACCTCGACTACACCAATCGGCAGCTCGCCTCGCTCACCGCGTCCGAAGCCGTCACCGTCGCCCAGGAAAAGATCCAGGGAGTGGTGTCCCACAACAGCAAGTACTACCTCTCCACGAGCGCCGGTCCGTCAACCAAGGGCTCACTGCGCACCGTCAACTCCGGCGCCTCGACCGCGACCACCGTTTGCGACCTGGCCATCGGCTGCGAGGACCTCAGCTTCCACAGCAGCGGCGCGTCCGGCTGGGCCTACAGCGAATCCGTGATCTGGAACCTCAGCGAGTACGCCGGCAAACGGTACGTCTACGCGGTCCACGCAGACGGCTCATAACCGCTGCCCAGGTTCTGTCTATCCGGTCAGCATCGTGTCCGGATGACGACGGCGGCGCGGTGGAGTGCGGCCTGGTAGGCGATCACGAGCTCGTCGGTTCGTGTGGCCAGGCCGCGGCCACTGTTCGAGGCGGTTGATGCTCCGCTCGACGGTTTTGTGCTGCTTGCAGGCATCCTTGTGAGCCGTCTGGGAACGGGCCGAGTTCGTCGGGATGTCCCACCAGGGCCATCTGGTGCGGTATCTCCACGCGATGGCTTCGAGCGTGCGACGGTGGTCGGCCCACCGCCGTCCGTGGACCGGGTCGGCCGGCATCAGCGGGTCGATTCGGTCCCGAACAGGCATGCCCGATCAACTGTGCTGCGCATCAAACAGACATGCGCTAGCCGGCGTTGAGGTTGTGGTCAACGAGGAACTCCGGGTAGCCGAAACGCTCTCCGAGTGCGGTGAACGCGTCGCAGCGGTCCTCCGCGCGCCCGACTCATTCAACGGCTGACCCCTCCCCCGCCTTCCGGCCTTGGCGCCGAACGGCGCCTCAACGCCCGGTCACCCACTTGCACCGCGTCGCAGTCCGGGCATCGATGCGTCGAAGGGTCGTTCCTTCGCAGCCACCCTCGGAGTGATGGCCCTCCACCCTGCCGATCCCACGACTGTCAGTTCCGTCCCTCGAGAAAAAATCTCGGCCGTCGTGTCAAGAATCCACTGGCCCTTCGACTGTCAGGGGGGCAGTACGGCCGGCCGCTTCCGGGTGAGGCGCTCGAGGCCGCAGACTGGAGGGGGTTGTCATGGAGAGTACGGGCGTTGGCGCCGTCGTGGTGTTCCTGGTGGCCGTATGCGCGCCGGGGGTGAGCAGCGTGCTGCACGGCATCGCCTTCCGCATCCGTGCGGCTGGAAAGGCCGAGCTGATGCGCGCCCGGCGCGAGTCGGGCGGCGAGGCGGACAGTGCGCGTCGCGCGGTGAGGCGAGGGTGGCATGGCTGAGGGGCAGGCGGTAGAGCCCGCCGAGGTGGTCTCGGCCCTGGTGGCTGAGCGGTACGGGCAGATGGTCGGCCGCGCACGCCAGTGGCTGCGGACGTTTGACGTCCCGTCGGCGTGGGTGGACGCCGAAGACGTGGTGCAGAACGCTCTCGCCGGCGTGCTCGCTCATGGCGAGCCGGTAGAGAAGCTGCGCCCCTACGTCTTCACCGTCATCGAGTACGAGGCTCGGCGGGCGGCCCGGCGCTACCACTCCGGTCTGGGCTACGGCTCCAGGGACGCTGACGTGACGCTGGAGTATGCCGGTCCCGCTGACCTGTGCCGCACGGCCGACTTACGGCTGGACATCGAGGCGGCGCTCAGCGCGCTGCCGCCTCGACAGCGGACGGCGGTGCTGGCCACCAAGGTGCTCGGGCTCACCCAGGCGGAGACGGCCGAGGCGATGGGGACGAAACCGGGGACGGTGGCCACCCATGTCTTTCGGGCGGTGCGCACCCTCAAGCTAGCTGTCGGCGCCCTGGCTGTGGTGCTGACCAGTTGGTCGGTGGCGTGGCTCAGGATGGGCAGGCAACTCGCGGAACCCGCCGCGGGTGGCGACCCGGTGAAGGTTCTGTCGTCGCTGGCGCCGAGGTTTCTCGCCTGGACCGCTGTCAGCGTGCTCGGCTCCCTACTGCTCTGGTTGGCGTTGTCCTGGTTCGTTCGCATACTGCGCCGGCGCCGGGCGGCGCGCACGGAACGAGCCGAAGCCGAGGCCGCACAGGCGAGAGACCCGATCCAAGAACCGGACCTCCACTCCTACGAGCCGATCTACACGGGTGACCCGACGGCTCCCCCGCTCTAGCGCGCGTGGGCGAAGAGCGCCTCAAACGGATGATCAAAGCGGTCAGCCGTCCTCGCGACATCTCCGGTTCCATCGACAGCTCCAGGGGGAGCAGTCACCGGTGGGAACGCAGGTCGTCGTCATGACGGTCGACCCACGTCGCCACGTCGACAACCGGCTGGGGCCGCCGCCCGGGGCACCTGACCACGTTGCGCTGAAGCCGGCCGCCGGAGTGGCGCTCGGCTGCGTCGCATCGTCCGCGTGCTGCGCGGGGCTGTTCACCGAGGACATGCGGCGCTGGCTGCACCGAAGCGAACCGGTCGACCGGCGGCCCGGCGGCCCGGCGGCCCGGCGGCCCGGTGAGGATCCGGCAGTCGTCGTGAAGAACTGAGCCTTCTCAGCGCCGGAACACCGCCGTGGTCACGGGGCCTTGTACTCCGGGCTGAACCGGGGCTGGATCGACGCTGCCCGGCTGCGGAGGGCCTTGGCGGGTGTGCCGTTGCCACGGGCCAGGGACGGCCGCCTGGTGTTGGCGGTAGACGTGTCTCCGTGGCTGCGGCCGGACGCCGACACATGCTCGGACCGATCGTTCTGCCACACCTTCGGTCGGGGCCTGGGCAAGCACCAGATGGTGTCCGGCTGGCCGTACTCGCCCGACCGCTACGGAACCGCAACCGCCCAGGCCTGGGACCGGCTCCACCCCCGGCTCACCCGCCGGGCCGCTTGGAGCGACCACGAGGGACCATTGCCCCTAATTGAGGGCACCGTGATCAGGTTGACGGTCGAGAAGCTGCCCAGCGGCGGGGTGAACAAGCCCTGCGCAGTTCGACGTTGAGCACACGTTTGGTCTGCTCAAGCAGACTCTCGGCTGGACCCGGCCGAACAGACTCACCCCCGCCCGGGTCCGGCGGGGGTTCAGGAACCTCCGTGCGAAGACAGGCGCGCCAGCAGGTGCACCAGAACCCACCAAGCCCGGCCCCGGCCGCCCGCTCGGCTCGAAGAACCGACAGCCCGCCACCCGCCACGACGTCGGACGCGTCCTCGCCACCGGCGAGTCCTACACACGACCACACGACTCGCACACCACAACATCGGCACCAAACCCCGACGAACAAGCCCCGCCCCCAGCGATTCGATCGGCACGTAGGGTGCGGAGATGGACATAGTCAGCGGTGTCGTCGGTATCGAGTACTCGCACTTCTACATTGCCGAGCGCATCGAGGAGGGATTCGAGAGTGTCGACGATCTGCCGGACTTTCATACCGACGAGCCCGTGATCGTCACACCCGGCAGGCTCACCGTCGTCAGTCGCGTCCAGGCACACGATGCCTGGGTAACCCTGATGGCCGCCGAGGCCGAGCCTGAGCAGCGGACGGAACAATGGCAATCGCTCGGTTCCTGGCTGTACCGGCCCATCTACGGAGGCCGGATGGGAATCTCCGGCCCCACCACCGGCCCCGCCACGCCGGCGATGGGCTGGCTTCCGGGTGACCAAGGGTTCGCCCCAACCCTGACGCTTCACCCAGCGACGATCTACAGGGTTCACGTCTACGCCAGGGGCCGAGAGGACTCCCGAGCCCGGTACGAAGCCGCAATGGCCCGCAAGGAATGGGGGCTCAGCGAGGGGTTCGAGGACTACGTAGCCATCTTCATCCCTGCCGGAGAGCAGGCCCCCCGCGCCGCAGGTTGAACGGCAAGCTCAGGCCACGCTGATGGCGCCCCCACGTAAGTGGGGTGGTCCTTGGTTCTGGGGCATCTCCCGTTCAGTCCATCGCTGGAGGCAGGCGCATCACGCCTCCCGCTCCCGGAAGCGCGGCGTACGGCTTCCGGCTTCCCATACGGCATCCTCTGCGAAACCCATTGCTGCTGCCCAGGCGACGAAGTCTCTTGTCGTCGCGGTGAGTTCGGGCGGTTCCGTGCGGTGGGTGCCTGGTGGGGACAGAGCCACCCGCGTCCCCGCGCCACGTCGGGTGCGGATCAGGGAGGCTGTCTCCAGCTCCCGGTACGCGCGGGCCACGGTGCCCGCTGCGAGGCCGAGGTCCGAGGCCAGTTGCCGCACCGTCGGCAGCCGTTCGCCTTCGGCCGGCCGACCGCTGCCGATCAGGTCGGCGAGCTGAGCGCGGATCTGCTCGTAGGGCGGGACCGGACTGGTCGTGTCGACCCGGACGGCGGCGCCGCTCACCGGCGCTCTCCTCGGGCTGCCCGGCCTCGCCACGTTGCTCGGGGCGAGCAGACGGGGAAGAGCATCCACGCCATGGTCACCAGGGAGACCAGCGCCAGCGGCAGCAGAACCGCGTTGGCCACGGTGCCGGCCGTGCCGTCGCACTTCATGCTTGACAGAGCGCCCGAAGCTGTCGAGGCCACACCCCACAGCGAGACGGAGACGACGAAGCCCCAGACGGCCACGACGGCCAGTCGGCTACTCATCCCCGAAGGTGGCTTGACCGTGTCCACCACTGACCTGTGTGGCTATCGCAAGCCAGCCTGTCCATTTACCGTGTCCGTGCTGTGATTCACCGAGGCAAGGAGACAGCACCGTGGTCGCGTCAGCGTTACGTCAGCAGTCCGAATCGACCCCGCGCGAGATCCGTCGCCCCCGGCGGATGGCGCGGCGTGCCGTTCTCGGAGGCTCTCTCACCGCCGTACTCACGGCGCTGATGCTCGCCGTCACCCAGTCCGCTGCCTACGCCGGCGGCCCCTACCGGTGGGCGCAATACAGCGACGTCGGTAAGCGCCTGACCGTGTGCGCTCAGACGCTCGATGTCCGCAGCTCCTACGGTGGTACGTCGTTCGCCCATCTCACCAGTGGACAGACGTTCACCGTGTACCAGAACTACGCGGAGTTCGGCAGCGAGTACGTGCGCGGCTTCGCCTGGGGCAACGTCAACGCGGAGGGGTACGTGCAGAACGGATGGTTCTGCTGGTGAACCCCTGCCAAACCGGGACCGGTAGCCAGGTCGACCGAGAACGAGATTACTGACCATCAGCGCCATATTGATCACACTGCGGAACTCGCCGGGGCGCTCCGGATGGCGCGGTCAACGCGCGGCGTTCGTCTCTCCCGTGCCACACCAGCCGCAGAGAATCCCGTTCGGGGAACGATCACCGCGACCGTTCCCCGAACGCTTGCGCAAAGTGCCCATTCCAGGCTGGAGGCCCTTGGCCTGACGACCCGGTGAAGACGTGCACGCCTCAGTGATCGAGCGCTTCAGTTGGCCGTCTGCGCCAAGTTGGCCACCACGTGATCGTTCTCAGGCTCGAATCCGGGTGGCCGTGGCCTGGCTCTGACCGGCTGCTCGTGGGTGCCGGCTCACGTGGGGCCATCAGCACAGTGCACTGGATGGTGCGGTGGGCTCACCGCCGGCCCGTCAGCCCGCCGCTTGCTGGAGGCCGTCGAGGATGAGGTCCAGTCCGTAGTCGAACTCGTCGCCGTAGGCATATCCGGGACGCATGACGTGAGCGGTCGCCATCTCGGTCAGGTACGGGTACTCGCCGTCGCCGAAACCGCTCATGATGGCCTCCGCCAGTTCGGCGATCTCCTGCGGGGTGCCGAGGGGCAAGGATTTTTCCTGCAGGGCGAACCCGTAGATGTAGCTGTCGAGAACCGAGATGGCATGGGCGGTCTGAGCGAGGGAGAACCCGCCCTGACGCAGGCATCCGAGAACGGCCTCGTGGTGACGCAGGGTGGCCGGGCCGGGAGTGGACCGCGACTCCATCAGCCCGATCGCCCAGCGGTGGCGAGACAGCGCGAGGCGCATGGAGATCGCCCGCTGCCGCATCGCCTGTCGCCAGCCGTCACCCGGCGCGGGCAACTCGACCTCGCCGAAGACCAGGTCGACCATGCCGTCGAGCAGGTCCTCCTTGTTGGCCACGTGGTTGTACAGGGACATTGCCTCGACTCCGACGGCCTCGCCGAGCTTTCGCATGCTGAGCGTCTCGAGGCCGCCCGTGTCGGCGAGTTCGACGGCGGCCCGCAGCACCCGCTGTCGGGTGAGCGTCTCGCGGGGCGGCTGCGGGGTGGGACGTCGGGTCACGTTGGACGGTCACTTCCTCTCGGGTCTCCCAGCATTGACGAGCTTACGCCGTAAGTGCTCTACTTACGGCGTAAGCCTGCACTTACGGCGTAAGTGAACGCGCAGGCGGAACGGGAGCAGTGATGATGCCGAACCTGAGCGAACCAGTCGCCCCCACCGGTGGGACGAAGACGATGGTGGCCGTCGTGCAGGAGCGCTACGGCGCCGACCCGGAAGCCGTGCTGGGCACCGAACGGCTCGCCCGCCCCAGCATCGGGCCGGGCGGGGTACTGGTCCGGGTGCGCGCCTCCAGCGTGGACCGGGGCACCTGGCACATGATGGCCGGTCTGCCGTACGCGGTCCGGCCCGTGAGCGGGCTGCGCAGGCCGAGGCTCCCCAACCCCGGCCGCAACATCGCCGGTGTCGTCGAGGCGGTCGGTTCTGAGGTGACCGGTTTCGCGCCCGGCGACGAGGTCTACGGCACGGCAGTCGCCGCGTTCGCCGAATACGCCGCCACCCGTCCCCACAGGATCGCCCCCAAACCGCAAGGACTCACCTTCGAGGAGGCAGCGACGGTTCCCGTGAGCGCGCTCACCGCGCTCCAGGCCGTCCGCGACAAGGGCAAGGTCCGGGAGGGCCAGCAGGTCCTGATCACGGGAGCCGCCGGTGGAGTGGGCACCTTCGCCGTCCAACTCGCCCGCGCCTTCGGTGCCCAGGTGACGGCCGTCGCGAGCACACCGAAGCTCGACGCGGTACGGGCGCTGGGCGCCGACCACGTGATCGACTACACCCGCGAGGACTTCCTCGCCGGCCGACAACGCTACGACACCATCATCGACATCGCCGGCAACCGCGGGCTGTGGGACCTGCGCCACGCTCTCACGCCCCGCGGCAGGCTGGTCATCACCGGCGGCGAGACGCAGGATCCCTGGCTCGGCGGCGCTGACCGGCAGCTCCGCGCCCAGATGCTGTCCCCGTTCACCGGCCGGCACCTGGGCACCTTCATCTGCTCCGAGCACGCCGACGGCCTGCGCGACCTGACCACTCTCATCGACGCGGGCACGCTCAGCCCCGTCGTGGACCGCGTCTACCCACTGGCCGAGACCGCCGCAGCCGTCAGACACCTTCTCGACGGCCGCGTCACGGGCAAGCTGGCGCTCGCCCTGCCCGCCGAATGACGCCGTAGGCCCGAGCCGACGTCACGCCATCCACCCGCGGCATCGGAACAACGCCACATCTGGTGACTGACTGCCCCGCTTGCCCGACAACGGCAAGGCGACCCCCCGGCACTGAGCACACAGCGGCCATCTGAAGCGCTCACTGGCAAACTGAGACAGTCAGTCACAGCCTCCCGGGCCGGGCGTCTCGATGCTCCGTATCGGCGGGCTGTGCTGGAGGCAGTGGTGGTGACCGGCCGATCAACCTCCGGTAAATCGCGGAGCGTTGGCCCAGGCGGAGCGTACGGTCCGGGCCGCTGCGGCGTAGTCGCCGGGCAGGTCCGTGAGCAGGGCGTCCCAACGACAGCGGTCCGGGCCCTTTTGCACCCGGTGTCGGGGCGCGACGGTACTTTGGAAGACGCCGGTGGCGATGGGTGAAGTACATCGTTGCGGGTCGAGCTCCTCTGTACGCTGCAGTCCGACACTGGATAGGGGGCAGATGAATGGTGGGCACGCCGAAAGCGACTGCGGTTCTCCTCTCGCTGGCGTTGGCAGCAAGCCTTGCCGCCTGTTCACCGGACAGCGATCGGCACGGGCCGGGAGCCGACAGCAGGGAGAGCTCACAGGGGTCCGACGTCAGTGACGGTTTCCCACAGCGGAACGTGATGGTCACGGCCGTGTGCTCGCCGGGGAACGGCAGTGGTGGAGTCGTCGACGTCGACGGCTGGAATCCGCAGAGCTGGAAGCACGTCGCGCACGTGGAGTTCCGCCTGCCGGACGCGGCGGTTGTCGAGTCCGACAAGGCCAGGCCCAATACCGCCGTGAGGGATCTGTGCGAGGCGGACAAGCAGCCCGCTGATGCCGGGGATGTGACGGCCATCAGGTCGCTCTTCGATCAGGAATTCACCAAGATGGCCGTGGTAACCGAGGACCCGCAGACGGAAGCGAGCCATGTCGGATACGTCGACCGTTCGGGTAGGTTCACCGACTTGACCGGCAACAAGGACTTCGGTGACACCCCGCACGAGGACAACGCGGCCTTCTCGCGGGACGGCAGTGAGGTCTGGTTCACCTACGACGCGGTCGGCCAGAACGGGAACTCAGCCACAGGACGCGTCGCGAGTCGAGCACTTGCCGGTGACCACAAGACGGCCGACCACCTACGCGTCGAGACTGTCGGCGAAAGGCACCTCGTCATGGTGGGGTCTCCGAGCAGGGCGGTGCTAGCCAGCGACGCTCACCTCTCGCCGGACGGAAAGCGGCTGCTGTCCGAGAGCCACGTCCTGGAACTCTCGGCAGATCGCCGGGCAGTGGGCCCGGATCTTGTGGAGAAGGGTCGCTTCGTCTCCTGTGACGGCGGGGGCCAGGTGGGCTGGCTCGGCAACGCCGCGGTGCTGTGCGACGCAGAGAACACCTACGAGGGCAGGTTCGCCAGGCTTGACATCTCCCCGGAGGCGAAACCCGGTGCGCCTATCGTTCCCAGCAACGATCATCACAACTACGGGATGGTGGTCTCCCCCGACGGGCGGAGGTTCGCGTTTCTCTCAGTGAACGGCACCGTGAGGGACTACTACCTCTGCGACACCACATCGGGCTCCACGCCCAAGAAGGTGCAACGGACCGGAGAGTTCTCCACGCTCGGTGACGCCGCCGTGTTCATCGACTGGCGCTGAGCGGGACCGGGGCGTCACCCAACGACAGACGACCCGCACACCGGTCGGTACTTCACGCCTCAGCACCGCGTGCGGACGGTAACCGCAACATCGGTGCAGCGGGTTGTTGAGCTGCACGGGGCACCCAGGGTGCCGGGCGGGGGCACCGGTGTCAGTGCAGAGTTCTCCACTTCACCCCACCGCGCCGCATAAGGGTGTCGGCGGCCTTCTCGTCCCGCAGGCGGAGAACCGTCGGCAGCAGGGTCGGCAGGTCGGCCGTGCTGCTCAGCCAGCCGCCGTCCGCCTCCACGCAGAGGTCGTCCGCCATGGGCCGCGCCGCCGCCGAGCGCACCTCCGCCTCGGTCACTTCCCCCGCTTCGAGCAACCGCCGCACCACACGCTCCGGTGGCGGGGCCAGGAACGCCGCGGCGACGTCGCTCCGGGACACCTTCGCGATGATCCGTCCGCCCTTGAGCCGGAACCGGACCAGGGTCGGCGTGATCAGGGGGAAGCCCGAGGCCTCGATCACGGCGGCGGCGGTGGCGGTACGGGGCACCGCGGGCCCGGGCGGTGCGGACGGTGCCGGAAGCGGCTCGGCAGCCTCCCTGATGCGGTTCACCAGCTTGGTGAGTACGCGGCTGGGGCACAGCTCACGAACTCGAAGTCGCCGTGTCCCATCAGGGTGCGCACCGTCGCGGCCCACCGGACCGGGGCCGCCAGGGTCTCGGCCGCCAAGAGGTTCTGGCGCACGAAGTTGTGCAGGGTGCCGGACGGGCCGAGGTCCAGGTAGAGGAACTCCCCCGCTCCCGCATAGCGATGGTGTCCGCGAATTCGATGGGCCGTCGGGCGACCTTCGTGAAGTGCTCCACGGTCGGCCGGTCCACCAGACCGCCGTCCACGCAGGACACCCACGGATGCGCGGCGGTGCGAAGTCCACTCCCTCGAAAGCCTTCTGACAGCCGTCGAGTACCGGGTCTATCAGGCGGGAGTGGTAACCGTACTGGACCGGCACGCGCTGGTGCACAACCTCGGCGGGCGCAGTGCGGACTCGGCGTGGACCAGGTCCTTTTCGGTACCCGCGACCACGAAGTGGTCCGGGTAATCGCGGGCCGCGATGTCACAGGCCCGCAGGGCGGGTATCCGGTCGATCACCTCCGGCCCCGCGAGCGCAGCGAGCATGCCGTCGCGGGGCCCCGCCCGCAGCGCGCCGGCCTGGCGGAGCAGCAGCCTCAGGCAGTGGGCCGGGGCAAGGCTGCCCGACACGGCGGCCGCGGTGTACTCGCCGAGGCTGGCGCCCAGCAGATAGTCCGGCTGGATCCCCGCGGCCTGCAGGGTCTTCGCCAGCGCCAGCTCGATCATGACGATCGCCGGGTGGGTGATCCCGGTCTCGGTGAACGGTTCATTCTTGCGTCGCACGGGGTCGAAAACACGTGCCAGCACCGACTCCCTGAGGTCCTCCACGACCGGGGCGTCATGGCGTCGCAGCGCGGCGCCGAACACCGGGTCGGTGTCGAAGAGTTCCTGGCCCATCCGGTAGTACTGGGAGCCCTGGCCGGGGAACATGCCCCGGGCCAGCGGGTTCGAAACGACGACCCCGAGGCCCTCGGCGAGCACCAGCCCCGCCGCCCGGCGGTCGAACACATGGAACTCGGCTCCGCGATTGAGCAGCCCGCGCCGCCCGAACACCTGGTGTGCACGATCGTCCGCCAGCAGGCTTACCCCCGCGACGACGGCCGCCTCGGTGTCCCCGGTACGCAGTGCCTGCACGGCCATGTCCATCGCCACGAGGGACGAGGAGCAGGCGGTGTCGATCACCACGCTGGGACCGCGCAGGTCGAAGAATTGCGAGACGTTCGCGGCCAGGTAGTTCTGGCCGGTGACGACCACCGGGTTCTTCGCCCGCTCCAGGCGGGCCGGATCCGGCGTGTGGGTGGCACGCCCTCCCGACATACACGCCGATGCGGCGGCCCTTGAGCTCGCCAGCTAGAGACCTTTGCCCCGGCCACCCGAGTAGGCAGGGGTGCGATGAGGCATAAGTAGATGGTCTTGACCCGAGGTCTGCGCAGGCTCTATGCGGCGAGATCGATCCAAAGGGGCCACCGTACAGTGCCGGCCGTGGTGTGGGGGTCATCCCCACACCCGCAGGGGCGGCCCCGCCATCATGTGGGCACGGCCTGAAGACCGGATCTCCTCCCCGCACCCGCAGGGAATGGCCCATCGTTCGCCGGCACCCTCCGCCCGCGTTCTCACGTGAACGCGGCGCCGTAGTCGCGGCACAGGCCAGCGCCGATTACCGATGAGGCCGCTGCCTTCGGCAAGATGAGCGCCATGACCGAGATCCGTACACCCCGCCTCCTCCTCCGTCGCTGGCATGACGACGACCTCGCGCCTATGGCGGACATCAACGCGGATCCGCGGGTCATGCGCTGGATCGACGATGGCTCGGTGTGCGGCCTGGACCATACGGTAGAGGCCATCGAGCGGTGGGAGGAGGAGTGGGACGAGGAAGGCTTTGGACTCTTCGCCGTCGAGCTGCTGGCTTCAGGTGAGCTGGCCGGCTTCACGGGTCTGTCCGTACCCGAGTTCCTGCCGGAGGTACTGCCCGCGGTCGCGATCAGCTGGCGGCTCGGCTCACAGTTCTGGGGCCAGGGTTACGCATCCGAAGCCGCCCATGCCACGCTGGAGTTTGCCGTCCAGGACCGCGGCATCGACCGCGTCATCAGCATCAGTCGGGTGGGTGACGACGCCTCCGAGAACGTCATCCGCAAGCTCGGCATGGTGCTGGAGCGAGAGACGGCGCACCCGGAGTACGGCTATCCACTGCGCGTTCACACCATCGACCTCACCGAGTTCCAGGCGTGAACCGGCCGAGCCGTCGGTCATCCAAAGAGGGCCGGCTACTGTCCATACGTCCCCGGCTTGGACCCAGACCGTGCCCGGCTCCCGGGTCCATGCTGCTGCCCGCCACGCGCTCTACTCGGGCCGCAGCCACGTCTCCGTGCGAGGCCCCGGGCGAAGGAGTCGGAGAGCGGCTGGACTGCGTCGGCAGGTGCAGGCGGGTGAGCCCGCCGGGAGCGGGGCACGCATCCCTCCGTGCCAGTGGATCCAGAGCGCGGGGCGTCCGCAGAGAGCCTCGTCACAGAGCTTGTCGATGGCGGTGCTGTCGTCTGCGCGGTCGATCTCCACGGCGATCGGAGGACCGTCCTTGCGGCTCAGACGAAGGTCCAGGTAGGCAGACCAAGAGGGCGACCAGCAGGAAACACATCCCCCCACTCATGAGGCGAGGCGGATGGATGTAGCGCATCGGCGCCTCAGATCTGACTCGCCAGCCTGACTCATAGGCCACTCAGCTACCGCGCGGGTGATGCGCCTGGGTTGCCTCCTTGCCGGTCAGGCCGGCGAAGAAGAGCGGGTCTCGGACAGGTACGGACGCAAGGCAACGGCGAGGCTCTCGGATTCGCCCGCCGACGTCGTTTCGAGGGCCATCAGCAGACTCTCTACCTGGGCACGGACAACGGCCTGGACTCGGCTGCCGACCAGATCGAACCTGCGCGACACCGACGTGGAAGGCATCACGGCATGACGTGGACCCTGCCCGAACGGACGCTGCCCGTGGCCGTGGACAGCCTCTTCTGCCCCAGCGTGGGCAGCGGAGCCGAAGTGGGATGGTTCTCCAGACGCTTCAAGGTGTCTCATCCGAGGGGACCTTGGAACCTTCCCGCCCCGCGGTCAGCTGTGATGAGCCGGTTGGTCGAACGAAAGGTTCTTCCAAACCCCGGTGGCAGTCCTCAGGAAGCCGGTGCAGACGTTCTTCACCGACCGGCGGAAGGCCTGGGCGGTCAGGCAGGTCGCCGGTCTGCGCTGCGGTGACCTGGCCGCTTTGTTCGAGCGGCGGCGCCTCCCCGCCGGCAACCCGGCCGTTTGCTTCACGTCGGCCAGCACGCGTGGGCCGACCGAGGGTGACGCCCGCCAGGACCAGAGCCAGTCCGCATAGTTGCTTAATTGTCAGTACTTCCCCGGCGAGCACTGTGCCGAACAGCACGCCCGTGACGGGGTTGAGGAATCCGATCAGTCCCACGGTGCCAGCGGGCAGGTGCCGCAGTCCGGTGAACCAGACCGTGAAGGCCAGTGCGGTGGCCACCAAGGCGACGTAGCAGAAGGCGAGGAGCGTAGGTGTGGAGAGCTCGGGCGGAGTGCCCTCTACCACTACGGCAACCGGCAGCAGGAACAGACCTCCGGCGGTGAGCTGCCAGGCGGTCGTGGCGATCGCGTCGGCGGCGCCGCTCCACCGCTTGGCCAGGATGTGGCCGAAGGACGACACGAGTACGGCCGCTGCGGAGGCGAGGATTCCCGGCACGCTTGTCGCGGCTACCCCCGCGAGCAGCATGAGAGATACGCCAGCAAGCCCGATCACGGCACCGGCCAGATGTGCCGTCCGGGGCGATTCTCCCACCAGAGGCCATGCCATGAACATCATCGTCAGCGGAGACACCGCCATGACAGTCGCGGCGACGCTCGTGGGCAGCAGCTGTGAGGAGGCGTAGACGAGGACGAAGAACGCGCTCACGTTGACGAGGCCCAGTACGGCGGAGCGCCACCACCACGCACCGCGGGGCCGTTGCCTGCGAAAGGCCAGCAGGGCGAGACCGGCGGGCAGTGCCCGCAGGGCAGCCCCGTACAACGGGCGATCCACCGGGAGGAACTCTCGGGTGACGAAGTAGTTGGCGCCCCAGGCCACCGGCGCGACTGCGGTCAGCGCCATCCAACGCGCATTAGCTTCCATGGAAGGTAAATATAGCTTCCTAGGAAGCTACTATGGGGTCATGACAGACCGGCAACCGGTGGACCGGGTGGCCCGAATCCAGGACGAGTGGCGCCGCGAACGACCCGAGGTCGACGTTTCGCCACAAGGGGTAATCGGACGACTACACCGCCTGGCAGACCGTCTCAGCGAGGAACTCCGCCTCGTCTACGGCCGCTACGGCCTGAGCGAAGGAGAATTCGACGTCCTGTGCGCCCTGAGACGCGCGGGCGAGCCGTATGAACGGGCACCCGGCGAACTCGCCGCGCACACCATGGTCACCACCGGCGCGATGACGAAGAGAATCGATCGCCTGGAGCAAGCCGGACTCGTCACCCGCCGACGATCCGACGACGACCAACGGGGCCGGATCGTCGCCCTCACCGGACCCGGACTGGAACTCATCGACCGAGCGTTCACCGACCACATGCACAACGAGCGGCGCCTGCTGGATCTCCTGACGCCAACCGAGGCTTCGGCACTCGAAACACTGCTGACGTCGTGGCTCTCCCACATGGAGTCTCCGCGCCCTGCTAGCGGCTACTGACCGACCGCCTCTGCCGACTGCGCCCAGCACTTCGAAGCGTCATCAAGCGCTTAGAACGGCCGCTTCGGGCGGACCAGTCGGCCGACGGCGACCGACGAAGGGTCATACCGAGATGACAGATCACCTGCCTTCCGCTTCACCGACCGTAGAGCGACTCACGCACTACACGGTGGCCGAACAGATCGAAATCCTCGGCGACAGCCCGACCCGTTCGGGGTAGCGGACACCGGCTTGGTCTGACTGCCCAAGGAAGACCACTTCGGCGTCAGAATGGGCGACCGACTTGTGGCACATGCCGGCCTACTGCGACTGCCCATGGCCATCGGCCATGGGCACACGGAGGTCGTGGGTGTCGGCGGAGTAGCCGTTGCCCCGGATGTACGGGGGAACGGGCTCGCGCGGCTGGTCATGACGGCAGCACTACAGCATGCCCGAGCGATGGGGCCACGGCACGGACTTCTCTTCTGTCTGCCTCCCCTGGTGCCTCTCTACCAGCGACTCGGCTGGCGCGTGCTGAACCACGAGGTCCAGGTTCAGCAGCATGAAGGACCCGTGACCATGCCGCTGCGGACCATGTGGACGCCCTTGCACCAAGGTGTGCAGTGGCCGGCCGGCACAGTGCGTCTACTCTCACTTCCCATGTGACGGACGCCCACCGCGGGCGCCGATCGCATGCCACTCCCGCCCGACACGGACGCAAGGCGTTCGCAGGTCGGCATCGCGATCCCGTTGTGAGGGGCCTCCTCGCCGACGAGTCCGCTCAACGGCACCCGAAGAGCGCTGGCGGACACGTTGCCGGCCAGGGCCTGCCCGTCCGTGCCGCACGCAACACCGCAATGATGGAAGCGGTCATCACCTGCCACCCATCGTGGTCGCTGACCTCGTCGGCATCGAGCCCCGCACGGCAGCGCGCCGGGCCGCTCTTGCCGGCGGCGGACGCTGGATCGACTTCATGGCCTCCGGTCAGTCCTGGACCACTGGGCGAGCAGGTCCAGCGGGTGCTGGGGCGGTGCTCCGTGATCCAGCGGGGGGCAAGAAGTCCCGAAGCGGCGGTGAGGACGGCCGCGGCGCGGCGGAGGCCAGGATCGTGGCGCCGGTGTCGTGGCCGAGCTGGAGGCGCCGGAGAGGAAGTCGGCGTGCAGATGCGTGTCCGCGGCGAACGCGATGCGCAGCCCGCGCCGCCCGGCTGCCACGCGCAGGGCGCGCAGGTCGCGGCTGGCGTCCATGACCAGGGCGCGGCAGTCGCCGAGGTCGAGCAGGCAGGTGCTGTTGCCCAGCCCTTCGTCGACCAACGGTATGAGGTGATCGTCCGCGAAGCCCACGGCGTCCTCCAAGATCCCGGGAACGGGGGCGTGTGGTCACCCACCGGACTCAACTACAATAATCCATGGAATTCTGGAGGATGCTTTGTCAGGAAGCACGAAGAGCGCGACGAAGGCCCGGCTGTATGACGCGTTCGCGGCCAGCGGCAAGGCGCTGGCCAGCGGAAAGCGCTTGGAGCTGCTGGATCTGCTGGCCCAGGGCGAGCGCACCGTCGACGCGCTCGCGAAGGCGGCGGGTCTCAACCTGACCACCGCGTCCGCGCATCTGCAGACGCTCAAGCAGGCCGGGTTCGTCGCCACCCGCCGCGAAGGCGTGCGCATCCACTACCGGCTCGCCGGTGACGACGTGGCCCAGCTGTTCGCGCTGTTGCGCAAGGTCGCCGAAGCCCACCAGGCCGCCGTGCCCGCCGCCCGCGACGCCTACCTCGGCGAGGACACCGCCGCCGAGCTCAGCCGTGAGGAACTGCGAATCCGCGTCGCCTCCGGGGACGTCGTCGTGCTCGACGTGCGCCCCGTGGAGGAGTACCGGGCCGGACACATCCCCGGCGCGATCTCGATCCCGGCCGACGAGCTCGCCGACCGGATCAACGAACTGCCCAAGGACCTGGACATCGTCGTCTACTGCCGCGGCGAGTACTGCGTCCTGGCCTACGACGCCGTACGGCTGCTGACCGACCGCGGCCGCCGCGCGATCCGCCTCAACGACGGCATGCTGGAGTGGCGCCTGTCGGAGCTGCCCGTCGACGCCTCGGACGTGACGTGATGGGCCCGGGCGGCGGCCTCCCGCCGTATCCGGGACTGACCGGCGGGCCGGTCTACCTGGACTACAACGCCACCACTCCCGTGACGGGGTACGACTGGAGCCGGTCGTCTACGGCGGCGGGCAGGAGCGCGGCTTGCGCGCTGGCACGGCAGGCTGCCGCAAGAGCGGCCCGCTCGACGAGCCCGTCACCGTCGACCGGCAGCACGGTCACCCGGGCGCCGTGCAGCCGCTCAAGGGCCCGGCAGGTCTCAAGGACGGCCGCCGCCGTCGGTCAGATCGCGGCCTCGACCGGCTCGGCCTGCGACAGCGGCACCCACACTTCCTCCCCCCGTGCTCACCGCCATGGGTCTGGCCGCGGACCGGGCGCTCGGCGCGCTGCGGCTGTCCCTGGGCCGCTGGACCACGCAGGAGGACCAGGAGGACATCGAGACGGCGGCAGCGGCGCGGACGCCGACCGGACCGCCGCCGTGGTGGACCGGCTCCGGATGTTCGCCATCGCCCCAGCCTCGGCGGAGTTGAGTCCCTGGTCACCCAGCCCGTCACCACCACCCACCACGGCCTGGACCCGCCGAGCGCGCCAAGCGGGGCATCGCCGACAGCATGGTCCGCCTGCCCGTCGGCCTCGAAGACGCCGACGACCTGATCGCCGACCTCGCCCAGGCCCTCGACGCCGACTGAACTTCCACCCTGTGCACCGGCCCGCAGCGCTGTCCATCCTGGCCGGTGCAACGGCCGCGCCGTTCTGCCGAGACCGGCCAGCCCCTCCCCGCCGGTCCCGCACCGCTCACCGCCGCTCCGGAAAAGAGACATGACCAGCACCGCGCCCACCAGCACGACGGCCTCCATCCCCGAGCCCGCCCAGGCCCAGCTCCGGATCCTGCGCGTCCTGGTCGCATCCCAAATCCTCAGCGGCGCGGGTCTCGCCGCGGGCGTCACCGTCGGCGCCCTCCTCGCCCAGGACATGCTCGGCACCACCAGCCTCGCCGGACTGCCCAGCGCCCTGTTCACCGCCGGCTCGGCCCTCGCCGCCGTCGCCGTCGGCCGAATCTCCCAGGCCCGCGGCCGCCGCCCCGGACTCGCCACCGGCTACCTCACCGGCGCCATCGGCTCGGCCGCCGTCATCATCGCCGCCGTCCTCGACAACCCCTTCCTGCTGTTCATCGCCCTGTTCGTCTACGGCGCCGGCACTGCCACCAACCTCCAGGCCCGCTACGCCGGAGCCGACCTCGCCGCACCCGGCCACCGCGCCCGGGCAGTGTCCACCGTCCTGGTCGCCACCACCCTCGGTGGCATCGCCGGGCCTAACCTCGCCGCCCCCACCGGCAGCTTCGCCGAACACCTCGGCATCCCCGACCTCGCCGGACCCTTCATCCTCTCCGGCATCGCCTACGCACTCGCCGCGCTCGTCCTCGCCCTCTGGCTGCGCCCGGACCCGCTCCTCCTGGCCCGCACCGTCGCCCGGGCCAAGGAAGCCGATGGCACGGCCAACCCGGCCGCCACCGACACCAGCGAAGGCCCCGGAGGAGTGGTCCTCGGCGCCCTGGTCATGGTCCTCACCCAGCTCGTCATGGTCGCGATCATGACGATGACGCCGGTCCACATGCACGACCACGGCCACGGCACCGCCGCCTCCGGTCTTGTCATTGCCATCCACATCGGCGCCATGTACCTCCCCTCACCGCTCACCGGGTGGCTCGTCGACCGCTACGGCCGGATGAAGGTCGCCGCCGCCTCGGGCATCACCCTGCTGGCCGCCGGGATCCTCGCCGCCGCAGCACCCGGCGACTCCGTCGCGCTTCTCGCGCTCGCGCTGGCCCTGCTGGGGCTGGGCTGGAACCTCGGCCTAGTGGCGGGCACCGCGATCATCACCGACACCGTGCCGCTTGCCACCCGCGCCAGGACCCAGGGCCTGGTCGACGTCTCCATCGCCATCGCCGGGGCCACCGGCGGCATGGCCTCCGGCATCATGGTCGCCGCCACCAGCTACCCCGCCCTCGCGCTAACCGGCGGCGTCCTCTCCCTCGCCCTGCTGCCCGCCGTCGCCGCCACCGCCTACCGCCGATGAACCCCAAAACCCCCAAGAACCCCGAAGCCCCCGCGCCCGGCATCACCGTCGACGGCACCGGCCTGCTCTGCGGCACCCTCCTGCTGCGCCCATGCAAGGAGATCGACGGCGGGAAGCCGGGCATCCTCGCGCACGTCATCGCCAACGACCCCGACCGCACCACTCGGTCTGCCCGCCCGGTGCCACATGCCGGGCACGACTACCTTGGCCCCTCCCCTGCCCAACAGGGCGTCTATTCCTTCCGTTATTCCCTCCGCCTCGCCGCCCAGCCGACGCAGACCCGACCCGACGCCCCATGGCACCGGGCCACACCTGCTGCTGACGTTGAGTCCACTGGAGGCTGACTCGCGTCGCTTCGTTCCCGATGGTCCAGCCGCGCGGCGTGAGCGGGGGGAATACCGCGGTTCCGGCACTCCCGGGCAGATCGTCGCCGCGTTCCTGCGCAGCCTGCGCGCGGGCATGGAGGCACAGGCGAACGCGGCCGCCCTCATGATGCTCGCCGCCCAGGCCGACCACGATGCCGAGAGCGGTCAGGCGCTGAACCGGCTCGTCGCCACCCGCCGGGACGCCCTCAACCAGCTCCTGGCGCCGTCCGGGGTGAGCATTGACGCCGATGAGTACGCCCGCCTGTGCGGACCCCTGGTGTGCCGACGCTTCATCTCCCGCGAGCCCGTCACCGACCAGTTCATCGAAACTCTGGCCGCCACGTTCATCTCGAGCCGCCCACCCGCCGGCCGGTAGCGCAAGGACCCCGGGCCTGACCTGTCGTCACGCCCGACTGCGAAGAACAGCGCCTACCCGTCGATCGTGATCTCGTGGGAAACGCCGGCGAAACCGACGTTGCCGCCCCTACTGCGCCCGAGGGAAATGGAGCTCCCACGTCTCGACCCGGACACTGTCGCGGTCCATCGCACCCACGTACGCCTCGTGGTCTCGCCAGCCTTTCGCGAATGCGGCCGTGGAGTTCTCCGAATCCTTCACGGTCTATGTTCGAGTGCGGGCACGAAGTCGCCTGAGCACAGGCCGTGCAGGTAGAGCAGCGGCAGCACCTCGCTGATCTTGGAGGACTTGCGGCACCAGGGCGGCAGGATCGCCGAGGAGAACCGCTTGCGTTCCCCGGTGGTCTGTCGACGCGCTTGTCGTTCACCCGCGGGGCCTTCACTTCGATGACTCCGGCGGCGGTGGGGACCTTGCCACGGCTGTGGTAGCCGTTGCGGACGACAACGCATCGGCCGCCCTCGTCCCCTGGTCGGCCAACTCTGCTGAATGAGCGTTGACTTCGGCCTCAAGCGCGGCGAGCACCCGCCGTGCGCCCTCGCGGACGATCTCGGCGATCAGGGAGCCGTTCGGGGTGCTGCCGTCGACACTGACTACGCTGAGCATGGGCGTGCCTTCCCGACCCACGTTCGCAGCATCGGCCTACTCGGTGACCTTCAATCGATCACTCGGGAAGGTACGCCCTTCGCGCACTCACCGAGCCCCGATCCACACGTCCTGAGCAGTGCTCGGGCGGTCCTCACGGCAGGCACGTTGTCCGTTCTCCTCGTCGTGCTGATCACACGCTGATCAACGTGGGATCCCTCGGGAAACCCAGGGCTCCGGGCGTAAGCGGGCACCGGTGCAGAAAACTCGTCGGCTCCTGCCGTCACACCGCGCACAGAGCGCAGGCGGCCAGGCCGTAGAGGCGGGGGTAGCCGTTGGCCAAAGGCCTGCCTCGGGGCATACCAGATGGCTCGCCCCGTTACGTCTTACCGCTCCGGGTCCCAGGCGACGAGCTGGTCGAAGAGACGTCGGTTGCCGTCGAGTTTCAGGGAGTCCAACGGAATACGGCCGTAGAGGGCGAGGACCAGCTCATTGGCCGTGCCTCGGGCGGAGGCGTCGGCGGCGTCCGGGTCCCCGCCGGCGCCGGTGGCGGCCGGTGTGACGGGGGTGGGCAGGCGGACGGCCCGTGCGCCGTCTTCGGAGAGCCAGTTACGCCAGGAGCGGCCCTCGGAGGCGTGGTAATCGACGGCAGCGGGCTCGTGCGGCCAGGGAACCGTCGTTGTGCAGATGGTGGACAGGAACTCCTCGACACCGTCGAGTGCCACCTCGTCGGGCAGCGGCTGCGGGGCACCCAGAGTGAGCTGGGCGTCGTACGTGTGCACGGCGATCTCGTGCAGCTGGCGCCGGGCGGCGGCAGCGCAGGTCTGCGGCGACTGCGACTTACCCCACCACGTCCAACAACCGCGATCCGGGCCGGCCTCCCGCAGTGCGTCCAGTAGCTGCTGCGTCGATGCGACCAACCACGCCAGCAGGGCCTCGCGCTCCCGAGGTGCGACCGGGTCGCCCTGCGGTGCGGACTTGGCCGTGGCGTCAGGGCCTGCGGCGATGGTGGCGGCCCAGGCGCGGCGCCCCTCGCCGAGGTGCTGCGCCAGGTCGAACAGCGTCCACTCGGGGCAGGTCGGCACCTGCACGTCGAGGCTGGGTGCGGCGGTGACCGCGGCACGGAACGCGCTCGACCGTTCGTCGATCATTCGCAGCAGGTCGGGGAAGCTCAGAGTGTTCTGCACTTCAGATGTCTATCACTCTGCTCCGGCAAGGGAACAGCGATTTCCGACCTCTTGGTGACGGCGTCTTTCTGCAGCGCGTCGCTCGCTTGGCGTTCGACGGCGGCCTGGGTCCACGCTCAGCGTTCATCCGTGGTGCGCTGCGGGCTGGCTTGCTGCCTGGCAGGGATCAGCCGCTGCCGGTTTGACCGTCTGGACGACGAAGTCCTCGTCATCACGGTTCAGCAGGCGGGGACGGCCTCCCGCCCACTGCGGGTTCAGCCACGCGAGCCCGATCCCGTTGAAGCGATGGGATCACGTCCCTCACCGTGTCCCTCCTGCGCCCGAACCGCACCGGGCTCGTACTGCCCCGCCTCACGATCTGCTGAAGCTTCTGCGCCTCCTCCTCAGCCGGCCCGCGGACTCTGACCGGTGGTGCCATGCCCGCCCCATGGTTGGAAGTTCATGTCCAACCATCACAACGAGCAACCAGGCGAGGTGATCAGCATGCCCCTACCCACAAGGAGCTGATGTTGTCGTTTCGGTTGTACTGGGAGGTGTTGCCCTGCCAGTTCCCTACCGGCCATGTGGCGCCATCACGGTTGATGTTCAGCCACGTGCAGAAGGTCTTGCCAGTTCTGTTCCACACGGAGGAGATCTGGTCGTTCAGGTTGAAGTCGCGGAGGTCGTCAGAACCCAGCTGGAAGCGCGCCATCCGGCCCCACCCACCAGCGTCCTCCCAGACGCAGAACCAGCCGACCGGGCAGTCCTGGTACGCGGTGGCTGACTTCGGAGCCGCCTGACTGGTGGGTACCGCTGCCGCGGCTGGTGCGGTGAGCGCCGCGGAGATGGCCAAGCCTGCCGTGGCAGTGAGGGTGAAAAGTGAGCGGCGCAGTGACATCTCAGGATCACCTTCAGTTGGGAACAGGTGGAGAGCTCCCTGCCTACTAGAGCAGCCAGCCGGAGGGAACCACACGCGAAAACAGGCCTTTACCGCGGGCACCTGTGATGCTGCTGATCCAGCCGTGCAGATCGGTTGCAGGGTTACGGGCGGTCGCGATGGTGAGGGCGCCAGAAGGCATCCATCCGTGGTGGTAGTGCGGCATGTCCGCGCGCTCGCTGTGCCGGGGCAACGCCGGATGGGGCGCCGTGCGGGCCGCTCACGGGGTCCCTCACATCGCCGACCCTCGACGGGCAGGCGCAGCCGACCGCGGGCCGTGTCGGGGTGCCAGGCTCACGCTCGCGCGACCGCCACAGGCGGCTGACTTGGCGGCCCGGCGCGGGTTACGGTCCTCTCCGGGAGCCCGTCCGGGGAGGGGGTCACTCGGCCCCACCCACCTATCCTCTCCCCAGCGAGCCGCAGGTCACCGCGGCCCCTGCCCTCCGAGCGAAGGCCGGGGCGTGGGACGGAGTCCCCCCGTTCACCGACTGACCGGCGACCGTGGGTGGCTCAAGGTCAATACATCAGTCCCTGCAGGGTCGCACGGGTTCTGGCTATCCCCTGCCTCCAGGCTGCGCTGTGCAGGGTGGTGAAGTCCCATGCCACGACGGGCTCGGCGCCGCTCGCGCAGTATCCGTAGACCGAGGAGGCAATGTCCTCGGTGAGGAGGTGGTCGTAGTGGAACGACCCCTCGAATCCGGCCCAGGCCACTGCTCGGCCGTCCGCGCACAGGCGGCGCAAGGCCTCGCACGTGTAGGTGGACAGGGCGAGAGAGGTGTCGTGGAAGATGAGGTCGTACGAAACGAGGCCGAGCGCCGCGATCTCTGCCGGCTGCTCCTGCGGCATGAAAGGGCGCACCTCGTCGGGCACTGGTCCGGCGAGGTGGAAAGTCTCCGGCGGCAGCGGTTCGTTGCCCGCGCCGATGACGAACATGGTCACCGTGGCGGGACCTGCGAAGCAGAGACTCTCTTGTACCTCGTTCACGGTATGTCTTTCTCTGTCCACGGCTTGGCACACTCAGTGTCGCAGGGGAAACGAGGTGTGCCCCAGGGGTGCTCAGGAGTACCGGAGTGTCGTCCGGCACGCGGAGGTTGAGGGTGGCTGGGAGGAGGCCGCCGACCGGACCGAATCCGACCGACCGCAGCAAGAGAGCTGATCGACAGTCCATCTGATCACCGACCGGTTCTGGATGAATCATTGGCGGCTGACCGTATACGTCACGCCCGCGACGATCGTCGTCGCCAGAACCCAGCCGGTGATGATCAGACCATACGACAGCCACTGGTACCGGCTCTGAGGGGAGGACGCTGACTCCTGGCCGAAGTCGATGATCGGCAGGAGCAGGTCGAGGGTGTAGAAGAAGGGGTTGAAGTCAGGGGCCTCGCCCGCCTTCACGGGACAACTGCAAGATCCGGCATGCGCGTCGGCCGGCCAGGCGCTCGGCCGGTCCCGCGGCGGGCTGACCGCCAAGGTCCATCTCGCGTGCGACGGCCGGGGCTGCCGTTGGCCGTCGTGGTCACGCCCGGCAACGTCAACGACTCCACCGTCTTCGACACCGTCATGGGCGAACTGCGAGTGCCCCCGGACCGGTGCCGGACGATCCCGCCGCAGCCCCGACGCGGTGATCAGGACGAGGCGTACTCATCACGGGCGATCCGCCGACCCTGCGCAGGCTGGGCATCCGAGCCGTGATTCCGGAACGGGCGGGCCAGAGGCCAACCGCGTGCGGCGCGGGCAGGCCGGCGGCAGACCGCCGCCCTTCCTGCAAGGCTCGCAATGTGGTCGAACGCTGCTTCAGCCGTCTGAAGCAGTTCCGCGCAACGCCACCCGCTTCGACGAACTCGCCCCCCGCTACATGGCCGGAGTCCATTTTGCCGCAACCCTGGAGGCGCCGACCTGGCGCAGCGACTCGACCGAGGGGTAGATGGTTCGGTCGCGCTTCGAGCGCGACAGCGCCCGGGCCACCTGCCCGTGGTGGAAGCGCCCCCGACCGGAGCGGCCGCTCAGCTCACTAACAGGCAGCAGCGTCTTCTACCGTCGCTCCTACCTTCAGGATCGTGTCGACTCCGGTGACCTCCAGGAGCCGCTGGACCTGTTGTGTCGGCGCGGCTACGCGCAGGTCCGTCGCTTGGTGGGTGAGAATCAGCAGATTCAGAAGCGTTGAGTCCGCAAAGGTGATGTCGGAAGCGTCCAGGACCACCTTCGGGTGCTTCCTGGCTGCGGTCTCCAGCGCGTCCGTCAGGGGCGTGATCGACTGCATGTCGTAGGAGCCACGAGCGACGACGACCCAGGTGCCGCGCCATGCGTACTGAACCACTGCGGCCCGTTCCAGAGCTTGCACCTTGACCTGGCCAGGCGACTGGTCAGTGCTCCCGCCAGCGTCGTCCGTGCGTCTTGGCGCGATGGCCTCGTCAAACGACACCTTCTGGCCCTCCCGTGACTCCGGAAACACGTCAGTGATTACACGAAAAGTATGTCATGTGTTTGGGCTCCGGCAACGGCGCGGCCTAAAATGCGTGCATGGTCGGAGTGCCTGAGTCTCACACCGGGTGGACGTTCATCACCAATCACGCGCGCGTACTGGCAGCCATTGCCGACAACCCGAACGTCCGGATCCGCGACATCGCCGTCCACTGCCGGCTGACGGAGCGCGCTGTCCAGCGGATCATCTCCGATCTCGAGCAGGATGGTTACCTGTCTCACACCCGCGATGGGCGCGCGAATACCTATCGCATCGATCCGGACAAGGTGCTGCGCCACCCGGCGGAAGCCGGCCTCACCGTGGCCTCCCTGCTTTCCCTGCTCGTGCAGGATGAGACGGACCGCGTCACGACACCGGACGCTCAGTCGCCACGTCTGGCGGATACCAAGGCGTGAGGTAGAGACGTCGATCATCACGTCCCCGCGGCAACCCACCGCCAACCTCAACTTCCATCCCCCCGCCGTCGGCCCACACGCCCCGTGCGCGGGCGTGGTTCATGGTGTCCCGGGCGGGAGAGGAGCAGGCCGCCGGTGTCGGTGCGCTTGGTCTCGCCTGTTTGTGACAGGTCGCAGTGGCTCCACTCGGGCAAGTTCTTTGGGCTCCACCTTGATCGGCATTGGATTTGGTCCCACCTGCCCGGCTAGGTGACGACATGCCCTTGTCCGAGTGAATGGTGTGGGCCGCCTGCCCGATCGCGGTCGGTGGTCGCCCAGGCGCACGCGCACGCGTTCGGCGGTCACCAGGGCGGTGCGCCGTTGCCGGTAGGAGCGATGGGCGTATAGGCGATGGGCGGGTACGTCCTGCTCCGCGCACCGCGCCGTGCATGGCGAGGATCGTCGAGGCGCAGGGGCAGTCGGCGTGCGGTGAGCCCTGCGGCTCCGGCGGTGTGGCGGCCCAGCGGGTTGGGGTGCGCTTGTCGACCGCCGGGATCAGCGGCTGTCTTCGCTGCCAGCTGCGGGCCGGTGACCGTGGTGGTTCAGTTGGGGAGGGAGGCCTGAAGGGCGGTCGTGCCGAGAGCGCCGGTGGCTTGATTCGGCGCCAGGGGCAGATGGGCGGTGATCCGTTTTCCCGTTTCGCGAAGGGCGACGACGACTCTCGTACTGACCGTGTGCACCAGATGCAGTCCATGACCGCCGATGCGGCGAGGGTCAGCCATCTTCGCCGCCGGCTTCTCGGTGGAGCTGTCCCATACGGTGATCGTCAACTCGTCGCTGGACAGCTGCAAGGTCATCCCGCAGGGGCCCGGAGCGTGCAGGATGGCGTTGGTGACCAGTTCACTGGCGGCTAGTTCGGCGTCGACAGCCAAGGCCGTCGGCACTGCAGTGCGGCCGGTTCGCAGGGCGTGGCCGAGGATGGCGCGCAGGGCCTGACGGGCGTCCGCGGCGCGGGCCGCCCCCTCCCCCCAGATCGCGCCGTAGCGCAGCGGGGCGCCCTCATCCGTACCCGCCTGCTCGTCAGCCGTCTTCTTCGTGAGTGGGATGGCCATACGGTGCTCTTTCGTTGCGTTCGCCGCTCTTCGGTGCTTTTTTGGTTTTTCCGTTCAGTCGCGTACCCAGGTGCTCCCCGCACATACCGTGGACGCTCCCCCGCTGCCTGATTACATGCTCTGTGGGTCGGGGCTGGGTGGCGGCGTCGCTGTCGGGGTGGAGGGAGAAGATCTGGTCGAGGCCGACGATGTGCAGAACGCGCAGGGTGTGGGCAAGGACTGCGGCACGTGCGATGTCGGCTTGGGCGGCGTGGGGCGGCATTACGGGCGGCGATCAGGACGCTGATGCCGCTGGAGTCGCAACATTGCATGTCGGCAAGGTCCAACACGAGGTGTTGGCCTGGCCGGAGGCAGAGCCTGGTGAGCAGTTCGTGCAGTTCGGTGGCGTTGGGGCGGTCGAGGTCGCCGAGAATCTCCAGAACGGGACCGGTCATGGCGTCTCTGGTGGTGATCTTCAGCGGGCTCATTCGGAGTTTTGGTCCGGGGGTCGGGGGTGGCGGTGGGGTCGTCGGCGTGGCCGGCGGTGAAGGCGCTACTGGAGCACGGCCAGGGCGTCCTGCAGCCGGGCACGGCCGGCCCAGCCTGTTCACGTGCTTCCTCGGCCGCTTTCCGGGCTCGCAGCAGTTCCTCTTCGTAGGTGCGGCGGTCCCGGCCGTCGAAGATGGTGGTGCGGATCAGCAGTGGCGCACCGGGACCGCCGCGTTTCACGACGGAGGAGACCAGCACCGGCATCCGGGCACCGCCAGCCTGCTCCATTGACAGCGCCACCCCCAACGGCGCCTTGCGGCCGTGTGAACCCGTTCACCACGCACACCCGGTGCATGGTCGGTCCCGAGCGGCCCGACTCTCGGACACACAGGTCGCGCTCCGCTCCTGTGGGCCGCCGCCGCGGGGGCCATTCCACCCACCGCGGATCGTCCAGCACGCCCTCCGGATCGTCGACGTCCGCGGCTTCGAGGAACACCGCCAGGTCGCGGGCGCGGGGTGTCGCGAGCGTCGCAACACCCCGGCGCAGCACCTGACCACGGACCGGCCCGGCGGCCGCGAGGGCGTACCGGCTACGGTCGGGGCGGACGACCGGGCACCAAGAGCGGCGCTGCGGCCAGCCCGGCATCGAGCGCCCACGGCTGGCCCCAGCCGTCACCGCTGCTGAATAGTGCCGCAATCAGCCGGGTGGCATACGGCGGTCATCGGGTACTCGGCTCGTGTAGCGCAGTGTGCGCCAGACCCAGAGCAAGGGAGGCGTCATGGCTCAGCATGTGCGTGACATCATGACCAGCCAGTTGGTGACGGTCGAGCCGCAGGCGTCGGTGACGGCGGTGGCCCAGAAGATGCGTGACGAGGACATCGGGGTCGTCCTGGTCGTTGAGGATGACGAGCTGCGCGGTCTGGTCAGCGACCGCGACCTCGTGGTGCGCGCGCTCGCGGAGGGCGGCGATCCGGAGCAGAGGACCGTTGCTTCTGCGTGCAGTGGCGATGTGGTCACGGTGACCCCAGACGAGGATCTCGATCATGCGGTGGAACTCATGCGCGAGCACTCCATCCGCCGCCTTCCGGTCGTGGAGCAGGGCCACCCGGTGGGCATCGTCTCCCTCGGCGACATGGCGATCGAACGGGATGCGGAGTCCGCACTCGGTGACATCAGCGCGGCCAAGTCGAACCAGTGACGCATGAGTATCACGCGGCGGCACGAACTGGTCGGCTCACCGCTGCGCATCACGCCCCTCGACGTGCGGCGGCCGACGCCTTGGCACCTCGTACTGCAACGGTCTTTGTCCTGAGGTTTGTCGGCTTCGGGTGGTGTGTGGCCGTGTCGTTTGTTGTGGCTGGTGCGGGCTTGGTGCCGGCCTCTTCGGCGCCAGTGTGACCAGTGCGGGACGTGCTCGACGGGGTGGCGGCCGTCGGCGAGTGAGGCGGGGATCAGTCGTCGGCGTCCCAGTCGCACCGGCTCAACAGCCGGTGCATCCGGTCGGGCGCTGGGTGACCGGCTTCCTCGTCAGGCGTCCGCCCGTTCTTACGTTCCAGCGGAGATACCAGTCCCCGCATACACGCCAGAGCTGACTCCCGCGGCTCCGGCCGGCAAACCGATGCACGAAACGCTCCTGCAAGTTGTCCGGACTCGCCTCCCGCGTCTCCCGGTGCCGCTTTGCGTACGACCATGTCACAGCAGTCATCGGTTGGCCGGTCCGGGGCCGCGTCGGCGGCGACTGCTGCGAGGAAGGCCAGGGCGAGCATGGCGACCGTGATGTGCCGGTGCCAGGAGGTTCGGTGCCTGAGCGGGTAGTGGGACAGGGCGACTTACAGGCGAGTTCACCGGTGGTCCAGTTGCGGCGGGGAGCAGCAGGAGGCGATGACCACCCTTGCCGGTCTTCCCCCAGGCCCAGTCGTAGGAGCGCGGGCCCTTCGCACCGATGCCGGCGCTCTGCCGGTGCCAGGCCTCCGTCGGCAGCCGGCCGACAAGGGCTTCCGCGCGGATGGCGGTACGGCCGTGGCTGACGCGCACCACCGTGGAACAGGCCAGGGTCAGGACGTAACCGATGCCGCAGGTCTCCGGGCTGCGCGCGATGCGGGTGGGTCTCCCGTGGGGCGTCCCACCCGGCGGGCTCGATGACCTTCCACCGTTCGTCGGTGACGCGGGTGCCGCAGCCGGCGCACACGGGACGGCGAGCCGCCCGCTCGGCCTTGCACTCCTGCGCCGCGCGGCCAGCTGCTCCTTGTACTCCCACTCGCGGGCTTCGTACTCGGGCCGCTGGCGGGCGTCGTGCGCTTCACGGCGGCGTTACCGATCGCTTCCAGGAGCGTCTGGTTCTGCGAGCGGCCGAAGCGCAAGCTGCTTCTGCCGGTGACCATGATGGGGAGCTTGCCGTAGTACATGTGGAAGCCGTGGGCGGTGCCTGCCAGTGCCGTTGAGTCAGCTCGGCCAGCCGCGCCTCTCCGGGCCGACGGGCGGCGGGTTTGTGGGCCTTCTGGCCGTCCTGTGTATGCGCGTGCGAAACCGGACCAACCAACAAGTTCCGCCCCTTCCTGATGCTCAGGGCCACAGGGGCACCATCCGCCACGCGTCCCCTCCGTGGAGATCAATCCATGGCGGGGAAAGACGATCAGCTGACTCGGATCGCCTTCGATGTGTCGAAGCAACGGACGAGGTTCGCGCCCAAGCCCTGCGGCTGCTCGAAGCCGACACCACTCTGCATGCGGGGTGGATCGCCGGGTTCGTCACGAACCGGGCGGTGCCGCACGAGGTAGTGCGGCGCGTGCTCACGCCTGCCCCTCTGCCGGACGGCGTTCGGCACTGGCTCCGCTCCAGGCCACTGTCCGCTACGGCGTCGGCAGTCGCAGTCACCTCATCATCCCGACCCGGAGGTCCACAAGGAGGTCGCGTCCTGAGCCTGTTCCGTCCCTCATGCAGGTCCGGGAGAGACACCTGACGTGTAGAGCCGAACCGGCCGTCTCAGCAGTGGAAGAGGCGTGTTTCTGGCCAGTACCCGCAGGTAGCGGTACATGAGGCTGGCTTGTGGCGGCATGATCGCGGTCGTGCTCAACGAAGACACTCCCTGCGTGAAGTGGGAGATCCAGATGCACGAGCAGTTCAGCGGCGTGTGGATCTGCAAGGACTTTGGCCGTGCGACCACCGGCGCGGACCCTACCGAGCTGGGTCGGGCCGTGCTCGCCGCGTACCTCGCCGGCCGGTCTACTCGGGGTGAAACGTTCCGGGCCGTCGTCCGCGCCGGCAACGACAGCCTGTCCGTCATCACTCCTGACAAACTCGCCGGCCCTGGCTGCAGAACCGATCCCGCCATCTGCCAGGCACTGCCCGTCTACCTCCGCAACGCCCTCGCCTGACCCCGGCGAGCCGTCCGCGTGCCGGGTTGGTCCTCGGCGCCGAGGAAGCGGTCACGGTCGTTGCGCGGGGGCGCGATGTCGCCATCGTCGTCCCCTATGTACGCCCGTCGATCTCGGTACAGGTCGGTGCGGGTGTGCGGGCCGATGCCGGTGTGGATGCGGACCGTGGCCCGTGCGTCCAGCGTGACGGACGGTGGGCCCGCAGGCCGAGCCCTACGACGCGCTGGGTGGTGCCGGCCGCCGCCGCGCGCAGGTCACCGACGACGATGTCGTCGACGCCGCCTCCCTGAGTCGCAATGAACGGCCTTGCCGCGAAGCCCTTATCAGGCGGCCCGGCGGGCGGCGAGGTCGGCTGCGGTGACAGTGAAACGGACCGCCTTTTGCAAGGTGAACATGCAACCGGTGTCGGTGAATTCGTCTTCGTCGGGGATGCGAGCAGCGTCGCCCAAGGGCCGTCCCGTAACTGCCCCGGCGTGGGTTGTCCATGGGCAGCCCGTCTCTCTCAAGCGGTGAGTTGAGAGACTCCTGTCATGGGATCTTGGGGAACCTTGGGGCCGGCGCTGTTGTCGCTGACAGGTGTTGCGCTCGGCGCGGGCGGGTCGTTGTTTGGCCAGTACCTGGTGTCGCGAGCGAGCGCCCGGCAGCTTGAGATACAGGAGTCGGCCGCGCACCGTGCGGAGTTGAAGAACGTGATCCTGAAATTCCTGAGCATCGCGTCGCGGGTGGAGAAGGCGGCGCTCACGCGCCCGCCCGGTGGCGGGACCGCAGCCGCTCCCGTGCTGGACCAGCTCGCCGTGGCAGAGCCCGCAGGATCACAGCCATGGGTCCGCTGAACTCTCCCATCACCAAAATCCCTGCCCCTGTTCACCCTCCTGGGCCGGCACGTCCGCTTGGAGCCACTCACGCCGGCCCATCTTCCCGACCTGTTCGCTGCAGGCGGAGGGGACGATGAGGTCTGGCGCTGGCTCCCGGTGCCCACTCCGCGCACAGAGGAGGAGATGCGCGCCCTCCTGAACAAGCTGACCGCCGACTGCGATGCCGGTATCCGCGTCGCCTTCGCGGTCATCCAACTCTCCACCGGCCGCGCGGTGGGCTGGACCACCTACGGATTCTTCAGCGCTCGCGACGAGCGCTTGGAAATCGGCTGGACCTGGTACGGCCGTGCCGCCTGGCGCACTGCGGTCAACACTGAGTCCAAGCTGCTGCTGCTCACGCACGCCTTCGAGGATTTGGGCATGGGCCGCGTGTGCTGGCGCACCGACCACCTCAATACTCGGTCGCAGAAGGCCGTCGCCCGCTTGGGTACGGTCCGTGAGGGGGTCTTCCGCCGCGAAATGCGCCGCCCCGACGGCAGTTGGCGCGACAGTGTCTACTACGCCATGCTCAGTGAGGGGTGGCCCGTCGCGAAGGAGCGGCTGACCGCCCGGCTCGCTGCTGGCTGACCCCGGTGATCTGCGGTGCGGATCGACTCCCGAGGGATGTTCTGACCTTCTAGGCAGTAGCTGCACCGTTGGAGCATTGTCATGCGCCGCAAGTATCATGCGGCGCATGACAGTGACGACTATCATGTAGCACATGACAAAGGGGCTGCCCGCTCTCGGTGACCAGCGTCGTAGTCAGCTGCTCCGCGGAGTGCTCGATCTGTGCCTGCTGTCGCTGATCGCCGAACGGCCGCGCTACGGCTTCGAGTTCGTGGCGGCACTCGCCGACAACGGGCTCGATCTCGTGAGCGAAGGCAGCATCTATCCGCTGCTCGCCCGGCTGGAGCGGGAGGGGCTCATCTCCTCGTACCGCACCCCGTCGGCCAGCGGTGGGGCCCCACGCAAGTACTACCGCCTGACCGAAGCGGGACGTGCCGAACTGGCGAGCGGCCGGGCCGTGTGGCACGCCTTCAGCGGGCGTGTGGGGCGGATCCTGACCGACACCGAACCCACGGGGGGAAGCGCACCATGACGGACCAGCGAACCATGACGAACCAGCAGGTACTCGCGGTCTGCCGCAGCAACTGGGAGTACCGGGGCATCGATGACGGATCCATCCGGGAGATGCTCGACGAGCTCGCCTCTCATCTGGAGGACGCGGTGGCCGCAGGCCGCACGCCCCAGGATGTCGTGGGGGACGATGTCAAGGAGTTCGCCGCGTCCTGGGCGCGGGCCCGCGCTCCGCTTCCCCGCCGGCTGCTGCGCACGGCGGCGATGGTCTGCTTCATGATCGGCTGCCTGATACTGGCCACGTGTCTGGTCCGGTGGACCACCGAACAGGTCGTGAGCGTTGACGATGTCGCGTTCTGGGCCGTCCTCGCAGGGGTCACGGTCGCCTGGGAGCTGCGGCGCGGCAGCCTGGGGCTCGGTAGGAACCTGGCAGTCGCCCTTGTCGCCGGCTTGGCCGCAGTGCTGCTCTCCCGGTGGCTGGGCGGCGACAGAGCGCTGTTCACATTGCCACTGTGGGCGGCACCGGCGCTGCTCCTTCCCGGACTGCCGTACGCCGTCGCCGATGCGCGGGGCAGGAAGAGCACCGCGCCCGGCGTCGACTAGGACCCACCCGTCCGATCATGTGACTATCCGGGTGGTGTCTCGTTGTCGCAGACATGGGGCGGGGTGACTTGGCGGATGCGGAGCGGGAACGCCCGCGGCCGTTCCTGCCGGTCAGCAACGGACGCTGTGGCCGGTGTCGTGATCATCGGCAGGTGATCGACGGGACGTGCGTGCGCATCAGCACGCGGCCGGTGCCCACACCGATCCGCCGCCGGCTCCGGCATCAAAGGGGGGCAGAAGGCGAACACCTGGCCGAGACGCCGTGGCGGAGCCTGCTGGCTCAAGCAGTCCCGGGCCGTGGCTACCCGATACGAGAAGGCGGCTACGTCTTCCTCGGCACTGCCACTGCGGTGTCCCTCGTCATCTGGCTCCGTACATGATCGGCCGGACGGGCCAACTACGACGCTCAGTGTGCGACGCGAAGTCGCTCCAGGTAAGTAAGGACAGCCACGTGGTGGAGGAGGTATCGATCGGCTGAACTTCGGGCCCGTGTCCAAGGCCCGTCCCCGCGCTCCCATGCGTCGCTGGTAACGGCGGGCTGTGAAGCGGAGCGTTCAAGCCGAAGGGCACCTCGGCCATCGAAGAGCAACAGGCGAGGGGAAGGCTGGACGGGCGAACGTAAGTGAACCCTCGATGATGCCCCGTGGCTGCTAAGACCGCTCGACGGTGCGAAAGCGGCGGTCACAGGACCCGGTGCTGCAAGGCACCAAGCGACCTCCGGGTAACCGAGTCCGGAGGGAGGACACCGCTGGTCCCGGGGTAGAGGGGGCGCCCACCCCAGCCGGGTCTTACTGGTGCGGAACGTGGAAACCCCGACGGTGTCCAAGCCTCGCCTTGGTAGGCCGACCGCAAGGAAGGCTGAAGTCCCCGGCGGGAGAAGGAAGATCCAAGAAGCGAAGGCCGGCGGGCTGAAAGGCCAGAGGGAACCGGGAGATTGGGAGCTTCACCCGCTCTCGCATGACTCGCCGGGTACGGGCCCTGGTGGCCCGGCCCGAAAGGGCGCCCACGTGGATCAGGTGAGCCTTTGAAGTCACCACTGCAAGGACGCTCGAACCGAGGGACAAGTTAGACACCGGAGGCGAACATGGAGATCACGACACCTGTCGTGACGTCCTCGCCTGCGGTGAACGGGTACGGCGGCTGAGGCAGAGGGTCTTCAAGGCAACGCAGGACGGGGACCTCAGGAAGGTCCGCAACTTGCAGAAGCGCATGCTGGGAAGCCGCAGCAACACGCTGATCAGCGTGAAGCGGGTGACGCAATGCTGAGGCCGTGTTGCGCAGAGTGATGCCCATCGTTCGTGGTTGGGCGGCCTACTACCGGGCGGTGGCATCCCCGACGACGTTCTCGTCGCTGGATCACTACATGTGCCGGCTGACCTTCAAATGGGCCAGGCGCCGTCACCGCAACAAGTCGAGGCACTGGGTCGTGGACCGGTACTTCGGCAGATTCCACCCGTCCCGGGCGAGACCGGTGGGTGTTCGGCGACCGCGACAGCGGTGCCTTCCTCATCACATTCGCCTGGACCGGCATCGTCCGCCACCAGCTCGTCAAGGGAGGAGCGTCCCCGGACGACCCCGCGCCGACCGAGTACTGGCGGGACCGCCGCCGCAGGAAAGCGCCGCCGCCGATGGACAAGACGAGTCTTCTCCTGGCGGTCCGGCAGCAGGGGCTGTGTCCTCTCTGCAAGCAGGCGCTGATCGTCGGAGCCGAGTACGAGCCGGACAGTCCACGCGCGTGGATCAACTGGTTCGCGGCCTCGAAGAAGATGCTCCACAAGCATCACTTCACCTACCGACGGGACGGCGGCACGGACGAACGGAACAACCTTCGCCAGCCCGCGGCCGGACGGGCCCATTAGGCTTGGGTGCTCCGACGGGCGGGCGCCCGTTGACCGGCGGGGGCGCTCGTGCGGCTGCCCCGGACCATCACACTAAGGACGGCAACCGAGTGTCTTTCTTCACCATCGGCCACCGCGGGGTCATGGGCGCCGAGCCGGAGAACACCCTGCGCTCCTTCCTGCGGGCCGAACGCGAGGGGCTGGACGGCATCGAACTGGACTTGCACCTGAGCAGGGACGGCGAGCTGGTCGTCATGCACGACGAGACCCTGGACCGCACGACGGACGGCACCGGTCCCATCGCCGATCAGGAGTTGCGAAAGCTCAAGGAGCTCGACGCCGGCCTTGGTGAGCGGATCCCCACGTTCGGGGAGGTACTGGACGCCGTCGGGCCGACGCTGCCGATCCAGGCGGAGATCAAGGACGTCGCCGCCGCCCAGTCGCTGGCCAAGGTGCTCGCCGACCGCGACCTGCTGGACCGGGTCTCGGTGCTGTCGTTCCACGACGTGGCGCTGATCGAGATCCACAAACTGCTGCCGCAGGCCCGCACCGTCCTGGTGGCAGGCCAAAGCGCGCACGGCGACACCTTCGTCGGCCGCGCTCAGAAGGTCGGTTCCACCCTGGTCAGCGTGGAGCTGCGCCAGCTGAACCAGGCCATCGTGGAGAAGTGCGGCGCCGCCGGCATCGACGTGATGGCCTGGACCGTCAACGACGAGCGCGACCTGGCGCTGGCCCGGGCCCTCGGCCTGGTGGGCTGCGTGACCGACCAGCCCGGTATGAAGCGGCTGGTCGAGGCCACGGCGTGACCCTCAGGGGTCCGGAACCGAACCGGCCGCCCGTACGGCACGGTCGCACCGGGAACCCATCACGCCTCGAGCGGCGTGCCACCAGGACTTGTCATGCCCGGTTAGGCTGACCCCATGACGGATGGGGAATCTGGCAGACGGCTCGTAGACGGCCGTTTCGAGCTGTTGGCACGGCTGGGCAGCGGCGGCATGGGCACGGTGTGGCGCGCCCGCGACATCATCCTGCACCGCGAGGTCGCGCTGAAGGAGGTGCGTCCGCCGGATCCCACGCTGGTCGAGTCCGACCCGGCCATGGCACGGATGCAACGGGAGCGGGTCCTGCGTGAGGCCCGGGCGCTGGCCCGACTCAGTAATCCGCACGTGGTGACAATCCATCACATCGTGGACACTGCCGATGCGCCGTACCCGTGGATCGTCATGGAGCTGGTGTCCGGCAGCTCCCTGTACGACCGGCTGCGGGAGGGCCCGCTCACGCCGCAGGAGGCCGCCCGCATAGGCCGAGGCGTCCTTTCAGGCCTGCGGGCAGCGCATGCGGCCGGGGTGCAGCACCGGGACGTCAAGCCCGCGAACGTCCTGCTGCGCAGCGACGGAAGCCCGGTGCTCACCGATTTCGGTATCGCCGCGTTGCGGGACGCCACCAGCCTGACGGCCACCGGTGACCTCATCGGCTCCCCGGAATACATCGCCCCCGAGCGGATTCGCGGCGACGAGAGCCGGACCGCCTCAGACCTGTGGTCGCTGGGCATGATGCTGTACGTCGCCCTGGAAGGGCACCACCCGATGCGGCGCGCGACGACCATGGCCACGCTCGTGGCCGTGATGAGCGAGCCGGTGCCCCCACCCCTGCGCTGCGGGCCTCTCACCCCGGCGCTCACCGCGGTCCTCGTCTCCGATCCGGACGCTCGGCCCAGCGCTGAGGAACTGGACCACATGCTGGCCGCCGCCGAGCAGGCGTCGAGCGCCAGCACGCGGCGCGACGCTTCGCCCTGGCCGGCGCCTTCCCTGCCAGGTACGCACACCCCGTCAACGCCGTACGCACCATCAGCCCCGGTGCATGACGCACCCCGTGCCGACTTCCGGCCGACGCCTCCGGCATGGCAGCCGGCAGCGGACTCGGCAGCGCCCTCGCAGTCCGGACGCGGCGACGAGCCGCCCAGACGGACGAGGGTCACGGTGCGTTTGGGTCTGGCCTGTGCCGTGGTGGGTGTCACGGTGGCGGCCGCCCCGTTCATCCGCAACGGCCTCGGTTCACACGCCTCGGCCGTCGAGAAGCCCGGCGGGAGTGGTTCGCCCACCTCTCACCCGACCGGGACGGTCACTCCTGACGCGCCCGCGGCGTCCACCTCGGGCAGTGGATCCGGCCGCAAGGCAGGAACTCCGTCGGGCAGCCTCCTGACCCCGGCGGGAGTGAGGAGCGCCGTGGCCGAACTGACCCCGGTCATGGGTGGCAGCAAAGTGGTCTCTTTCAACGTCTACCCCGAGTACGCCGGAGCCACGGCTCCGACCAAGGCCGACAGGCGCCACTTCGACACCTTCGACTACCGCAGCGGCACGGCTACACGCAGCGGACCGGATCCGGTGTCGTCCATCGACGCCAAGAAGACGCTGGTGGACCTGAAGTCGGTCAACTGGGACGCGCTGCCCGCTTTGTGGAAGCAGGCGGAGAAGCGCCTGGAGGTCCAGGGGACGGGTTCGCGCTACATCATCGTGCAGGGCGACATCATCACCGGTTCGCCGTCCGTCTATCTCTACCTGTCGGACGACTATGGGGGCGGTGGTTACCTCGAGGCCAACCTGCAAGGCAGGGTGACGCGGGTCTACGCGAGCGGGTCCTGACTCCAGCCGGCAGGTATGTGGCTGCAGACGGTCTTGGTCATTCTGTGTTGCAGGCCAGGTCGATCAGCTGATGTACGACCGTTGCGGGGAGCGCTGCGTTGCTGGCGGCGACCTCAGCAGTGTCCGGTCGCGGAGCAGGCGGGCAAGGACGGGGATGGGGAGTCGAGGGTTTCTTGTGGCCGCCTGGCGGGTCCACCTCGGTGAACCCCAGCTTCGCCGCGAGGCGCATCGTGCGGTCCTCGGCGGTCTGGGTGCAGAGCACCACCGGCTCGCTGGGGAGCACGTCGGCTGACCGGTCGAGTGCCGCTGCGCACGCCGCGGCGGCGTAGGCAGAAACATGTAACCGGGCTCGGTCTCCCCGGCATCGGTCGGATGTGACCCGGCCGCTCCGCGTTCGCGCCGATCGAGCGTGATCATGCCGATCATCGCTCCGTCGAGATCGATCACCCGTGATCAGCGGACCCATCTCGGAGAGCGGGTCGTCACCGGGGCCGATCCGCAGCCTGCGCACCCGCTCGGCGATCCTGCCGACCAAGTCGTCACCGGTGTCCCCGACCGCCACGACCACCGACACGGCCATGCAACGCTCGCCCGCCGAGCCGTAGGCCGCATTGATCGCCTGGTCGGCCGCCAAGTCCAGGTCGGCGTCGGGCAGGACCAGCATGTGGTTCTTGGCGCCACCCAGGGCCTGCACCCGCTTGCCGTACTCGACCGCCTTGAGCCGGATGTACCGGGCGATCGGCGTGGAGCCGACGAAGGAGACAGCCTCGACGTCCGGATGTTCCAGGAGCCGGTCCACGGCCACCTTGTCATCCTGCACGATGTTGAGTACCCCGTCCGGCAGGCCTGCCTCGGCGGCCAGCTCGGCGAGTCGGATCGAGGCGGAGGGGTCCTTCTCGCTCGGCTTGAGGACGAAGGTGTTGCCGCAGGCGATGGCGAGGGGGAACATCCACATCGGCACCATGGCCGGGAAGTTGAACGGGGTGATGCCCGCGACCACGCCCAGCGGCTGGCGGATCGCCGCCACATCGACACGGGTGGAGACCTGCGTGGACAGCTCCCCCTTCAGCAGCGACGAGATACCGCAGGCCAGTTCGACGATCTCCATGCCGCGCGCGAGCTCGCCGAGCGCGTCGGAGTGCACCTTGCCGTGTTCGGCGGTGATCAGCGCGGCGATCTCAAGGTCCCTGGCACAGGACAGTGGGGCCGCGCGCGGCGGGCGAAGCCCTGGTCGGTCTCGTGGTCGCAGCGGTGTCCGGGCGGCCTTGGTGCTGGACGTGTGTGTTCCTTGGTCGGAGCACATGTTCAGACGAAGGCCGCTTGCGGGTACGGCAGTTACCGGACCGAGTGATCAAGTTCGACGCACCATTCGACGCCGGACGTCAAAGATCAAGCTAGCAGTGCCCGTCCGCGCTCACGTCGTAGCCTCCACGACGAGTCCAGCCCGGCGTCGCGCGCCTCGGGCACGTCATCCACGACGAGGGTTCTCGGCGCTCTCACATGGTCGAGGGCGAGGTGGCGGCGGGCTTCGGCGAACAGGTCCTCGTCCTGCTGCTGCCGGCCGACTTCCGGCTGCGCCCGCTCGGCGCCCTCGCGGACCTGGCGCCGCTGACCGCCTTCGGTATCTGCATCGGCGCCCTCTCCTTCGCCCTGGCGCTCCACTCTCGCAAGCAGTAGAGGCTTTTCTACGGGAGATGCAGCAGGTCATCTCCTTCACCCTGCTGCTGCTCTCCGGCGTCCTGCTGCCCATCGCCCGCGGAGGCACCCCTGACAAGCGAAACCGCTCCCCGCGCACTGCGTCCCGTGCCCCGCGCGCCGTGGACGTCTGGTTCGAAACCCCGCCTACCCCTATACCTGGCTCCTCCCGCTGGCTGACCGAGGCGGCTCGGGTCCGCCCGCTGGTACGCGGCGAGTCCGGTGGATGAGGTGTGCCCGGGGTGAACGTCCGGTGATACTGGGCGTCGTGGAGACGGAGGGATGGGGAATGCCGGTGGAGCGGTTCGGCCCGTATGTCGTCCTGGAGGAGCTGGCCAGCGGAGGCATGGGGCGTGTTCTCCTCGCGCGTTCCCCGGGAGGCCGTACCGTCGCGGTGAAGACGCTCCTGGCCGACTCGGCCGACGACCGGCGGAGATTCGCCCGCGAGGTACGGATCGCTCAACGGGTGCGCGGCATCTACACGGCGAGCGTGATCGAGGCGGACGCCGAGGCCGCGGTGCCGTGGATGGCGACGGAGTACATTCCCGCCCCGTCACTGCGTGACCTGGTCGAAAGCTGCGGGGTGCTCGGGGCGGACGCGCTGCACTGGATAGCCGCCGGCATCGCGGAGGCCTTGCTCAGCATCCATGGGGCCGAACTGGTGCACCGGGACATCAAGCCGTCCAACGTGCTGCTGCCGGTGGAGGGTCCGCGGGTCATCGACTTCGGCATCTCGCAGGCCCACGACGTCACCCGGACACAGGCGGCGCTGGGCACGGTGGCGTACGCGTCGCCCGAACAGGCGCGGGGTGAGCCGACGACCGCGGCGTCCGACGTGTTCTCCCTGGGCGCGACGCTGTTCCACCTCGCCGTGGGCCGTGCGCCCTACCGTGACGGCGGAGCCGGATCGGCGCTGGAGCAACTCGTGCGCACCGCGGCGGGTGAACTCGACGTCACCGGTCTACCCGGCGACCTGGAGGAACTCATCCTCCCGTGCCTGCGCTTCGACGCCGCCGCCCGGCCGGCGCCCGAGCAGATCGTGGCACGCGCCCAGGAACGGCTGGAAGAACGGCCCGGCGCCCGGAGTGGCAAGGACTGGCTGCCGGGGAACTGGACCGAGGCCATCGAGGGCCACCGCACGCAGCGCACTCACGCGGTGCGGGAGGCGCGACGCCGGGTGGAGCCGGACGCTCGGATCCAGCCGGTCCAGCCGTCGCGGCCGACCGCACACCTGATCACGGCGCAGGGCACCAGCCCGGTGACCCGGCGCCCGAGAAACCTGGTGTTGGCGGCCGGCGGGGCCGTTGTTGCTTTCGCCGTCGGCGCCCTGCTGGTTCTGCGTCCCTGGACCGCGGAGGCCGGAGCCGGCGGAGCGGGGGAACCGGACGGTCCCGTGGGCATCCTGCCGGTGCTGAGCGAATCGCCCGGAGTGTGCCCGGCGGACTCCCCAGAGGGGCGGTCCTGGACGTCCGACGACCGCCAGACCTGCGTGGTCACGGCCGACGAAGAAGGGCTCACGCTACGGCAGTTCAAGAGCGTCAGGGCCTTCTACCAGTCGGAGAACGGCCTGCACGGGTGGACGGTGGAAGTCACCCTGGACGACGGCGCCCGGGCCGCCTTCTCCCGCCTCACCGAGAAGGCGGCGGGACAGCCCCAGCCGCGGAACGAACTGGCCTTCGTCATCCAGGACTCGGGCCGTCTCCTGGCCAACCCCGCCATTCTGGAGAAGATAACCGGCCCCAAGGTCCCGGTCGCCCTCAACCTCAAGAGGAACGAGGCCCGCTTCATCGCCCAGGCCCTGGGAGCCCGCTAGGTTGTCGGCAGCGTGTGGTGACGGTCAAGCGCATGGAGCACCCCGCAGCTCTCGACCAGGTCACGCAATGACGGGGCGGGCGCGCTGCTTTGCCGCCGGCCTTCGGCCCGTCGGGCCGACCGCGCACCGGCGCGCTTCACCGAATGGACCACCGCCCGGGTCTGGGTGAAGCTCCACCGCGTCATCCTCGACGAACTCGGCGAACTGCATTCGCGCGGACACCTGGACTGGTCGCGATGCGCGATCGACTCGGTGACCAGGCGAGCCCAACATGTTGCTGGGCCGTCCGCGTGGCTGTTGATCCCGGTGGCACGAGTACTCCGGCGCGGCTCCTCAGCAGATCGCCCGAGTGCTGGCCCGCCGACGCGGCGAGGACGATCTCGACCGGACATCCAAGGGCACTTTCGACCGTCTCCGCTGAGCCCAACGACATCACGCAATCGGCGTCAGTGGTTGTTCTCCTCCGGTGTTAACGGCCTTTCACGCACGGCAGTCCCGTGACTCCCGCACCTACGTTCATGGGCAACAGCAGAAACCGTCAGCCAAGCCAGAGGATGTCCACAACGTAGAGCCGCGCGGCCGGCCGATTGATCCAGTACACGACGGTGAGCTGCCCGACCGAGGCGGAGCGGACGTCTTCCCCTTCGGGGTCACGACTGTCGAAGGCTGGGAAGGACCACGGGTCGCGGCCTGCGATGTCCAGCACGTCACGCACGATCTGCTGGGCGTGGTCGGGGAGCTTGGCTAGGACGTCAAGGGCCTTCGGGGACAGGCGGGCGCTGAAGGTGTCGCTCACGGGCGGGTCCCGAACACGTCCGCGGCGTCGACGCCGTCGGAGTCGTCCATGCCGCCCTCGGAGAACGCGGTCACGGCCGGCAGTGCGGCGAGACGGCCCTGCCAGGCGCGGACGACATCGTGCAGCGGGGTGAGGCTGTAACTGAGCCGGGCGTCGTCCAGGGCGGTTGCCCAGTCCCGCTCGAAGGCTGGTACCCAGCTCTCCGCGCGGCTGCAGGCCCGCAGTTGCGCGCGCAGCTGCGCGGCCGCCGTCGGCGCCAACGCGGACGACGGGGCAGCGTGGTCGGGCTGGGCGCTCATGACTCCTCCAGACGTCGTGCTGCCACGGTATCGCCGGGCGGACTGGCTCGGGGGCCTTTCGGGGTGTATGAGGGGTGTGGACTGCCGCAGGGCCGGGATGCGTACGAGTGGGGTCATGTAGGCGGCGTGGCGGTGCCGCCACGCTGATGAATCGTCGGATCATGCCGGGTACGGCGAATGGTCCTGTTGACGAGTGTGGCTCTGGCACGGATTTCCTGATCGGTTACGGTGCACGTTGGCCAGTGGTACCCGGCAGTGGTGCACTGATGGCCAGATCTTCGTCGAGTCTGGCTGCCAGGTCCTCGGCGAGGGTCGGAACATGGCGAGTGGCCCACTGCTTGGTGAGAGAGAGAAAGCCTTGCAGTCCCTCCTGCACGCTGCGCAGGATCCCCGGTAGGTCACCCACCACGATCTCGATGGGCTGCCCGGAAGGAGCTTCTTGAGCGTCTGCGCTGTCCGGCCACAGCTGCACGATCTCGTCGGCATGCTCAAGCCTTGGTGAAGGGTCATGGCCGAGCCACAAGGTTTCTCCGCCTGCGACGTCGAGCCACTCGCGCCAGTCCTCCAGGCCACAACAACATCCTGGCTGGACGGTGACATCGGTTCGGGTGTCGTGAACGCGCAGACCTCCTGGTGCGATGATCTTGTCGCTGTCCAGCAGGCGGCGAATCGCCTCGCTGGCGCCCGTCAGGGGGCGATCGTGGTCCCCGGTCCGCGAGTTGTAGTCGGTCAGCATGGCCAGCGCGCTGCCGACTTCAGAGGGGGACATACTGGCCGACAGAGCCATGAACTGGTAGGGAGGCAGGTCAGCCACCGGCCAGAAAGAGAAGGCGACGGTGTCGGGGGTTTCCAGGACGGCATTCACGATCAACACCGCGTCATTCTCGCCTCGGGCGGGTTCAGCCCGCCTGGCAATTTCTCCCGGGGCTCATCCGCCGGGAGAACGCGCTTCCGGAGGAGTGCGAAGCGGGCGGGGCCGGGCATCTGGCGCTTGAGCATCTTGATGCGGTTGACGTGCCCTTGCACGACGCCCGAGGGATTCGGCCGGTCGGTCCGCTGTTGCTGTGGCCCTCGGCCGGCGCTGGTCTCCGCAGGACTAGGGGCTGCGGAGACACGGCCTGTACAGCCTCCGTCCAGACCGCCCCGATGGTCACGCCGGTGGCGCGCCGTGGACCGGGCGGCAGCCGGCCTTCGTCCAGTCGACCGGCTGGCGGGACGCGGCCGCGCCAGGCGGGGGGACGCGGGGACGGCGGCGGAATCAGGGCTATGCGTGGCGGGGTCAACGCCCCTGGCGCTGATGCATCGCCTGTTCGCGAAGGGCGTCGATGAGTGTCGTGACGTGGGGCCGGTCGCTACGGCTGATAGCGACGACGCCGATGTGCCGGATCGGCCCCGGTGTCTTGATCGGGACGGTGCGTAGGCCAGGGATCTCCGGGGCGAGCGCAATGGAGGGGATCAGGGAGATCCCCATGCCTGCGGCGACGAGGGAGCGGGCGAAGAAGTAGTCGGTGGTAGTGCCGCGCACTTCCGGAGCGAAGCCGGCGCGCTCGGCGTAACGGCGCAGATAGGCCTCGGTCTTCAGGCAGCCGAGCACCCAGGGTTCGGCTGCCAGCTCGGCGAGGTCGAGCGCGTCGCGGTCGGCGAGTCGATGCCCTTGCGGCAGGACGACGTGCAGGGGGTCTTCCAGGAGTGCCGTCCACTCCAGGCTGGAGCTGCCCGGCCCGACGGGTAGCGGGCCGTCGAAGCGGTAGGCGAGGGCGAGGTCCACGGCGCCCTGGCGGACCAGGGGCAGAGTGTCCTCGGGTTCGCCCTCCCTGATGTGGACCACGGTGCGGGGATGGGCTGCCGTGAGCCGGGAGAGAGCGGCCGGCAGCAGAAGCCTGCCGCCGCTGGTGAAGGTGGCGACGGTGAGTAGGGCACGGCCGGTGCTGAGCTGGGCGACCTGTTGTTGTGCGTGTTCGAGCTCTGCGGCGACGGATTCGGCGGCGCCGACCATGATCTGGCCGGCCTGTGTGAGGGTGACGCCGCGGGTGCTTCGGGCGACGACCTGGGCGCCGAGGCTGCGCTCCAGGGCGGCCACGTGCTGGGAGACGGCCGAGGGGGTGAGGCGAAGAGCCGTGGCCGCCTGATTGAAGCTGCCGTACTCCGCCACCGCCCGCAGGACGCGGAGCCGCTGCACATCGATCAACAGTTTTCCTTAATGCGCATCCAGTAAGTCAGGACTTCTGCTGATGACCATAGGTATCCAGGATGGGGGCATGCAAAGGATCTGCGTCATCGGCGGAAGTCGGTACTTCGGAAAGCTCCTGGTGAAGCGCTTGCAGACCACGGGCCACCAGGTCACTGTGATCAACCGCGGCTCCACCCCGCCGCCCGCCGGCGTCGAGCACTTCGTCATCGACCGAAACGACGAGGCCGCCCTGACGGCCGCGCTCGACTCCCGCACCTTCGACGTCGTGGTGGACCAGGTCTGCTACACCCCGGTGCAGGCCGCTATCGCCGCCCGCGCCTTTGCCGGCCGCACCCGACGCTACGTCATGACCTCCACGATCGAGGTTTACGACCCCGCGACCGCCGCGTTGCCGGCTGTGCCGGCAGGCACGCCGGTGCCGGAGCCGATCGTGGACCCGGCCGCCTGGCTGGTGGCCATGGATCTGCCCTGGCACGACGACGGGTACCTGGAGGCCCACTACGCCGAGGGCAAGCGCCAGGCGGAGGCCGTCTTCGTCCGCGCCGGCGGCTTCGAGTTCGCCTCCGTGCGCAGCGCCCACGTGCTGGGCGGCGGTGCACAGGAGTTCACCGGCCGGCTGGCGCACTACACCGGACGCATCTCCCGGGGCGGGGCGATCACTGTGCACACGAAGGCGCTGCCCACGGTCTTCATCCACTACGAGGAGCTGGCGGACCTGCTGCTGTGGGCGACCACGGCCGAGTTCACCGGTCCGATCAACGCCTGCTCCGACGGCCCGCTCGACGTACACGACCTCGTCGCGATCATCGCCACGCAGGCCGGCCGGGAGCCCGTCTACCGGACCGTCCCGGCGGGCGAGGAGGCTTCGCCGTTCTCTTTCGACCGCCACTACGCCATGAGCAACGCCCGCGCGAAGAAGCTGGGCTTCTCCTTCTCCCGCACCACCGACTGGCTGCCCGGCGCCGTCGCCGAAGCCCTCACCACCGAGCCGTCACCCACCGCCTGAGGATCAAGTCACCATGCAGTACCGCACCATCGCAGACACCGCCGTCAGCGCCATCGGCCTGGGCGCCATGCCGCTGTCCATCGAGCACCGCCCGGACGAGGCGCGGGCCATCGCCACCGTCCACGCCGCCCTCGACACCGGCGTCACGCTCATCGACACCGCCGACAGCTACCACTGGCATGCCGACGAGGTGGGTCACAACGAGCTCCTGATCGCCCGCGCCCTGGCCCGCTACGGCGGCGACACCTCCCACGTCCTGGTCGCCACCAAGGGCGGCCGCGGCCGCCCCGGCGACGGCAGCTGGACCGTCACCGCCACTCCTGCCCACCTCAAGCGCGCCGCCGAGGCCTCCGCCAAGCGCCTGGGCGTCGAGACCATCGGCCTGTACCAACTGCACAAGCCGGACCCGGCCGTGCCCTGGGCGGAGTCCGTCGGTGCCCTGCGCGAGCTGCTCGACGCCGGCACGATCCGCGCCGCCGGGATCTCCAACGTCACCACCGCCCAGATTCGCCAGGCGCACGCGATCCTCGGCGACGGACTCGTCTCTGTGCAGAACCAGTACTCGCCTGCCGTACGCGCCAGCGAGCCCGAGCTGCAGCTGAGCACCGAGTTGGGCCTGGCCTTTCTGCCCTGGAGCCCGCTGGGCGGCATCTCCCGCAGCTCCCTCGACGGCCCGTCCGGCCCGGCCTCGGCGGGCACAGCCTTCCACCGCATCGCAGCCGAGCGCGGCGTCAGCCCCCAGCAGATCGCGCTGGCCTGGCTGCTCGCCCGCTCCCCGGCAGTGATCCCGGTACCGGGAGCCAGCCGCCCGACCTCCATCACCGACTCGGCACATGCCGCGGAGCTCACGCTGAGCACGGAGGAGCTGACGCAGCTTGAGGACGCTCTGCCGGGCTGAGGTAGGTCACGGGGCGTCGCTTGCCGCACGACCGGTGCGACCAGTGCGTCCACACGGGGAAGGGGGCGAGGGGTACGGCGTCCTTGGGTGGTGGGCCGTCGGCGCGGTCCTGGCGCTGGTGAAGCCGAGAGCGTTACTTCGCCCCTATCCGATACCTCCTCAAGTGTCCGGCGCCGGTCGAGAGACCCACGGTGATGAGGAGGAACAGCACGTTGCAGGTGCCCAGAATACAGGCCGGGACCTGACTGGCGCTGGGACGGTGGCCCAAGCGGGAGGGCGCTCGGGCCTCGGGATCGATGGTTACCAGCACGCGCTCCCCGACCGTCAGCCGAGTGATCCCCGCTTCCAGGGGACGGTGTGGGAGATTCCTGGGGACGGCGAGGTCGTAGGTGTACGCGGGGGCGGTCTCGACCCCTCCGCTGCCGGAGAACCGGTGCACATGCTCCTGTCGCACGGTAGCCGTCACTTCGAGACCGCGGTCATGCAGCGCCTGGCGCTCCGCGGCGAGGGTCCCAGTGACGACGTGCACCGCGAACACCACGGCCGTCGCCCAGCCCACGAAGCTGTACTCCGTATCGGTCGCCGCCCAGGCCGCCAGGCCCAGGACGGCGCCTGCGCACAGCGCGGTCAACACGGCCCACTTGGCGTCGTGTGCGTACGCCACATGCTCGTACCACGTCGAACCCCCTATGAGCGTGGCGCCGGTCGCCAGCCCCAGCGCGAGGCCCGGAACCAACTCCACAAGCACCGGCTTCCGCACAGCCTGCTCCCCCCAACTCGCTCCGCCGCGCGCCGTTTTGTCTCCTCAGCGTCACGCAGAACACAGCAGCCCACCAGATGTATTGCCCTGCGGGGTTTGGGACGCGGCCGGCGGGTGGTTGACCCTTCAGCGCGGTGCGTCCGCGGTCGTGATCGCAGGGATGCAGCCACTCGCCGAACGCGTGGCCTCGTTCGGTCTCCAGCCGGTAGGGGCGGGCATAAGCGCACTCGAGGAGACGGTGACCGACATCGAGTCGGTACTCCAGCCGGACTTCTGGATTTTCCCTGGTCAGCGGCCTGACAGCGGGGTGTGCGGACGACGCGCCCCACGGTGGGCCCATCTACGCAGGTGTTGGGGCCTTGCATGCGCCCGCCTGTTATGCTTTCCGGACGCCGGGGGGCGATCTGCGGATCGGGTATGCGGAGCACGAAGTGTTCAGGGTGGGCCGATTGGTTTCAGGATCCTCCCCGCGCCTGTTCACCAGCCGGTGCCGTGACCGCGCGCCGCCGGTCCGTCAACGCGGAGGAACCAGTTGACCCAGCCTCGGGCGAGCCGCAGGACCATCCTCACGACCCTGGTGGCGGCCGCCGCCGGTGCGCCGGTGCTGAGCGCCGTGAGCGGGGCGCCGGCTGTTGCCGCTGGGAGTGACCTGTACACCTCCAATTCCCACCTGTACCAGAAGACGGTCGAGGGTCAGGACTTCGCTCGCCGCTTCAAGCGCCACGAGTTCGCCGACGCCGACAGGACCACCACGCCCCGCCCTCGCCTGACGAGCGTGCTGGCCATCCACGGCGGCGGGATTGAGATGGGCACCTCCGAACTGTGCCTGGGCATCGCCGGCTACCGGCCCGACACCCTTGAGCCGGTTACCGCCGGGACGCCGCTGTACGACTACTGGATGCTCGAGGGACTGCGCTCTTCAGGCAACACCGAGCTGCACGTCACCGCCACGCACTGCGACGACCCCGTCGCCCGTTCCATGGCGGCGGCCAGCGCCAACGTCCTCAGCCTGCACGGCTGCACCGCTGCCCAGGCAGGAGCACCGGCCGGCCAGCCGAAGGCCGTGGTGGTGGGGGGCCTCAACGCGCGCTTCGGCCAGTTGCTGTCCACCAAGCTCGGTGCCGCCGGGTTCCAGGTGCTCGGCGGCGATCCGGAGGACCTGAACGGCGACCTGCCCGAGAACATCTGCAACCGCACGCTGACCGGTGAGGGGGGCGGGCAGCTGGAGATCACCACCGAACTCCGCCAGAGCCTCTTCGGCAACTACTCGGGAGCGGCGAACCGGGCCGCCACCACCAACGACGACTTCTGGAAGTTCGCCACCGCCTGCCGCGAAGCCATCGCGGCCATGGAAGCGCAACAGCTCGCCCGGCCCAGTCTTTTCGACTACTGACGGGCAAGGCGAATCCACCGCCCCCGAAGGAGCCCGCGCGGACCTGTGGGAGGGGCGACCGTGCACTCCCCTGCGCAGCGCCATCATGACCCGCGCGATGTCTCTGGGGCACATGTCCGGCATCTGTCCCCACTGGCTGCCCCCGCTCACCGACTCGTCGCATCCGCGTCCGGTCTGGGGGAGCGGCAGGCACCCCAACGCCCCGAGGTGGGCGCGCTGATGACCACCTCGGCCCTCGCCATCGCGGGCGCTGCTTTCCAAGCCCGCAGCGTGAACGACGGCCTGCTCACCCTCGGCGATGGTTCCATCCAGCTGGCGTCTCGTCACTGCGGCGAGACAATCTGAGCCTGGGGCAGGAGCCGGAAGACACGGCGGTCGGAAGGTGCCGGAGGCGCGGGGGTTTGGCGGCCTGGGCCAGAGTCGCGTAGCCGATCACGCGGCCGTTGAGGCCGTGGGGGTGCGCGCCCTGCCGGGCCGTCTTTGCGGCCCCCTCGTTCCATCGGGCGGACACCGGCTACCGGTCACCGGACGGCAGGGCTCCGCCTGCGCCCACGGCTGGGCTTTCGGTCACCGTGCCGACCACGCGACGTCAGCGCGGCCCGGGCACCCGCTGGTGAGGCTGCTGCCGTCATGACCAACATCATTCTCCGGCGGCGGATAACCGCCGTTTCCGGCGCGACTCGATTCACCCTGCCGCCGGCTCCCCGGGCTCCGTCAGACTTTCGGACGGAATAGACCACGTGGAAATGCGGGGGACCAATGATCTCTGCTGTTCACCGTGCCGTCGTCATCGGCGCTGGACACATGGGCACCGCCATTATCGCCGGGCTTCGGGAGAAGGCCCCGGAGCTGCCACTCGACGTCGTCGAGATCGCAGAATCCCGGATTCGGTTGATGCGCGAGGAGTTCGGCATCCGCACTCGTTCCCACTACGAACCGCAGCCCGGAGACACGGTCATCCTGGCCGTTCAGCCCCAGCAGTTCCAGGAGTTCGCAGCAGCGCAGCGGGACGGCGCATTCAAGGACGCGCTCGTGGTCTCCGTCATGGCCGGGGTGGGCATCGCGGCGATCACGTCCCTGCTGGGCACCAGCCGGGTCGTGCGGGCCATCCCGAACACGCCGTCCCAGGTCTCCCAGGGGATGACGGTGGTGTGTCCGGGAGCGGACGTCACCCGTGCCGAGAGGGAGCGCGCCGAGCGGGTGCTGTCCGTCATCGGCCGGGTCCTCACGACTGCGGACGAGGCGCTGATCGACGACGCGACGGCGTTGTGCGGGGGTGGCCCGGCCTTCGTCGCACACATCGCCGACGCCTTCGCCGGCTTCGCCGTGAAGGCCGGCTTCCACCCGGATCAGGCGCGGCTGATGGTATGCCAGGTCCTGCGAGGCACCGCTGATCTGCTGGAGTCGACGGGCCGTGACCCGCAGGAGCTGTGCCGGGAGGTGACGACCCCGGGCGGTACCACCGAGCGCGGCCTGTCGCACATGCGCGAGCAGGGGCTGCGGGATGTACTGGTGGAAGCGCTGGGCAGGTCGGCGAACCGGTCGCGCGAGCTCGGCGCAATCGGACGCACTCCCTCGGCGGACACCCGCACCGGCGGCGGGCAGGGGCGGTGAAGGGGGCTTCCATGCTGGGCGTGATGCGCAGCCGCCCTGACGCCGCGTCACCGACGGTCACATCCCGGGATTCGTACGAGGCGTACTTCGGGCTGGGTCATGTGCTGCGACTGGTCGACCGCCCGGGGGTGTTCAAGCTCAGCCCGGCCGGTCTGGCCCTGGGCGACTTCCTGGTCCGCAGCGTGGACCCCTGCCTCCTGCGGGGCCCGGTGCTCGACATGGGCACAGGCAGCGGTGTGCAGGCCCTGCTGTTGCGCAACATCGGGGTCCGGTCCATCACTGCCACGGACATCTCCGTGGCCGCGGTGAAGACGGCCGCCGAAAATGAATTGCTGAACTTTCCCGACAGCCGGATCGCCTTCCACACGGGAAGCCTGTTCAACGGGCTGGCGACGGAGGGGCCGTTCGATCTGATCGTGTTCAACCCCCCGGGCTGGCGCACTCCGTCCGATGCGTGCCGACGGGAGTTGGAGCGCGGTGGAATCACCGATCTCGACCTGTCGGCGATGTTCTGCGGGGAGAAAATCCTGCTCGATTTCCTTCTGGAACTGCCCCGGCATCTGACGGCGGGCGGACGCGCCGTGATCGGACTGAACTCCCTGATCGGCATCCGGGACGTACTGTCTGTTTTCACGCACCGCAGCGCAGGCGACGCGGCCGTTGATTTCCGGCTGATCGAGCGACACAGCTTCCCGCTGTTCTTCTATACGAAGGGTTGGCAGGCGGCGCGCGACATCCTGCTCGGGGAGTTCCAGCGCTGGCGGGAGGAGGCCGGCGCGGCGTTCAGTGTCGCGGCCGACGGCACCCTTTACTGGTCGTACGAGATCGTGGAGTGCCGACTGAGTCGCCGGCTTGGGGAGACCGGCCTATGAGCGACCCAGGTGCTGCAAGCGGCGGCGGCGTGCGCGGCGGTCACGCCACCGCCGGCGTGGCCGCCATGGCGGTCGCCAACGTGATCCTCGGGATGTCCTCCCTGTACTGGCATGCCCTGGCCGACGTGGAGCCGACGACACTGCTGGGCTACCGGGTGCTGGTCTCGCTGGTCACACTGGTCGCGGCCCTCGCGCTGCTGGGCCGGGTGCGGGCGGCGCTGGAAACGGCCGCCGACGCACGGCTGCTGACCGTACATCTCACTGCGGCCGTTCTCGTGAGCGCGAACTGGCTCACGTTCATCTGGGGGTCGATCCACGGGCGGGTCATCGAAACCGGTTTGGGCTATCTGATCGCACCGGCGGTGACCATCGCCATGGGGGTGCTGGTCATGCGGGAGCGGCTCGGTGCCCTGCGTGGAGCGTCACTTGCCCTGTGCCTGCTGGGTGTGGCACTGCTCGTCCTGCGCAGCTCCGAACTGCAGTGGTGGGTGTACGTCACGATCGGGGTGACGTGGGGGCTGTACAGCTTCCTGAAGAAGTTCACCACCGCCGATCCGGTAACCGGGCTCACCCTGGAGACGGCCGTACTCGCAGTCGGCACGGTCGTCGCCGTCGCCGCGACGCCCTACTCACTTGCCCCGGGGCCGACCGCCGACGGGTGGGACATCACGCTGCTGGCGGTCTGCGGGCTGGTCTCCGTCACGCCGCTGTGGTTGATCTCCTACGGCTCGAAGAAGGTCACACTCGCGGTGGCCGGGTTTCTCCAATACCTGCTGCCCACCACCCAGTTCGTGGTCGCCGTCACCTTCTACGGCCAGCGGCCCTCCGGCAACACCGTGGTGTGTTTCGCGATCGTCTGGCTGTCCTTGGCCTCCCTCGTCGCTGCTTCCCTTCTGCGTGCCCGCAGGACGGCGCACGGACCTCAGCGGCACACGGCTGCACCTGCAGGAGAGAAGCGTGAACAGAATCAGCTGTGATGTGCTCGTGGTCGGCATGGGAGTCTTCGGCTCCGCCGCCACCTGGGCCCTGGCGGAACAAGGCGCCACGGTCCTCGCCGTCGACACCCATGGTCCTACCCACCGCTACGGATCCTCCCACGGTGAGAGCCGCATCTTCCGGCGGGCCTACCGGGAAGGCGCGCACTATCTGCCGCTGCTGGCAAGGGCCCACGAACTGTGGACCGAGCTGGAGCAGAGGCACGGGGACACGCTGCTGGTCCGCAGCGGCGGGGTCTTCATCGGCACCACCTCCAGCGGGGTCGTCGAATTCAGCCGACGGACAGCGCAGGTCGGCGGGATCGCCCATGAGCTGTGGACCGCTGCGGAACTCGCCGAGCACTTCCCCTGGTTCGACGTCGACAGCGGCATGTCGGCGCTCTACGAACCCGGCGCCTACGGCATCCTGGCGAGCCGTGCCCGCCTTGCCATGCTCGATGCCGCCGTGCGGCGCAACGCCGTGCTCCGCTTCGGCACGCAGGTGGTGGAGGTAAGGCCCGGCCGGGATGGAGTGGCGGTGCGCCTGCGCTCGGGCGAGGAGGTCCACTGCGGTTCCGTCGTCATGGCGGCCGGTCCCTGGATGCGAGGGTCCCTGCCCGCGGGGTTGGACCAGGTACTGCGGCCGGTACGGGTGCCGGTCTACTGGTTCCGCGCGGCGCCCGCTCTGGGGACAGCCGGCTTCCCCGTCTTCCTCTATGAGGAGCCCGAGGGCGGGGTCCTGTACGGACTCGCCGAGTGGGGCCAGGACGGACAGTTGGTGAAGATCGGCTTCCATGACCGTCAGCACCAGCCCGGGGACCCGGCGGACGCGGTGACCCCGCAGGTACCCGAAGGCTTCCGGAAGGAGATTGAGACGGCGGTCGCCCGCGTCTTCACCGGTATAGAGCCCAAGCCGCTGGCCTGGCGGACCTGCTTCTACACGATGACACCGGACGGCGACTTCCTGATCGACCGCGTCCCCGACGCACCGGCCATCGTCCGGGTTTCCGCCTGCTCCGGACACGGCTTCAAGTTCGCCCCGGCCGTGGGCGAGTGCGCTGCCGCCCTCGCGCTCGGTGAAGCACCCGGAACTGATCTGACCGCATTCGCCGCTGCCCGCTTCACCGGCGGCCGGGACTGACCCGTGGGGCCCCGGCCTCCCTCCTCACCCTCCGGACCGCCGACAGGCCGCTCCAGGTGCCTCGAAGCGCCGAGACGTCGTCGGACACGGTGGTTGCCCCCGTCCGGACGCGGGCGACCGCGGCTCTACCGAGGCCACCCGCCGGGGCCTGTGCGACCGCGGCCGTAGCCACGTCATCTGCCAGGACGTCACACGGCGAGGACCCGGATGCCCTCCTCGAAGCGGCGCACGGTGTCCTGCCCCACCGCTGTGTCCGTGACGAGCGTGCCCACCAGCTTCGCCAGATCCGGGCGAACGCCCGCTGGCCCGGTTTGCTGGAGTCGGCGGCACCACAACCGTTCGACTCGCTGGCACAGCAGCCGCTCTGGTCGCGGCCCCGGCCTCGTCGTGCACCGCCGCGCCGCGCATGACGCCGAACGCCACCACGCCGAGCACCGCCACGTCGAGCACCGCCACTTCGAGCGCGATCTGCCTCGGTGCGCGGCCTCCAGCAGCGATACACGATCCCCGACATGACCGCCCAGGCGCGCTGCACATGCTGCTCAGCCACATTCGACCGCAAGGGCATCCGAGCTGGGAACTCAACACCTGCCTGGTGGGCCACGACCAGGTGAGAAGGTGGCGGGCAGCGCTGGGTAGCACCCCCCGGTGGCAGGCCAGGACGCCGCCGGACCGGCGCACCCACAGCCGCCCCACGACGCACCGATGAGTGTCGGCCGGGCGCCCCGGCAGCGACTCGGTGGGCCATGCCCAGCACCGCTCGGTCAGGGATTTCGAGGTTGGCCGGAGGGGCGGGCCGACGGTCTGGAATGCTCATTGCCCGCTGCGGATCTTGTCGATCTCCTTCTCGAAGGCCTTCATTTCCGCGATCAGCTGGTGGTGTGCGTTCTCCTGCGCCTCGTCGCCCTGTTCCTTGAATGCCCGGCTGTAATACGGCTTGAGTTGCGTCCACCAGCCGTAGTCCAGCATCGCCCATGCCTGCGGGCACAGTGGAGCGCGGGTCTTCGGCAGGTATCCAGCACCGACCAGGGGCCCGTAGAACTTCTTCGGGGCGCTCCCCTCGAGGTAGCAGAGGAAGTTGAAGACCCGTTGCTGGGTGACGGGGTGATCGCTCGAGAGTCCCTCCAGCGTCAGCTTGCCCTCCTCGCGGGCGAGCTCGTCGAAAAGGATCGCGGCTGCCAAGGACGGACCCGGTCCGACCTCGTTGACGGTGTAGAACGAAGCGAACCCGTCGGCGGCGTCCTCCTCGAGGCCGAGGTTTCGAAGCAGAAGCTGACGCTGCAGAGCATGGCCCATCTCGTGGCCGAAGATGAACTGGGTCGACAGCGCGGTAAGGTCGTCGGCGTTGAAACTGGCTTCGGGGAACAGGGCGGGACGCTCGACGGTCTTCACCACGGTGCCGAGGACCCCTTGGATCTGGGTCAGAAACGCCGGGGGCACAAAGATCGTCCTGCCGTCTGGCTGGGTGACCGCATCCGTAACACCTGGTGGGACCTTGTCCGTGACTCTCACGGCCAGGTCATGCGGCAGGGCGACGGACTGGTTCACCCAGCCGGCGACCTGCTCGAGCACACGAGACTTCCGGATCACCGCTGTGGCCGGCCGGTCCTTCGGCTTGATCGTGCTGTCGTAGACGACCGTGACCCTGCCGCTCACGTCGGCCCTGTTGCCGTCACCGCCGCACGAGGCGACCGCGCAACCGGCAATGAGCAGCGCTCCCGTGAAAGCACTCCTCATGACGGCCGAGTACCCACCACTGCTCAGCACCCTGGTCAGCTCTTTCCTTGGTCAAGACGTCGGCGGGCGATCGCACACGCGGATGGTAATCAACGGACCCAATGTCCGCAATGATCCCTTTTCGGCGATTTCATCCCGCCAGTGAAGCCTGAGCAACCGTCCGCAGGACCCTCAGTGTGGGCGCCGGTCGAGTTCCTTCACTGTTGCGAAAGGCCCATCGAAGAGCAGGCCCGCGCACCCGGTGTTTTCACACCCGTCTGGCCAGGCCGGAGCGGCCGGCAGCTGTCCGGGGGAGGTGATTTCGCGACCCGGTGCCGCACCGACGGGCCGGTGGCTGGATGTGGCGAAGGGCCCGGCTGGTGCCGGGCCCCTCGTCCTCGTAGCGGGGACAGGATTTGAACCTGCGACCTCTGGGTTATGAGCCCAGCGAGCTACCGAGCTGCTCCACCCCGCGTCGGTGATGCCACTCTACACGGTGACTCTCGCGGGGCGGTGCGCATGTGCCTTCGTCAGCCGCGCACGATGTTTTCGGCCTGGGGGCCCTTCTGGCCCTGGGTCACGTCGAAGGTGACCGGCTCGCCCTCTACCAGCTCCCGGTAACCGTTGCCGGTGATGTTGGAGTAGTGGGCGAAGACGTCCGGGCCGCCGCCGTCCTGGGCGATGAACCCGAAGCCTTTTTCGGCGTTGAACCACTTCACGGTGCCGCTGGCCATGCTGCTTGTCCTCCGATATCGCCGAGAGGTCCCGGCTGGTCTGTGGGCAGGGCCCTCCGTAGCCGGAAGGCACCCAGCATCCGTTCTACCCCGTCGGCGCGCGGTTATCCGACTTTTCCGCCGGTCGCAGCGTGCCGGGTACTGGAGCCGGTCGCGGTGCTGCGCGGGAACGGTTGGCGCGGTCCTGCGCTGGTCGGCGAGTGCCCCGGACACACGGACAGGCGCGGGGCTCAGCGTACGGCGACGCCGAAGGATCGGGCCGACTCGGCTTTCCTGGTAGCCCCGGCACGCTCGGAGGAACGACAGCGTCGGCCCGCGCCGCGCACGGCGAGGCTCAGCAGCTCCGGGGCTGGGTCGGCGTACAGGCAGGTTGAGCCCGTCGGCGAGCCGCTCGCGGTCGGGCGACGACCGCCGCGGCGGCGTCCCGAACGGCCGGGCCGGAGTCGAGGAGCACCGCGGCATGCCGGGCGCGCAGCTCCCCGAGGTGGCCGCGGGCCTCGTCGAGGACGCCGAGCCGGGCCTCGGGGGTGTGGCCGGCCACCGGGCCACGGCGTCGGCGATCCGGCGCGCGGTCGGCCGAGGAAGTCGGCGTCGCCGTCGCCGGCGACGCCTCCGGCCGGTGGCGGCACCCCGTGCGCCGGCACCGCACCCGCCACGACCTCTCCCCCGCCTACGTTCCCCCTGACGTCGCCGCCGAGCTGACGCGGCACGGGCGCGGCGGCTCGGGGCCGCCGCGCAACCGGCTGAGCGAGGGTCCGATCCCCGGCCGCGGCCGCGCCGCCCCTCCCGCCCCGCCCCTTCTCCTCCACTCCGGCCAAGGGACATGGGCGAAAGCGGCCGCAACGGGGATGTCAGCGGGCCGACACGCCGAAACAGCGTGGTGACCGGCAGGGTCTACTCATACATGGCGCTCGGCGGAAACGGAGCTGGCGCAGTGGCCGCCCTCGGCACAGCCGTCGAACCAGTCGACGACCACACCGCCTACGGGGCCATCTCGTACGCGCCGGACAACGCCTCGACCCGCTGCCAGACTCGCTCCGTGCGCGCCTCATCGACGACCGGCCGCCGGATAGAGCCCAGCGCCCACTCCTGCTGCTGTTCGGTCGCCGAGTCCTTGCCGTGCAGTTCGACGGCGTGCGCGGAGAAGTCCCGCACGAGGACGGCGAAGAGTTCGTCGAGCACGTCCTCGTCGAGTCCGGTCAGGGCGGCCTGCTCCAGGACGAGCTGCCCGTGCACGACGAGGGCGAAGAGCTGACCGACGGAGAGGACGAGGTCAAGGTCGCGGCTCTGCTCCGCGTCGGGGGCGGCCGTGGCGACGAACGCACAGAGCGCGTCGGCCTGTTCACGCAGACGGGCCACGTTGGGCAGGCTCGCGTACGCGTCGAAGGCGGGTCGCCAGTCGTGGAAGCGCACCGAGCCGAGGCCGCGGGCCGGTCCCTGCCGGAACAGGAAGTCGTCGTCGGCCGCGTCGAGGCGGGTCGGCACACCGGGGTACTCAACCGGGTCGAGGAGGTGGCTGCGCATGAACTTCAGGATCAGCGCCAGGTTCACGTGGACCGTGCCCTCCAGCTTCGGCAGGCTGCGGATCTCCACGGCCGCCTGGCCGAAGTAGTTGTCCTTCTCGAAGCCCTTGGCGGCGATGACGTCCCACATCAGGTCGATGACCTTCTCGCCCTCCGTGGTCACCTTCATCTTCGTCATCGGGTTGAAGAGCAGGTAGCGGCGGTCGTCCGGGCCGGCGGAGCGGAAGTAGTCGACAGCGCGGTCACTGAACGACTTCATACCGACGAGCCTGACGTACGCGTCGGTCAGCTCGCGCCGGACGTGCGGGAAGCTGGTGACGGGGCGGCCGTACAGGATGCGGTTGTGGGCGTGGGTGACGGCCTCGTACATCGCGTGCTCGCAGATGCCGATCGAGGCGGTGCACAGGTTGAACTTTCCGACGTTGACCGTGTTGAGGGCTGCGTCAAAGGCGGCGCGGCCGGTGTGCAGGACGTCCTCGGCCGCTACGGGATAGTCCTCCAGGCGGAACTCGCTGACGAACTTCGAAGAGTCGACGACGTTCTTGACCAGGTGATAGGCCGGGTGACGGCTGTCGGCTGCGAAGAATACGTAGCCGTCGGGGCCCTCGACGTCGGTACGGCGGCCGAAGACGGAGACGAGTCCGGCGGCGTTGCCGTTGCCTATGTAGTACTTGGAGCCGGTGGCACGGAAGCCGCCGTTGCCGTCGGGCTCGAGCAGCATGTCGGTGGAGTAGATGTCGGCGCCGTGGGCCTTCTCGGACAGGCCGAACGCGAAGACCTCTCCCTGGGTGAGGAGTTCAGCGGCGCGTACGCGGGCGGCGGCGTTGCCGCTCTGCCAGACCGGGCCGAGGCCGAGGATCGTGACCTGCCAGGCGTACCAGTAGTCGAGGCCGTAGAAGCCAAGGATCTCGTTGAGCGCCGCGATCCGGGCCGTGTCCCACCGCTTGTCCGGTTCCCCTTCCCCCGCAACGAACGACGGCGTCAGGAAGGTGGCGAACAGGTTCTCCTTCGCTGCGAAGGCCAGGAAGTCACCGAGCCAGGCACGGGTCCGGTAGTCCTCGATCAGCCTCCGCTTCCCGCGCTCCTCGAACCAGTCGACGGTGGCACGCAGCAAGCGGCGCGTCTCGGGGTCGAAGTGCGCGGGGTCGTAAGTGCGCGGGTTGAACAGCAGCTGGTCAGCCATGGTAAGGACGCCTTTCGTCTGGTGGGCGGGTGGGAATTGGGACGTCTGACTGCTGAACTGGCCGGATCGGGAGGACCGGCGGAGGGCGGGGCGGCGATCAGCGGCCCGGACCGAACCGGGCCAGCGTGGCAAGCACGTCGTCCAGCCAGTCGATCATCATCCGCTCGTAGGCGATGCCGCCGCGCAGTACGACGTGCTGGAGCTCTCGCTCCGCGTCGAGCGGCGCCTCCGGACCCGCGGCGCTTGCCTCGGGCCCCGTGAAATCCCGCACCTGTCCTGCGAGATAGTGCGCCAGCCGGTCGCGGTGCGCCTGCCGGTGCCGCTCCACCTCTCGGATCAGGGCGGTCGGATCATTGAAGGCGGCGCCCCGGATCTTCACGGCCAGGTCGTGGCGGACGCTCTCCGGCTCGATCGGATCGTGCAACCAGGAGGACAGCGCGGCCCGGCCGAGGTCGGCGACCCTGTACTCCTTCTTGTCCGGCCGGCCCTGCTGCGGGATGTCCCGGACGTCGACCCAGCCGTCGGTCTCCATGCGCTTGAGCACGCGATAGATCTGTTGGTGGGTCGCGGTCCAGAAGTAGCCGATGGACCGCTCGAAACGCCGAGCCAGCTCATAGCCGGATCCCGGCCTCTCCAAAAGCGACACCAGGATCGCGTGTTCGAGCGCCATGACGCCGATCCTTCTATGCAACTCGTTGCATAGCAAGCCTCGCCCTCTCCGATGCGACGCGGCTCACCCCACGACGGCCCCTCCCCCAACGGCAGAGCACCCACCGCCCGCCCTGGGGAATCGGGCTCCGCATGCCGTGCTCAGCACCCATCCACCGCTCCCGAAGCATGCCCCCGCTGCCGCCTCACCACCCGACAACCCAAGGACCACCCCAACCAACGATGTGGCCACCCCGGGCTGCACGTGACGGCAACTGACGCCGGTGTGGCAACCGGGGACCGTAAATCCACCTGATCACGGCCAGGAACGGGCTGCCCCTGTCGCTGGGCATCTCCGGCACCGACCCGCACGACAGCCTGGTCTGGAGCCACCGGTGCGCGGCATCCCGCCCATCGTCTTAGTCCGGCCGCGTCCCGAGCCGCTCGGCCAGGAAGGCGATGATCTCGTTCCGGGCCCGCATGGTGGGATGACCGTCCTGGTCGACGAGGTGTGCCGTGACGACACTGTGGGCGCAACCGACGACGTCACGGAAGAAGGGCGGAGGGTTCGTGTTCGCCGTCTCGGCGTCGAGTACGCGGCCGTCGAACGCGTCCCCGAGCAGCGCTCGGTAAGCCGCGAACCGCTGGCCAGTGCACCACCTGTCGTTGTCGAAGCGGTAAGCGAGAACCTTCAGTCCGTCTCGCGCTACGCGTTCAACCACGGCAGCGGCGTCTTCGTCGCTGATCTCCAGACCGCCGGGGTCGTCGAGCGGAAGCGACGGATGGTTGACCACAGGTGCGATGACGGCGGGTTCGAGCGCCATGGTCAAAGCGAAGTTGCCGGTGAAACACAGACCGATGGCACCGACACCAGGCCCGCCACGCTCGGCGTGCGCCAGGCGAGCGAGGCCGCGCAGCCATGTGACGACGGGGCTGGTGCCGCCGCCGGCAAACGCTCGGAACTCGGCGCTGACGCACGCGCGTCGCACGATGGTCTCGCTTGCCTCGGCGAGCGGATAGGCACCGTCGACACCGAAGAGGGAGGGCAGGTACACGGAGAAGCCGGCATCACGCACCCAACGCGCGAACCGCGCGACGTCGGGGCTGATACCCGGCATCTCGGGCATGAGGATGACTGCCGGCCCCGACCCGGCAACGTACACGGTCTTGTCAACGCCATCGACGCTGACGGCTCTCCGTGAGAAGTCGTCCAAGGGGTCGCTGTGGCCTCGCATGATCGTCATGACCGAGATGATGATGAGTGGCCGCCCCCCTGAGAAGCGGCGTGATCGCCATGTATCCCGGTAATATCGCCACACCGTTCGAAGGCGCCGGAGGAACCGCATGAGCCCGCTGCGAGTTGGTGTGCTGGCCTATCCCGGCTGCTTCGCGTCGGAGGTATTCGGAGTCCCCGACCTCCTGGCGATGGCAACTCACGTGGCCGCGGCGCAGGGGTCGGTTCAGCCGGCCTACGAGGCGTCGGTGATCTCGCCCCGGCGGCGTGTGATCGCGTCCGGCGGCTCGGTCCTCGACGTCTCAGCGGTTCGCCCGGTAGACGTCCTGATCGTGCCGGGCTTCGAGCTTTCACCCACGATCGATCTCGACGCGACACTCGCAAGGCTGGGACCGGAAGTAGTGTCGATTCGATCGCAGGCGGCCTCGGGGACCGCTGTCGTATCGATCTGCGTGGGCGCCTTCCTGGTCGCTGAAGCCGGGCTGCTCGGCGGGCGCGAAGCGACCACGTCCTGGTTGTTCGCGGATCGGTTCGCCCGCCGATACGCCGACGTGCGCCTCCGCCCGGAGAGCTTGGTCGTGACCGACGGGGGGGTGACGACCACAGCGGCCTTCAGCGCCATGTACGACTTCGCGCTGCAGTTCATCCGCGAGCACGACGGCCCCCACGTCGCCCGTAGCACCGCGCGTATCGCGCTTGTCGATGATGCACGTTCCACGCAGGCTCCCTATGTCGACTCGGGGCTCATACCCACTGCGGGCAGGGAGTTCTCGCTCAGCGTCAAGCGGTGGCTCGACCAGAACCTCAGTGTTCGCTACAACCTGCCCGCCCTCGCCCAGGAGTTCCACGTCAGCACGAGAACCATGCTCCGTCGCTTCGGCGACGAAGCCGGCGAGACGCCACTCGCGTACCTGCAGAGGGTCCGGGTGCGCCGAGCCAGACATCTGCTGGAGACGACCGACAGGACCGTCGCAAGCATCGCCGCCGACGTTGGGTACGGCGACCCAGGGGCGTTCAGCGGCATCTTTGCCAGACACACGGGCCAGCGGCCGAGGGAGTACCGCGCGATATTCCATCGTCGCTGCGACCACCACGGATCAACCCGGCGAACGCAGACGTGAGCCTGCACTCCACGGCAACGTGCCCCTCGAGGCCGGGCCCAGGGCAGTCCTCCGCGAACCACACTCCTGCCCCTGGCGACTTTCTCGCCGGCAACGGCGATGCAGGCGCCGGGCGTGCCACCGTACTCGTACGACGGGTGCCATGCACGGTTCATGGACAACGTTCTTGGCCTGCGATGCCCCCGGCGTCCGCCGGCCGGATCACTTTCGGCGAGAGAGTCGAGCCTTCCAGTACGGACAGATCCATTTGTCACCGATCCGGTGATGAGTCATGGGGCTGTGCTGACGTGCCGGAAGTGCGTGGTCAACTTCCCGGAGTCCTCGAGGACATGGAAGGCAAGTGCGGGTGGGTGGTCCAGGTGGACATGGTCCTGGGGGTGCGCGCGGTGTTCCCAGGGAAGGCGGAGAGTCGAGACCACTCCAGGGGCCACGAGCAGCGGGCGCCCGGCGAAGACGGTCGCTGCGGCTGTGTGGGCGTGACCGCAGAGGAATGCTGCGATATTGCGGTGCCGGTCGGCGAGGACCATGAGCCGCTCGGCTCCGAACTGGCGGATGCCGTCGATGAACGGGACGTGCAACTGCGTCGGCGGGTGGTGGAAGCCGATGAGCACGGGCGTTCCGGCGGAGGTTCGGGCCAGGACGTCCTCGAGCCACGCCAGGGTTTCGTCCGAGAGGAAACCCTCGTCCTTGCCCGGCACCGATGAGTCGCACATCGCGATGACCGCGTCAGCGCTCCGATGCACCTGGTTGACCGGGGCCGTCGAACTCGTCTGCCCCAGGAGGTGAGTTCGAAAGGCATCACGCCTGTCGTGGTTGCCGGGACAGAGCATCACCGGGTGCCGCGAGGAGAAGAGCCGACGGGCCTGCTCGTACTCTGCAGGCAGACCGTGATCGGTGATGTCTCCGGTCACCAGGACCGCGTCCAGGTCGTACGGCAGCTCCTCCAGGTAGCGCATGACCGCTCGGGTGCGTTCGATACTGCGTGGCTCACTGTCGATGTGGGTGTCGCTGAGATGGGCTATCACGATCATCGAGGTACGTCCTGTCGCTCCCGGCCTGTTCATCACTTGGGACGAGGCTAGGAGGACACTGGCCCAGGAGTAAGATCCAGTTCTATGCGGAAAACCTGGTCCGGTTCGCGCATCGACCTGCACATGGATCTCGACGCCTCGAAAGGCCGTCGTTCGGCTCTGGAGTCGTCGCTGCGCGACGCGATCCGTCAGGGGCGCCTGGCCGCAGGGACACTCCTGCCCTCCACCAGGGGGCTGGCCAGCGAACTCGGACTGTCCCGCGGCACGGTGACCGCCGCCTACGACCAACTGGTCGAAGAGGGCTACCTGACCACCCGGCCCGGGTCGGGCACCACCGTGGCGGACGTACCGCCGAAGGCCGTGGCCTCCCCGTCAGCCACACCGATACCGACGGCTCCTCGCCATGACCTGCGCCCAGGGCTTCCCGATGTCAGCGCCTTCCCCGCCCGGGCCTGGCTCGCGGCGACACGCCGGGTGGTTGCGGACGCGCGCTCGGTGGTGCTCGGAGCCGGGGACCCGCAAGGCCGGCTCGAACTGCGTATCGCGGTCGCCGAGTACCTCGGCCGCACCCGCGGTGTGGTCACGAGCCCCGACCGCATCGTCATCACCTCTGGTTACTACCAGGGTCTGCGCCTGCTCAGCGCTGTGCTTGCCCAGAACGGTGCCAGAGCGGTAGCCGTCGAGGATCCCAGCCACAACGTCTTCCGCTCCGTCGTCCAGCGCGCCGGACTCGCCACCGCGCCCATGCCCGTCGACGCCCACGGTGCCCGCGTCGACGCGCTGACGCACGAGATCGACGCCGTGCTGCTCACACCCTCGCATCAGTACCCCACCGGTGTCCCTCTCCATCCCAGCCGACGTCAGGCCGTCGGCGCCTGGACACGCACCACCGGCGGACTGATCATCGAGGACGATTACGACGGCGAGTACCGCTACGACCGCCAACCCGTCGGCGCCCTCCAGGGCATCGCTCCCGACCGGACCGTCTACTGCGGCACCGCGTCCAAGACCCTCGGCCCGGCTCTGCGCCTGGCCTGGATGGCCCTACCGTCCCAGTTGGTGAAGCCGGTGGTCGAAGCCAAGCAGCAAGCCGATCTCTACACCGAGAGCCTCTCCCAGCTCGTCCTCGCGGACCTGATCACTTCTCACGCGTACGACCGCCACATCCGCGCCACCCGCCTGCGCTACCGTCGACGCCGGGAATTGCTCCTGGCCCGCGTGTCCGGTGTCACGGGACTAACCGCCCACGGCGTCCCCGCTGGGCTGCACACTCTCCTGACCTTCCCCGCCGACTGGCCACCTGAAGACGCGGTCCTCTCCCTCTGCGCCCGGCAAGGACTTGCCCTGCGCGGCTTGTCCGAACTCCACGTCGATCCCCGAGGACGTTCAGCAGGCCTGCTCATCGGCTTCGCGGCCCCACCCGAACACGCCTACCGGCCTGCTCTGGACGCACTGTTCGGTACGGTCCAGGAGCTGGTGGCCAGCCTTGAGTGACGAAGCCCGTCAACGCTCTCGTGCGCACCCTTCCCACAAAGGCCCCGTCGTGGGTGACAACGGAGCCGAAGCCCAGCTCGGCGGGCGACCACTCCCGTCGGATGCCGGTACAGAGGACGTAGAGGATGCCGCACAGCGCCTTGCGGTCATCCAGAGCCTTCCGGCCCGGGTGTCGATGTCGGCGCTGCCGGGCAGGCAGCAACGGCTTGATCCGCGCCCGCAACGCATCGTCAACCATCCACGGTTGGCGACTACGCTTCCTCACACCCAAGCAACCGAGTCACACAGCCGGAGGGCATGGCCCACCCCATTCCGAGGAATTCTAACCGGCCGAGGGTGTGGCTCTGTGGCGGGTTGTTGCATTACCCCTCGAGCCAGCGTAGTTGTACATGCATGCGTTTCCCGTGGACGTAGGCGGGCTGCCTCCGGACGGTGAGGGTGTCGGGGTGGTCTGGCCTGAGCACCCGCCTCCGGTGGTACATATGGCATCCGACCAGTGGCATTCCTGACGCCACGTCACAGCAACGGTGTACCTCGAGATGCGGCAGGAAGGCAGGGAACCTACGATTGAGAATGAGGCGTCAGCCCTTATGAGTGATGCTCCCAGCAGCGTCCGCCAGATCCTACGGGTCCAAGGCCTGGGCTTGAGGGAGCACGCCTGTTGATCGGCCACCACATGGCTAGCTTATTAGTTCCTTCGAATAATTCGATGGGTCAGTGTTCCTAATACATTTGACGCCACTTATGGGCTTGCAAGTCATCCTGGTCTGGAAATACCGACGCCTCGGACCAGGTGATCGAAAGTATGCGGAATCTTCGCATGCTCTGACAGGGCGTGCTAGTTGGACGAGATCAGTCTGATCGATGCGGATGGGCAGGCTCTAGACGGAGGACCGGCCGTGGGAGCTGCTGCACAGTGTGGTCTTCACGTACGGGTACCGCTCCCGTGGCCGCAGGCTTAAATGCGGGTTCGCCGATGACGGCAGACAGGAACCGACGCGACCCGGTAAGCGGCGAGGGAAAGTCCAGGCAAAGGAGCGACCGATGAAGTGGGGTCTGACAGACGCGGTGGGACTCACCAACGAGGGAACTCAGTGCCGCAACCTCGCCTCCGACCAGCAGCAGGTCGCCGAACTCCTCGACGCCGCAGGAGTCCCGGCCGGCGGACGGCCGCTGGACGAGCTGCCGCCGATCGGGGACGGCGTGGCCTCCGTGGAACTGTGTGACACGATCCAGGGGTTCCAGGAGGTCCAAGGGCTGATCGCCGACGCGCGGGTGGACGTCGGCGGCGCGACGTGGGAGCGGCTGATCGAACTGGTCGATCCCGGTAACGCACCGCCGGGCGGAGTACCGGTGCTACTGGTCGTCTCCGACTTCCAGGTGCTCGAACTGCCGCAGAGCGCCAGCGGTCTGCCCTCGCTCACCTACACCATCCGGGGGCCGGTCGCCTTCATCCAGGGCCCGGGCGTCCGCGTGGAGCTGTCGGTGAACGGCCCGCTCAAGGTGTCCTGGGGCGACGCCTTCCCACTCGCCTGCCAGGTGGCACCGGACATGAAGGCCCTGGAACAGGCAGTCGCCTCAGGCCTGGCCCGCAACATCGGCGGCGTGGCGCTGGACAACCTGTGCACCCGGATCAAAGCCGAGTCCCGCGCGGCAGTCGCCGGACTGTTCGCCGGGATCAGTCTCCGCGTTGGAGTCGACGGGACTCCCATCATCGGCGGCACCATCGGGGACGATCAGGAGTTCCAGACGATCGCCTTCGACGCCGCGGAGGGCGCCCTCATCTACACGGCCACCCGCCACGTCCTCGTCCCGCAGGCCGTCACCGGTGGCGAGGCACAGGTCAGCGGCGACATTCAGCTAGAGCTCAAAGTCACCGCCACGGGCGGGGACGAGGCCAGCATTGCCGCCGCCCTGGCGGTGGCGGTCGGTCTGGGCTTCGTCCTCGCCCCTGTAGCCGAGTGGGCTGTCTCCAGCGCCGGCGCCGGCCTCGGGCAGGGCGTCAAGGAGATCCTGGTCCGGGTTGGCGCACTGGCATTCGAGTGATGCTCGACAGCGCGAGGCCCTTGTGCACCGCCAGCAAGCGCTACCGCTGCCCACTGTAGGTGCCCAGTAGTCGGGTGCCGCGGCGGCAAGGAAGTTGGCCAGTGCCAGCAGGAGAATGAAGACGCACAGCATCAGTCGGCGGTCGAAGCGTGCCGTGGCCTCGGTGACCGGTGGAGCGGCGAGCACCCAGGATGCCCGCCATGGTCGTCATCAGTCCGGCCATCCCGTCCGAGACGGTGAAACCGGATCCGATCGAGGTCAGCAGGCCGAGCGGCAGGATCTCGGTGGTGACGATGGCGAAGATTCCCGGCATCACCGAGACCGCGGCCGGCCACCCCATCAGCAAAGTGGTGGTGGTCGCCGGCATGGCGTGCCGTCCTGTGGAAGGCCGCGCGTTTCGCTGTCAGTCCAGCGGGTCTCATCACCGGGTGACCGGCAGATGTGCGACTGCACCGTTGCCCTTCACGGGTGATGTCGCATTCCGGCTAACAACGGTCACGCAATGAACTGCCTTGGTCCTAGCCGTGGATCGGCAGAGCAGTCTTGCCGGATGAACTGTGGGAGCGGATCGGACCACTGCTCCCTTGCGAACAACGGCGGTTCCGGCATCCGGGGCGCGAGCCCGTTGCGGGTCGGAAGGATGTCTGCGGCATCCTGTACGTGCTGCACATGGCATCCAGTGGGAGCAGAGGCCGCCCGGGCGGACCCCAGCGGCCCACGCTGCTCCCCGGGCTCGGGCCGGCTGCCGCAGTTCGGTGCGCGCCGCCGGGACCGACGGGGCGATGTCCCAGTAGAGATGCCGCCACAGGCGTACGGACAAACCGCAGCAGGCGGCGCAAGGCCGTGGTGTCCGGTCCGGAGACCCTGGAACCGGTAGCGCTCCACAACGCGGTCGAGGGTCGATGGGCCCAGCCGAGGAGCCCCTCGAAGCCGTTCGACCCCCTGGCTGGGTATTTGCTGCCCATGGTGAGGCTCATGCCCAGCATGGGCCGAGGCCATGGGATCAGCTGTCCTTCCGGGTCAGGCTCGTGCTGGTACAGCAGTCACACGGTGAGTGATGCGCCGGCCTGCCCTGCTCGTTCATGTAGCGCCCAGGCGGACACCATCGGCCTCCTGCGGTGTCAGGGCTGGTCGAAGACGAGGTCCTCCGGGGGACGCAACAGTCTCACGGTTTGACCCGAGACACTGACTAGCATGTCGAAGCCGGCCTGAGCACCGGTGGATATGAGGGTGACCTGATCGTGGCGTTGCCGCAGATCCTCACGGAATCCGGCCAACGACGTCTCCGGACCGCTCCGCGTCAGGAAGTCCACCAGCCGTCGAAAGAGCGCCGGCATGACGACGATGTCGGCCAGTGAGTCCAGCCCGGTGATCTGCGCTCCGGTAGCCGTCACATCCTTGCGCCACAGTCCCAAGCCCTGTTCGCGAGCGCTTGCTGCGGCATGGGCCATATCGGCACGTATGCCGGGACCGAGTCCCCGGTCGAAGGCGGGGTAGGCCAAGCCCAGTTCCAGCAAGGTGAGGTTGGCCGACTGTTGCAGCACTGCATCTGTGTCTGGGATGCGGGTGCCGCTCGGCGCTGGTGTCGGGCCGCCGCCGACGAACGCCACGCACCGTCCGTGAGCGTCGGCCCCGCGGGTCAGGACGTGCCCGCGCACCCCAAGTGGTTGCACCAGTTCGGTGTTGCCTCGTACGCGGCGCATCAGCGCGGTGCCGGCGAAGTCGGCGAACTCGGAAGGCTGATGCACGCTGGCTCCGGTGCGGGTCGGAAAGTCCGTCTCCAAGGTGTCGGCCCCGTACAGGCGCACGCAGGCATGCCCATCGGCATCAAGGGTGACCTGGTGCGGGCCCTCGAGCTGCTCCCAGGCGTCGGGGGTGTCGGGGGCGAAGCGGACTGTGCCCCCTTCCGCGATGGCACCTGGTACGCGGAAAGTTCCCTCAAGAACCAGCAGGACCATGCTCCTCTCCTCCTTGCGAAGTCTTGCCCTGGCTCAGCCCGACAATGAAGTCCTGGGTTTCCGTGCCGATCCGTGAGTCGTCCGGATCGTCAGAAGTCCAAGCTGTACATGTCGGCCCGTTGTCGGTTCGGAGGATGGGCGGGCCGGGGACGAAAGGCCCCCGCTGTCACCGGCAAGCCCCAACCGCTTGCCCCTGTTCTTCGTCGGCGTGGCCGACGCCAGCTCCCGGGATTGCGCTGACTGCCAGACGTGGTCAGATCTGACGGCCCGGAGAGCGGATTGCGCCCCCGCTGCCCATCCAGGTGACCGATCACGCCAACGGCGTGCCAGCCGTGCGCCCGGTAGAGAGAAACCGCTGCCTTCTCGCTCGCTGCCGGGTTCTCCTCGTGCCACGGATCGCGGCCCTCACCAAGGGCGGCCAAGCGGGTCAGAGGAGGTGTCCGTGGGCCGCCGTTGACGTGAGGCGCCGAGGGCGGGCCTGCGTCGCTGTGATCGACCTGCTCCCATAGTAACTCCCGCTCGACGAGGCCCGGGCGGCGATCCCGAGTGATCCAGATGAGGTTCAGCAGTGCCTCGCCTAGCATGGAGTTAGGCGATTTGTCTCAGCAAGTGGTTCGGGTGAACCGAGGGAGTGCTCTAGGCCTCAGATGCCGAGCGCAGATGAATCCGACAGCTCGCCTCGGGTTTGGCCGTTCATGGCAGCACGCTGCCACTGGCCCGTCGGGCACCGTACGCACACGCCGGGGCCATTCCTCGTATCCCGCCAAGGTTGAATACGACCTGGGCTTGCAATGCAATGGAGTTGTGGGTTATGTCCTTGGACGAACGTATCGCCCTGTCGCTGTACGACCGAATTTTTGAGGTGATCAGCGGGAAAGATCCCTCCACCGGTTTCCCGTCCGCGTTCGACAGCGCCACTACCATCTTCACCATGGCTCAGCGGGGAATGGTGCTCAACGGCGCCGACTTCCGAAACCCCTTCACCCCGGGAAACCTGCATGGCAGCGTTGAAAGCGCATACCACATCGCAAATCTCGTGGACGCCATTCCCGCGCTCAGCCCCGTATATGCCCCGATCGGTGGCCACGTTTCGGACGTATACCGAAAAATAGTGAGCGGCGTGATAACGCACGAACCGCCACCTCCTCCGGAGGATCAGGCCAAGCGTGACGAACTCAAGAAGGTGCTCTGGGAGCAAGGGACGGACGAGGAGGGCCGCACGGTGGAGCGGCCCACAGCCCTGGCAGACGCAGAGAAGAAGGCGCACGCCGACTTCGATGCCGCTCTCACCACCTATACAGCGACTTGGGCCGCGGCACAGGCCGATCCGGCACTCAAGCTGGTGTGGCCGATCGTAGGGGCCCAGGCCCTCGACGGGCCGAAGCGGGCATTCGCCGACTGGGGTGCGGCGGGCCGTGACCAGGTGGCGGCGGCCAAGGCTCAACTGGCGACGATGAACAGGGGGCAGGTCGCACGTGCGTTCCAGGACGCCCAGTTCCGGATCATCGGCTTCAGTCTAGCCAGAGAGAACTCATTGGAGGAATTTCTCCGCACGTCCATACTCCCGTCGGACTGGAGCAGTTCTGACGGGTCGAGTTGGCCCACGTACAACTTCTCGCAGCGAATGCACAAGAGCGAGTTCACCTCCGAAGCACAGGCGTACGGCGGCGGGGCCAAGGTGCAGCTCGGGCTCTGGAGCGTGGGCGGGGGTGCGCAGCACGCCGAGAGCCGCGAGGCGATGTCGGAGGAGACCAAGGACATCGGTGTTTCCTTCAAGTGGCGCATCTGCTCGGTGTACCGCAAATGGATGGACGAGACGCTGTTCCGTCTCCCCAACTGGAGCCTGGGCTCGCTCGGCGGTCCGGGTCTGATCTCGGGCGGCCCGAACCCGATGATGCCCTTGATCCCCATCGCAGTGGTGATGGTGCGCGACGTCAACATCCGGGCGAACTGGTCGGCGCAGGACTCCCAGCACATCAAGGAGGCGACGAGCGGTTCGGTCAGCGTCGGCTGGGGACCGTTCGCGGTGTCCGGAGAGTACAGCTTCTCCTCGGAGAGCAAAAAGTTCACCACGCGGGGTGATCAGCAGGGCCTCACTGTCCCGGACATCCAGGTCCTGGGGTTCGTATGCCTCAAGGTCCCGCCCTGCCCTCCCATGTGATCCACTGCGGAGGAAGGTGCAAAGTGCCCGCACTGACATCGGCCGGCGATCAACTTTTCGGTCACCTGGCGAAGTTGCTGGCGCCCCAGGCCATTCCGAACGCGTCGTCACTGGTCATCCTGGAGCCGTCGGGAAAGGACGTCTCCGGGATGTCCGCCGGGACTCCGGAGGCCATGGAGGCGCTGGCCGACCTGGCCGGTACGATTCCCGCCGCGTCGGCGACCTTCCTGGACAGGGGAGGAACCTACGAGGACGTGTGGGACTTCGTTCTGCGGAGCGCAGCCCCGACGGGCCCCACCAACGACCCGGTGCGGATCACCATCGCAGCCCTCGTCAGTGACAACAGGGCCGAATTCGAGCTGATGGCCAGGGCACGGGTCGGGCTCTTCGGCGATGTCTACCGTCCTGTACTGACCGACCCGCCTGACTGGTTGGCCGAGGGTGGGTGGACGAGCGCGTCGTTCCGGATCGGTGGTGACCATCCCGACCCCCTGCCGGACCCGAGCGACGCGGTGGTGGTACCCGATGAACTTCCAGATCTGCAATGGCGGCTTATAGAGACCGGGACGGAACTACCACAGCTGTGGGAGGACGCCGGACCCACGGCGGCAGCCGCGACGCTGCCGGACGAGCTCAATGATCCGAGCAGGGCAGTCGACTTCACGGCAAGGGTGGCGCCGGTCACCACTGCGACGTCGGGAGTGGAACTCTCCTTTGAGTACCGAGTGGTGGGTCTGAAACGACCGTGGCTTCGCTCCCACCTCTGCGAGCTCAGCGGCTGGACCGTCCCCGGCCTGCCCGTCAACGGGCTCTCCAACGGTGAGCCCAGAGACAACCCGGGGATGCTACCGGTGATCACTACGAGGATGCTGGTAGTCCGGAGACTGGTGGTGAAGGCTCACTGGAGCAGCACCGACCGGGCCCGTGCGGCCGGAACCCGAACCCTTGCCCTGGGTCCGTTCGTCCTCAGCGGAGCCGAGGGCTTCGACGGTTCGGAACTCACCCGGCCCGCGCCACAGGTCGTCGCCTGGCTTGCGGCCATCGTGCCCGACTGCCCGAAGGCCGGAGCGCCCACCGCGAGCCCCGGTGAATTCCTGGGACGCGGCGAGGTCGTCTCCCAAACCGCCCTCAACGTGCGGAGCCGGCCCAGCACCCAGTCCGCCCTGGTCGGCAGCCTCCTTCCAGGCCAAGCCGTCACCATCGAATGCAAGACAAAGGGACAACTGGTGGACGGGAACAGGGTCTGGTACAGGCTCGCGCAGGAGCCACGGGGCTGGGCATCGGCCCGGTTCATCAAGAACCTCACGCCGATCCCTCCCTGCTCGAGGCAGTGATCACGCCAGCAAGCCCGGCCCCGGACCGTCACATGTCAGGCGGCCACCGTAACGATGCCTAGACGCCCCGGCATGATGCTATTTCAGTGAGGAAACTCTGATGTTTGGTCATGTGCGAAGCATCACCCGGAATGATCCGATCCCCCTGATCAAGGTCAGTGTCTACCGCAGTGATCTGACGCTCATCGATCACGCCTACACCGACGACGAAGGCCGTTACACCGTGGAGGTGCCCCACGGTGACTCGGTCACCGTACGATTCGACACCCACCCCACGCTCAACAACGCCCAAGATTGGCAGCCTTCTGTAGTCGCCAACGTTCTGGCCAGTGACGAGGTCCCCTTGGACCGTTACCTCATGCGTAGCGGCCAGGACGCGGATCAGGTATCGGCGGTAGACGCGCTCAGCGGATACCTCCTCGCCGCGGCGCTGGGTGACGGGGAGGTGGGCGACGGCTATCCAGCAACAGCACGGGCCCGCCTGTCAATGCTCAAACAGCAGAGCCGGGTGCTTCAAGAAGCCCAGGAAACGCTTCACCGGTATTTCAGCGAACAGACTTAGAGGCACGCAGGCGGCCGAAGAACTGGCCCGTGAACTCTCCGTTGAACCTGCGACGTCGTTTGGATGAGGCAGATTCCTGTTCCTGCAAGGCACCCGGCGATGAGGTCGGGGCGGTACTGAGTTCGGTCGGAACTGCCCATCCTCGGATCGGCGAGGCACGCCGGATGCTGCTCGGACAGGTGAGGCGGGGTACGGCCGTTCAGGCGCCGAGGGCTTCGGCCTGGGCAAGAACCTCCCCCCATCGCCAGTGCCTCACGTCCCCGTGCTGACGCAACGTCTAGTCTAGTCTCGAGACTAGACGCAACGTTAAGTCTCGCCATACATCCGCGTCTTCCGTACTCAATCGCTCACGAGAGGCCACTGCAGTGGGGAACTCGACCGTCCGCGCCATCGACCAGACCGGCGCACCAGAAGGGGCGCGCGGCTCCGGCCTCGCGGTGTTCAGCGTGGCTTTCGCCTTCTGGATCACCATGGCGGGCACCACGGCGCCCACCCCTCTTTACCCGCTGTACGGGCCGGAGTTCGGATTCACACCGTTCACCGTGACCGTTGTCTTCGCCGTCTACGCGCTGGGCGTCGTCCTCGGGCTGCTGGTCTTCGGCCGGCTCTCGGACCAGGTGGGACGCCGCCCCGTCCTGGTCGCTGCCACCTTGCTGTCCGTGTGCGCGGCGGTGGTCTTCCTCCTGGCCCAGAACGTCGCCGCCATGCTCGTCGCCCGGGTCATATCCGGTTTCTCTGCGGCCCTCGTGACCGGCGCCGCCACGGCCTCACTCACCGAGCGGCTCGGACAGCACAGCCGCGTCAAGCCCGCCACCGTCGCGTTGTTCGCGAACATGGGCGGCCTCGCTTGCGGCACACTGCTGGCGGGCATCCTGGCGGACGTCGCACCGTCCCCTCTGCGCACCCCCTGGATCGTCATGCTCGCCCTCGCAGTCATCGGCGCGCTCGGTGTCATCGTGAACGGCGAGAGCTCCACCCACCGGTCCGGCTTCTCCTTGCAGCTCCAGCCGCTGCACGTCCCGGGCGAGATCCGGTCGGACTTCCTGCGCTGCGCGATGGCGGCAGGCGCGGGCTTCGCCGTACTCGGCGTCCTGACCGCCGTGACGGGCCTGTTCCTGGGCACGGTGCTGAACGAGTCCAGCCATACACTGACCGGCCTCGTGGTCTTCATCGCCTTCACGTGCACCGCTTTCGGTCAGCTCCTCGTCCGCACCCTCAAGCCCGCCACCGCCCTCCCCGCGGCGTGCGTGGGCCTGATCGTCGCGGCCGGCCTGATCGCCACCGCGATGGCCACCGGCACCCTGGCTCCCCTGCTCATCGGGGCCACAGTCAACGGACTGGCGACGGGCATCGCCGTCGGTCACGGCATCGGCGGCATCACCACACACAGCGCTCCCGAGCACCGAGGCGCGTCGGTCTCCACCTTCTTCGCCATCCTTTACTCGATGCTGGCGGTGCCCGCGATCGGGGTGGGAGTACTCATCCGCGAGACCAGCCTCCGCCCCGCTGGCGAGACGTTCAGCGCGGTGGTCGCCGTGCTCTCCCTCGGTGTACTGCTCAGCCTCGTGCGGACCGTCGGGAAGGCCGCCTGAGCGGGGTCCGCCGCGAACCGGTTCACGGCGGAACCCGCTGTGCCAGAATCACAGCGACGGACAAGATGCGAAGGGTTGACGGAACCATCAGCGCCACGCGGAAACCACGACCGGCCTGCGAGAAAGCCACGGTCATCAGCCGAACCGGCCCACGCCGCAGTGAGAGTGTCCGGCTCGCGGTGCTGCACGCCGCGGACGATCTCCTGGTCGAGCGGGGCTTCGCCGCTCTCACCATCGAGGGCATCGCCCAGCGCGCGGGCGTGGCCAAGCAGACGATCTACCGCTGGTGGAAGTCGAAGGTCGACATCCTCCTCGACACCCTCACCGACGACGCCCGCGAGGCCCTGGAGTGGCGCGTGGACGAAGGCGGCAGCGTCGAGGAGGCCCTCACGTCTCATCTGCAGCGCGTGGCCGACTTTTTCGAGGAACCGGCCGGTCAGGTACTGCAAGCTCTCCTCGGTCACGCACAATTGGACGGCGACACGGCCGCGTCGCTGCGGGCCGGGTTCCTGCGGGAACAGCGGGAGCGTGACCTGATCGGCCTACGTGATCTCCTCGCACGCGATCAGGGACTCATCGTCGACGACCGGAGCCTCGGCCACCTCGTGGATCTGCTGCTCGGCCCGCTGTACTACCGAGTGCTCGTGTTCGGTTCGCCCATCGACAAGGGACTGGTTGACACCACTTCTCGGCTCGTGCTCGCCCTCGCTCGCGAGCCGGCGGCCGAGGACTCCTGACACCGATCGAAGTCCCCCGGCGCTTCGACCTGTTCACCGGCGAGCCCGGTCACGACCGACCGCAGTATGTGAGGGGCCCGACGCCTTCCGTCGGTGCCCCTCACATACTGCGGTCGGTGACGGTCAGTGCACGCTGATACAGCCGCTCCCAGTCCCCTTGATACAGCTTCGGTGCGTGATGCCACACCCGGCTTGATGACGGCATTCGGACCCGTCGTGGCGGCGACATCCCTGCCGTGCGCAGAACGCCGATCGCCGCTCCGCCGACACGGGCGGAGTTCTCCTCCTCGTCGTCACCGTCTTCGGCGTGCTGTTCGGCATCAACGAGGGAGCCGAACTCGGCTGGGCCTCCCCCGCCGTGCTGCTGGCGTTCGGCCGGGGGCGCGGACGGTGATGCTGGCGTGCGCGGCTCGTCGCAAAGGCCGCCACTCCCGACGGCGGCGCCGACGCGCAGCCGCGTGGTGGGCCGGAATGCGATGTCGCTGCGCACGTCGCCCTGCGCGCGACGGCCCGCTCCAGTAGTTCCGCCAGCCGCCGAGGCACGGATGTACGGCATACGACGTCGGGCGTGACCCGGCTCGGTACGCCGTCCGCTCCTCAGAAGACGGCGTACCGGCCCGGGTCGGCCTCGGCCGCGCTCGCGGCCGGCAACGCCCGCACGTCCCCCGTACCGGCCCGTCACCGCGCGCAGCAACTCGGCTTCGTTCTTGGCTACCCACGACAAGACTGCCACCCGGCTGGTCACTGAAGCATGCGGAACCTGGAGCCGATACGTCCCAGGCGACCACACGCGGTGACACCAGGTTCCGCTTCACCGAAGGACATGCTCAGCCAGTCTCACCGCCGTTCATTCCATGGCCGGACCTGCCTTCCGGCACGTCCTCCAGTACTGACGTCGCTTCTCGTCCCTCACGACGACGCCAAGACGGGCCAGCTCCTCACGGAGCTCCCGAACGTCATCGTCGGAGGAACCCTTCTTTTCCAACGACTCCTGGCGGGCCCTGAGGATGGTGTTCGCACCCTCCGGGAGGCCGGGAGTATCAGGGACCCATCGGCGGAACTCGTCCTTGTGCGGGTCGGCGTTCGCCCACACGTAGCCGTGCTCGGTAAAGGCGTCGGCAACACGGCCGACGCTGAGGTCGCACTCCTGCCGAGTGAGCTCACCACCGTCGTGGCCTAGCAGGACGAGTTGCTTGCCGTCCCGGAACACTGCGGCGATGGTGTCGCGCGAGAACTCCTGCGCACGACCCTTGCGTGTGAGCACCACGCGGTCATCCGACAGGCGAATCACCAACTGCTCGTGCTGAGCTACGAGTCCGAGGGCCAGCCCTGTCAGCGAACCCGCGGCGGGCAGCCACGGAGCGGGGATTGACGCAACGAGCTCGGCCGGTGCCCGCAGCGGTACCCAGGGAAGGGTCACAAGCCAGTCGACCAAGAGAGCGACCAGCCAGCCGACACCCGCCCCCGCCAGCACGAAAACGAAGTAGACGCACACGGTGCTCCACGCCGACTGACCGAGCACGGTGAGCCGGTCACCTCGCGGCCGTCGCTCAAGTGTCTTGCGCATGCTCGTGTTCCCCCTCGCTTCTGTCGTTCTCCGAATACTAGACCGAGTACTCGGTCTAGTATTAGTCCCGAAGACCGGAAGAGCCCAGAGCCGACCAGAAGGGGACCACAATGAGGACAGTCGATCCGGCCAGGCACCGGGCACGGCGTCGACACATCGTCAACACCGCGGCAGAGCTCTTCGCCGCCAGGGGCTTTGAGCGCACCACCACGGCGGAGATCTGCAAGGCCGCCGGCATGAGTGCGGGCAACCTGTTCCACTACTTCCCCAACAAGCGCGCGATCTTCCACGCCGTCTTCCAGGACGAGGAGCACGACGGCGCCACCAAGGCCGAGCGTCTCGCCGCCGCCCGTGCCGCCGACGACCCGTGGACCGCCCTCCTCGACACCGTCGATCTTCTCGCCGCCCCTGCCACGGAGCCGCTGGTTCCCGCCCTCGTGATGGAGGCGATGATCCAGGCTTACCGCGACCCCGAGCTCGAAGCGCTGCTCAGCCGTGACAATGACGAGGAGCGGGACACCGTCACCACCCTGCTGCGGAGGGCGGCCGCAGCGGGCCAGATCGACTCCGCCCTGGACCCGGACGACACCGCAGCCTGGGTCATGGCTCTCATCGCCGCTCTCCACACCAGCGCCGCTACCGACCCATCCTTCGCCCCGGCCGACCAACTCCCCACCCTGCGCCTGATTCTCCAACGCTTTCTACGGCCCAACATCCACCAGGAGCCGGAGCGACCTCAGCCAGCGCCCTCAACTATGCCCTGACCCGCGCCGCACGCCGCCTGCTCCACCTACGCCGCGCACGCACCCTCGCCGCACACGGCGACGGAAGCGAACGGTGCGCAGTGCCGCACGCCCTCGCCGCAGCGGAGCAACACCTCAACGACGCCGGCGCCGACCGGCCCGCCTGTGCACCTGGTATCCAGAACCGACCTGGGCCGTTTCCTTCAGATCATCGGATCGTTGGTCTGATGTGTCGTTGACTGACACCCAGTGGGCATGCTCGAGCCGTTGCTGCCGGACCGGACACCGAAGCGGGGAGGACGGTGGCGGGATCACCGGCAGGTGATCGACGCGATCACGTCCAAGTACCGCACCGGCACGCCGTGGATGGACCTGCCCGAACACTTCGGCTCGTGGAAGGGCGCCCCACAACCGACTGCGGAAGTGGGCCGCCGACGGCGCCGGGGAGAAAGTCTTCACCGCCCTGCTCGCCCAGGCCGACGCCGAAGGCGACCTCGACCGGGTCGTCGCGGTCGACTCCACCATCGTCCGTGCCCACCAGCACGGTGCCGGGGCCCGTCAAAAGGGACTCCGGACGGCGAGCCGGACGACCACGCCCTCGGACGGTCCCGCGGCGGGCCGACCACCGAAACCGACCTCGCCGCAGACGGCCGCCGCTGGCCTTCGTCATCACGTCCGGCCAGGCAGGTGACGCACCCGCCTTCACCGAGGCCATGACCCGCTGACGGGTGCCCCGACGGACCGACCGCCCCAGGATCACGCCGGACACGGTCCTGGCCGACAAGGCGTATGCATCCCGCGCGATCCGCTCCCATCTCCGCCGGCGCGGGATCCGGGCAGTGATCTTCGCCGCCTGGGTCGCCTCCCTCATGAACTGTCCGGCTTGATCACTTGGCGTCCAAGGTGGCCCAGGCCCGGCGGAGTTGCGGGCGGATCTCGACGGGGAAATGAGCGGCAGAGTCCCAGGTCCCCTTGGTACGGTGCATCGATGTCAGCGATCAAGAAGTTTCAAGTCACCTTTGACTGCGCAGAACCTGAGCGTCTCGCTCGTTTCTGGTGCGAGGTGTTGGGGTACGTCATACCGCCGCCACCAGAGGGGTTTGCCACTTGGGATGATTACCAGCGTTCGCAGCCACCTGAGCAGCGGGGTTCATGGTTCGCCTGCATAGATCCCTCAGGTGTGGGCCCGCGGCTGTACTTCCAGCGCGTCCCCGAAGGGAAGGCTGCCAAGAACCGGGTGCATCTTGATGTGCGGGTCGGCACTGGACTCGTGGGTCCGGAACGCCTTGCCGTACTTGAGGCCGAATGCGCACGACTGGTCCCGCTCGGCGCAGTACACGTGCAAACGCTGTATGACGGCAATGACTCGTGCATCCCGATGCTGGACATCGAGGGCAACGAGTTCTGTATCGATTGACCCGACGAACTGTGGGACCCGTTTCAGAGAGTGGTCCCACCCGCTCCATCACGGCCGCAGGGCGGCGGCCGGCGCCGGTACGGGGATCGTGAGGTGCTGGCCGCGATCATCTTCGTGGCCACGACGGGCTGCACCCGACGGCAGTTGCCGCCGGTCTTCGGCCCGTCGGGCCCGACCGCGCACCGTCGGTTCACCGAGTGGACCGCCGCCCGGGTCTGGGCGAAGCTGCACCGCGTCGTCCTCGACGAACTGGGCTCGAGCGGAGACCTGGACTGGGCGCGTTGCGCGATCGGCTCGGTGAACATGCGGGCCCTGAAAGGGGGGACCTGACAGGTCCGAATCCTGTGGACCGGGGCAAGAAGGGCTCGAAGATCCATTTGATCACCGAGCGGACCGGTTCACCCCTCTCGGTCGGGGTCTCCGGCGCGAACCTGCACGACAGCCAGGCGCTCGAGCCGCTGGTGCGCGGCATCGCGCCGATCCGCTCCCGCCGCGGCCCGCGCAGACGACGACCGGCCAAGCTGCACGCGGACAAGGCTACGATACGACCACCTGCGGCGATGGCTGCGAAAGCGAGGTATCCGGCACCGCATCGCCCGCAAGGGCATCGAGTCCTCCACCCGGCTGGGCCGGCATCGCTGGACGATCGAGCGCACGATGTCCTGGCTGGGCCGCTGCCGCCGTTTGCACCGACGCTACCGACCCAAGGCGGAGGTCGCTGGCGGGCGGTGAACTCCCCTCCCCCGGTCGCCCTCGTCCGCGCCGGAGCCCACTTCGAAACCCGGCACACTCATCCAACGCCCCGAGCAGAGGCAGCGTGACCACGATCAAACCCGAGACCATCCACACCGGCCGGCTGACTCTCCTGCCCCTGCAGGTCGAGCACTCCGAAGAGATGGCCACGGTGCTGTCCGACCCGGGCCTGCACACGTTCATCGGCGGTGCTCCGGCCACCCCGCAGGCCCTGCGCCGCCGTTACGAACGTCTGGTCGCCGGCTCGCCCGACCCCACGGTCTTCTGGTGCAACTGGGTGATACGGATCCGCGACGTGGACTGCCTGACCGGCACGGTCCAGGCGACCGTAACCGCCGCCGACCACGGACTCCTCGCCGAGATCGCCTGGGTGGTGGGGACTCGCTGGCAGCGGCGTGGCATCGCCACCGAGGCAGCCACAAGACTGGTCACCTGGCTCGGGACACAAGCCGTGCAGACGGTCATCGCCCATATCCACCCCGACCACGCGGCGTCCGCTGCCGTCGCCACCGCAGCCGGACTCGCTCCCACTGATCAGTGGCACGACGGAGAAATCAGGTGGCAGCGGACGATCGACTGACCACCCATCCCCAAGTTCTGACGTTCACTCTCGACGCCCCTGCTCATGGCGCTTCGCGGGCCCCAGTGGGTGGAGGGCGAGCTGGCCAGCGGCGTGCTGCCCGAGGGCGAGTGGTGGGTGACGGACACGGCCGAGGGCAACACCGACCACATCGACGGCCGGGTGCGCCCCGGAGCTGACCGTGGTCCACCTGCCGCTCACCGGCGACAACTACACCACTCTCAGGGCGGGGGGCTGTCCTCGACGGTGAGCCGCTGCGCTCCTCCGCCGAGACCGACTTGCGGGCGGCTCTGGTGGGCACCGGCCAGGCCGAGCCCGGTGAGGATGAGGAAGCCCTCCGCCGCATGGGCGCCTGTGCCCAGGGCCATGCGCCGGTCAGTGGTCGGTCACGAGTAGCCGGTAACCGACATCGATGGTTTCGAGCGTGAGCAGCTCGGAGTGGCGGATGTGCCAGCGGCCGGCCGTCAAGTCGGCCGCGAGCCGGGTCAGACCCGTTTCGAGCGCACCGTCGCCGGTCTGGGCCAGCATGGAGATCCCCGCGCGTACTTGTGGGTCGAGATAGGCGTGGGGGCGGCGCCAGTATGCGGCGCCGAATCCGTCGGTGCAGTCGTGGGGGATGCAGACCGGTTCCTGGCGTCCCCCGCCGAGCAGGTCAATCAGCTGGTCAGGCGGGATGGCGCGGGTGTCGTCGAGTGCGGCTGCTTCCGGGAGGTAGTCGCGTACGAGCCAGAAACGCTCGCGAAAGAAGCGCTGGTCCCATGTCAGGATGACGACACGGCGGCGGGCGACCCTGCGCAGTTCGCTGATTCCGGCCGCCAGGTCAGTCCAGTGATGGACAGTCAGCAGTGCCATGACGGCATCGGCGGCATTGTCGGGCAGTGGCAGGCGTTCTGCGACGGCCTGCACTGCCGGCGCCGCTCCCGGCGGACGCTGGGCGATCATTACCTTGCTGGGTTCAACCGCGAGGACCGTCCGCGGCGGTTCATACGAACCAGCGCCCGCTCCGACGTTGATCACGGTGGTGGCGTCCGCGAGTGCAGCGTGGATCTGTGCGGCGATCCGCGGATCAGGCTGTCGCGTCCGGGTGTACCTCACGCCGAGCGTGTCATAGGTGGCCATGGCAGTCAGTATGCGCGAGCGCGGGTGATCAGAAGTCCGCTCATGCGCGAAGTCGCTTTAATCAGCCCTTCGTTGCCGGCGGAGGCGTAGGCGGTGGAAGCCGGGGAGCCAGGCGAAGGTCCGCTCGATCACCCTCCGGTAGGCACCCATGACGGTGCCGTGCTCACGGCGGGCGACGGCGGGCACCATGCCTCGATCGCGGACCTGTCGCGGTGGACCTCGTGGCCGTAGCCGCGGTGGGCGAACAGCGCGTCCGGGGTCACCCACTGGTGGGATGGCGTCGAGCAAGGGCAGCAGTTGGGGAGACGTCGTTGTGGTTGCCACCTGGTGAGCAGGACGGTGAGCGAGGTGCCATGTCCGTCGGTGATCAGGTGCTCTCTGATAGGCGCGGGCGGTCTGCTCGTCCAGGCTTTCCACGGCGGGCGGCAGCAGCCCGCCGAGGCCGAGTCGCCACGGGGGGGGCCGCAGTGGTTCGACCGCGGGAAGAGTTGCTCGGACCGCCGCCACAGCCCGCCTGCCGGCCGGCGCTTGCCGATCAGGAACGCCGGCGCGTCGACGCCATGGGTCTGCGGCAAAAGGTGCCCCGGTACCTTCAGCGACGTACCTGGTGTCCCCGAACCGACCAACAGCTGCCCACACGGTGATGAGGTCAGCTCCGGTTGCGATACTCCCTGGGCGGCATGCCGTAGGTGTTGCGGAAGGCGCGGGTGAAGTCGGCGGCACGCGGGAAGCCCCAGCGGGCAGCGATGACGTGGATGGGGGTAGTGCGCTGAGCCGAGTCGGCGAGATCGCGACAGGCGCGTTCCAGACGCTGGCGGCGGATCCAGGCCGCGACCGTTTCCTCTTCGTGCTGGAAGAGCCTGTGGAGGTAGCTGACGGAGATGTGGTGTGCGGCTGCGATGCCGCTCGGGGCCAGTTGTGGATCATGCAAGTTCGCCAGGATGAAGGCCCGGATGCGCACACCAAGGGTCTGCCGGTGAGCGTCTGATGGCAGCGATTTGCCGGCGGCGAGCTCGTGGGCCAACAGCGCGGAGAGCAGGTCTACGACAACCGTCCCCAGGCGTGGTCCGTCGTCAGGCCGGTAGGAACCGGAGTCCCGGGTCACTTGGGTGAGGAACTGCGCGAGTAGTGCTCCGATGCCCTCGCGCCCCGACAAGCGCCGCATGAGCAGTCCGTCGATCGCGCTTTCAGGTAATGGCAGCGACTTCCGGGGGACGAAGAGCCCTGTTCCCAGGATCGTGTCCTGACCCTGGCTGGTGATCGCCCGCATGAGGTGGGGCCGTGAGGTGTCGTGAAGAACAAGGTCGTACCGTTCGTACTCGGCCTCGTGATCGGAGCTGGTGAGCCCCATGGTCCCGCGTAGGGGAAGCGACAGATGGTACAGCCCGGGATCACACTGCTGGATCAACTTTCGCGTTCGCCGCAGCGTCATCGGTGAGTGCTCCATCGTCCACAGCTGTACGGCTCCCAGCGACAGGACGCGCTGCGACGCCGTAACGTCCACTGTGCTGTCACCTTCGACCTCAACGGGCACGTACGACTGGGAGATGTGCTCGCGCCAGCAGGCGAACCTCTCTGGCACCCGCACGTCCCCCGTGTGGAAAGCCGTCTCGATAAGCATTCCTCTCCTCGCGGGTCCTTGACCGACGTGTCTCCGTCGCAGGTTACGGGTGGGAGGTCCGAGTGTGGTGTGGGCGACTGTGCTGCGCCGTGAACGAAGTGCGGACGAAGCTGCATGAGCTGCTGTTCTGGTCGATGGAGGGCGTGTCCGTGGAGTCGGTCGAGGTGGCCGACCGGTCGTTCAGGTGGAGGCCCGGACCACGGCCGGGCGTGCGGCCTGCCGCACTGCGGGTGCTGGTCGGATCGAATACATGGCTCTGCCTGCGGTTCCCCGGGATCGCGTGGTCGTTGTGGACGAGGCGCCGCGGGTGGCAGACCCAGTGGACGCCGGTCCGCCCGTTGGTGTCGGCCGCCTCGCCCTGATGTGCACCGGACTCCCCGGTTGAACATGTTCAAAAACAACGGCTACGCTGATGCCTGGCGAAGCCGAGGGGGCTCGATGAAGGTAGTGCTGCCCGGAGGAACCGGACAGGTGGGCACGGTTCTCGACCGTGCGCTGACGGCGGCCGGTCACGAGGTCACGGTAGTGACCCGGCGTCCCGTGCGGGCGCACGACATCGGCTGGGACGGGGCCACGCTCGGCCGCTGGGCTGCGGCGATCGACGGCTGCGATGTCGTGATCAACCTGGCCGGGCGCAGTGTCTCCTGCCGTTACACCGCCGAGAATTTGCGGGCCATGATGGACTCCCGGGTGGATTCGGCGCGGGTGGTCGGCGAGGCGATCGCCGCCGCCGCGCGGCCACCGCGCCTCTGGCTGCAGATGAGTACGGCGACGGTCTACGCCCACCGCTTCGACGCGGCACATGACGAGGCGACGGGGGTGATCGGCGGCTCGGAGGCCGGGGTGCCGGACTACTGGGCGTACAGCGTCGAGATCGCGGAGAACTGGGAGCGGGCGCAGGCCGAGGCGACGACTCCCGCGACCCGTAAGGTGGCGCTGCGCTCGGCGATGGTCATGAGCCCCGATCGGGGCGGTGTGTTCGACGTACTGTCGCGGCTGGTGCGTCTCGGGCTGGGCGGTCCGGTGGCTGGGGGCGCGCAGTACGTCTCCTGGATCCATGACGAAGACTTCGTGCGAGCGGTGGAGTTCCTGATCACCCGGGACGACCTCGAAGGGCCGGTGAACCTCGCCTCGCCGGGTCCCCTTCCGCACCGTGACTTCATGCGGGCGCTGCGCACGGCCTGGGGCGTCCCGGTGGGGCTGCCAGCGACGCGCTGGATGGCCGAGTTGGGGGCGTTCGCGCTGCGCTCGGACACGGAGCTGCTGCTCAAGAGCCGTCGGGTGGTTCCGGGTCGGCTGCGCGCGGCCGGGTTCGTCTTCGCGTATCCCGAGTGGGAGAGGGCCGCTGCGTCCCTCGTACAGCGGGCCAGGCTGGTTCGTGCGGCATCGGGTCGGGCCCGTGAATCAAGCAGCCCGAACGAGCTTGGTTGTTGACTACGTCTGGCCGGTACGGAGTACTTCGCGGACGTGGGATCCCCGCCAGGGCGGCGTCCGCAAAGGCCCTCCGTGACAAGCGCGTTGAGGTCATGTCCCCACACTGTCAGCAGGCAGGTGCCCGAGCATCGGGGTTCGCCCCGGGACGAACTCCGATCGCACCCCGGCCCATCCCGCACACGGATCATCTCCTCGGCACCTGGCGCATTCGATGCGCGCCCCTAGCTGATGCGAGTTCCCGTGCCGCTGACACGGACGCGCGGGTCACCCGCGCGCAGCGTCACCGTGAGCTCGCCAGGGCGGCCCAGGTCCTCGCCCTGATACAGGGTGAGGATGGCGTCCTCGGGGACCAGGCCGAGGTCACGGGCGTACGCACCGAACGCGGCGGCCGCGGCGCCGGTTGCCGGGTCCTCGACGACGCCGCCGACGGGGAACGGGTTACGGACGTGGAAGACGGTGGCCGACTCCCGCCACACCAGCTGGACCGTGGTCAGGTCCAAGCGGTGCATCAGGGCCTCGAGGCGCGCGAAGTCGTAGGCAAGGTCTGCGAGGCGCGCGCGTGTCGCCGCCGCGAGAACGAGATGACGCGCACCGGCGAACGCCATACGAGGCGGGAAGTCCCGGTCGAGGTCCGCGGCCGGCCAGCCGAGTGCGGCGAGCGCCTCCGTGAGGTCGGCGTCGGCGATTTCCTCGAGGTGCGGCTCGACACTGGTGAGGGTGGCCCTGACCGTTCCGCCCTCCTCGGCCACCACTACCGGCACGGTGCCGGCGCGCGTGGCGAATACCAGTTCCCCGGGGCCGATCCGCGCGGCCAGCGCGACGGCGGCAGCGACGGTGGCGTGCCCACAGAACGGCACCTCGGCCTTGGGACTGAAGTAACGGATGCTGTACGCCCGTCCCTCCTGGCTGCCGAGGCCCTCCGGGGGTGCGGTCAGGAACGCGGACTCCGAGTATCCGAGGTCGGCGGCGATAGCCAGCATGTCACTGTCATTCAGGGCGGTGGCGTCCAGAACGACGCCGGCGGGGTTTCCGCCGTCGGGGGCGCTGGAGAAGGCGGTGTATCGCAGCACCTCGGGCCGCGGCGCATTGGGTGTCATGCTCTGCGGCAACGCGGGGCGAACCGGCGGCTATTCCCGGACGCGGGCGGAGGCGGGGATGGGCCCCTGGGCGAGCCAAGCCCGCCTGCGGGTACCGGAAGGGACCGGAGCGACCACCGCGGCGAGGACCGGCGCTGCGGCGGTGACCACCGCTGCGGGCGCCGCTCCAGATCCCACAGTCGGCGGTAGGTGGGACCGGCCCATGAGCCGGCGTCCGAAAGTGGGTTGCCCCGGCGGCACCTCACCTTCGTCGTGCGCGGGTCCTCACGTTCGCGCTCACGACCTGGGGACAGGTACGGCCGGGCCGTGGAGGCAGTCGCCTCAGGGGCCGTGGTGGACGCCGCCTCCGCGCGGGGTGTGGGGGTGCCGTGGCCGGACTCGGGGATCGGCCGCGGCCCCTGCCCAGGAGGACACTCACCAGCACGACGGAGCGGAGGCCCTGTACCAGCGCGCGCGGACGGGGCCGAATCGGCGCCCGCCGCGGCCCACCGGCCACGGCCCGAGCCGGCCGGGCGGCCGGGCTCCTGCGCCTTGTGCCCGCCGGGCGGGGTCGCGGCCTGCTGTGCGCGCATGCGGCCCGTACGTGGTGTGCACAGCCTGGTGTCGCCGGTGTCCCTCCGCCGGTTGTTCGCTGATCCGCCTCCGGCGCGAACTCCGCACGTACCTGTTGCTCCGTCGTCAGGGCGGGCTCTGCCTTCGGGCAGAGGCGGGTCGCCCGCAAGGAGGAGCGGGCCGCGTACGGAGCCCCCGATAATCGACGTCATGTCGTCCAGCGTTCCATCAGGCATCGAGCCCCACCGTGTCCGAAGAGTCCTGACAGGGCCCGCAGAGGACGGGCGGCAGTTGTGGCGGGCGGTGGGCGAGGCGGTTCTGGCCGGGGCGCTGGTGTTGCTCATCTACAAGGGCGAGTCGGAGATCGACAACAGGCTGAAGGGCGGGGTGGCGGCCCTGGGACTCGTCGGCATCGCGCTGGTGGTCGTGCGACGCCGGTTCCCGGTGGTCAGTGCCGTGGGGCTGGCCGTCCTGATGGGGGTGGTGCCCTCGGTCGCTTTGCTCACCGCGGTGGCCGCTTACACCGTGAGTCGGCAGCGGGAGACACCGAGGCGGCGTGCCGGTCTCCTGCTGGTGGCGGCCGCCTCGGCGATGGTGACGTGTGCGGTGTCCGCTCCCCTGCTGGGGCCGGGCGACTGGTCGTTCGGCCTCGCGCTCGGGGCGGTGCTTGCCGTGACCACGGTCGTCGTGCCCGGGCTGGTCGGCACTGCCACGGGGCAGCAGGACCGGCTGCTGCGGGCGTTGCGGGAGCGGGCGGCCGCTGCCGAGGAGGCGCGGCGGATGGCGGACAGCGAGTCGCGGATGCGTGAGCGGTCGCGCATCGCTGCGGAGATGCACGATCTGGTCGGGCACCGGCTGAGCCTGGTCTCCCTGCACGCGGGCGGGCTGGAGATGGCGCTGAGCAAGCAGGCGCCCGAACTGCGTGACGAGGCCGCCGTGGTGCGCCGTGCCACCCGTGACGCGATGCAGGAGTTGCGGGAGGTGCTGGGGGTTCTCGGTCCGTTGGACCGGGACACGGGAACCGACGCGCTGACCGACGCGACGGGTACCCGCGCCGATATCGAGGCACTGGTCGAGGAGTCGCGGGGCGTCGGCATTCCGGTCGAGTTCTCTTGGCAGGGTGCCGATCTCCACGCGCGGCCGGCCCGGGTGCGGCGGGCGGTGCACCGGCTGGTGCGCGAGTCGCTCACCAACGTTCACCGTTATGCGGCCGGCGCCCAGGTGACCGTGACCATCAGCCACACCGACGAGCGGGTGGCGGTCCAGGTGCGCAACGGAGTCCCGCCCACGCCGCCCGCCGCCACGACCGGGCTCGGCTCCGGTCGCGGGTTGACCGGGCTGCGCGAGCGGGTGGCGCTGCTCGGCGGTGGCCTGGAGGCGGTCGCGACACCCGGGGGCGGGTTCGTCGTGGCGGCCGACATCCCTGCCGACCCCGGGGCCGGCGCGGAGACGGCGCAAGCGGAGTCGTACGAGAACGAGCCGGCCGTCGCCGACGGGCCCGGCAGCGGGCTCTCCACCCTTCACCGGTGCCTCACCGGTGCCGTCACCGGGCTGCTCGGCCTGGCCGGGGTGGGCGTGATGATGCTGTTCGGGCTCCTGCTGGTGGTCGACGCGTACGGTCCCGGGTACAGGCAGCCCGAGAAGCCCCGGGTGGGGATGGCACGGGAGCAGGTGGAGCGGAACGTGGCCGGTGACGACGTCACGGTGCGGGCGGCCGCCGCCGGGCGCGAGCCGCCGCGGCCGGCGGCGGCCACGGACTGCATGTATCCGTGGGGGGCCGGGGCGGCCAAGGGCGGGCGGCTGGAAATCGTCCGTTTCTGCTTCCGGTCCGACACCTTGATCGCGATCGACCGTTTCACCGTTCCGATGGTGACCGAACCGCCCCGTGGGAGCAGGACGCATGGCTGAACAGAGCGATTTCGCGGGCTACCGGGCGGACCCGGTGATCCGGGTGCTACTCGCCGATGACGAGGAGATGATCCGGCATGGTGTCCGGCTGATCCTCCGGCACGCCGACGGCATCGATGTGGTGGGCGAGGCCGTCAACGGCGCCGAGACCGTCCGGCTCGCCGCCGAGCACCGGCCCGACGTGGTGCTCCTCGACATCCGCATGCCCGTACTCGACGGGCTCGCGGCCGTCGGACCGCTGGTGGCCCTCGACCCCAAGCCGCAGGTGCTCATGCTCACCACCTTCGGTGACGACGAGAACGTCATCCGCGCCCTGCGGGCCGGCGCCACCGGCTTCCTGCTCAAGGACGACGGTCCGCAGGAGCTGATCAGCGCGGTACGGGCCGCGGCCGCAGGGGACGCGGTGCTCTCGCCCGGCGTCACCGGGGCCGTCATCCGGCGGATGCTGGCCGGCGGTTGGGCAGGGGCTGCCGCCCCGGACAGCAGGGTGGCGGGGTTGACCGGCCGGGAGCGAGAGGTCCTGGTGATGCTTGGGGAGGGGATCTCGAACCCGGAGATCGCCAAGCGGCTCGGCATCGGTTTGGGGACGGTCAAGACCCACGTCGCGTCGATTCTGGACAAGACCGGGTGCGGCAGCCGGGTCCAAGCGGCGCTGCTGGCTCACCAGGCCGGGCTCATGGGCTGATCACCCGGCCGGCCCGCCTGCCCTCTCTTCAGGGGCTGCCGGCTCTCCCCATCGGCAGAGGGGCCGGTAGTCGGTGAGGGTGAGACGGCTGCGGCGGGTCTGCCGTTGGGCAGGCGGCGTACCCCCCACTTGAGAGCGACGGATTCGGGGGTGCCCCGGGGCCACGATGGTCAGGTGTCCCCACCCCGTCCAGGAGTACCCATGCCGCAGTCTGCCGCCGCTACCCACCGCCTTGGCGCCTCGTCCGGTGCCGCCGCCCGCGCGGCTGGGCTGACCAAGGTCTATGGCCAGGGGGAGACCCGCGTCGTCGCCCTCGACTCGGTGACCGTGGAGTTCGGGCGCGGCCGGTTCACCGCGATCATGGGGCCGTCCGGCTCCGGCAAGTCGACGCTGATGCACTGCATGGCGGGCCTCGACGCCATCTCCGGGGGATCGGCCCGGGTCGGTGACACGGAGCTGTCCGGTCTGAACGACCGTCAGCTCACCCAGCTGCGCCGGGAGAAGATCGGCTTCGTCTTCCAGGCGTTCAACCTGCTGCCCACGCTGAACGCGCTGGAGAACATCACGCTGCCGATGGACATCGCCGGCCGCACACCCGACCCGGAGTGGCTGGAGCTGATCGTGGGGACCGTCGGGCTCGCCGGGCGGCTACGGCACCGCCCGTCGCAGCTGTCCGGCGGCCAGCAGCAGCGCGTCGCCGTGGCCCGCGCGCTGGCCGGGCGTCCGGAGATCGTCTTCGCGGACGAGCCGACCGGCAACCTCGACTCCCGTTCCGGCGCAGAGGTCCTGGGCTTTCTGCGGGATTCCGTACGCGAGCTGGGGCAGACGGTGGTGATGGTCACCCACGACCCGGTGGCCGCTTCGTACGCGGACCGGGTGGTCTTCCTCGCCGACGGACGGGTCACCGGCGATCTGACCGCCCCCACCCCCGAGGCCGTGCTGGATCGTGTGCGGCGCTTCGACGCCAAGGGGCGGACCAGCTGACGCGCCCTCCCGCGCCACCTCCCCTGCGACTCCCCCGCGACTCCCCCGCCTCCACCGCGTACCTCCAGGACGGATACACCGCCATGCTGCGTACAGCCCTGCGCAACGTCCTTGCGCACAAAGCCCGATTGATCATGACCGCGCTCGCGGTCCTGCTCGGCGTCGCCTTCGTCTCCGGCACCCTCGTCTTCGCCGACACCACCGCGAACGCCTTCCGTAACGCCTCCGCCCAGAGCCTCAAGGGCGTGGCCGTCTCCGTGCGGACGGAGGAGGCCGCCGACACCTATGCAGCGGAAAGCGGGCACGCCTCTGCCACCGGTACGGCGGGCGGTGAGGACGGCAAGCGGACCTCCGTCCTCGACACCGCGCTGGCACGGAAGATCGCCCGGATGCCCGGCGTCGCCTCGGTACGCCCCACCGTCAACGGCCGGGCCACCGTGGCGGGCAAGGACGGTCGCCCCGTCAACGCCGACAGCAACTGGGTGAACCTGGCCGCCAACTACCAGCCCGGCAAGGACGGAAAGGACAGCCACTTCCCGCTCGAGGAAGGCCGCGGGCCGGTTGCCGAGGGCGAGCTGGCGCTGGACGCCGGGACCGCCGAGAAGGCCGGCTACCGGATCGGCGACACCGTCCGTTTCGCCACCGACGGGCCCACCCTGGCCAAGAAGCTCGTCGGAATCGTCACCACCGAGGACCCTCGGGTGACCGCCGGCGGTACCCTCACCCTCTTCGACACCTCGACCGCGCAGAGGCTGTTCCTCCACCCCGGCCAGTTCGACGAGATCACGGTCGCGGCCGAGGACGGTACCGACGAGCGCGCGCTGGCCGGCCGGGTACGGACCGTGCTCCCCGTGAAAGGTGCCCGGGCCACCAGCGGCGCCGACCTGGCCGTCGAGCAGTCCGATGAGATCCGCGAGAACAGCACGTCGCTCACCAAGACGCTGCTTGTCTTCGCCGGAATCGCGCTGTTCGTGGGCGTGTTCATCATTGCCAACACCTTCACTATGCTGATCGCCCAGCGCAGTCGCGAGATCGCACTGATGCGCGCCGTGGGCGCCTCCCGCCGCCAGGTCGTACGCTCCGTCCTCGTCGAAGCCGCCCTCGTCGGCCTACTCGCCTCCGCCGCCGGATTCGCGGTCGGCCTCGGCATAGCCACCGCTCTGCGCCCGCTGCTCAACACCACTGGCGCCGGGCTGCCCGACGGACCGCTGGCCATCACGGTTGCGGCCCCGCTGTCCTCACTAGCGGTCGGTGTCGTCGTCACGGTCCTGGCCGCCTGGCTGCCGTCCCGCAAGGCCGCCAAGATCGCCCCCGTGGCGGCGCTCAGCAGCGTCGACCAGGCGCCGCCGGCCCGTGCCCTGGTGGTCCGCAACGTGCTCGGCGCCCTGCTCACCGCGGCCGGGGTGCTGGTGATGGTGTACGTCTCCACGCTCAGGACGAGCGAGGAGTCGAACCTGATGATCGCGATGCTCGGCTCCGCGCTGACGCTCCTCGGCGTGATCGTGCTGGCCCCGTTGCTCTCCCGGCCGCTGATCACCCTGGCCGGCAAGGTCACCACTCGCTGGTTCGGCATCAGCGGCAAGCTGGCCAAGGAGAACGCGCTGCGCAACCCGCGCCGCACCGCTGCCACCGCCTCGGCCCTGATGATCGGGCTCGCTCTGATCACCGGTCTGACCGTCGGCGCGCACTCCGCCCAGCGCGCCATGGCCGAGGAGGCCACCGGGGGCCTGACCGCCGACTACAAGGTGAACTACAGCTCCTCCCGCGGGCTGGACGCGGACGCGGCCGGCAAGGTCGCGCGGGTGCCGGGGGTCGCGGCGGCCGCCCCCGTCACCTCGGCGGAGCTCGACACCCGCGGACGGTCCGGCGTGATCACCGGTACGGACCCGAAGGCGTTCGGCAAGTCCGTACAGCTCGACTTCCGCGCCGGTTCGCTGCTCGACATAAGCCCCGGGAAGATCGCGGTCTCCGACGAGTTCGCCGATCGGGCCGGGCTCCACGTCGGCGACCTCATCGACGCCGCGATGGGCGCCGGCCCGGACGCCGGCAAGGCCCGCGAGAAGAAGCTGACGGTCGTCGGCGTCTACGCCAAGACCCGCGCCACCGACGACGCGCTGGGCACGCTCGCCGACGTGCTCCCGTACTCCGTGACGAGGCAGCTCGACAACCTGCTGGTCAAGGCGGAGCCCGGCAGAGCCGCCGGCCTCGAGCGGAGGATCCGTGCCGCGCTCGGCGACAGCCCGCTACTGAAGGTCCGAAGCCAGGAGCAGCTCATCAGGGAGAACAACGAGTCGATCACCACAGTCCTCACCATGATGTACGGGCTGCTCGGCCTGGCCGTCGTCATCGCGGTCCTCGGCGTCGTCAACACCCTGGCCATGTCGGTCTTCGAGCGCACCCGCGAGATCGGGATGCTGCGGGCCATCGGCCTCGACCGGTCCGGGATCAGGCAGATGGTCCGGCTGGAGGCCGTGGTGATCTCCCTGTTCGGCGCGGTGCTCGGGATCGGCACAGGCATCTTCCTGGCCTGGGCCGGGGGCAGCCTGACCACGTCCTCGATGAACGAGTACGAGATGGCGCTGCCCTGGGGAAGCTTGGCCACCTTCCTGGCGCTGGCACTGCTGACCGGCGTCCTGGCGGCGATCTGGCCGGCCCGCAGGGCCAGCCGCCTCGACATGTTGCGGTCGGTCCAGCCGAGTTGAGCCGAGGTCGGCACCCCGTCGACCGGGCCCCGTCGGGCGGTCGCCCACGCAAGCGCCGAGCGTTCCCAGCGCCGGACAGTGCGCCATCCGATGGCGAACTTCTCGGCCCCCACAGCCATCTCACCACTGGCGCGGCCGACAGCGACCGACGCCCGAGAAGTTCCCGACAAGATAGGAGATCCGCGTGTCAACCGTGTCCACCACCCCTGCCCTTCGAGGCCGACGGAGCGGAGCCGGACAACCCTTCAGGCGCACCGCACAGCGTGTGAGTGCGATCGTGGCTCCCCTCGCGGCACTGATGCTCCTCACGCCGGCCGCCGCGCAGGCGGACGAGATCCACGGCCAGGACGCCAGTCAGGTCCCGGACCTGGCCCGCGATCTGATCGCCTACTGCCAGAAGAACGCAGTGAACTGCCAGTTCCGCCCCTACGGGAACGATCCGCAAACGTTCGATGCGGCGCCGGAGGTCGTCTCCGAGAAGAAGTACAACTGCTCCGGGACGCAGAACCTCAGTGCCAAGTACTCCGTCTCCCGGAAGCTGGGCGGGAGTTACACCGTGACGACGGGCGTCACGTTGGGTGGCGAGATGGGAGCCGAGGATTTCGGCGCCTCGGTGAAGTCCTCCATCCAGGCCAAGTACGAGGAAGCCCGGTCGTGGAACTGGGAGACCAACGTCACGCAGGAACTCACCGCCACGATCGAGCCCCGGAAGGCCGGCTTCGTCAAGGCCGTCAAGCACATGAAGTCAGTCGAAGGATCGCTGTTCGTGAAGCGGTACAACGACAGCGGCATCGGCTACGACTACCACCTCCTCGACCACATCCTCGCCGTCATGCAGGAGCGTGAACCTTCTCTCGTGGCCGATGAGGCGCCGATGACGCCCGACGAGATCCAGAAGTACTGCTCCACCGCTCCCTGACCGTCCCGTGGCGAGGGTCCGCCGACACATCGGCGGACCCTCCGTCGGATCGGCGGGCGGTGCCCATCTGCGTCCTTCGACGGTGGGCGGCGAGCCCGCCCACCGGTGCCCGTACCGCGCCGCAGTGAGGAGACCGACGGCCATGGTGCCTGCCGCCTTTGACGAGGGGATGGTGCTGCCGGTTACCGGAGGCGCCCTTCATCGTCGTACAGGAAGAGCTGGCCACGTCCGCCGAGGACGTCGCCGCGCGTCTCGGGTACGGGATCCCGCAGCGCCCTGGTGGCCACCCAAGCCGGACGGGCCGCGTAGCGCGGCGACACCTTGATCAGGGCATCCGGGCACGGGTCTCGCCCGTACCTCCCGCACAGCAGCGGCTCCGGCATCGCGTCATCGCACACGCCGCTGTCCTTGGGCCGATCTGCAGTCAGCCTTCCTGCCCCTCCTCCCCGGCAACGTCGCCGATGGCAACACGCAGATCGTGCATGCCCTGCATGATGTCGATGAGGGCTTCTTCCGCCCCGCTCAGAGCCCGCCGGGTTCCCTCCACATCACCTTGATCGGCGTGCAGCTGGGCGCTGAGCGTATACAACGCCGTCATCGCGGCGGCGAAGGACGCCTCCCGGCCCGGTGGCGGTTGTTCCGCCTCGGGTTCCGAGACCTGCATCGCAGTGCGCTGCAGCCTGTTCGTCAGGACGTTGACCGCAAGGCCGGGGTCAGGCCCAAGCTCATCCTCCCAGCCGAGCAACGTGTCGAAGACGTCCTCGGTCTCTCCCTCCTCGGACAGACGCGTCGCAGCGGTGATCTCCAGCTCTGCCTTGGCCAGCAGTTTGCCCAGCAACCGCAGACGGTCCGATTCACGCGGTCTCTCGGGCCGTGCCTCCGGATCCGCCGCCGGTTCAGCCGTCAGCGCGACCAATGCCGCTTGAATCTGTTCTGCACTCGCCGGACGTTCGCTTCTCATGCTCACGCCCTCAGCTTCGCTCCATGAAGGCACGATCGCCCGCCCACACACCAGCGGAGGACTCCATACCCCTCCCAGGGAGCTAAGGTCGGACAACGTAGCGGCGTGATGTGCCCGAGCGGTACGGCCCGCGGGGCCGGGTGTACGACCCGTTCCGGCGCTGGCAGCGCGCTGGCACCTGTGCCCGGATCGTCACCCGGCTTCAGGCCGAGGCCGGCGCGAAGGGTCTGACCACCTGGGACGTGGACGTCGTCTCCACCGTCTGCCGGGTCCTTCGTCGACCCGGTCGACGGCCTCGCACTAGGGTTCGACGTTCAGTGCGGGCGGCGTCCCGTCGACGCCGACAGGCCGCTCGGCCCGCCAGACGCGTCGTGTCGTAGCCCGGCCATCGCCCGCCGCAGATGACGATCGCAACGCGACGTGTCGTTCACCGTGAGCGCCGGCGGCAGTGCCACGTTCCGGCGACACAGCTACAGGATGCTCGGCTTCGTCTCCGACCCGGACGGGTCGGTACGCCGCCCGGGGTCCACCGCCTCCCGCACGCTCCCCACCAATGCGGCAAGGCGGCTTGCTCCGGGCAACAGCACACGCCGCTCGCGCAGCCATCCGGCCGCAGCGCCGAACAGCGTCTCGGCCCGTCCCCCGGTCGTGGGCGGTCCCACGGTCAGGGATACCCGCCCGTCGCGTCAAGGGATGAATATCACCTCCGGGAAGGCCGCGGACGGACCGTCGAGCAGGTGCCCCGGGCGGTGCCGCAGATGCAGGTCGAAGAACGCGAGCGCGTACGCCTGCTGGATCCGCAGCGCCCGGCCGGATCGAGCGTTCCGATCCAGCTCCGAAGCTCCTCGTCGCTCATCCCGATCGCTTTCCCCAGTTGCGGCATGAGCACCTGCTTGTCGCAGTACGACGAGTGGACGGCGCTCTCGGCCTGAACGTTGAGCCGCCATCCCCGCAGATGCGACCAGAACCTGGTGACGCTCGGCTCCTGGGCCCGGGTGAACGCGGCGGTCATCAACATGAACGGCCGGTCCAGATCAGCGGTGATCGTCGGTTCCACGGGACCGTCGAAGCTCAGCCCGGCCCGGACGTGCCGGTCCTCGATCATGACGAGGGCGGTCGCCGTCCCACCCTTCGACCAACCGAACATGCCGACGCGGTGCAGGTCGAGGGCGCCGCACAGGCCCGTCGGCAGTGGCCGGTGTCCGGCGTCGGGTTGCGCCCGGCGTCGAGGTCCTCGATGCGGTCGACGACGAACCGGACGTTCTTGGCGAAGTCCGCCGGGGAGCGGCACGGCGGCGCCGGCCGTCAGTGCGGCTCCCAGCGGGTGACGGCGCGTCAGTCGGTTACGGCCGCCGTTGTCCATGCACATGCAACATGCCCATGTCCATGACGGAGCGCTTTCACGCGGTGCACCCGAGCACATCCGGCTGGCGAATGGATGACCCGTCACACGCATGCATCCGCGCGTCTACATCCGTAGGTTGAGCGTCAGAGCCACCGGTACCTCCGGGACTGTGAGAAACACCTGACCAAGCCCGTCGGGGTCGCGTGACCGATGGCCGGGCCGTAGAGCCGGACATATGGTGCTCCTGGCCGCCGGCTTCATCGACGTCGCCCGGGCGCGCTCATGTTCCTCTCCGAGAAGTCCGTACCCCAAGCCGTCGCCACAGGCTCGGCGACCGCTCGAGTCAGCGTCCCAGCGCTCCACGGGCTGATCGGCGGACCGGCGGCGGGGTCGGGCAGAACGGCCCTGTCCGGTCCCGCCGCCTTTCCCGGACGGCAGGTCGCGGCTCGGCGGGAGGATGTGCGCACGGCGACGGACGCCCGCTGGGACCGGGCTCCAGGGGCGGCCGTGCAAAGCTCCCGGTCGAAAATGGCGAACCCCTGGAAGCGTGTGGGTCAGACGTGCCCGAAGAACGGGCTGCCCGGTGCGTCCGGGTCGGTCGAGAGGAAGTGCTCACGGATCGCGCGGATGAATTCCTGGCGCGAGATGACACCGTCCCCGTCGGTGTCCAGCTTGGTGAACGAGTCCATCGCGTCTGGCGCGTCACTCCTCCACACGTCCCTCAGGAAGCGGGCGAACTCATCCTTACTGATCTCGTTTCGCCGTGAGATCCACCCAGGAATGCCGTCGCTGGAAGATCACCTTCGCACCCACGACTGGCGTACGTGCCCGTAATTGCGTCGGCAGACCGCCGCTCCCGAAGCCCCTCCAACGAATGATCACCGATTTGAGGTGGGGATCCATGGCTTCGCCGACCCGCCGACCCACTGATGGTTGCTCGGACAGCCAATGTAAGCCGTTGCCCTCGCGCGCACGCGACACCACTGGCCCTGAATCCGCAAGCACCGGGCATGTGGGGGGGTCGTCACTCGTGTCCAGGAATGACGAATCCGCTTTACTTGTTCGAACAGGTAATCCGCGCGGGGTGACAGCTACCGGCGGGCAATGACGGCCAAGGCAGAGGTCCTGGCTGCTTCTCTCCTCGGAGGACTTTGATCATGACGACCACTTTCGAGCCGTTCGAACTGGGCGGCAGGCGCCTGGCCAACCGCATCGCAATGGCCCCGATGACACGCAGCCGTGCCTACGGCGCCGGCGCTGCTCCCACGGCTTCCATGGCCACGTACTACGCCCAGCGGGCGAGCGCCGGGCTGATCATCACCGAGGGGACCCAGCCGTCGATCGTCGGTCAGGGCTATCCCGACACCCCGGGCCTGCACTCTCCCGAGCAGGTTGCCGCCTGGCGGACAGTGACCGACGCGGTGCACCGGGAAGGTGGTGTGATCTTCGCGCAGCTGATGCACACCGGTCGCATCGGCCATCCCGCCCTGCTGCCCGACGGGATGGTTCCGGTCGCGCCGTCCCCGATCGCCGCCAAGGGCCAGGTCTTCACTCACGAGGGTCCGAAGGACATGGTGACCCCCAGGGAGCTGACGGACTCGGAGGTCCGTCAGACGATCGAGGAGTTCGCCGCCGCCGCACGCAATGCGATCGCTGCCGGGTTCGACGGGGTGGAGATCCATGGCGCGAACGGTTATCTCGTCCACCAGTTCCTCGCGCCCAACAGCAACCAGCGCACCGACATCTGGGGCGGCACCGTCGAGGGCCGGATCCGCTTCGCCGTCGAGGTGAGCGCGGCCGTCGCCGACGCGATCGGCGCCCACCGCACCGGTATCCGCTTGTCTCCCGGCAACCCCTACAACGACATCGCAGAGGAAGAACTGGACGCCACCTACGGTGCGCTGGTGGACCAGCTGGCACCCCTGAACCTGGCCTATCTCCATCTGCTGGAAGGTCCCGACCGCGAGTTCACCCTGCGCCTGCGCAAGGCGTGGCCGAACGCCTTCATCCTCAATCCCTTCACCCACCCCGAGCCCACCGGGCCCGCAGCGCTCACGCTGATCGAGGACGGCACTGCGGACCTGGTCTCCTTCGGCATGCTGTTCCTGGCCAACCCAGACCTGCCCCAGCGCCTCAAGGCAGGCGGTCCCTTCAATGCCCCCGACCAGAGCACCTTCTACGGCGGCGACGACCACGGCTACACCGACTACCCCACCGTGTCCGCCTGATCCTAATCCGGTAGTAGCAGCGCTCGGTGGCCGGGCAGCGTCGAGTGAAGACACCTATCCCCAACACGGTCCTACAGACCTTCTGTGAGAGCGGTG
>NZ_JBEXRL010000017.1:0-158089 GCF_040613075.1 Streptomyces sp. NPDC006314 | reverse complement strand
CCCTCCCGGCTTGCCCGGGCGGCGGCCGGACCCCCGCCCCGCCACGGCGCGCGCCGGCCGCCGCGCCGACGCGGCGGCCGGACGGGGCTCCCTCGTGTCCGCCCGACTGCGCGGGCTGCGGCCGGAGCTGGCGGCGGCCGGGCTCGGTCCTGGAGTCGCCGTCAGCACCGAACCGCGCCTCGCGCCCGCCGGGCCCGGCGAAGCGTCCGCGGTCGCTTCGATGCCGCCGCACCGCCGTCTGGAGTTCCTCGCCGGCCGGCTCGCCGCACGCCGTGCGCTGCGCGCGGTGGGGCTGGACTGCGGGGAGATTCCGCGTGCGGGCCGGCTGCCGCGCTTCCCGCCCGGACGGGCGGCGTCGATCTCGCACAGTGCGGGCGTCGCGGTCGCCGTGGCCCGCGCGCCGGGTCGTGACACCCCGCTCGGCTGTGATCTGGAACTGCGTCCGCTTCCGGCCGGCGCGGCCCGGCTGGTGCTGCGCGAGGACGAGGAGGAACTGCTGCGCGCCACCCGGCCGGGGGCCACACCGTGGTCGGTGACGTCGCTGTTCTCGGCGAAGGAAGCCGCGTGGAAGGCCCTGCACACGCACCAGGAGGACCTGGCCGGCGGTGCGCTGAGGAGCCTGCGAGACCTGCGGGCGTCGCCGCGCGCGGACGGGTTCCGGGTCGAGGCGCGGGCCCATGCGGGACTCGCCGTGCACGTCCACGTGATCGCGGCCGGCCCGGGCGTCTTCAGTACGGTCCTCGGCTGGGCCGGCCGCTGACCGCGCGGCCCACCTGCGCACAGGGGGCCGGCGGCTCGCCCGCCGGCCCCCGCATGGTCCGCTACGCCGGCGCGTTGACCAGGACCGCCATGTTCCCCGCCGGGTGGCGGTTGTCATGGATGAGCTGGTGCGCCAGGCCGATCTCCTCGAACCCGAAGGTCCGTGACAGACACGGGTCGACGACGCCCTGGTCGATCAGCCGGGTCACCTCCCGTGCCTCGCGGGCGCTCGCCACGTGCGAGCCCTGCAGGCGCTTCTGCCGCATCCACAGAAACCGCAGGTCCACGTCGCCGTTGTAGCCGGTGGTGCCGCCGCAGATGACCACCATGCCCCCGTTGTCGCACAGGTACATGGACGTGGGAATGGTGTCGGCTCCCGAGTGCTCCAGCACGACGCGCGGGCTGCGCCGCTCGCCGAGCACCTCCCAGAAGCGACGCCCGAAGGCGCGGGCCCCGGCCAGCCAGCGGCCCATCGCCGCCTCGTCCGACGTGTCCGGCATCCGGCCCCAGTGCTCGAACTCACGCCGGTCGATCCACCCCTTGGCGCCGAGCCTCACGCAGAACTCGCCGCGCTCCTCGCTGGAGACGACCGCGACCGGGATGCCGCCGACGTGCCGGACGAGTTGGATGGCGATGCTGCCGAGGCCGCCGGCGCCTCCCCAGATCAGCACCGGGTCGCCGGGCCGGACCGTGTGCGGCTCCCAGCCGAACAGCTGACGGTAGGCGGTGGCCGCCGTCGCCATGTAGCAGGCGGCCTCCGCCCAGGACAGCCGGGCGGGCTTCGGGTGGCACATGTAGTCGTCGACGACCGCGAACTGGGCGAAGGATCCGTAGTTCTCCTCGTATCCCCACACCCGCTGGGTGGTGGAGAAGGCCGGGTCGCCGCCGAGGCGGATGTCCTCGGCCGACTCGTCCCAGCGGCTGGCGAGCACGACGACCTCGTCGCCGAGCCGCACGCCGCGCACGTCCTCGCCCACGGCCCACACGATGCCGGACAGGTCGGAGCCACCGATATGGAAGTCCTCGGCGGCACCGGCCTTCTGCCGGGCGGCGATCACGTCGAGCGGGTGTCCCAGCGCCGCCCAGACGTTGTTGTAGTTGACGCCGGCCGCCATCACCTTGACGAGCACCTGCCCGCGCCGGACCGGGGGCACGTCGACGATCTCGGTGCGGAAGGCGTCAACGGGCTGCCCGTAGCGTTCACGGCGGATGAGCGAGGCGAACATCTTCCTCGGCACGGTGCCGAGTTCCGGCGCGTCTCCGAGTGCGTAGAGGTCCTGGGTCGCGATCGCGGTCACGTGGGATCTCCTGGACGGTCGGGGCCCCCTGGGGGCGGGAGGACGGGTGTGGGGCCGGTGGGCGGGTCGCCGGCCCGGCGCAGCGCCTTGGCGACCGCGGCGCCGATCAACGCGATGGGTTCGGTTTCGGTCATCTCGTAGTGCCCGCACGGCACACGGTGGGTGTGGAGGGTCCCGTCGACGTGGGGCCGCCAGCCGTCGGCCTTGCCGGGCAGCACGGCCAGGTCGCCGTGGAAGTCCGTGGCCCGCTCCTGGGCCGCGCTGAAGAACAGCACGTCTCCGCGGAAGACGCCGGGCCCGAACTGGGGCGCGATGCGCAGGTTGTTCCGCATGACCGCGGCGATGGCCGCCGCCTCCGCGCGGGTCACCGGCGAACTCGTCGGATCCGCCGTCACGTTCGCGTCGATGCGGTCGAGGACGGCGGCCACGTCCGGGGGTTCGGCCGCGTTCGGCTCCGCCGGCAGGCCGGCCACCCTCATCAGCAGGGCCGCCACCTGCCGTTCGGCGGCCGCGGCGTCGTATCCGGTGCCGTACGGCTGCGGGGCGTCCAGCATCGCCAGCAGTTCCACCCGCTCGCCCCGCTCCTGCAGGGCGCAGGCCATCGCGTGTGCCACGAATCCGCCGTACGACCAGCCCAGCAGCCGGTAGGGGCCGTGCGGTTGCACATCGCGGACGAGGTCGACGTAGGAGGCGACCATGGCGGCGGCGTCCCGTGCGGGCGGCCGGGAGCCGTCGAGACCCGCGGCCTGGATGCCGTAGACCGGCTGGTCGCCGCCCAGGTGGGGCAGCAGGCCGGTGTAACGCCAGGCCACGCCTGCCCCGGGGTGGACGCAGAACAGCGGTGCGGCACTGCCCTCGGTGCGCAGCGGCAGCAGCGGTCCGAGGGCGTTCACGCCGCCGCGCACCGGCTGCGCGCCGGTGTCGTCGGTCGCGGCGAGGACACCGGCGACGGTGGGCGCGGCCAGCAGCGCCGCGGCGGGGACGTCGAGCACGCCTGCCTGCCGCAGCCGGCCCGCCAGCAGGACGGCGCGCATCGAGTCGCCGCCCAGGTCGAAGAAGTTGTCGTGCACGCCGATGCCGCCGATGCCGAGGGTCTCCTCCCACATCCGGGTGACCACCTGTTCGAGGTCGGTACGCGGGGGCATGTGCTCGGTCGTGAGCCGGGGCCGCGGACCGAGGACCGGCCCGGTGTCCGCCGCGGCAGCGGGGTCCGGCGTGCCCGGGTCGGTGCGGGCGCCGGGGGCGTCGATCCAGTGGCGGTGCCGTTCGAACGCGTAGGGGGGCAGAGGTACCCGCCGGGGCGTTCCCGGCACCGGCGGCAGCGCGGTGTCCACGCCCGCGCTCCACAGCTGTCCCAGCGCCTCGGCGAGCACGAACCCGTCGGCGGCGTCGGCCTTGGCGTGCCGCATGGTGGTCACCGTCACCGGTGTCTCGGGCGCCAGCTGGGCCATGGCCAGCTTGGTCAGGGTGTCCGCCGGTCCGATCTCCACCAGGACGGGGCGCCCGCGCTGCCACAGGGCCGTGATGCCGTCGGCGAACCGCACCGTGTGGCGGGTGTGGTCGATCCAGTGCCGGACGGAGGTCGCCTGGGCGTCGGTGATCCAGGTACCGGTGACGTTGGTGACGAACGGGATCCGGGGTGGGCGCAGGGTGACGCCGCGCAGATGTTTCTCGTACGTCTCCAGCACCGGGTCCAGGACGTGGGAGTGGGCGGCGGCGGGTATGCGCAGCCGGCGGAACGGCATCTCCCGGCGGGCCAGTTCGGTCTCCAGACGCGCCACGGCGGCGTCGTGTCCGGCGACGGTGCAGGCGGCGGGGCCGTTCACCGCGGCCAGGGACAGCTCGCCGTCGAGGAGCGGCAGCACCTCCTCGACCGGCGCCGCCACCCCGACGGTCGCCCCGCCGGCGGAGCTGATCAGGCGGATCCGCTCGGTGACCAGGGGCAGCATGTCGTCGAGGTCGATGGTCCCGGCCAGGCAGGCGGCCGTGTACTCGCCGAGCGAGTGGCCGATGAGCGCGTCCGGGCGCACGCCGGCCGCCATGAGGGTGCGGGCGAGGGCGTATTCGGTCACCACCAGGGCGAGGAACACGCTCGTGTCGTCGGACTGCCGCTGCTCGTACAGGGGGGTGCGCAGATCGGCACCGAGAACGGGGCGCAGGATGCGCGCGCACTCGTCGACGGCGTCGCGGTAGACGTCGTACTCGCGGTAGAGCTCCGCTCCCATGCCCGGGTACTGGGTGCCGCCGCCCGGCAGCAGGAACGCCACCTGGGTGGGCTCGTCCGACCGGGGCGGGGTGCCGGGTACGGCGGTGCGCAGCGCCGACAGGGCCTCGTCTCGGGAGGCGGCCGTCACCGCCAGGCGGTGGCGCAGCGCAGGCCGGCCGGTGCGCAGGGAGTGCGCGACGTCGTCCAGGCGCAGGTCCGGCCGCCGCTCCAGGTGGCGGGCGAGCCCCTCGGCCTGGCCGCGCAGGGCGCCGGACGTGCGCGCGGACAGCGGCAGCACCAGGCGGCGGCCGTCCTCGGGCGCACGCGGCGGGGCGGGCAGGGGGCGCGGTGCCTCCTCCAGGATGACGTGGGCGTTGGTGCCGCCGATGCCGAAGGCGCTGATCGCGGCCCGCCGCGGGTGGTCCGCGGCGGGCCAGTCCTCCAGGGCGGTGGGCACCCGGAAGGGGCCGGCGGCGAAGTCGATCAGCGGGTTGGGCTGTTCGAAGTGCAGGCTGGGTGGGATCTGCCGGTGTTCCAGGGCGAGGACCGTCTTGATGAACCCGGCGATCCCGGCGGCCGCTCCCAGGTGGCCGATGTTGGTCTTCACCGAGCCCAGGGCGCAGTAGCCGCGTCGCCGCGTGGACTGCCGGAAGGCCTCGGTGAGCGCGGACACTTCGATGGGGTCGCCGAGCCGGGTGGCGGTGCCGTGCGCCTCGACCAGGCCGATGGTGTCGGCTGCGACCATCGCCTGGGCCTGTGCGGCCAGGACGACCTCGGTCTGTCCGGCGGCGCTCGGCGCGCTGAAGCCGACCTTGCGGCGCCCGTCGTTGTTGACGGAGCTGCCCCGGACGACGGCCCGGATGCGGTCGCCGGCCGCCAGGGCGTCCTCCAGCCGTTTGAGGACGACGGCGCCGACGCCGTCGCCGGAGGAGGTGCCGGCGGCGTCCGCGGCGAACGCACGGCAGTGGCCGTCGGGTGAGAAGGGACCGTCGGGCACGTACCGGTAGCCGAGCAGTGCCGAGGGGTTGAGGGAGGCGGCGGCGGCGAGCGCGGTGTCGCACCGGTAGTCGAGCAGATCCTGGCAGGCGGTGTGCACCGCCACGAGCGCGGTGGAGCAGGCCGTCTGCAGCGACACGCTCGGGCCCGTCAGCCCCAGCTCGTAGGAGACGCGGGTGGCGAGCGTGCCGAGGGAGTTGGCGGTGGCCGCGTGCACCAGTTCCACCGACCCGGGCTGCCCGGCGTACCGCGGATGCACGTGGGCGGGGTAGTAGCGGCTGTCACCGCTGCCCGCGTACACGCCGAAGGTGCCGTTGTCGGCGGTGGGACCGAGGCAGCCGCCGTCCTCCAGCGCGTGGTAGGCCGTCTCCAGCAGCAACCGCTGCTGGGGGTCGACGACGGCTGCCTCGGCGGGGCTGTAGCCGAAGAACCCGGAGTCGAAGCGGTCCATTCCCTCCACGACCGACGCCATGCGGACCAGCGACGGGTCGTCCAGGTCGCGTCGGTCTCCGCCGGCGGCCAGGAACTCCTCGTCGGTGATGGGCCGCACCGACTCGCGTCCGGCGGCCAGGTTGTCCCAGAACGCGTCCAGGTCGTCCGCGCCGGGGAATCGGCCGGCCATGCCGATCACGGCGACGGCGGGTGCCTGCTCGTCCTGCGGTGGGGTGGTCTCATGCATCGCCTCGGTCCTTCCCGTGCCGTGCGGAGCGGCGGGCACGGGCCGCGCGCTGCCGCTGGGCTTGTTCCTTGGCGCGGTCCAGCCCGCTCGGCGGGGTCCCGGCACGCTGGGGCGACGTCTCCGGGTCCGCCGCCCGCGGGTCGCCCACGGTCTGCGGCCCGGTCAGGGCCGCCAGGTGACGGGCCAGGTCGCGCACGGTGGGGTGCGCGAACAGGTCGACGACCGGCAGCTCGCGGCCGAAGGCCTGGTTGACGGCGCTCTGGGCGGCGATCAGGAGCAGTGAATTGCCGCCCAGATCGAAGAAGTTCTCGTCCCGGCCCACCCGGTCGCGGCCCAGGACGGCGCACCACAGCTCGGCGAGCCGGTTCTCCAGGCCGATCAGCCGCTCCCCCGCGTCGGAGACCGCCACCGGCTGCTCGGCGCTGCCGGCCGCGCGCAGCACCCAGTGGTCGCAGTCGGCGGCGCCGGCCGCCGCCCGGTACAGCGCGCCGAGGTCGGCGCCCTCCTCCAGGGCGACGCGTCCGGCCAGCCGCCGCACCTGTCGGGCGGGTTCGAGCACATGGCTGCGCACCCAGGGGGCGGTGCGGTCGGCGCCGATCAGCAGGTGGGGTTCGTCGAGGGTACGGGCGAGGTCGAAGGAGCGCAGCGCGGCGGTGGTGTCCAGCAGCCGGTAGCCGCGGGCCTCGGTGAGCGGGGCGAGCCGGTAGCCACTGCTCATGCCGCGCTCGTGCCACATGCTCCAGGCCAGGCTCTGCGCGGGCAGGCCGAGGGCGCGGCGGTGCAGGGCGAGCGCGTCGAGGTAGGCGTTGGCCGCGGCGTAGGCGGTGTTCATGGCGCCGCCGAAGTAGCCGTTCACCGAGGAGAAGGTGACGAAGGAGGTGACCGGGTGGTTTGCGGTGACGCGGTGCAGGGTCCAGGCGCCGCGGGCCTTCGCGTCCAGTGCCTCGTGCCAGGCGGCGGCGTCCAGTTCACCGACGGGTCGTTCGACGAGGGCGCCGGCCAGGTGCAGTACCGACACCAGGGGCATGCCCCATGCCTCGGTGGCCGCGTCGACCGCCGCCCTCACCTGGCGTTCGTCGGTGACATCGGCGCACAGGTACCGCACGTCGCCGAGTTCCCGCAGCCGCCGGTAGGCCTCGACGCGGGCGGCCATGGGCGCCCCGTCGGCCAGGTGCCGCTCCCAGGTGTCCTCCGCGGGCAGCGGCGTACGCCCGAGGAGCAGGAGCCGGGTGCCGGGCGTCTGGAGGAGGTGGGCGGCGAGTGCGGTGCCGACACCGCCCAGTCCCCCGCTGATCAGGTGGAAGCCCTCGACGGCGGACGGTTCCTCGCGAGCTGCCGGGTCGGGTGGCGCGGCCAGTCGGCGGACGTAGCGTTGTCCGCCGCGCCGGGCGACCTCCGTGTCGGCGGGTGTGTTCACCGCTTCGGCCGACAGCAGGGGTACGACGTCCTCGTCGCCGTTCGGGTCGAGGTCGAGGTGGACGCAGCGCAGCCGGCCCAGCTCCTCGGGCAGTGACTTCAGTACGGCGCCGGCCATGGCGTGTGCCGGGGCGGGACGGTCCTGCCCGGTGACCGCCTGGGCGCCCGCCGTCACGTACAGCAGGTGGGCCGGGCCCGGTCCGCCGGGCCGGGCGGCGAGGGCCCGGGCGAGCGTCAGCAGGGAGGCGACGCCCGGCTCGTCGGGTGATGCCTCGTCGGCCGGGCCGGTGTGCAGCGCGCCGAGGTGCACGATGCCGTCGACCGGCCGCTGGTCGGCGTCCAGGGCCCGCAGCAGCGCCGCGTGGTCGGCGTCCTCGGCGGGCCGGATCCGGTAGTGGGCGGCGTCCAGCCGCGCGTACGACGCGCCGTCGGTGACCAGGGTGCACAGGCCGCCGTCGGCGCGCAGCGACCGGGCGAGGCGTTCGGCGAGGTCCCGCGCCCTCGGGTCGCCGCCCGCCAGGACGAGGGTGTGCCGGCCGGCCGCCGCGGCTCGCGGGCGGTGCTGCTCGGCCCGCTGCCATACCGGCCGCAGGAACCAGTCGGGCAGGGTCGCGGCGGTGCCCAGCAACAGCTGGGCTCCGCGGACCGCTTCGTCGAAGTCGCCCGCCTCGAACCTCTTGCGCAGCTTGGTCCGCTGGATCTTGCCGATCTCGGTCTTCGGGATGTCGCCGGTGTCGACCGGGACGAGGAAGGCGGGGCTGACGCCGATCTCCCGGGTCACCTTGCCGGCGATCTCCCGCAGCGCGGCGGCTCGGTCGGGTCCCGGGGCGAGGTGGAAGAACAGGGCGAGTTCGTCGGTGGGCCGGGACGGGTCGGAGCGGACCGCGCAGGCGGCGGTGAAGCTGCGGACGACGCAGGGCAGTTCCTCGACGCAGGCTTCGATCTCGTGGCTGTAGTGGTTGACGCCGTTGACGATGATGACGTCCTTGGCGCGGCCGGTGATGTACAGCTCGCCGTCGCGCAGGAACGCCAGGTCGCCGGTGTCGAACCAGCCGTCGTCGGTGAACGCCTCGGCGTCGGCGGCCGCGTTGTCGTGGTAGCCGCCGGTCACGGAGGTGCCGCGGACCTGGAGCCGGCCCACGTCGCCCTCGGCCAGCAGCGTGGTGTGCTCGTCGACGATCCGCATGGCGAAGCCGGGGTAGGGCAGGCCGCAGCTGACGAACGTCTCGTCGGTGCCCGTCGGCTCTGCCGGCAGGACGGAGTCGGTGACCACCGAGCAGGTCTCCGACATGCCCCAGCCGGGATGCATCACGTCCTGCGGCAGCCCGAAGGGCCGTAGCGCGTGCAGGAATCCGCGAGCGGCGGTGGCCACGACGACCTCGCCGGCGTTCATCACCAGCCGCATCGGCGTCAGGTCCCACTCCCGGTCCCGGAAACGGTGGGCCTGTTCGGCCAGCAGTCCGAAGGCGAAGTTGGGGGCCCAGGTGACGGTGACCCGGTGCCGGTGGGCGAGGTCCATCCAGCGAAGCGGCTCCCGGAGGATCCAGGACGTGGGCGCATGGACCTGCCGGCAGCCCAGGTACACGTCCCTCAGGTGGAACATCACCACGCCGGTGACATGGTCGAGCGGAATCCAGTTCAGGGAGACGTCCCGCTCGCCGAGTCCGTTCACGGCCTCGGTGGCGGCGGACCGGGCCAGCACGTTGCGGTGGGTCAGGCGCACCGCCTTGGGCAGCCCCGTGCTGCCGGAGGTCATCAGCATCAGGATGAGGTCGTCCGGCTCGGCGGCGTACCAGTCGCGGTCCTCGGGTGCGTCCCTGAGAGCGTCGGCCGTCGTCAGCCGCAGGGCGGGCCAGTGCTGCCGGTCCGCCAGGTCGCGCAGGCCGGACTCGAGTCCGGGCGAGCACACGATCCGGGGCCGGCCGAGCATCCGCCAGATGCCCTCCAGCTTGGTGAGCGCCGCCGAGGGCGTGGCGTAGGAGGCGGGAACGGTCAGCGGGACGGCGACGAAACCGCCGAGGATGCAGCCCCACAGCACGGCGAGGAAGTCCTGGCTCGCGTCGCACTGGAGGATCACCTGGTCGCCCGGGCGCAGCCCGGCCCGCCTCAGCCCCGCGAGGACCCGGGAGGCTTCGGTGACGAGGGACGCGTAGTCGCGCCGCGTCTCGCCGCCGTCGGCGTGCACGTGCACGATGTCGCCCCGGGCCCGCTCGGCGGCGCGTACCAGGGCCTGGGCCCAGCCGGGCACGGAGGGTTCGGCCGGCTCCGGTCCCTCGCTGAGCGCCGGTTTCGCGTCGGTTGCCGTGGGGGCGCTGCCGGCCGGTGCCGGTTGCGGGGTGCGGCGTGGCGGTCCGGCGTGCCGGCGGCCCAGTTCCCCGGGGGCGTTCTCCACCACGACCTCCGCCGTGCCCACGCCGGCGATGTGGGAGAGCCGCTGCTGCCAGGCCTCGGCCGCGGCGCCGTCGACCAGGGGCAGGGCGTCGAGGGCGGCTGTGTCGAGAGCGCCGTCGGCGGTCCGGGGCAGTGCGTTGACCGCGGTGACGCGCACGGTGCCGGCGCCGGTCCGGTCCAGGGTCCGTTCGACGCCTTCGGTGGCGTCCGCGCGGCCCGGTACCACGAACAGCCGTGGCGGGCTGCCGTCGGCCGCGGGCAGGGCGGCCGCGTCGCGGATGCCGGGCACGGACAGCGCCGCGTCCTCCAGCTCGGCGGCGCCGGCCGGGCGCACCGCGGCGCAGGTGCGGGGCCCCGGCGCCGGGAGCCCGCCGAGCCGCACGTCCGGGTCCGCGCACACGGTGTGCAGCAAGCGGCGCAGGGCGCGCGCGAAGTCCTCGGCCGTGGCCGCGTCGTAGAGGTCGGTGGCGTACTCGACATGCAGCTCGAGACCCTCGGGGGTGCCGTCCGGGGTGTGCCGTTCGAGGACGTCGACGAAGAGGTCGAACTTGGCGGTGCCGGTGGCGGTGGGCCGCAGCGGCACCTCCCGCTCGTCCAGCCGGAGCACGGCGGGTTCGTTGTTCTGCAGGGCCAGCATGACCTGGAACAGTGGGTGGCGGCCGGGCACGCGTGGCGGGTTGAGTTCGTCCACCAGCCGGTCGAAGGGCAGGTCCTGATGGTCCAGGGCGGCCAGGTCGCCCGGGCGCAGCCGCGCCAGCAGTTCACGGAAGCCCGGGTCGCCGGAGGTGTCGGCGCGCAGCACGAGGGTGTTGGTGATCAGACCGATCAGGTCGTCCAGGCCGGGTTCCGAACGGCCGGCGACCGGAGCGCCGACCACGATGTCCTCTCCGGCGCCGCAGCGGGTGAGCAGGGCGCTGACCGCGGCGTGCAGCACCATGAAGAGGCTGGCGCCCTCGCGCTCAGCGAGGCCCAGAAGGTTCCGGTGGAGGGCGGCGTCCACGTGCTGCGTGACATGGGCGCCGCCGCGAGGTGCAGCCGGACGGGGCCGGTCGCCGGGCAGGGTGCACTCCTCGGGCAGGCCGGCGAGTGCCGCGCGCCAGTGCGCGGTCAGCCGCTCCGGGCGTCCCGTGCCGTCCGGTTCGGGCGCGAGCAGGGCACGCTGCCAGAGGGTGTAGTCCGCGTACTGCACCGGCAGTGCCTGCCACGTGGGGGCCGTCCCCGCGCGGCGCGCCGCGTAAGCGGCGTTCAGGTCGTCGGCGAGGGGCCGCAGCGACCAGCCGTCGGCCGCGCTGTGGTGCAGCACGAGCAGCAGTGTCCGCTGCCCGCCGGTCCCGAACAGCCAGACCTGTAGGGCGCTTTCGGCGGTCAGGTCGAAGCGGTGCCGGGAGGCCGCGGTGACGTGCGCGTCGACCTCGTCGGCCGGGCAGTCCACACAGCGCAGCCGCGGGCGCAGCTCTCCCGGCGGCAGGATCCGCTGGTACGGCACGCCCTCGCTCTCGGCGAACACGGTCCGCAGGCTCTCGTGCCGGTCGGCGAGGTCGGCCAGCGCCGCGCGCAGCGCCCCGGTGTCCACGGCGGGCCCGAGCGGTACGACCAGCGGGATGTTGTACGTCGCCGTCGAGTCGTCGAGCCGGTTCAGGAACCACATGCGCTCCTGGGCGAACGACAGCGGAACGCGTTCGGGGCGGTCCGCCTCGCCGAGGACGGGGCGCCCGTGAGCGGTGCCGGGCCGGTCGCCGAGCCGCTGCCCGAGGGCGGCGGGGGTCGGTCCCTCGAACAGGGCGGTGATGGGCACCTCGGCGCTGGTCTCATGCCGGAGGCGGGCCAGCAGACGGGTGGCGAGCAGCGAGTCGCCGCCCAGGTCGAAGAAGTTGGCGTCCGTGCCGACCGTGTCCCGGGGCAGCCGCAGCACCTCCTCGAACAGGCCGCACACCAGCGTCTGCTCGGCGGTCGCGGGGCGTGCGCCGGCCGCTGCGGCGGTGAAGTCGGGCGCGGGCAGGGCGTCGACATCGAGTTTGCCGTTGGCGGTCAGCGGAAGGGTCTCGACGGGCACGCAGGCCGCGGGGACCATGTGGTCGGGCAGGTGGGCGGCGGCGTGGGCGCGCAGCTCGGCGGGGCTCGGCGGCCGGCCGCCGGCGGCCACGGTGTAGGCGACGAGCTGCTGGGCGCCGTTGTCGGCGCGGCGTACGACGACGACGGCCCGGGAGATCCGCGGGTGCCGGGCGAGGACGGCTTCGATCTCGCCGGGTTCGACGCGGAAGCCGCGCAGTTGTACCTGCTGGTCGGCTCGGCCGAGGTAGTCGAGGGTGCCGTCGGCGCGGCGCCGGGCCAGGTCGCCGGAGCGGTACATGCGGCCGCCCGGCGGCCCGAAGGGGTCGTCGAGGAACCGCTCGGCGGTCAGCTCGGGCCGGTGCAGGTACCCGGCGGCCACGCCCGCGCCGGCGACGTACATCTCGCCGACGGCGCCCGGCGGCACCGGCCGGCCCTCGGAGTCCAGCAGGTACACCCGTAGATCGGCCAGTGGCGTGCCGATGACGCTTCCGCGGCGGGGGTCCTCCAGGTCGGCCGGGGTGATGCGGTGGTGGGTGACGTGCACGGTCGTCTCGGTGATGCCGTACATGTTCACCAGTGCCGGGCGGTCGAGGCCGTGCCGGCCAGCCCACGGGCGCAGCCGCCCGGGGCGCAGGGCCTCCCCGCCGAAGACGACGTGGCGCAGCGCGCCCGCAAGGGCCGGTGAAGTGCCGGGGGGCTGTGCGCTGTCCGCGTCCATCAGCTGCTCGAAGGCGGACGGCGTCTGGTTGAGGACGGTGACGCCCTCGTGGTGCAGCAGTCTCAGGAAGTCCCGGGGGGAGCGGCTGACGGCGTACGGTACGACGACGAGCCGGCCGCCGTGCAGGAGGGCGCCCCAGATCTCCCACACCGAGAAGTCGAAGGCGTAGGAGTGGAACAGTGTCCAGACGTCGTCCGCGCCGAAGTCGAAGTGCTCGGCCGCCGCGGCGAAGAGCCGGACGACGTTCGCGTGCGCGACGGGCACGCCCTTGGGGCGGCCGGTGGAGCCGGACGTGTGGATGATGTACGCGATGTCCGCCGGGCTCGTCGGGCCCGTGCGGTCGGTGTCGGTCAGGTCGTCGGCCGGCCGAGCGGCGAGGTCCGCCGCGACCGCTGGGTCGTCCAGGACGACGGCGGGGACACCGTCGCCGAGGCGTTCGGCGAGGCCGGCCTCGGTGACGAGGAGGAGGGGGGCCGCGTCCTCCATGACCAGCCGCAGGCGTTGCGCCGGGTGGCCGGGGTCCATGGGAAGGTAGGCGGCGCCGGTCTTGAGGACTGCCAGCAGGGCCGGTAGCAGCCGCAGGCTCCGGTGCAGCGCCAGCGCCACCACCCGGCCGGGCCCCGCGCCGCGCTCGGCCAGGAGCCGGGCCAGCCGGTTGGCCTCGGCGTCGAGTTCGGCGTAGGTGAGCTCTTCGCCTTCGTGAGTGACCGCCACCTGCTCGGGCCGGGCGTGCACCTGCCGCCGGAACAGATCGGTGAGCGTCGCGGTGACGGGGAAGTCCCGCACGGGCCGGTCGCGCAGGTGCTCGCCGGGCAGGAGCAGGTCCAGCTCCCCGAGCGGTGTCGTGGGCGCGGCCTTCGCCAGCCGGCGCAGCAGGGCCAGGAACCGGTCGCGGTGGAGGGCGAGTTCGTCCTCGTCGTACAGGGCGGGGTTGGCGTCGAAGGCCAGCCAGAGCCCGCCGGGCCGGTTACCCGGCCTCACGGTGATCTGGAGGTCGTCGACGGCGCCGCCGGAGAGGTGGTGCCAGCTCGCCGGGTGCCCGCCGAAGGCCAGGGTCTCGGTGAACGGGACGATGTTCAGCACCGGACCGTACAGCCGGCGCCCGGTCCCGAGCAGTCCCAGGTCGCGGCGGATGAACTCGCCCCGGTACTGCTGGTGTCGGCGCAGCGCCGCCAGTTCCGCGGCCACCGCCCGCGCGAAGTCGGCGAGGGGTGTGCCGGGAGTGGCGGCCACGCGCAGCGGCAGGACGTCGGAGGTGGTGCCCGGGGTGCGCAGGGCCGCGCTGCCGAGCCGGCTCATCGTGGCCATGCCCAGCACGAGGTCGTCGGCGCCGGTCATGCGGTGCAGGTAGGCGGCGACGGCGGCGGTCAGCAGGTCGGTGCGCGTGACGTCCAGCCGGGCCGCGGCGGCGGACAGGGCCTCCGCGTCGGCGGCGTCCACTTCCGCGGTGTGACGCAGGAACGGGGCGTGCGGGGCGGCCGTGCGGCGGGTGAGCCGCGCGGGCTCCGGCAGTCCGGCCAGCCGCCGCGTCCAGTGTCCGCGGTCGCGAGCGCAGCGGGGGGAGGCAAGGTAGGCCTCCTCCTCGCTCCGCAGCCGGCTCACGGGCGCGAAGCCGCTGGGGGCGGGCTCACGTCCTTCGGTGAGCGCGGTGTAGGTGTCGGCGAGGCGACGGCCGAGGAGCTTGTAGCTGTAGCCGTCGAGGAGGATGTGATGGGCCCTCAGCAGCCAGATGTGCCGATCGGCGGCGAGGGTGAGGAGGGTGTGCGAGAACAGCGGGCCCTTGTCCGGGTCCACCGGGGTGGCCAGGTCCGTGCGGATCAGCTCCCACGCGGCGCCCTCCGGATCGTCGGCGTCGCTGACGTCGACCTGGTGCAGCGGCCAGTCGTCGGCGTCCGGTGCCGGGTGGCATCGGGGGCCGTCGTCCGTGTCGAGGAAGCGCAGCGCGAAGGTACCGGCCTCGCCCACGGTGCGGCGCAGCGCGGTCTCGAACAGACCGGTGTCGAGGGCGCCGTGGATTTCCACCGCCTCCGCGGTGTTGTACGCGGCGCTGTCGGGTGCCAGCCGCTGCGCGTACCAGAGGCCTTCCTGGGCTCCGGACAGCGGTCGACGTTCGTCCTCGTGGAGTGACTCCTCGTGGAGTGACATAGCACAACCCTCACGTGGCAAGCCGTAATGTCCCGGCCGGGAAGAGCCCGGCCGGTCGGACAGGGGTGCGACCTCGGCCCATGGGGCGGGAAAGGACGGTCGCACGCCGAGGGCGTGGCCATGTCGCGGCCCCACCGCCGGTTGACGAGGTCCTCACGCTGTGACATCCGGGCGGACCCGGTCAAGCCCGTCCGGCCCGGCGCGGGCGAATTCAAGTGTTTCCCTGAAGAACGCGGGGGCCGGGATAGAACCGGATCCGGCAAGCTTTAGGGAAATTACGCGACTTTCGCTCGGTGCTTGTCCTCGAGTGGATTCGCGACGGTCCGGCGATGCACTCTCGAAAACGTTGAGTCGAACCCGCGGCGGTGACGAGCCGTCAGCAATCCGGGGTTTCGGGAATGGGCGGACGGAAAGAGGGCCGAGGACATGCACCGTGCGTTGTGTCCGGTGGAGACGCTGTACGTCGGGCAGAGAAGCAGGGCGGTGCTCTCCAGCACCTTGCGCGGTCATATCGACGTCGGAGCGCTGACGGCGGCGTTCGACGCGACCACGCAGGCGCACCCGTCGCTGCGGACCCGCATCGTGCCGGACGCCGGGGGTTTCCGGCTGTGCCTCCTGGACGAGGGCGGGCGGCCACGGCTGACCACCCGGACCGGCGACGAGGAGGATGCCTACGCGGCGGAGCTGAACACTCCGCTGTCGCTCGGTGGGCCGCTGAGCCGCGCGGTCCTGGTGAGCGCCCCGGAGGGCGATGGTCACCTGTTCGTCCTCTCGGTGGACCACACCATCACGGACGGGCACAGCAGCATCGCGCTGCACCACGAGATATGGGACCGCTACCGGGTTCTGGTCGAGGGCGGGGAGGATCCCCGCGCCACGACGGGGCTGCCTGGCGAGGCGCCGCACTGGCCCGAGCCCGTCAGCCGGTTGCTGCCCGACGCCGATCAGGCGGAGACCACCCGGTACCTCGAGCAGCGCATCGAGGAGACACGACGGCACCCGGTGGAGCTCGTTCCCTACGATGTGCCGCCCCCGGCCGCCGGCGACGGCCGCATCGAGGTCGGCCGGCTGACCCTCGACGAGGAGCGCACCACCCGGCTGCGGCGCACCGCACGTCAGGCGGGCGTTTCCGTACACGCGCTGATCTGCGCGGCGCTGCTCTCGACGGCACGCCGACGCCTTGCGGGCAGCGGCCCGCGCACACTCGGCTGCCTCTCCCCCGTCGATCTGCGGTCCCGGCTGTCACCGCCGCTGCCCGCCCCGGTCATGGTGCCCGCCGTCACCACCCACCTGCAGACCCTGGACGTCTCCCGGGAGACGGACCCCGTCGCGCTGGCCCGCACCGTCCACGCTCGGCTGAGGGACTTCGTCGCGAGCGGAGGCCCGTACCACGAGATGCGGATCACGCCTGAGATCCCCCGCAATCCGGCGCTACAGCTGGCGACGGTGATCGCCACGAACATGGGCGTCGTCCCCGGCCCCCGGCTGCCGGACGGGCTCCGGGCCACCGACGTCCGGCTGGTGCCCGCCCGTGAGCAGTACTTCCCCCAGACGGGCCGCAGCCCCGTCATGGCCTGTGTCGTCTCCTTCGAGGGACGGCTCGCCATCGAGTTCCCCCACTTCACCGCCTGTTTCAGCCCGTCGTTCGTGGGAGCTGTCCGCGACGAGGTCCTGGACAGGCTCGTCGCCTTCACCGACGCCGCCGAGACCGCCTCCGCACAGGCGGGTTGAGGGCGGGTCGCCGGCTCACCACACGTCACCGGCCACCGTAAGGAGCCTCCTCCGACATGAGCACCGTCAGCGACATCCCCACTCCCCTGGCGCTGCTGCCCCGAGCCCAGGCGGGCGACGAGCAGGCCATGAACCAGCTGCTGACCGGGATCACCCCGTACGTCGCCCGGCTGTGCCGGTCCATCACTCACGACGACGGTGCCGACGCCACGCAGGAGGCCCTCCTCGCCGTCTACCGCGGCCTGCGTACCCTGCGTGAGCCGACCGCGTTCTACGGTTGGGTGCGCTCGGTGACGGTCCGTGAGGCCGTCCGCACGGCGAAGCGCATGGGCGAGGAGGGAACGTATCTGCGGGTCGAGTCGGGACAGCAGGCGAACCCGCTGGACGCCGTGCACATCACCGACGTACTGGAACGGCTGTCCACGTCCCACCGACAGGTCCTCACCCTGCGCGCCTATGGGCTCAACGAGGAGGAGATGGCCGAGATCCTCTCCCTGCCGGTGGGCACGGTACGGTCCCGTCTGCACCGCGCCCGTCTCCGGTTCCGGGAAGCCTGGCAGCCCTCGGCCGCTTAGGGCACGTCACCCAAGACGCCGGCGGCCACCCGACCGAGACGGTCCTCGGTGGGCCTGCCGCCGCGGCCGTCTCGGGGAGGTGACCGCTACTCGATGAAGTCCGGCAGTACACGGGGAGGCCACTGCCTGGCTGCGAACAGTCCCAACGCGTGGGCGCGGGCCACGAGGGCGGGACGGTTGGGAGCGTCGAACCGGCGCAGCAACAGACCCACGCGGTATTCGACTCCTTGGCGACTCAGGTAGAGGCGGCCGGCCAGTTGCACGGTCGACGCACCGATCGCCACGCCCTCGAGCACGCGCGCGTCGAGTTCGCTGAGCATCTGTTCACAGGGGTACGGCAACTGCGCGTCTCCCGTGGGGCGCAGCAGAATGACCAGCCCGGCCGGCCCGGCCGGCCCGGTGACCGCTATGGCCGTCATGTCCGCGCAGAAGGCGCGACCGGTGGCGTTCCGGCCGGTCACCCGCTCCGCGAACCAGCCCGAGCGGCCTTCGGAAAGGTCGGTGAACCGGTGCCGCAGCCGTGCGGGGGACGGCGCGTGGAGCAGTTCGCAGAGCTCACTGCCGTATATCTCGCCAGGGCTCGAACCGAACTGACCGGCGAATTCCGCTTCCGCGGCGGTGATGGTCAGGTCCTCCGAGGATGCGTGGGCCGTGTAGGTACGGCGCCGGCGGCTGCTGCCGGCGACCGCCTTTCCGCCGGCGGTGGATGAGGCGGTGATGCTTGTGGTGACCACGGACATACCGTCTTTTCCTTTTGCACGTGGGGGTTGTGATGCCCCACTCCGTTTCCGGGCGATCGGCGCTCGGGGTCGGAGGGAGCGCTTGGTCATGCTGAATCGATGGACAACCATGACAGTCGACTTTTGGACAACGTTGTCAGCTTCACTCGACTTTGGAACCTCCGCAGGACGCACGGGCACCCGGCAGCGGGTGGACTCGCCTCAGGCGGCACCTTGGAGGTTAGGGTCGGACAACCACCTTGGCAACTGTTTGCCTACCGCTGGGAGTGGTTTGCCAACAGTTTTGGCCAAGGCTCTTTTTCGGCCACCCCGCGAGCCGACGACGGCGGAGCCCAAAGGCAACACGCGAGGAATCCACGGCAAATCACGGGGGAAATCTCTCGCTCGCAACTGTGTTGCCCCCATTGCCAACCCTCCCTAAAGTATGGGCACCTTCCGGACGCCGCCCCGTGAACACGTGGCACGGAGAAGACTCAAAAGGACCTCACGGGATCAGAGGGCGAAATGCTTGAGCAGCCGCACTTCGGCCGGCAGCTGAGGAAGCTCAGGCTGGAACGAGGCCTGAGCCAGGCAGCAGTCGTCGGCGAGGGCATGTCGACGGGTTACCTGTCACGCCTGGAGTCGGGTGAACGCCGGCCCACCGGACGCGTCGTGGCCTATCTCGCACAGCAACTCGGCGTCGCCGTGTCCGCACTGACCGAGCCTCGCGGCGGCGGCTGTCTGAGCCGCGCGCTCGCCGTGGCGACGTCGGCACCGCCCGGCACGGACAGCGCCGCGGACCTGCTCCAGGCGGTGCGGGACGACGAACGCGACGACCCCGCCGGCCGCTGGCAGGCACTGTGGCTGCTCAGCCGCATCAGCAACCGTGACGGCGACTACGAGCAGGAGCGCGGCCACCTCCTGGAACTGATGGAGCTGAGCGACATGATCGCGGCGCCGGAACTCCGGGTGCGGTCCAACGTCCGGTACGCACGCTGCCTGTGCGCCCTGGGGGAGGTGCGAGCGGCGGAGCCGGCCGCCGTGTCCGCGGTCGCCATCGCGCGCGGTGAACACCTGCCGGTGGCGGACACCATGGCCGCGCTGATGGTGCTGATCGCCATCGAGACCGAGCTGGGACGACTGGACGCTGCCGACCGGCATGTCCGCGAGATGGAGCGGGACCTGCTGCCCGCCGCCGCTTCCCCTCAGGCGGCCGAAGCGCTGTGGACGGCGTCCGTGGTCAGCGCTCGCCAGGGAGACCACGCCACCGCCCGGTCCCGGTTGGAGGCGGCTCTCGGCCTGCTCCAGGGCGGCGACGGCCTGACCCTGTGGACCCGGCTGCGCACGGCCGCGGCCGCCGCCGCGGTCCAGATGTCACCGCCCCGGGTCGAGGCGGCCGAACGGTGGCTGAACGAGGCCGCGACCATCCTCGAACTGGTCGGCACACCCTCGCAGTTACAGGAGCTGGGCGCTCTTCGAGCCCATATCGCCTTCCATCAGGGAAGGTTGGACGACGCCCGGGCACAGTGTCACGCCCTGCTGTCGGGCGAGGACCTTCGGCTTCCCTACGGCGACCGCGTACGGCTGGCCGTCCTCGAGGGCCGGCTGATGATCCTGGAAGGCCGGACCGATCAGGGCGTCGCGGCCCTGCGCCGGCTCGGCCAGCAGGCGACTGACGCGCGGAACCTCGACCTGGCCACCCATGTCTGGCAGTCCCTGGCCACGACGCTGGCCGACGTCCGTGCTCCCGGGGGTCGGGGGCGCCGTTCGGTGACCGGGGGCGGGTGACGGGTCGCACAGAGAAGGGGGCCGAGCGCGCCGGCCCCGTCGCCCACCGTGCGGCTGTGGCACTCGATTCCGGACCCTTCTCGGACCTTCCCATATCGCCGGCTCCGGACATTCACGCCGGACACCGCGCCCGCCGTGGAACCCGTGCTCCACCGGGCCGATTCGGCACGGAGTCGGTCCACGAGAACCTGGTCATGACGGTGCTCGGCATCCTGGTGCTGATCGTCATCCACCCGCTGAGTACTCGGGCGAGGGAGCCCGCCGCGAGGAGGAGCGGGTCGCCTTCCGGCCCGATGGCACGCGGCCGCCCGCGCCGCTCGAAGGATGACCGGCGCGCGGCCGCACTCTCGAAGGATGACCGGCGCGCGGCCGCACGCTCAAAGGATGACCGGCGCGCGGCCGCACTCTCGAAGAGTGACCCGGCGCGCGGGCGGCTCAGCCCTCCCCCGCCAGTGGGTTTTCCTTGACGAAGCGCCGGATCTCCTCCGTGAGAGCGGTGGGGTTGTCCAGCTGGACCAGCGTGCGGGCGTCGGGGATCTCCACATAGCGGGCCTTCGGCAGGAGTCGGGCCAGCCGGCGGCCGGTCGCGGGCGGCATCATGCGGTCCTCCGCGCCCCAGGCGACCAGGGCCGGGCGGGTGAATGAAGGGAGGTTCTCGGCCGCCTTCAGGTAGCAGTCCTTCTGTGTGGTGCGGAGGAACTTGGCGAAGTCGCGCCGGATACCCCGGTCGGTCAGGAGCGGGCCGTACCAGCGTGCGATCAGCTCCTTGGGCAGCGGCCTCTTCGCCATTCCGCCGAGCGAGGTCTCCATGCGGGCGAGGAAGGGGAAGCGGAAGGACTGGACGAGGAGGAAGAGTCCGCCGGGGATCCTGCAGGCCGTGTGCAGGATCCGGCCCTGGACGCCCGGTGGATAGTTGTCCAGGGCCTCGCAGGAGGTCAGAACGAGCCGGGCGATGCGTTCGTCCCGGACGCCGAGGAGGAGTTGGGCGGTTCCGGTGTCGTTCTGGACGAGGGTGACGTCGCGCAGGTCCAGGCGGTCCATGAACTCGGCCAGCAAGCGGGCGATGCCGTGGGCGGACAGGTCCGCGTCGGGCCGCATGGGACGCCGGTGGCTGCCGATCGGCAGCACGGGCACCACCACACGGAACCCGGGGCGCAGTCCGTACACGACATCGGCCCAGACCGACTCGTCGAAGCCGAGGCCGTGGACCAGGACCACCACGGGGCCGTCACCTCCGGTGTCCTCGTAGTCGATGGTTCCCGCGCTCAGCTCGACCTCCGGCATACCCGTGCCTCCGACTCGGTTGGTTGCCTCGACTGCCACTAGATAGATCGTTCTAGTGACACAATAGGCGCCGACCGCCCGATGGCAACACGGCTCCGCGGAGGTTTCCCCTTGAGCAACGGCAAGGCCACCAGCACCCATGAGACCCGGCAGCGCATCGTGAGTGCCGGGACCGAGCTGTTCCGGCGCACGGGGTATACCGGCACGGGCATGAAGCAGATCGCCGAGGCCGCCGGTGCGCCCTTCGGGTCGATCTACCATTTCTTTCCCGGTGGGAAGGCCCAGTTGGGCGAGGAGGTGATCCGCACCTCGGGCGCCGTCTACCTGGGGTTGATCACCGCGCTGATGACGCCGTACGAGGACCGGGTCGCGGCCACCGCCGACGCGTTCACCGCGGCGGCCGGCACGCTCGCCGAGCTGGACTTCGCCGACCCCTGTCCCATCGCGACGGTCACGATGGAGGTCGCGAGCACCAACGAGCCGCTACGGCGGGCCGCCTCGGAGGTGTTCGGCAGCTGGATCGACCACCTCGCCGCCTACTACGCGCAGGGCGGCATCCCCGAGCGCACCGCACGGGAGACGGCCGGCTCGGTCATCGCCCTGCTGGAAGGCGCCTTCATGCTCGGACGCGCCGCGCGCAGCACCGCACCGGTGCTTGCGGCGGGCAAGGCGGCAGCGGCGATCGTGCGGGCGGCGCGGGGCGGGGAGTGACACCCCTCGGCAGGGCGCGTCAGGTCCGCCGGCTCGCCCGGTGCAGGTCGCGGAGGAGGGCGATCTCGGCTCCGTGGTGCAGAACTTCCTGGTTGACCCACCACACGATCTCCAGGAATGGTTCCTCCGCGTCACTGCCGTAGGGGTAGGTGCAGTACCCCACCGTGTCCAGTGCGGCGTCGTCGGCGCTCAGCAGTGCCTGCCGCCATGCGTCGGCGGCGGCCTCGAAGGCCGCGACGGCCCCGGTGGCGTCCCCGCTGACGGGATGCTCGTCCCGGGTCGCCGAGTGGGTGCCGGCGGTGTGGTCCGCGCGCAGGGCCAGCATCTCGGTGAGATGGCTCAGCCGCCAGGCGATGGTGGTGACCGGCGGCGGCCAGGGATGCGGGTACGCGGCGGCGTCGCGACCCCATGCCCCGCAACCGGCCAAGGAGGTCGCCCGCGGCCCCGGCCCGTCCACGCGCCGCCTGACCGACCAGCACCCGGGCACCGGTTCCCAGACGTACTCGTCGTCGGTGATCGGTTCGACCTTGGTGCCGGTGCCGTCGCCGCTGTCCATGACGGGTCCGCTCAGCCGGCCCACGAGGCGCTCGCGTGCGAAGTCGAACTGGTCCAGCAGGGGAAGCAGTCGGGGCGGTGTCGTCATCGGACGCTCCAAAGGACGGGGTCCCGAGGGGCGGAGTTCCGCCGGCCGACCAGCCTGGCACAGCCGGCACTCCGTCCGCGTCCGGTTTTCCGCGGGGCCCGCCGGCGCTCCGTGGTACGTCTGCCGCAACCGTACGGTCTCCCTGCCGCCGGTCGTGCGGGTACCGGCGGGCCGCAGGTCACGGGGCCGGGATCGGCGATCCGGTAGCGCTCCCTGTGGGCTGCGGGGTACGGGCGTGCGGCCGCCGTCGCGCTGCGACCGGCCGGTGCCTGCTCCCGGACGCCGTCCACGAGGGCGGGTGTCGCCGTCCGCTGCCCCGCCACGGCCCCCCACCGGTCCTGGCGGTGCAGCGTCGGGGAAGCGGTGGTGCGCCGTCAACAGGACGGCCGGAGAAGACCGGTGGCGGTTTCCGGCCCCGGACCGGAGGGGTCTGTCGCGGAACCGCCGCGGAATTGTCCGCGATCGGTAACAGAGGGATCCCGTGGGCATCCGCGGCCGTCCTGCCAGATGCACGGGAACCCATCGAGACGGCAAGGGGCGGGGCGGAACATGGCGCGGCATGGCGGGCGGGGATGGTACGGCCGGATGGTCACGGCGGCGGTCGGAGTCACCGCGGTGGCGGCCGCCACCTCGGTATGGACCGCGCAGGCCGGTCAGCCGGGCGGCGGGTCGGCCCACCCGGGCGTCTCGGCGCGGCCCGCCGCGCCGAAGCCGACGTCGGTGTCCGCCACCATCGCCCACGCCTCCGACGGGGGTGAGCGCGCGGTCAACATCACCATCGACGACGGCCCGGACCCGGTGTGGACCCCGCAGGTGCTCCAACTGCTGCGGGACAACGGCGTGAAGGCGACGTTCTGCATGGTCGGCGCCCAGGCACAGGCGCACCCGGATCTGGTCAGGCAGGTGGTGGCGGCGGGACACCGGCTGTGCGACCACACGGTCTCGCACGACACCACGATGGACACCAAGTCCGAGGCCTACCAGTCGCGGCAGGTCCTGGACGCCGAGCGGCAGATCACCAAGGCCTCAGGTGGCGTGCGCCCGATGTACTACCGGGCCCCTGGCGGTGCCTTCACCCCCTACAGCCGGCACCTGGCGGCCTCGCACGGGATGCGGCCGCTGGGCTGGAACGTCGACTCCAAGGACTTCGAGCGGCCGGGCACCGACGCCATCATCACCACCGTCAAGACCCAGCTGGCCAACGGGCCCACGATCCTCTTCCACGACGCGGGCGGCGACCGCTCCCAGACCGTGGCCGCGCTGCGCACCCTGCTGCCCTGGCTGAAGCAGCAGGGGTACTCCTTCGGCTTCCCGGTGCGCTGAACGGACTGCGCCGGCACCGGACTTCGTAGCCCGTGGTGACGAGAGCGCCAGCGCGGCGGCGGCCGGCAGCCAGGCGGCGGATTCGGGGGCGGATGACGTCGCGGTGACCGCATCCGGGCAGCTCGTGAAGGGGCGCGCCGGTAGGTGCTCGGGGGCGGCGAACTCCCGCAGCGCGGCTCCGGTCCAGGCGGCGACGGCATCGGCCGTGCCGTCGCCCCGGGCCTCCACCCCGGCTGCCGCCGCGGGGACAGCCCTGTCCAGTGCCAGGCCCGCGCCGCGCCGGCACGCTCGTGGCCGGTACCCGTGCGCAGCCGGTCGAGCAGGGCCGACTGGACACGCCGCCGGCCGAGGGCGCTGAGGGACGGTTCGCTGAAGTGACGGTTGCCTCTGGGGTCGAAGTCGGGGACCGCCGCCTTGGGGTGCGGACCGGGGCCTCCTCGGTCAAGGCCGGGCTGCGCGGTGAGCGTCTACACCGCCGGCCGGCCCATCTGCTCCGAGGTCCGCTTCGGGTGGGCGCTCCGCTCCCGGTCGGCGTCGGCGCCGAACAACCGGATCAGCTCTTTCGGGCAGGTCCTCTGGTGTGCGGCCACGCCACGCCACCGGGGTCACTCGAGCCCGAGCCCCGGCGGCCGCTGGTGTCGAGCCGGTGACGAGCGGGCCCGCCTCATCCGGGATGCCCTGACGCGCGCGGTCGGGTACGGACCGCGCGGCCGCCTTCCTCACCGGCCCGGAGCCCGTCGTCATCGGCGGGGAATGGGTCCGGCATCCGCGTGTGACCGCCGCGATCGACGCGCACTTCGCCCGTGGAGCCCGTCCCGTCCGCGTCGCGGACGCGTCCGTCGCCGCGCCGGAGCTGACGGCCGCCCGCACGCGTGCCGGCGAGGAGTGGCGCGCCCTGGTCATCCGACTCCACGCTGTTCCGGCCGACCGGCCGGTGAGCCGGGGGCGCGCGGATGACGTGGAGGCAGTCCGCGCGGAGAAGGCCGAGTCGGGGGCGTGCGGATGGAGCCGAGTCGCGGCGAGCGGGCGAGGTCGAGCCCGGGACGTGGGGGCGAAGCGCCCGAGCCGCGTGGACGCAACGGTTCCGGGCCGTGCGCATCGTGCCGAGCCGGGGACGGTGCGGAAAATCGATGGCCTTTGGTCTGCGGCGATGCTGGGATGGCACGATGCAGCAGGAACGCTCGATGACCGTGGACCGTGGTCAGTACCAGGACGCGGTGACCCCGTGGGAGCTGAAGTCCTGGCGTGCCTCGGCCCTCGGCTGGGTGGAGGACCGACTCGCCGCGATCGGCCTGCACGCGACCGGCGACCTCGAGGTGCGGCTGCGGCCGTGGTCCGTGCTGGTCCGGGTGCCCGTGGCGGGACCGGACGCGGTCTGGTTCAAGGCGAATCCGCCGGCCAGCGCGTTCGAGGGCCCGCTGACCGCGGCGTTGGCCCGCTGGGTGCCCGGGCATGTACTGAAGCCGCTGGCCGTCGACGCCGGGCGCGGCTGGACGCTGCTGCCCGACGGGGGCGAGCTGTTCCGCAACGTGCTCGCCCGGGAGCCGGTCGAGCCGGGGACCTGGGAGGACCTGCTCCGCCAGTACGCGAGCATGCAGCACGCCCTGATCCCGTACGGACGCGAGATCGAGCGGCTGGGCGTCCCCTCCGCCCGGACCCTCGACCTGCCCGAGGTGTTCGACGAGCTGCTCGCCGGGAACACCGCGCTGCGTCCGGACGAACGCGCCCGGCTCGAAGGTCTCCGGCCCCGCGTCGCGGACTGGTCCGCCGAACTCGCCTCCGTCGGCATCGAGGACACCCTCGACCACGCCGACCTGCACGACGGGCAGCTGTTCCGTCCGGTACCCGGGCGGTTCACCTTCTTCGACTGGGGCGACGCCACCGTCTCCCACCCGTTCTGCAGCCTGCGGGTCCCCGCCGAGCGAGCATGCGACCGGTACGGGCCACAGGTGCTGCCCCGGCTGCTCGACGCCTATCTGGAACCCTGGACGGGCACCGGCCGCACGGCGGCGGAACTGCGTCGCGCGGCCGGTCTCGCCTGGCGTCTGAGCGCACTGGGCCGCGCCGCCTCCTGGGGCCGCATGTTCCCCGACACCTCCGGCACGGAGCCGGGAGCCGAGCAGGGCGCCCAATGGCTGCTCGAACTCTTCAACGAGCCGCCGTCCCAGCTGCTTGGCCGACAGGAGACGCGCGCGGCGACCGAGTACCGCGCCGGGTGAGTGCGTACGGGGCTGACGTCAGGGCAGGGGGGTGCCGCCGGTGGCGTTGAGGATCTCCGCGGTGATGTAGCTCGCCTGGGGTGAGGCCAGGTAGACATAGGCCGGAGCCAGTTCGGCGGGCTGGGCGGGACGGCCGAGCGGGGCCTGCTTCCCGAAGTCCTTCGTGTCCGGCATGGTCGCGGGGATGAGCGGCGTCCACACCGGTCCGGGCGCCACCGCGTTGACCCGGATGCCGCGCTCGGCGACCATCTGCGCCAGCCCCTGTGTGAAGGTGACGATCGCGCCCTTCGTCATCGCGTAGTCCAATAGGTGCGGACTGGGCTTGTACGCCTGCACCGACGTGGAGTTGATGACGCAGCCGCCGGACGGAATGTGCGGCAGGGCGAACTTGGTCAGCCAGAACATGCCGTACAGGTTGGTCCGCATCACGCGGTCGAACTGCTCGGTGCTGATCGCCTCGATGCCGTCCGGCTGGGACATCTGGTAGGCGGCGTTGTTCACGAGGACGTCGATGCGGCCGAACTCGGACACCGATCGCCCGATCAGCGAACGGCAGTTGTCCTCGTCGCGGATGTCGCAGGACACCGCGACCGCCTTGCGGCCCGCGTCCTCCACCAGCCGGGCCGTCTCGCGGGCCTCGTCCTCCTCCTCGGCGAGATGGGTGAACAGCACATCGGCACCCTCGCGGGCGAAGGCGAGCGCCACCGCCCGGCCGATGCCGGAGTCCCCTCCCGTGATCACGGTTTTGCGGCCGTCCAGCCGGCCGGCGCCACGGTAGGACTCCTCGCCGTGGTCGGGCGGCGGGTCCATCGGGCCGGTCCAGCCGGGGTGCGGCTGGTCCTGGGAGGGAAATTCAGGGCGGGCATGCTGTGTGACCGGGTTCGGCCGGTCACCGTGCTGGTCCGTCACGGCGGCCTCCTGCGTCTCGGGCGGACAGGACAGCCGGTCGGGTTCCCTGATCAGGCCCGTCGAAAAGCCATCGAGCTGCGGAAACCCTCCGCGGCGGGCGCCTCACCGGACGCGGCCCGCCGGTGCGCCGCCGGTGTGCGTCAGGCCGTCGGCGCGTCGTGGCCCGTGGCGCGCATCCGGTCCCGGCGGGCGTTGTTGTAGATCCGCAGGAGATGCTTCGCCACGGCACAGGGCGCGGCATCGGCATAGCACTGGCGGCATGTGCGCATGTGCTGTTCGTACGTGAGGCGCGCGTTCTCGAACGCGTCGTTGACAGAAGACATCGACTTCTCCGGGCAGGGCGCGTCCTGGGACGGCGCCGAGTTGACTGACTGGTACACCCAGAGACAAGGTGATCATGTTACTGGCGGTACTGGGAAACTCGTACTGGCAGCGGCGGGCCTTCTCACCGCCGCGAGATGGTGCCGCCCCTCGCCCAGCGCCTTGCGGACGATGCCCGCACACTCCGCGCGGGAGGCCGGCTCCCGATCGGATCCAGCAGGACGCGGCCGGTGGACCAGTGGACGGTCCGGGGCGGCGACCAGGGAGTCCCGGGCGGCGACGCGGTCCGGCCGGCCGACCGGGCCGCCCGCGCCTGGCGGCTGCGGGACCTGCGGGAGGCCGGGCGTCGGTCGCCCTGGGTTCGGAGGGGCCCATGGCGTACTACGACGTACGGGCCGTGCCGGCGACGGCACGCCGGCCCAGGGGCACCGCGCGTACCGGCCGGGCCTGACACCGTCGCAGGCGCTGGAGCGCTGCACCGGCCGCCCGGCCGCGGCCGGGCGGCGAGTCAGCCGTCGCCTGCCGTATCCCACCCGGCGTCCGTGCGGACCTCACCGCGCTGCCCGTGGACCCGGTGCACACTCCCGGCGACGAACCGGCTGACATGCCAGCGGTGATGACGGTGCCCGGAGGACACGTGGGGTACCGGGCCGCCTGACCTGCCCGTCGGTGCGCCACGGTGCTCGCCGCACCGCCGTGCCGGCGCCCGGCGCGGGACGCCGAAGCCCGGAACGCGAGAACGGGGCACGGCAGACTGGGCGGATGAACGACCACCGCCCGGTCCACCGGGACTCCGCTCCGGAGTGGTACGGACGCCTGCGCGTCCGCACCACCGACCTCTCCCCCGCCCACTGGCTCACCGAACGGCGCCCCGGGTACGGCGACTTCGGCACGGTGGCGGGCGTCGCCGCGCCGGGTTTCACCGCGTACGCGCGGATCCTGCACCCGGCCTCCCTGGACGAGCGGCCGGTGCGCTGGTCGACGGTGGCCGCCGCGCACGGGACCCGGGTGACGCCGGGCACGCGGTGGCACGAGGTCATCGGGATGGATCTCGACTATCACAACGCCTCCGTGTACGGCCTGCCCGGCGTCTGGGACGAACACCCGTGGGAAGGCCCGACACCGCCCGCCGTCGCCGAGGCGCTCGTTCCCCTGCTCGCCCGGCACACCCGTACCCCGGAGCGCTGCTGGTTCGGGCTGTGGCACGGGTACGGACGCTGGGACTTCGACGGGGTCCCGGTCTTCGAGACGCCCGGCCGGGACGAGGTACTGCTCGCCGGCACCCTGGCCGACGCGGTCTCTCCGGTGCGCTGGGACGAGTTCGCCGAACTGCCGGACCTGTGGTGGCCCGAGGATCGCGCCTGGTGCCTGGGCGGTGACGTGGATCTGGTCAGCACCTACATCGGCGGGTCCCCCGCGCTGATCGCAGACCTGCTGGCCGCCCCGGACCTGGAGGTGCACCCCGTGGCCCCGGGCGACCCGGTCGGCTGAGCGCCGGTTGCCGACGCACTGATCTCCGTTGACCTCCGTGAACGCCCTCTCGCGACCGTGGTTACCGTCGGCGACGGCATCGCGTGCCGGTCACCGGCCGGGTTCGAGGCGTGGAGGTGCCAGGACATGCCCTGGAGGCAGTCCCTGCCGGTCGAGTTCAGAAAGATGAATGTGGTTACTCGCCGGGCGCGAGCGTGCGCGCGACGATGCGCGCCGCCTCGGCCACGAGCGCCTCGGCCACCGGCGCGTCCCCGGTGCTCTTGGTCGACAGCACTGCCAGCACCACCGGTGTCCTCCGCGTCGTCCAGGCCACGCCGATGTCGTTGGCCGTGGCATAGGCGCCGGTCCCGGTCTTGTCCGCTACGACCCACTCCCGCGGCAACCCGGCGCGGAACCGTGCGGCGCTGGTGGTGTTGCCCTTGAGCCAGGTGACGAGCCGTTCCCGGTCGGTGCCGTCCAGGGCCCGGCCGAGGGTCACCCGCTCCAGGCTCCCGCCGATGGCCTTCGGGGTCGTGGTGTCGCGCAGGTCTCCCGGGACCGCGGTGTTCAACTCGGGCTCCCACCGGTCGAGCCGGCTCACCTCGTCGCCGAGCGACCGGAAGAAACGGGTGAGACCCTCGGGGCCGCCGAGCTGACGCAGCAGCAGGTTGCCGGCCGCGTTGTCGCTGTACTGGATCGCGGCGGCACACAGGTCCGCAACGGTCATACCGGTCCGCAGGTTCTCCTCGGTCCTCGGCGAATTGGGCAGGATGTCGTGCGGCGGATAGTGGACCATCCTGTCCAGCGGAGCACACCCGCCGTGGTCGCGCAGGACCGCCGCCGCGGCGAACGCCTTGAACGTCGAACACATCGGGAACCGCTCACCCGCCCGGTGCGACACGGTCCGCCCCGTGCGGGCGTTGCGTGCGTACACGCCCAGCCGCGCGCCGTACCGCTGCTCCAGTTCGCTCAACTCGGCGTCGGCGGCGCGAGACCCGGTGTCCGGGGCCGCGGAGGCGGCGGGCGCGGGGGCGGCGGTGGCGGCCGCGGCTGTGGTGGTGAACGCGAGACCCGCCTTGAGCAGGCCGCGTCGGCGCATCGGGGCGGGGCGGTCGGTGCTGGTCATGGGCGCGGTCCTCCCAGGGAGTCCACCGTCGGCTTCTTGGAGCTCCGACGGCTCTTGGATCTTCGGCGGGAACAGCGAAACAGCTGGACGCCACTCATGTCCAAGAGTGAACTTTGATCACCTCATGCCTTATTGATATGACTGCCGGGTGGATCTTCTCGCACACCTCGAGGCGTACGTCGCGACCGCCGACGAAGCGAGCTTCTCCCGGGCGGCCGACCGGCTCGGGATCGCCCAGCCGCTGCTCAGCCGCCGCATCAAGACGCTGGAAGGCCACTTCGGCGGCTTGTTGTTCGACCGTTCACGGCGGCAGGTCACGACCACGGAGCTGGGGGTGCTGCTGCTTCCGTACGCGCGGGACGTGCTGGACCGGGCCCATCGGCTGCGGCAGGCCGCCCGCTCGGCCCGGCGGTCGCGGGTACGTGCCGTCGGGGTGCCCCCGGACTGCGCCCCGGCGGCCCTGGCCCGCGCCATCCGTGCGGGTACCGAGCGCGGGATCACGCTCGGTGTGCGTGAACTGCCGCCCGGGGAGAGGGCCTCCGGACTGGCCGACGGCTCGCTCGCCTACGCGCTGTTGCGGGTCCCTCCGGAGCAGGCCGCGTTCCGGGTGCCGCTGGGGCTGGCGTCGGCGGCGGAGGGGCCGGGTACGGGGCCCGGGTCGCGGCGTACGGTCCACCTGGAGGAACTGCGGCCGAGGCGGAGCCGTTCCGCCGAGTCCCCCGCCCCGCTTCCGGTTCTTCTCCTGCTGGAAGATCAAGTGACTTACTTCCAGGACAGGTTGGGCAGAGGTGCGGCTCGCGCCGGGTTGCCCGAGGGGCGGGTCCGGCCGGCCGGGCCGGCGGCCACCGCTCTCGCCGAGACGCTGGCGGGGCGCGCGTTGCTGCTGTGCGCAGAGCCGTTCGCTCGGCAGCACGGGGCACGGTGGGCGCCGCTGGGCGACCGGGCGCTCCACCGGGGGTACGACGTGAGCGCACCCCCGGGCCGGCACGGATCGGCGGAGGTGCCGGACTGGCTGGCCGCGCTGCTCGGCTCGGCCGTGGGGGCCGCGGCCTGCGGGCCCGGCGCGCAGCGGTCCGCGGACCACGGCGACGATGTCGCGGCGCGACTGGCGGCACGCGGATGAACAGGGCACCGGAGCACCAGCCGGCGTACGTCGGTGATGACGGCGCCCTCCTGGACGTCGCCGAGGCGATCGCCGCGGACTGGGCGGCCCTCGGTGTCCACGGCTCCTTCCTCGCCCGGAACATCGACACCGGTGCGCAACTCGGCTTTGACATACGGGAGTTGACACCGCTCGCATCGGTGGTGAAGGTCCCGCTCGCCCTGGTCGTGCTGGACCTGATCGCGACGGGGGAACTGGACCCGGCGCTCCCGGTGACCGTCGACCCGGTCACCAGCAGCGTCGGCCCCACCGGGCTCGCGGCGTTCCGGCACCCGGCCACCGTGGCCGTCGGAGACCTGCTCCAGCTGACGCTGTCGGTGAGTGACAACGCCGCCGCGGACGCGCTGCTGGACCTGGTGCCGGTGGCGGAGGTCGACGCGCGCCTGAGCGCCTGGGGATGCGCGGACATCCGGGTGCGGCACCGGATGAACCACATGTACGAGTGCGCCGCCGGTGCTGCCGGCGACAACTTCTCCCTGGCTCTGGAACTGGCCGTCCGGGACGAACGCGCGGGCCGGCACACCCTCGAGACCCTGGACCCGGCGTATGCCAACTCCGGTTCGGCCTCGGCGCTCGTCGCCCTGCTGCGGCGCGTGTGGTGCGACCAGATATCCGTCCCGTCGGCGACCGCGGAGCTGCGCCGGTTGATGGGGCTTCAGGTCTTCACGCATCGGCTGGCCTGCGAACTGCGCGCGGACTCGCTGCGGTGGAGCGGCAAGACGGGCACCTTCTTGAACCTGCGGCACGAGATCGGCGTGGTCGAGGCGGACTCCGGCGATCGGGTCGCCATGGCCGCGCTCACCCGCGCGGACCGGCGGGCCGGTCAGGCACCGGACATCGACCTTGCGATCGGGCTCGCGGGGCGCGAGGCGTTCGAGGCGCTGCGCCGCTGAGGGCCCGGGCGTTCCACGGGGAAGCATGGTGAGCCGGTCAGGGCAGCAGGCGCTGTTCCTTCGCCACGGCTACGGCCCCCACGCGGTTGTCCACGCCGAGTTCGTCGTGGATGCGGCGCAGATGGGTCTTGACCGTGGCTTCGCTGATGTAGAGGGCACGGGCGATGGCGTGGTCGGGCAGGCCCCGGGCGAGGTGCGTGAGGATGTCGCGTTCGCGAGGTGTGAGGGCGGGACGCGGGTCGCGGATCCGGGACATGACGCGGTCGGCGACCGGGAGTGAGAGCGCCGGGCGGCCTTGGGCGGCTGCGTGGATCCGCGGTGAAGAGGTCCTCGGCGTTCGGCCTTCAGCAGACAGCCGGTGGCGCCCGCCTCGATCGCCCGGGTGACGTCGGCGTCGGTGTCGTACGTGGTCAGGACCAGCACATGCGGCGCGGGAGGGGTGGAGCGCAGCCGGCGGCTGCCCGGTTCCGGCATGGCCGGACGGCAGGACGTCCGGGTCTGCCCTGCGGGGCGGATCCGGACGTCCATGTTCAGGTGGCTCAGACGAGGTCGAACCGGTCGAGGTTCATGACCTTGTCCCACGCGGCGACGAAGTCCTTGACGAACTTCTCCTTCGCGTCGTCCGATGCGTAGACCTCGGCGAGCGCGCGCAGCTCGGAGTTGGAGCCGAAGACGAGGTCGGCGCGGCTGCCGGCCCACTTCAGCTCGCCCGTGGCGGCGTCGCGGCCCTCGAACGTGGTCTGGTCCTCGGAGGTCGCCTTCCACGTCGTGCCCAGGTCGAGCAGGTTGACGAAGAAGTCGTTGGTGAGGACGCCGGGCGTCTTGGTGAGGACGCCGAGCTGCGAGCCCTGGTGGCCCGTGCCCAGCACGCGCAGGCCGCCGACGAGGACGGTCGTCTCGGGGGCGCTCAGGGTGAGCAGGTTCGCCTTGTCGAGCAACAGGTACTCGGCCGGCAGGCGGTTGCCCTTGCCGAGGTAGTTGCGGAAGCCGTCCGCGGCGGGCTCCAGCGCCTCGAAGGACTCGGTGTCGGTGTGTTCCTCGGTCGCGTCGACACGGCCCGGGGTGAAGGGAACCTCCACCTCGAAGCCGCCCTCCTTGGCGGCCCTCTCCACGGCCGCGACACCGCCGAGGACGATGAGGTCGGCCAGCGAGACCTTCTTGGCACCGGACGAGGCGTTGAACTCCTGCTGGATGCCCTCCAGGGTGCGCAGGACCTGGGCGAGCTGGTCGGGTTCGTTGACCTCCCAGCCGCGCTGCGGCTGAAGGCGGATGCGGGCACCGTTGGCGCCGCCGCGCTTGTCGCTGCCGCGGAACGTCGAGGCGGACGCCCAAGCGGTGGTGACCAGTTGGGAGACGGTGAGGCCGGAGTCGAGCAGCTTGGTCTTGAGGGTCGCGATGTCGGCGGCGTCGATCAGCTCGCCCTCGCGCTCCGGCAGCGGGTCCTGCCACAGCAGGGTCTCCTCCGGGACCTCCGGGCCGAGGTACAGCGACTTCGGGCCCATGTCGCGGTGGGTGAGCTTGTACCAGGCGCGGGCGAAGGCGTCCGCGAACTCCTGCGGGTTCTCGTGGAAGCGACGGGAGATCGGCTCGTAGATCGGGTCGAAGCGCAGCGCCAGGTCCGTGGTGAGCATCGCCGGGGCGATCTTCTTCGACGGGTCGTGGGCGGCGGGTACCGTGCCCTCGCCGGCGCCGTCCTTCGGCTTCCACTGCTTGGCGCCGGCCGGGGACTCGGTCAGCTCCCACTCGTAGCCGAAGAGGTTGTCGAAGAAGCCGTTGCTCCACCGGGTCGGCGTGGTGGTCCAGGTGACCTCCAGGCCGGAGGTGATGGTGTCGGCGCCCTTGCCGGTGCCGAAGGTGTTGTTCCAGCCCAGGCCCTGCTCCTCCATCGAGGCGGCCTCGGGGTCGGCACCGACGTGGTCGGCGGGGCCGGCGCCGTGGGTCTTGCCGAAGGTGTGACCGCCGGCGATCAGGGCGACGGTCTCCTCGTCGTTCATCGCCATGCGGCGGAACGTCTCACGGATGTCGCGGGCAGCGGCGAGCGGGTCAGGATTGCCGTTCGGGCCCTCCGGGTTGACGTAGATGAGGCCCATCTGGACGGCGCCGAGCGGGTTCTCCAGCTCGCGGTCGCCGGTGTAGCGCTTGTCGTCGAGCCAGGTGGTCTCGGGACCCCAGTAGACGTCCTCCTCCGACTCCCACACGTCCTCGCGGCCACCGGCGAAGCCGAAGGTCGTGAAGCCCATGGACTCCAGGGCCACGTTGCCGGCGAGGATCAACAGGTCGGCCCAGGAGATGCTCTGGCCGTACTTCTTCTTGACCGGCCACAGCAGTCGGCGGGCCTTGTCCAGGTTGGCGTTGTCCGGCCAGCTGTTCAGCGGGGCGAAGCGCTGCTGGCCGGCGCCGGCGCCGCCGCGGCCGTCGCTGATGCGGTAGGTGCCCGCGCTGTGCCAGGCCATACGGACCATGAAGGGACCGTAGTGCCCGAAGTCGGCCGGCCACCAGTCCTGAGAGGTGGTCAGCACCTCCTCGATGTCCCGTTTCACGGCGGGAAGGTCCAGACTCCTGAAGGCCTCGGCGTAGTCGAAGTCCTCACCGAGCGGGTTGGCCACGGCCGGGTTCTTGGCAAGGATCTTCAGGTTGAGCCGCTCCGGCCACCACTGGCGGTTGCCGCCCCCCTGGGTCGGGTGCAGGGCACGGTCATGGGCGACGGGGCAACCGCCACTTCCCTCCGCCTTCGCGTCTGTGACGATCGCGTCGTGGTTCTCAGTCATGGCAATCCTTCCGAACTCTGCGGAACTCGGTGCTCAGGAACTGCGGCCGGTGGAACAGTCGGGGCAGGTGCCCCAGTAGACGACCTCGGCCTCGTCGATCAGGAAGCCGCGGTCGTCGGAGGCGGTCAGGCAGGGCGCGTCGCCGACCGCGCAGTCGACGTCGGCGACGGCGCCGCACGACCGGCACACGATGTGGTGGTGGTTGTCCCCCACGCGTCCCTCGAACCGGGCCGGGTGGCCGGCCGGCTCGATGCGGCGCACGAGTCCCGCCGCGGTGAGGGCGTGGAGGGCCTCGTAGACGGCTTGCAGGGAGATGTGGCCCACGCGGTCGCGGACCCCGGAGGCGATCGCCTCGACGCCGAGGTGGTCGCCGTCCCGGACGGTCTCCAGCAGCGCGACGCGGGCTGCCGTCACGCGCAGGCCGACGCTGCGGAGTTCCTCGGCGGTGGTCGGGGTCGGGGAGGCGGTCACGGGAGCGAACCTACCGTCATAAACACGAACGGTTCAAGGAAACGAACGATACAAATGTGAGATGCGCACCGTCGCCCGGTCTTGCCCCCCCCGTGGCTTTCCCCGCGGTGCCGGGCGGAGGCGGTCCGGCGGGCGGTCGGCGGCATGCACGCATGATGTGGCCGGGGACGCCCGGGGTCGGACGCGTGCCGGGGCCCTCCGCGCAGGTGAACCGGGGCCGTGGGGGCGGAAGGCGGCATCGGGCCGGCACCCGCCGCCGGCCCGCGGCCACTGCCGGGATGCACTCGGCCGCTGACGCCGACGCGCCGGACGACCTGCTGAACCCGTGGGAACTCAGTCGATCCCCCGAAGACGCGGTCTACCGGGAGTTCCCCATGACCGGGACTCTGTGCCGGACGTCGGCTGCGGCACCGGGCGCGGGCCGGCGGCCGACGCGGCGTGGGAATCGGAGTTCGACCTCGCGACGATGACCGGCCACGCGTCTCGGTTCCTGGCCACCGACGGCGACGTACGTGCTTCGCCGTCCGCCGTCCGTGCCGCGCTGCGCGGGGGGGGGCGGGTTCGTCGTCGGGAACCGGCATCCGCAGGGGCGGGCCGGGGAGGCGTGGAAGCCGTCGACACACGGTGGCGATGACCGCCGCCGCCGGCCGCTGCGCTTGTGGCACGGGTCAGAAGCCGTCGCCGGTGGCGTGGTGACGTTCACCGGGACGACGGGCGATACCGGCGACCGCCCCACCGGCGAGCCAGAGGATCGTCACCGTCGCCCGTCGGGCACAGGCGGGTCAGCAGCCCGCCGGCGTCGCGGAGCGGTAGCGGCGGGCGAGGGCGTGGAAGGCCTCCTTCGGCTCCCAGCGCCAGCCGGAGGTGGGGTCGTACGGGCGGTCCTCGATGGTCTTGGTGAGGGAGTAGCTCGCCATGTCCAGGTCGTGGCGCGGGTCGCCCGGGCGGTGCGGGGCGTCGGGCGTCACGAACTCGAAGGCCATTGCCGCGTACAGGTCCAACGAGGAGAAGGCGTCGAGGAGTCGCATGAGGTACTCGGCCTGGGTACGCTCGCTGCGGACCAGGTCACCCTTGATCTCCTCGGGGTGCTTGTCGTGGTCCACGACGTCCCAGCCCATACCGGCGGTCTCGGGTGCGCCGACGTAGGCGCAGGTGCCGAACTCGGTGATGGCCAGCGGCTTGCCCCAGCGAAGATGACGCCTCAACTCCCGTACGTAGTCGGCGCTGTCCGTGTAGTACGAGTAGTAGTCGATGCCGATGATGTCGAAGAGGCGCCAGTCCACCCGGTCGTCCTGGGCCGCCGCGTAGCTCAGCCGGCCGCGGAAGACGGAACGGCCGACCGAGGCCGCCTTCGCCGTGAAGCGGTCCAGTCGGCGCTGCATCGCGACGGGGTCCACATGGCCGTCGAGCAGGTTCCGGATGCGTTCGAGGACGGTGTCGCCCGGAATGATGCCGGGGACGAAGAGCCAGAACTCGCAGCCCACGCTGAGATCCACGGCGGCGCCCTGCCGGCGCAGCCGCTCCGCGAACCGGCCGGTCTCGGCGAGGTGTTCCAGAACGTCCCGCTCGGGTGCGTCGCCGAGGGTCGGCTGGAGCCAGACCCGCAAGCCCCGCTCCGCGGCCTCGGCGGCGGTGGCCGTGAGGCGCTCCACCCCGTCCCCGGTCACGTCCACGGTGTCGGCGTGCAACTCGTCGCGGATCACGCGGACGTCGCGTCGCATCCGGGTCGTACTGAAGGCCGTGCCCGGTGTCTCGCCGGCGCCCACCGTGTAGACGACGCCGCGGTGCCGCAGTCCGCGTCGCGCCTCGCTCGCTCGGGCCGCGGCCGACGGGAGCGCCGCCGTGGCGAGCCCGGCGGACGCCAGGCCGGCCAGGAACTGTGCGCGGTTGATTCCGGCGACCTTCGGCATACGGCTGTGGATCTTCGGCATACCGTCGTGAGGCTTCTGCATACGGCCACCCTGCCGAGCCCCGGCCCTCCGCCGCCGTCCGTCGACGGTCTGCGGTTCGGGACCGACGGTCTACGGCGCGGAGTCCCAAGGCGGCGGTCCGGCGCCGAAAGTCGCACCTGCCCGAAGCGTGCGGCCCGGCAGTCCGAGGGCAACGCTTTTGCAGGACGACCACCCGGATGAACCCCTCCACAGGGCACAAGAACCCCGCCGCATGCGAGACTCGGACCTCATCACCGGGGTGGCAGTCGAGAGGGACGCTGGTGGACCTGGACGCCGTCGCCGACGAGCTGTACGCGCTGCGGCCGGAGGAGTTCGTCGCCGCCCGCGACCAGCGCGCCCTGGACGCCCGCCGGTCAGGCGATCAGGCCCTGGCCAAGGAGATCGGCGCGTTGCGGCGGCCGAGCCTGGCCGCCTGGGTCAGCAATCTCCTGGTGCGCCGGCGGCCGGAGGAGGTCCAGCCGCTGGTCGGCCTCGGCGAGGAGTTGCGCCGCGCCCACCGCGAACTGGACGGTCCGCGGCTACGCCGGCTCGCCCGCCGGCAGAACGAGGTGATCGGCGCGCTCGGCCGGCAGGCCCGGCGGCTGGCCGCCGAGGCCGGGCACCCGGTCGGCGAGGGCGTGCAGCGCGAGGTCGAGGAGACCCTGCACGCCGTGCTCGCCGCCCCGGAGGCCGCACGGGCGTGGGCGGCGGGCCGACTGGTGAAGCCACTCCACTCCACGATCGGCTTTCCGGCGACCGACGAGGCCGTACTCGGGCGTGGGCCCGCCGTACCCGCCGCCGAACCGAAGAAGCGCGCCCGGGACGCCAGGAGCCCCGCGAACCACGCCGAGGACGAGGAGCGCCGCCGTCTGGCCGACGCCCGCAGGACGGTGCGTGATGCCGAGCGGGAGCTGCGGGCCCGGGAGGAGGAGACCGAGGCCGCCGAGGGGGACGCGGAGGAGGCCGGCACCCGGGTGGCCGGCCTGGAGGAGCGGGTACGTGAGCTGCGCGCGGAGTTGCGGCGCGCCGAGGACGAGCAGCGGCAGGCCCGCGCCGACGAGCAGGCGGCGCGGGAGCGGGCTCGGCGGGCCGACCGGGCCGTGCGCGAGGCCCGGCGCCGGGCGGGGGCGGCCACCGCACAGCTGGAACGGCTGACTGACGGCTAGCACCACGGAAAGCGACGCGAACCCGGTGGCCATGGGGGCCGGATCGCGGAGTTCTCCGAACGGACGGGGGCGGGCTGGTCGGCGCCGTGGCCGCCGTCGCCCGTACGGACGCACCAGGTCCCGCCGTCCGTGGCATACCGGGGGCTCGGTCGTTCGGCAGCAGTGTGATGTTTGCCGTGCTCAGTGAGATATCGGTATAAAACGGGCAACATTCCCCCTCATGCCCCACGCGAACCCCCTGCGGCAGGTGATCCGATGACCACGGCGACGCCCCGGGCGCTCCGGACGCCGCCCGCCCGAACCGGCGAGAGGACCGCCAGGCTCTCCCCACCTGCCGCCCTGCCCTCCCTGCCGTCCCTCACCGGGCTGCGGTGGATGGCGGCGCTGCTCGTGTTCGGTCTCCATGTGAACAACTTCGGCTACTTCGGAGGCACCGGCGGCCGCCTCATGTCCTGGGGATTCGGTGCCGGTGCCACCGGAGTGTCGTTCTTCTTCGTGCTGTCCGGATTCGTGCTGACCTGGTCGGCGCGGCCCGGCGACCGTGCGCTCGCCTTCTGGCGGCGGCGCGTCGCACGCATCTTCCCGGTGCATCTGGTCACCCTGGCCGTGGCCCTGCTCATGGCGCACACCCTGGCGCGCCAGCCGCGGCCGACACTGAAGCAGGCGGTGGCCAACGGGCTGCTGCTGCACTCCTGGTGGCACCCGTGGTGGCAGACGCTGAACCCGGTCAGTTGGTCCCTGGTCTGCGAGGCGTTCTTCTACGCGGCCTTCCCGCTGCTGATCCTGCTGCTGCGCCGGCTCGGCGCGCGCGGGTCGACCGCGCTGGGCGCGCTGTCGGCGGCGGTGGTCCTGGTGCTGGCCTGGTCGGACGCCCACCACTGGTGGACGTACACGCTGTACTCGTTTCCCGCCGCCCGGCTGCCCGAGTTCGTGCTCGGCGCGGTCACCGCGCGGTTGGTGCTCCTCGGCCGGTGGCGCGGGCCCGGTCTCGAAGCCTCGCTCGCTCTGGCGCTCATCGGCTACTTCCTCGTTCCGCAGGTCACGCCCGGCTACCCGGCCACGATGTGCACCATCATCGGGTTCACGCTGCTCATTCCGGCGGCGGCCGTCGCGGACCTGAACGGGCTGCCCTCGCTGTGGCGGCACCGACGGCTCGTGCGGCTGGGGGAACTGTCGTTCGCCTTCTACATGATTCACCTGCTGGTACTGCGCGCCGCCACCCATGTGCTGGGCACGAAGCCGCGCTTCGGGGTCCTGGCGGGACTGGCCGTCACGACGGCCGCGTTCACCGTGTCGCTCGCGCTGTCCTGGGTGTTGTACGAGGCGGTGGAGTGCCCCGCGAGACGGCTGCTGCTGCGGCGGCGCCGGGCCTCCTCCCCGGAGCCGGTGCCGGCCCGCCGTGGGGCTCCGGCCGCGGCACGGGACTGAGCCGGTCCCCTCAGGTATCCGTCAACGCCCTCGACCCGCACCGTCTCCGTGCTGTTCGGGCAGCCGTTCCTGTGGACAACCCGTGTTCCTTGGCCCCGCCCAGGCATATCCCGCGCTCAGACAGGAACCCGTTCCTCTCACGCAGTCGACGGAATGAGAGGGATCACTCATGTCTCAGGTCGAGGAGTCCGTGCGGGTCGACGTGCCGGTGAGCACCGCCTACAACCAGTGGACCCAGTTCGAGACCTTCCCGGCGTTCATGGAAGGCGTCGAGCGCGTCGAGCAGCGAACCGACACCCTCACGCACTGGGTGACCAACATCGGCGGCGTCCGCCGGGAATTCGACGCCGCGATCACCGAGCAGCGGCCCGACGAGCGGGTCGCGTGGACCACGGTGGACGGAGCGGCGCGGCAGGCCGGTGTGGTCACCTTCCACCGCATCGACGACTCCACCACCAAGGTGATGCTCCAGCTCGACTTCGAACCCGAGGGCGTGACCGAGACGGTGGGCGACAAGCTGGGCCTCGTCAAGCGGCGCGTCTCAGGCGATCTGCACCGGTTCAAGAAGTTCATCGAGGAGCGCGGCGGTCAGGAGACCGGGGCGTGGCGCGGTGAGGTCGGCGGCCCGGAGGGCAGCGGCGTGTTCTGACCGGTCGCACTCCCGGGTGACGTCGGCAACAGCCAGGAGAGTCCGGCGTGATTCGGGGTAGACGCCTCACCGACACCGGCCCGGCGGCTGAAGCCGCCGGGCCAAGACCGCTTGACGCACCGAAGGAGCCGTGACGACGTGCGCGGGAGAGAGACCGGGGTGTGCCGGCGGACGGACGCCGACCCGTCCGCCGGCCCTCCCTGCCGGCAGCCGTCCGCCCGCGGCCCTTGCCGGTGGCGGTACGAGCCCGCGGTGGCATGGGCCGGGGCTCAGGCCGGTCGGACACCCAGGGGGCGGGAGCCCTCGGCCGCCTCCGGCCCGAGGGGAAGCAAGGCACCCGGGGCGGCCTCCTGGCCCATGATTCTTGTGGCCGCGGCGGCGCAGAAGGCTTCCAGGCCCTCCAGCAGCGCCTTCCTCTTGACCGGCGGCATGGCGGCCAGAACGGCCCGCACCTCCCTCTCCCTGCGGGCGCGCAGGTCGGCGAGGAAGGACCGGCCGCTGCCGCTGAGGCGCAGCCGTACCTCGCGCCGGTCGGCGGCGCCGGGCTCCCGTTCGAGGAACCCGGTGCTCTCCAGCCGGTCGCACAGCCGGCTCGCGGACGGAGGCGTGGTGCCGAGGCTGTCGGCGAGTGTGCGCAGGTTGATGCCGTCGTGCTGTTCCAGGACCAGGAGCACCCGCACCTGTGAGGTGGACGCGGGTACCGTGGGGGCGCGTCCCGACAGCACTTCCAGCAGCTCCGCGGCGGTGACGGTCGCCCGGGCGGCCTCGTCGGACGGCGGGCGGGTGCGGAAGGCGGCCACGGTCCCCCTCTTGCAGGCACTGAGACGGTCGTCAGCGTACTAGGCGGTGCCACGCCCAGAGAGGGGCCGTCGCTCCGCACATCCGCGTCGGGCCTGTCGTCGCGCCCGGTACCGCCGTGCCGTGAGCGCCCGGTCCCCGTGGTCGACCCCGCCGACCGGGAGTGAGACGGTGTCCCCGGAGTTGACGCGCGGGGAGCCTGACCCGGAGTTTGGCCGGGCCCGTACCCGACGGCTACTGTTGTCGGACGGCAATGATCTACTCGGGGCCGGCCGAGCGCGGCGGCACCTGGCTGTGCGAGAGGAGAGATGCAAGTGCCGGAGCAGCACGCGGCCGAATCGGCGCCGCAGCTGGTGAGCTCCTTCCTGGAGCAGCGCCGCGAACAGATCGCGCAGCGCTGGGCCGACGCCCCCTTGTTCCGCTCGGTCTTCACGGTCTCCCGCGACGAGGCGGTCGAGGCCTGCAAGGCCGTGGTGGACGCCCTTTCCGAAGTGGCCGCGAGCGGACGACTGGAGGACGTCGAAGCGTCCGGGTTCATCCCGGTACGTGATCAGTTGGGGCGTATGACCCAGACCCGGGCCCGAGCCGGATCCACGCCGGCCCAGATCGCCGGCGAGGTGGCCGGACTGCGCTCTCCGATAGTGGAGTTGCTGCGCGAGGAGTTCGCCGACCCCGCTGCCCCGCAGGCACAGGAGGGTGTGCTGGCACTGACCCTGCTGATGGGCACGCTGCGCCTGGTGGTGATGGAGACGGCGCTGGACGCGAACGCGGAGCTGATCGAGCGGCAGCGGCAGCAGCTGCTCGAGGTGGCCACCCCCGTCATCAAGTTGTGGGAGGGCACCGTCGCCGTACCGCTGATCGGGACCCTGGACAGCGCGCGCAGCCAGGTCGTCATGGAGTCGCTGCTCGAGGCCATCGTCGACCAGCGGGCCCGGTACGCCATCCTCGACATCACCGGTGTCCCCACGGTCGACTCGCTGGTCGCGCAGCACCTGATGAAGACGGTGGCGGCCGCGCGGCTGATGGGCGCCGAGTGCATCGTCTCCGGTATCCGCCCGGCCATCGCGCAGACGATCGTGCAGCTCGGCATCGACCTGGGCTCCGTGCTCACCCGCGCCTCGCTGGCCGACGCGCTGGCCTACGCACTGGGCCGGCAGGGCATCGAGGTCTCCCGTGCGGACGCGGGTGCGAGCGCCCGGTGAACCGGCCCACTCCCGGCCGGGCGGCCCAGGTCCCGGTACTCGCCCTGGGCGACGTCCTGCTCGTCTCGTTGCAGGGCGAGCTGCACGACGAAATGGCCGAGCAGCTTCACCACGACATCACCAGCCGCATCGCCACCAGCAGCGTGACCGGCGTGGTCATCGACATCTCCGGAGTGGACATCGTCGACTCGTTCCTCGGCCGGGTGCTCGCGGAGATCGCCTCCACGGCCCGGCTGCTGGCGGCGCGTACGGTCCTGGCCGGGATGCGGCCCGCCGTGGCGATCACCCTGGTCGAACTGGGGCTGACGCTGCCCGGGCTGGTCACCGCCCTGGATGTGGACCGTGCCATGGAACTGCTGTCCCAGAGGGGGACATGATGCAGACGTCCGGCCAGGCTCCCGCGACCAGCCTGCCCATCGGCTCGGACGCGGATCTGGCCTGGGTCCGGCAGGAGGTGCGGCAGTGCGCGGCGCAGCTCGGTTTCGGTCTGGTGCAGCAGACGAAGCTGGTCACGGCGGCGAGCGAACTGGCCCGCAACACCCTGGTGCACGGCGGCGGCGGGCGGGTGGAGATCACCCCGCTGGACAACGGCCGTAGCCGGGGCCTGCGGATGTGCTTCATCGACAGCGGTCCGGGCATCCGCGACCTGGAGCTGGCCATGACCGACGGCTACACCAGCGGGGGCGGCCTCGGGCTGGGGCTGGGCGGCGCGAAGCGGCTTGTGCACGAGTTCACCGTGGAGACCGAGCCCGGCCGGGGCACGACCATCACGGCCGTCGCCTGGGTGTCCCAGGTTCCCTCGTCGCGTCCGGGGGTGGGATGAGCCGGGTGTGGGAGGTCCCGGTCCACGACTCCACACGGGTCCGGGACGCCCGGATGGCCGCCCGGGAGGCGTGCGTTCACGTGGGACTCGCGCCACCGCGCACGGCGGACGCGGAGCTGGTCGCCACCGAGCTGGCCACCAATCTGCTCAAGCACGCGGGCGGGGGCCGCATAGTGGTGAACCTCGTGGCCCCGCCCTCCGGCGGCGCGGACACCTCGGTGCAGCTCTTCTCCCTCGACCACGGGCCGGGTATCGCCGATGTCACCGCCGCGCTGCGGGACGGCTTCACCACCGCGGACATCTCCCTCGGGGCGGGCCTGGGCAGTTGCCGACGGATCGCGAACGCCTTCCACCTGTACAGCGCGCCGGGCCGTGGGACGGTGGCGACGGCCAGGATCGACCCCGAGCCCGACGGGCGCGGGACACCTGTGGGCGACGTGCCCGCGGGCGGGATCACCGTCGCCCTGGCGCAGGCGGAGCAGTGCGGGGACGCCTGGAGCTGGGTGCGCTCCGGCGGGCTGCGGACGCTGCTGCTCGCCGACGGCCTAGGACACGGTCCCAAGGCCGCGCACGCGGCCGGCGCCGCGGTGGCGGAACTACGCCGCATCGCGCATCTGCCGCCCGTGGACATCCTGCGCCGGCTGCACACGGTGCTGCGGCCCACCCGGGGGGCGGCGGTCAGCGTGGCCCAGGTGGACACCGAGCGGGCGGAACTCACCTTCGCCGGAGTCGGCAACGTCGGCGCCCGGTTGCGCACCGGGAACACCTGGACGTCCCTCCTCACCCACCCGGGGATCGTCGGGGCGTACTTCCCGGCGCGCGTCCCCTTGCGCAGGGTGCCGTGGCACCGGGACAGTCTGCTCGTGGTGCACAGCGACGGACTGCCCAGCCGCTGGTCCCCGCCGGAGGACCCCCATCTGCTCGCCCACGACCCGTCGGTGGTGGCCGCGACGATCCTGCGTGACGCCGGCAGTCCAGCCCGCCCCGTACGCGACGACACCAGCGTGGCCGTACTGGCCCCCGACCGCCGGACCAGCGCCCATGACAGCCGCCTCTGACACCTGGACCATCGCCTCCGCCGCCGACGCGGCCCGGGCCCGTGCCCTGCTGGCACGGCTCGCGTCGGACGCCGGCGTGCCCGCGCTCGACCGCGCCCGCTTCCTGACCACGCTCGGCGCCCGGTTGCGCCGCGGCCTGGACGCGGGCCGCACGGAACTGACGCTGGCCGCCCACACGGACGGGGAACTGCACATCTCTCTGGCCGGGCCCGCGCCGTGGCGGCACACGCTCGTCTGCCCCTCCCCCGTGGCCGGCCCGCTGCCCGGCCCGGCCGACCTGGACGACGACCGGCTGGCCGAGGCGCTGCTGGCCGCCGACGAGGACGCGGCCGCCGTCCTGGCGAGCCTGGACGAGACGGAGAGGCTGGTCAGCTTCCACCGGGAGGAGCTGCACCAGACCAACCAGGGCGTGCTGGCGCTGCACGCCGAGCTGGAGGCAGCCGCGGTGTCGCAGCGCGAACTCCTCGACGCCGAGCGGACCGCACGCGCGGAGGCCGAGAACGCCCGCCGACTGCTGACCTTCCTGGCCAACGCCAGCGCCGCCCTCAACGCTTCCCTGGACCACGAGGACATCCTGCGCCGGATCCCCGAGCTGCTGGTCCCGGAGTACGCCCGGCACGTGGACATCTGGCTCGTGGACGACGACCGCACACCGTCGGGCGGAAGGGCGGCGGCCACGGTGACGGCAGCACGCACCGGCCGTCCCCAGCACGCCGGCCCCCACCCCGGTGAACTCCCGGGGGTGGACGATCTTCCGGCCTCCGCGCTGTCGCCGGACCGTCCGCTGCTGTGCCTGCCGCTCGGCGCCCGCACCGTGCAGGGCGTGCTGACGCTGACCGCGCCCGGTGACCGATTCGCCCCGGACACCACCCTGATGCTGCTGGAGGTGGCCCGGCGGGCGGGCATCGCGCTCGACAACGCCCGCCGGTACGAGCAGCACCGGGACGTCGCCGAGGCCCTGCAGCGCGCCCAGCTCACCGAACTGCCCACGACCCCGGGCCTCTCGCTGGCCGCCCGCTATCTGCCGGCCACGCACGGTCTGAACATCGGCGGCGACTGGTACGACGCCTTCCCACAGCCGGACGGCAGCGTGCTGGCGGTGATAGGTGACGTCACCGGGCACGGACTGCGGGCCGCGGTGATCATGGGACAGTTGCGCACCGCCCTGCGTGCGTACGCCGTCGAGGGCAACGGGCCCGCCCGGATCCTGACCCTGCTGCACCGAATGCTGCGGCACCAGCAGCCGGAGTTGTACGCGACCTGCGCGATCGCCCGGTTCACGCCCGGTGCGCCCGGTGTGGTCTGGGCCGCCGCCGGCCATCCGCCCGCGCTCACCCGGGCGCCCGGGGGCGAGGTGCGGGTGCTGGAGGCCAAGCCGGGGATCATGCTGGGCGTTCCGATGCCCTACGACTACGAGGAGCACACCGTCGAGCTGCCGGCGGGCTCCACACTCGCGCTCTACACCGACGGCCTGGTGGAGCGGCGATCGGCCGGGATCGACGCCGGCATCGATCGGCTCGCGCAGGCCATGGGGGCGCTCGGCGCCGCGGACCTGGAGGACCTGGACACGGCGGCCGACTCCCTGCTGAAGCCGATGCTGTACGACTCCGAACACGACGACGACATCTGCCTGTTGCTCTGCCGCACGTCGACGTCCTGAACGGCCGAGCGCCGGTTCGGCGCCGGCCTGGTCGTGTCCCGTGCCGGTCCGGTGCCATGCCGGCCGAACAACTGCGGGACACAGCGGGAGGCCGGGCCGCCGAGGCGGCCCGGACCCGTGGGCGAACCGAGTCGGTCAGGCGGCGGACGGGAAGCGTTCCCAGACCCTGTGCGCGCCGAGCAGTCGGATGAGCTGCTGCAGCACGTTCGTGGCGCCGTCGCCGACGGCCACACCCGGGGCGTCGAGCGGGATGCCGGCCGCCTCCAGCGCGCTGTCGCCGCCCTTGGCCGCGCCGATGGCCTTGCCGTGCCGGAACGCCTCCGCCAGCAGCAGTCCGACCCGGGGGTCGGGGGTGGCCTGCTGGGTCGCGGGCAGGCCGGCCTTGGCGTCGCGGGCGCCGTAGGCGTCGGCGCCGACCCCGGGCGTGCCGGCCACCAACAGGGCGTCGAACTCGACGGAGCGTGCGGTGGCGTAGGTCCGCTGGACGGTCAGGGCGTCCGTGTCCGCGCCCAGGGTGCCGCCGGTCGGCGCGACGATGAGCGGCACCATGCCGCTGTCCAGCACCTCCCGGCGCACGGCCCGTACGCCGTCGAGGTCGCCGTCGGGCCCGGTGATGATGCCGATGATCCGGCCGTCCGTGGGCCAGGTGTGGCCGACCTGGGAGAGGGCGGGGCTCGGCTCGACGTCGGCCAGGTGCACGGTGGGCTCCGGGGCGGGCAGGCCGAGGCCGGCGGCGACGCCCGCGCACAACTCCGGGTCGATGTTGGCCAGGACCTGCAACGCCCGCTCCCGGATGGCCTGTTCGTAGCACTTGCCGAGTTCGAAGGTGTAGGCCCCGATGATGTGCTCGCGCTCCACCGGGCTCATGCTGAGCCAGAACCGGCGCGGCTGGCTGAAGTGGTCGTCGAACGACTCGGGCGCCTCGCGGACCTTGGTCGCCTCCGGGACGCGGACGGGTGTCTCGACATACGCTCCCATGTCCGCCCCGGCGGTGAACGGGCAGCCGCCGTCCAGGGAGTTGGGGCGGTAGGGAGCCACGCCCCGGTGCACGGCCGTCTGGTGCATGCCGTCGCGCAGCATGTCGTTGACGGGTGCGTGCGGCCGGTTGATGGGCAGCTGCGGGAAGTTGGGGCCGCCCAGGCGGGTGATCTGGGTGTCCAGGTAGGAGAAGAGCCGGCCGGCCAGCAGCGGGTCGTCGGTGATGTCGATGCCGGGGACGAGGTGGCCGACGTGGAAGGCGACCTGTTCGGTCTCGGCGAAGAAGTTCGACGGGTTGCGGTTCAGGGTGAGCAGCCCGATGGGCTGCACGGGGGCGAGCTCCTCGGGGACGATGTTCGTCGGGTCCAGCAGGTCGATGCCCTCGAAGGTCTGGTCGGGGGTGTCGGGGAAGGTCTGGATGCCGAACTCCCACTCCGGGTAGGCGCCCGCCTCGATGGCGTCGGCGAGGTCCCGGCGGTGGAAGTCCGGGTCGACGCCGTTGACGATCTGCGCCTCCTCCCACACCAGGGAGTGCACGCCCAGCTTCGGCTTCCAGTGGAACTTCACCAGAGTCGTCTCACCGGCGGCGTTGACCAGGCGGAAGGTGTGGACGCCGAAGCCCTCCATCGTGCGGTACGAGCGCGGGATGCCCCGGTCGGACATGTTCCACAGCGTGTGGTGGGTGGCCTCGGTGTGCAGGGTGACGAAGTCCCAGAAGGTGTCGTGCGCGCTCTGCGCCTGCGGGATCTCCCGGTCCGGGTGCGGTTTGCCGGCGTGGATGACGTCCGGGAACTTGATCGCGTCCTGGATGAAGAACACCGGGATGTTGTTGCCGACCAGGTCGAAGACGCCCTCGCTGGTGTAGAACTTCGTCGCGAAGCCCCGGGTGTCGCGGACGGTGTCGGAAGAGCCGCGGGAGCCCAGCACGGTGGAGAAGCGCACGAAGACGGGTGTCTCGACGTCCTCGGCGAGAAAGGCCGCCTTCGTCACGTTCGCCGCCGTGCCGTAGCTGCGGAACACCCCGTGTGCTCCGGCGCCGCGGGCGTGGACCACGCGCTCGGGGATGCGTTCGTGGTCGAAGTGCATGACCTTTTCCCGCAGATGGTGGTCCTGCAGGAGCACCGGGCCGCGGGGACCCGCCTTGAGTGAGTGGTCGGTGTCGTACAGCCGCGTGCCCTGGGCGTTGGTGAGATAGCGGCCGCTCTGCGCCATCCGTGCCTGGTCGGCGCCGGTCGGCTGCCCGGTCGGTGAGACGGTGTCCGGGCCGCTCTGGTCGGGCTTCGGGGGCAGCGGCTCCCGAGCCTCGGTCGGCTCGGCGACCGACGGCGACTCGGGGCCCGGCTTTCCTGGGATGCCCTCCTCCGGTCCGGTGTGCCCACCCTGGAGGGCGCCCGCCACCTTGTCCGCCGCTCGCTTGAGAGGGTTGGTCTCGCTCATCAATACCGTTCCTTCGCTGGTCACGGGGGTCCGGCCCGGGCGGGGTGAGGAAGACGCGCGGTGCCGGGCCCGGATCATGCAGCCGACAACATGAACAATTCAGAGAGAACACATGAAAGGGGTCGGCGTGGCCCTCGTACCGAGGTCCCCGGGCCAGGGCGTCCGAAACCGGGAATCGCGGGGGATTCCCGGTCGGGGTGAAGTCGGGCCGTCTCATATCGAGTTGCCGGGACGGCAGGCCCGCCGGACACACTGGACCCGGAGACCGCCGGACGGGGCCAAGGGCCCTCTGCCGGAAAAAGTCTTCGCCAGAAGGGCCGGCTTCTTGACCCGGGGCGGGCAAGCACCGGCCCGCCCGCATACGTCACCCTAGGCGCCGGCCCCGGCCCGCGCAGTTCGGGATACGCCGGTCATGTGCGTGCCACGACCCGCAGGGTCTTGAGGGTGGGGTCCGCGGCGTCCGCGATGAGGAAGCCGTGCTCGACACCGCTGCGCAGGTAGTCGACGATCTCCGCCGTGATCACCTCGCCGGGCGCCACGACCGGCACGCCCGGCGGATAGGGGCTGATCATCTCGGCGGCGATCCGCCCGACGGCCCGTTCGGCGGACACCTGTTCGGCGGGTCCGAAGAAGGCTTCGCGGGGCAGGACCGCCTGTTCCAGTTCGAGCGCGCGGGGCTCGGGCAGCCGGACGGCGGGCTGCCGTTCGATGGAGTCGGCGCGCTCCACGAGCGAGCGCAGGGACTCCAGGAGGAGCTTCTCGGTCTCGTCGTCGTCGGAGTGGGTGATGGAGGCGCTGATCCGGCAGGTGTCGGACCCGCCCACGTCGATGTGGCGGTTCGCGCGCAGCCACTCGGCGGCCTGCATACCGCTGATGCCGAGGCCGCGTACGTCGACGACGATCTTCAGCGGATCGAACTCGGCGGCCAGTCCCTCCTCGATGATCTCTCCGCCCATCACCCGCAGCTCGGGCAGTTCGCGCAGTTGGGCCCGGATGCGCTCGGCGCGGTGCAGGGCGGCGTCCAGCAGTTCGCGTCCCTGCTCCACCATCTGCCGCCGCCAGCCGTCGAGGGCCGCGTACACCAGGCAGGAGGCGCTGGTGGTGCCGAGCAGGTCCTCGCGCTGCTTGAGCACGTCGGGCGAGACCCGGTCGTGCTGCAGGTGGAAGACCGAACTCTGCTCGATGGCGGCGCCCATCTTGTGGACGCTGGTGACGACCAGGTCGGCGTCCGCGTCCATGCCCCACACGGGCAGGTCCGGATGGAAGGGCAGATGGGCGCCCCACGCCTCGTCCACGATGAGCGGCACGTCGAAGGCGTGGCAGGCGTCGGCCACTCCGCGGACGTCGGCGCAAGTGCCCCAGTCGGTGGGCGTGATCAGCAGCATGCCCTTGGCGTCCGGGTGTTCCCGCAGCCGGTCGCGTACGTCGTCGGGCTCGGGCGGGTGGGCCAGGTGCCGTTCGGCGTCGAACTTGGGGTGGACCCAGATCGGTTCCACGCCGTTGATGATGACGGCCGCGATGACCGACTTGTGCGCGTTGCGGGACAGCAGCAGCTTCTCCCCCGGCCCGGCGACCGAGCACATCGCGGTCTTCACCGACAGAGAACTGCCGCAGGTCGAGAAGAACGCGTGCTCGGCGCCGACGGCGTCGGCCATCAGCTCCTGGGCCTGCTCCAGCACCCCCTGGGACTGACGGCGGTCGTCGAGCCCGTTCAGACTGAGCACGTCCGAGCGGAAGACGTCCATCCCGAGGATCTCGGCGACACGGGGATCGGTCCCGCGGCCCTGTTTGTGCCCGGGTGGCCCGTACACCACGTCCCCTCGTCGCCGGAACTCCTGCAGAGCCTCCAGGACGGGTACGCGTGAGTGCTCCATGGCTGTCCTCCTGCCGGTCGGTGCCGCATCCACCGTGTTGCACCCGCCGCGCGCCCCAAACCCACCGAGCCGGTGTCGGGCCGCCGTTCGGGTGGAACCCGGTCCCCCAACGTAAGGAGCCCGCCGAGCCGCAGGAGGCCTTGTGTCGCTCTACCACCGTGTCCGGGAGGAGGCCGCGCGACGCGCCGACGCGTTGTGGGCCGTGGCCTTGGCCCTGCACGCGGACCCGGAGACCGCCTTCGCCGAACACCGGGCGGCGGCGCTGCTCACGGGCGAGCTGGAGCGCGCGGGGTTCGAGGTGCGGCGGGAGGTCGCCGGTCTGCCCACCGCGTTCACGGCGCGCGCGGGACGGGGGCGGCCCGTCGTCGCCTTTCCCCTGGAGTACGACGCCCTGCCCGGCCTCGGCCACGCCTGCGGGCACAATCTGATCGCGGCCGCGGGACTGGGGGCCGCCCTGGTCGCGGACGCCGTGCTGGACGGGCACGAGGGAACGGTGCTGACGGTGGGCACGCCCGCCGAGGAGGGCGGCGGCGGCAAGGCCCTGGAGGTGGAGGCCGGGGTCTTCGACGGCGTGGACGCCGCCCTGATGTTCCACCCCGGTGTGTACGACTGGATGCGGGCGCCGCTGACCGCGCAGGAGCAGTACCTGGTCGGTTTCCGGGGTCGGGCCGCGCATCCGACGGGCAATCCGACCGAGGGCGTCGACGCGCTGGCGGCGCTGATCGAACTGTTCAACGTGCTGTCGTCACTCGGGCGGCGGCTGCCGGCGGGGTCCCATGTCCAGGGCATCATCACCCATGGCGGCACGGCCACGAACATCGTGCCCGAGTACGCCGAGGGCCGTTTCGGACTGCGGGCGCTCACCACCGCTGCCCTGGACGAGCTGGCGGCACAGCTGCGCACCGCCGCCGAGGGCGTCGCCCGGGCGACCGGCACGACCGCCACGATGGACCGCGCGAGCGTGCGGTACGAGCACTTCCGCGACAGCGAGGTGCTCTCCGAGCGATTCGCCGGGCATCTGGACCGCGCCGGGATCAGCCTGACCCCACCCACTCCGGGCGTCTACCTGGGCTCGTCCGACATCGGCAACGTCAGCGGCCGGGTGCCCGCCATCCATCCCTTCGTCGCGATCATGGGTGCGGGCGGCTCCGACCACACACCGGAGTTCGCCGAGGCGGCGGCCTCCGAGCGCGGCCGCCGTGTCCTGACCGCCGTCGTGGAGGCGCTGGCCTGCACGGCCGTGGACGTGCTGCGGGACGCGGACCTGCGCCGCCGGGCGTGGGAGGACCTGCGCCGCACCGAGGGCTGAGGGCCGCGTCGCGGTTCAGCCCAACTGGCCGCACCGCACCTCCGGCTCGTCCTCCCGGCTGTCGGCGCGGCTCTCGCGCGCGTGCTCCACGGCGGCTGTCAGCGCCCGGTGGATCGCCTCGGGCAGCCGGCCGCGGGCCGGCCACCGCACCAGGAGGCGCGCCACCTCCCGCAGTTTGACGTTGGTGTGCTGCGAGACGCGTTTCAGGACCTCCCAGCCCTGTTCGGGGGTGAGGCCGCCGACGGTCATGACCACGCCGATCGCCTGGTCGACGAGCGCGTGCGAGACCACGGCCCGCCGCAGCTGGTTCACCTCTTCCTCCAGCGCCTTCAGCCGGTCCGCCTGCTCGTCACTTCCGATCATGCCGTTCACCCTGCGCAGCACGCCGCACCAGGAACAGCCACCAGGCGAACACCTTGGCCAGCCTCTGTACAGAAAACGAAAAAGGGCTGGTCAGCGGGCACATGGTGCGGAGATTCGGGGGCAAGTGGGGGCCATGGAATCGCTCACTTTCGACAGCGACGACCTGGACGTCACGGAGGACTTCCTCAGCCATGCCTACGCCAGGATGCGTATCGGCAGCGCTACTCCCGGATCGAACCGTGCACGGATCCGGCGTGCCGGTATCCCCGCGGTGAGCGTCGACGAACTCGCGCTGGACTTCGAGATGAGCTATTCGGTGACGCCGCTGGGCAGGATCTGCCTGTGCGTCGTCCACGAGGGAACCGTGCAGGACCACGGCTTCCACGGTGTCGAAGACGCCTTCGGGCCGGGTGACGTGGTGCTGTTCGCCCCGCCGGACCTGCCGTACTCGGGGCGGATCTGCAACGCCCGCTACAACATCACGATGCTGGATCCGGCGCTGCTCGCGCAGGTGGCCGCCGGCCCGGACGGCCCGCAGCCGGTGCGGCTGACCGGTCATCGGCCGCGTTCGGCGGCCGCGGCCCGCCACCTCAGCCACACCATCACCCATCTGCGCGACGCGGTGCTGTCCGATCCGGAGATCGCGGACCAGCCGCTCATCGCCGCCACGGCGGCCCAGCACCTGGCGGCGAGCGTCCTGGGCGCGTTCCCCAGCACGGCGCTGCCGGAGCCGACCGCGGCCGACCGCGCCGACGCGCATTCGGCGGTACTGCGGCGCGCTCTCGCCTACATCGACGACCATGCCGACCAGCCCGTCACGGTCGCCGACATCGCCGCCGCGGCCCATGTGACGGTACGCGCCGTGCAGTACGCCTTCCGCCGTCACCTGGACACGACCCCGCTCGCGCAGCTGCGCCGGGTACGGCTCGCGCACGCCCATCACGAGCTGGCGGCCGCCGATCCCGGCAGCGGTGTCACGGTCACCGCTATCGCCGCCCGCTGGGGCTTCCACCATCCCGGCCGCTTCGCCGCCCTCTACCGGGACACCTACCGGCGGGCTCCGCACGAGACCCTGTCCGACGGCTGAAAAAGGCGTGCACCCTGATGCCCGGGGTGGTGGGCATCAGGATGCCGTGGGCCTGGACGATCGACGGATCGGCGGTCGCAGTGGCTGCCCAGGCCCCACGCCTCGTGGGTGGTGACGGAGTCGGCGACCCTGTAGGCCGCGTGGCCGACGATGCCGTCGTGGGTGATGGCGGCGGCGTTCGGGGCGTCGTACGCCTTCTGGTTCCGGCAGAAGACCGTCCGGCCGCGTTCTTGTCCGGGACCAGGGTGGCGAGGCCGAGTCCGAGGACGATGGCGTTGGCGTTGGCGTTGGCGTTGGCGCGGGTGACGTCGACGGAGCCGCGTCCGCGTCAACCCCGCCGGTCCGCCTGGTTCTTGACCAGTTCCAGCAGTGCGGCGTGTGTCTCGGCGTCGGCGGCGGCGATCAGTCCTCCCGCACCGGTGTGCACGGGCTCGCCGTACAGGCCGGTCACCGTGCAGCCCGCCGCCCGGCACAGCGCGATCCCGGCCGCGAAGTGCACGCTGTCACGCAGGTCGCCGTCGGTCACATAGGCGGCCCTGCGCCCTGCGGCGACCCAGGCGACGGCGAGGGTGCTGGAAATGACCCGGGGCCGGAACCGCTCGGCGAAGCCGGGGTCGGCCAGCAGGCGCGCGGCCTGGAAGCCGGGCGCGTTCGGGAACGGCGGGTCGAGGTTGACGTCCACCAGCGCGGAGCCGGCCGAGGGCGTCAGCTCGGCATCGGTGCCGTCCCCGCGGACCTGGGCCCGTATGCCGTCGGTCCAGAACACCTCGCCGCTGAATGGGTCGGCCGTCGCCGCGGCCGTGACCTCCGCGCCCACACGCAGCGCGACGTTCACGCCCACGAGCCTGGTGTGCACGGCGTAGTTGAGAGTGCCGCACAGCGGGTCGACCAGCCAGCTGCGACGGGCGCCGGCGGCGCCGCTACGTCCGCTCTCCTCTCCCGTCACCGCATCCTCGGGGCGGGCCTCGCGCAGGACGTCCAGGATGGCCCGCTCGGCGGCGAGGTCCGCCTCCGTCGCGAAGTCACCGGCGGACTTCTCATAGCGCTCCAGCCGTTTGCCGTACAGGTCACGCACCACAGCCGCTCCGGCCTGGGCCGCGGTCACGGCCAGCTGTGCGTCGCCGGATTCCCCGTTGTTGATCGACATGGGCGCAGGATAGGCAGAACCGGTCGAACGATCCATGGAGGTACGCCCGAGCCCGCACAGGCGGGAATCCTGTGCGGGCGGGGGGCCGCGGGCCGGAGCACCCGGTCCGGGGTCCGGGCTACACCCCGCTCGGGGTGAGGCACAGGGTCTGTTCGGCCGCGATGCGGCCGCCGCCGACGGAGGTTCCGCTCCTGTCCGTCCAGTTGCGCGGGGGTGTGGTCTCGGCCAGTCGGCCGGAGGTCTTGGAGAGGCCGAGCACGAGGCCGCTGTAGCGGTTGACCAGACGGTAGGTGCCGTCCCCGGAGGAGGCCGGGAGCACGAACCACTGCTGTCCGACGGTGGGCCCGCCGGCCCGTGCCGCGGTGGCGGTGGGCCTGGCACCCCAGGCACGGCCGGCGGTGGCGGTGGAGTCGACGCCCAGCAAGCGGCCGCTCGCGGCGTTGGCGACGGTGAGGGCGCCATCGCCGGTGGGGGTGAAGATCCAGGAGTCACGGCCGGACCCGGTGGGCCTGGCGATCGAGGTGATGGCGGAGCCGCCGGAGGTCTGGGCGAGGTACCGGCCCGCTTCGCTGGCGATGCGGTAGCGGCGGCCTGTCTCCACGGGTGGGGCTGCGGGCGCGGAGGAGCCGATGGTGATGTCGACGTACTCGCCCGAGGCGTCGTCGGAGCAACCGAAGGAGCAGTAGGAGCGGAAGGTCCTGCCGACGATCGTGGAGCCGGTGCGGTTGGCGCCGTCCAGGAACCAGCGGTACCAGGAGGCGTTGGTGTAGCCGCCGGTGTCGCCGATGAGGTGCCACTTCTGGGTGGCCAGGTCGTCGGTGGCGTACAGGTACTGCGGTGAGTCGCCGCTCTGGTCGACGGCCTGCGGTTCGCCGATGTACAGGCCGAGATAGGCGTCGTAGGCGATGTTCATGACGAACAGCGGCGAGGTCGGGGGCATCTTCCCGGCCGCGATCTGCTCGGCGGCGGTGCCGGTGGCGGCCGGGTCGTACTCGGCGGAGGCGGGGGTGTAGCCGGTGGGGTGGCCGGCGTCGACCGGGACGATGTTGCTCTCCCGGCCGGCGGTGCCGGGCTGGGACCAGGCGCCGTCGTACCACTTGCGCCAGGAGCCGGGCGCCATCTTCGCGGAGAGCGGGGCGCGTGCGACATGCTCGTAGAACGCCTTCCAGCCGCCGCTCTTGTCGATGATCCGCGAGCCGTAATAGACGTAGAAGTATCCGGAGGCGGTGTCGACGAACAGGCGCTGGTCCCCGTCGCCGTAGGAGTACGTCTGGTTCGGGAAGGCCGTCGTGTCACCGCGCTCGGTGCTGTACGGGGACGTGATCACATGGTCCTTGATGGTCCAGGTGCGGCCCCGGTCGGTGGAGACGGCGTAGTCGATGGCGTCGTAGTGCAGTCCGTCGCCGAAGGGCTGCGGGGTGAACTCGTTGTGCACCAGGCCGTACCAGTAGCCGGTGTCGGGGTCGACCCACACCCCGGACATGTCGCAGTAGTTCTTCTGCGCGTAGCGGGAGCCGCTCGGAGCGTACGTCGCCTCCCTGCCGGTGGGGCTGTTGTTGCAGCGCCAGGTGGTGTCGTCGTTGCGGTCGGCGGGGTTGGCCGGGTCGACCGCCTTGCTGAGCGTCTTGTCGTACGTGGCGGTGTCGAAGTCCCTGCCGGTGTAGAAGTCCCAAGTGCGCGGGTCCTCGGCGCCGTAGAGCGCGGCGGACTGCTGGTAGTGGAAGGTGCCGTCCTGGTCGACGTACGGGGTGGCGGGGGTGTCCGTGGGGTGGGCGAACGGTACCGGGGTCCCCACGGTCACGGTGTAGGTGGCGTCGGCCGGGGTCACGGCCGCCGCCGGGCGCGCTGCGCCACCGCCCAGGACCAGGGCGGCGGTCGCGGCCATGGTGCCGCCTGCTCTGCTCAAGAGTCGCACGGGTGCTCCTTGGTGCGGAAGGGGCCGGTTGCCCGGAACGATCCGGCCCCGGCGGTTTCCCCGGCAATGGACTCCAGTGCTCCGCCTCTTGCACTTTCGCGAGCGGGCGTACGCCGACGCATGCGCGGGTGGGTGCGGGTGGGCGCCCTTCACGGACGCGTGTCTTCGCGAGAGCGTGCCGTGCCGCTCAGTACTTCTCGGGCGGCTCCGCGGACAGCGTTGTGTCCCAGACGAGTTGGCGGATGAGTGCCTCGTCCGGCGCCATGGGGGTCTTGACGGGAGCCGGGCGGGACGGGGTGCGGCTGCCACGGGAGATGCCGCCGCTGACGGTGATGTTGTACTCCACCCGCGGGCGGCGGTGCCGCTCGTACACGGCGAACGCGCTCTCGGGATCGGGCAGATCGCGCAGTGCCTTGGCGAGGACGACGGCGTCCTCCAGGGCCATGGAGGCTCCCTGGCCGGTGGCCGGGGAGGCCGCATGGGCCGCGTCGCCGATGAGCAGGATGCGTCCGGACCGCCAGGTGGCGCCGAGGGGCAGCTCGCTGGCGTTGGTGACCGTGATCGCGTCGTCGGCGGCAGCGACGAGGCCGGCGGCGGGTGTGGAGTCGCTGCGCAGCAGTGGCAGCAACTGCTCACGCAGCGCCGCGGACCGCTGTGCGGGGGCACCCGCCGGCAGCGGGTCTCCGCCGACGCGGGCGAACCAGTACGTCTCCCCCGTCGGCGACACCGCGTAACCGACGGCTGCCCCGCTGCCCCGGACCATGGTGATGGTGCCGGTCGGATCGGCCCCGGGTGCGGTGGCGCTGTAGCCGTAGAAGACGCGCTGGCCCGCGTACGTGGGCCGTACTCCGGGAGTGATGAGCCGGCGCACGGTCGAGTTCAGTCCGTCGGCGCCGACGAGCAGGTCGCCGGTGGCGCTGGTGCCGTCGGCGAAGCGGGCGGTGATGCCGTCGGGGCCGTCCGTCACGGACTCCAGCCGGGCGCCGTGGTGAAACGGGATGCCGCGCCGGGCCGCCTCGCCCTGCAGGGCCGCGTTCAGCTCGCCGCGGCGCACGCAGCGGTAGCGCAGGGCGGGGTCGGTGGCCTCGCCGAGCGGTGCGTGCGCCACCTCGGTGCCCTGGCTGTCGAGCAGCCGGAGGGAAGTCAGCGGAAATCCGATCGCCGTGACGGCGTCCGTGGCGTCGAGCTGCGCCAGAGCGCGCATGCCGTTGCTCGCCAGGGTCAGGAACGCGCCGATGTCCTCGGCCGTGTCGGGGTGCGCCTCGAACACGGTGACGTCGTGTCCGGCCTTGTGCAGGCCCAGCGCGGTCGCGGCACCCGCGATGCCGCCGCCGATCACCAGTACCCTCGTCGCGTCCGTTCTGGTCACGTGCCGCTCCCCGTGCCGACAGTGGTCGTGACCATCTAAGGGCAGCGCGGGCCGTACGAGGGACTCGGGGGCCGAGATCCGGACAGCGCCGGAGTGCGGGGCGCCCCGGCGCGAGCCCGGCCGCTCGGGCCATGGCGCGGCAGCGCGGGGGCGGAGCCGGGGTGGGCGTGGCGAGGTGACGGCGTGGGGGCCAGGGAGCCCACGCGGACGCCGGGGGAACCCACGCGGCCGCCGGGGGGACGGCGCACGATCCCGCAGCAGCCGGGGCGGACGCGGATGGAGGTTGACGGCTCACGAGGCCGCAGCCCGGCCGGACGCGGGGGGGGAGGTGAGGACACAACGGGCGTGCGGCCCAGTGGGCGGGGGCACCGGGCGGGCGCCCGCGGGTTCCCGGGCGTACGCCTCGCGCCACTGGTCCGTGTCGGACTGCCGCGCGGCCGGTTCCTGAGGCGCGCGGGCCTTTGTGCACCGGCGCGCCCCCTGTGTGAAGGGTCGTTGCCGGTGAAGTGGGTACTTCCCGGCCATGCGGGTGAGCGTGGTGGATGCGGGGTCGAACACGGTCGGGTTGGTGGTCGCGGATGTGGAGGGTGGTGTTCCGCTGCCGGTGCACACCGTCAAGTGGAAGCTGCGCCTGTCCGAGCATGTCGGTCCGGACGGCACCATCGCCGACGAGGCGGTGGAGCGGCTGGTCAAGGCGGTGGCCGCGGCGGGTGCCACGGCCCGCAGGTGGCATGCGGCGGATCCGCTGGCCTTCGCGACCACGGTGGTCCGCAGTGCGCCCAACCGGCAGGACGTCCTGCGACGGGTGGCGTCCGGCACCGGAATCCGCATGTGCACCATGCCGGGCGAGACCGAGGCCGAGCTGACCTTCCTGGCCGCCCGCCGCTGGCTGGGCTGGAGCGCGGGGCCGCTGGCGCTGCTCGACATCGGCGGCGGCTCGCTGGATGTGGCCTTCGGCAGGGGACGGCTGCCCGACTTCGCCGTCTCCCTGCCTCTCGGGGCGAGCCGGCTGACCCGCGAGTACCTGGGCGCGCAGGGCCCGGCCGGGCCGGGCGAACTGAAGGAGCTGCGCCGCCGGATCCGCCATGAGCTGCGGGACGTGGCCTCGCGGATCCGTTGGGAGCGACCGCGCACCGCTGCCGTCAGCTCCCGTACGTTCCAACAGCTGGCGCGGTTGTGCGGCGCCGCGCCCGGGCGATACGGGCCGTTCGTGGAGCGGGGGTTGGCCTGCCGGGATCTACGCGAGGCGGTGCACACCCTTGCCGCGCTGCCCGCCGCCGAGCGCGCCCAACTACCCGGGATCTCCGCGCCGCGGGCGGCCCAGAGCCTGGCCGGTGCCGTCGTCGGACACACGGCGCTCAAGCTCATGGGGCTGCGCCGGGCCGTGGTCTGCCCGTGGGCGATCCGCGAGGGCGTCCTGCTCCGCTACGTCGAGGACGGCCCCGACTGGTGGACGGACATCACCGGGACCGCCGACACCGCCACCCCGTCCCCCTCGGCGACCCTGCGCATCGCAAGTCCGTCCGCGTAGGGCCTGTGCAGGTCCTGCTTTGCGATGCTTATCGCCGGTTCGGGGTTTGGGCGCCGGATGATGTCCACGAAGACTCACCCATCAGGGAGAACGGTATGGAGCCATCAGGCCTCCGCCGCGCAATTGAGGCAGGACGGGCGACCGCTTCGGAGCTGGGGCTTCAGGTCGACAATGTGGTTGTTATCCACAACTCGGACCGCGTCGCGCTGCGCCTGGTCCCGTGCGGTTTTCTGGCGCGGGTCGCACCTCTTGGGCATCTGGCTGATTCCAAGTTCGAAGTAGAGTGCTCACCATCTCACCGACGTCGACGCTCCGGTGGCTGAGCTCGACCCTCGGGTAGAGGCCCGAGTCTATTTGCGCGATGCCTTCGCCATCTCACTCTGGACCTACTACGAACCTGTGGCATCAGAGATCGCGCCACCCGACTACACAGACGTACTCCTGCGGCACCATGCCGCCCTGCGCCAGATCGATCTGGACGCACCGCATTTCACCGATCGAGTCGCCGTGGCACGGAAAGAGGTGAACGACCGGGAGCGGTCCCCCGAGCTACCCGATCCTGACCGGGAACTCCTCGGCAACACGCTCAGCGAACCTGACGGCCGCGGCGGGCGTGCGGCCACTCATCGACATCAGCCTCCCGTGGAACGGAGTGCCAACCGAACCCCTCGACAACTGACCTCTCCGGCACTGATCTTGGGGAGCGGTCGCGGAGGGTCACCGCGGTGTCCCACTGCGAGGAGTGGCCACGAGCCCCGGTCGCTCGGCTCGCGGCTGTCCCCGTAGCCACGTCTATCCGGCGCTGCAGTCGTGCCGTCCCCGTCCGGACCGGGGGTCTCCCGTCCCAGGCCCCGACGGATCGCGATCTCCACGGGTGAGTACGCGCCGTCGGCCCGCTCCAGTTCACACGGCGCGGCCGGCATCAGCGGCGGCTGGGCCATGAAGCGCGGCCGCACTCCATGGTGCGGTTGCGCCGCGTGCACCAGGAACGATGACACAGGAAGACGTCGCCCGGGGACCCGGTGGCGAGGGCGAGTGGCCGGTGGCCGGACGCGGCCACCAGATCGGGCGCAAGGGCCAGCCCGCTCGCCCCGCCCTCACCGTACTTCTCCAGCACCTTCGGCACGTCGAGGTGTGAGCCGACCCGGATCCGGGTCGGGGCGTCCTCCTCACCGACCTCGCTGAACAGGAACAGCATCAGCAGCGCCCGGCCCCGGGAGCGCAGATTCGTGAAGTACCAGCTCTCGCCCTCCGGCAGACAGCTCCCCTCGATGTGCCAGCCCGCATCGTCCGGCTCCTCCTCGTGCGGGAAGCGCAGCGGGAACGTGCCCAGCGAGTAGCGCGGCTCCCAGCGTCCCGCGCCGACGAGCAGGTCGTACGCCCGGTGCGGGGACGGGGAGTTGGGTGCGGCGGCGAACGGCCCCTGCGCCATGCCGGTCACCCAGTGCACGGGCTGCGTCCACGTCGCCGCATCGTCCGGGTCGCAGCCCGTCTCTCGCCACAGCAGCCGCGCGCAGTCCGCGGGCACGCGCGGCGCGACGGCGCCCTCCAACTTCACGAAGCCGTCTCGCAGGAAGCGGGATACCAGGGTCGTGTCATCCATGCCCCATCGTGCGGCGACCCCGGTCCTGATCACCCGACATTCTCCGCACCGTCTTTGTCGGGTGTCCACCGAGCCCCTTCTTGCCCCTCTGAAAGACGAGCTGGGAATCCATGGACTTCGGTGCCTTCCAGGCACACGGAGGACGGCTCGGGGTCCCTCCCGGCTGGACCCGACGGACGGGGAGGGACGTCTCTGACAGTCACGCGACGTGCGGCCGCGGGCTCCGCCCCGGCCCGGTGGGAAGTCGTGATCGGCCTCCGGCCGCCCGTCCGAATTCAGCCGTCCCGACGGTCAGTTCACCCCTGGCTATAGGGTGGCGGCATGGCGCTGCAACTCTTCCAGGTGAATTTCAAGGCCCGGGATGACTCGACGCTGGGCCGGTTCTGGTCGGAGGCGCTCGGCTGGAGTGTTTCCAGTGAGGAACCCGGTGCGACCAGCGTCAAGCCCGTGGGTTCCGCCTGGCCGGACCCCGCCGTCGTCCGCGTCGATGTCGTCGCCGTCCCGGACCCCGAAACGGTGAGACACCGCGCGCACATCGAACTCGCCACCACCTCTGCGGCCCATCACGCGGAGTTGGTCGCGCGCCTGAAGGAGTTCGGCGCGACGCCCGCCGACGTGGGCCGAGGCGACCTCCAGCGGACAGTTCTGGCCGACCCGGAGGGCAACGTGTTCTGCGTCCCGGAGCCTCGGGAGATCTACCGGGACACCGGGCCGATCGCCGCGGTGGTCGTCGACTGCGCGGACCCGCGGGCCATGGCCCGGTTCTGGGGCGAGGCGATGGACTGGACCCCGCACGAGGTGACCGACGACCATGCGCTGCTGCGCTCCGCCAAGGGTGTCGGCCCGTATCTGGAGTTCCTCCGCACGCCACACCTGAAGGACGTGCGGCACCGCGTCCATCTCGACCTGGCGCCCTACCCCTTCGACGGTCAAGCGGCCGAGGTGGCCCGGCTCAAGGCCCTCGGCGCGACGCCCCCCGACGCAGGCCGGGGCGACTTCCCGTGGAAGGTCCTGGCCGACCCGGAAGGCAACGAGTTCTGCGTCCTCGGCCCGGCCTGACGCGGAGCCTCCCCACCTTCTCCGCCACGCCCACGCCCACGCCACCGGACTCGTCGATGACGGCGCCCGTCGAAGTCGTCCGCCGCCTCGGCCACGCCTCCACCGGGACCACCCAGCTCGCCGGCAGAGTGGCCGACGACGAGTTCCGCCGCCCGACGCCGCCGCGACCGGCGCTGACACGGATGGTCCCGGGACTCCGAGCCAGGGTCCCCATCGACGGCTGGAAGACGGAGCACACCGAGCATGCCCGATCACCCCGGGGTCCTTCGTCCCGGTCAGCCGCGGCGCGTACGGGCGGCCTCCAGAGCGCGTGTACGCACTGTGCCCACGGTCTTCAGCAGCCGGTCGGCGGGGTCGCGCAGCCGCGGGTGGGCCAGCACCGTGTTCCGCAGGCCGCGTACCGGCCTGCGCCACAGCCGCTGGGCCAGCGCCACCGGATGCGGCCGGTCGGCGAAGCCTTCCCCGACCCGAAGTTCGCGCGTCTTCAGCCAGTCCTTGTACTCCTTGTCGCCGCGGCCGAGGTCGACGAGGGTCACCCCATGCCGGGCGGCCGCCTCGGCGGTCCTCAGGTGCATCATCAAGCCGGGTGAGTAGTAATGGAGTTCGGGGTCGTACGCGGTGAACCAGGCCGCCAGGACCGTGCTCGACCGGGGCCCGAAGTGGGCCGCGACCGGGCGGTCGCCCGCGTACAGCACGGACAGCACCCCGGTGAAGTGCTCCTCGCGGACATGGAACAGGTGGTCGACCAGGCCGACGATCCACGGCCGGGAGAACCGGTCCATGCGGCCGGTCCTGCGGTACTGCGCGGACTTCCACCGCATGAGGGTGCGGAGCACCTCCGGGTCGCGCTCGTCGAACACGAACCGCACTTCGCCCACGTCCCGGCCGAGCCGGCGCTCCTTCTTCAGTGTCGTCTTGGCCAGCCGCGGGTACGCGCCGCGCAGCCACTCCGGGTAGCCGCCGTCGCCCGGTTTCACATCGATCACCGGTGAGGCGAAGGTGCCGGTGACATGGGGCCCGAACGGTTTCTGTTCCTGGACGAGGTGGTCGAACTCGAAGATGCTGAGCCCGCAGGCCCGCAGCAGTTCCTGCGGGTGCCAGGTGATCCCCGGCCGGTGCACCAGGGCCTGGCAGTCGGACAGTCCGAGCCCGATGGCCCGTCCGGTGCCGAACGGCCCGCGTTCGTAAGGGAAGAAACCGGCCGGCTCCGCGCCCTCGCGCAGCACGGCCACCCGGGCCCCGCGCCGGAACCGGCCGACCCCGATCGCGAACTCCGGCGCCAGGAAGGGATTGGCGTATTCCGGCGACTCGTCCATCGCGCGGTGCCAGGCGCCGCGCAGCTCGGACGTCAGCTCGCCGGGTCTGTGGATGGTGATCCGCACGTCAGCTCGACCGCCCTTCCGCCGGCTTCGCGGGCGGTCTGCCGCGGAGGGCACAGCCCGGTGATGCGTGTGGTTCACGGCTCATGGATCGCATAGGCGATCGCTCCCCCCCATAACGCGCCGGGCGCGTCCTGCCATTGGTTCCTGTGTCCGCCGATCCCCGCCGCACGTGCCCGTTGCGCGATCGACGGCCGGGATCCCGAACCTCGGAACAGGGATCAAACCTCGCGAAACAGCACGCACGCTGTCAAGGGTGCCCCAGGCGACGGAAGGTTCGCCATGGGTATGCGGACATCGGTGACGACTCAGCATGCAGGGTGCGTTTCCGCTCGTGCTCGTCCGTAATGCCGTCGGTCACGGTCGGCGTACCGCAGTCCCGGCCGTTCCGCCGTGGGCGTCGGGTCCTGGTTGCCGATCACGGGTGACCGGCCGCTGCGCACCCGCGGCGGCCCCGGCCGACACCGCAGCGGGGTGGTCTCCGCGGTCGCCGACCGTATCCGCGCCGACTTCTTCCGCCGCGCCGCCCCTGGAAGAACCGCCGGCCGCGGTCTGACACGGAGTCCGGCACCCACGGCGGTATTGACATGAACCTGCGCCAGACCCGAGGCTTCCTGCGTGAAGTTGCTCGATTAGCGCTTATTTCAAGCGTCTCTGAGCATTTTCCGCAAGGGCAGTCAATCCGTAAGGGTGTTGAGGGGAGCTGTTCCGCCGTGCGAAGACTCCGACATCGTGTGCCGTGGCCGGCCTGGGTTCCGCTGGGACTGGCGACCGCCCTGGCGGGCACCGTGCTCGCCGGCCCGGTGCCCGCAGAGGCCGCCACCGCCACGGGCGCCGTACTGGACCCCGCTCACAGCAGCGTCAGCTGGCAGAGCCCGGTCTACGCCAAAGGCACCGGCGGCGGCACCGAGAGCTGCCCCGATGCCGCCGCCGACCCCGACAACAAGGTCTGCGACCGCTTCGACCTGACCGTCTCGGTGCCGGACGGCTACTGGGACGACAATCCCGAGGGCGGCATCCCGCTGTCGATCAAGTGGGAACGCCCCTCGGACGACTTCGACCTGTACGTCTACGACGACCACGGCAAACAGGTGGCGTCCAGCGCGGGCACCGCCGACCCCGAGGCCACGGTGATCCCGCGGGCGTCGGGCACGTACCACGTGGTGGTCGTGCCGTACGCCGTGCACGACAACTCCTTCACGGGCACCGCGTACCTGCCCGCGACCACGGACGCCGGCGACCTCACGTCCTTCTCGGGCGGTGACGGCAGCTACACCATCGGGGCCGGGGGGCTCACGGCCCGCGCCGACTTCCTGAAGGACGGTCAGCTGCGGCTCCAGGCCGACCCGTCCGGCTCGCTGAGCGATCCGGCGGGTACGGCGATCGTGCGCAAGCAGCCCGCGCTCCAGCGGCACACCTCGTCCTTCGACGCGGGCGACTACTACGGCATCCGCTCCCCCGAGGCCGTCCTGCGCGTGTACAAGCAGCCGCTGCGGTTCGGCCTGTACAGACCCGACAACCGCACCCGGATCTGGCAGGAGGACAAGCCGCTGCGCTGGTCGACCGGCGGGATGCGGCAGAGCCTGGCGCGGGGCGCGGACGAGCAGTTCTTCGGCGGCGGCGAGCAGAACGGCGGCTTCTCGCACCGCGGACGGACGATGTACGTGGCGAACAGCTTCGACTGGAACGAGGGCGGCTACAACAACTCCCAACCGTTCTACCTCTCCAGCGCGGGTTACGGCGCCTTCCGCAACACCTTCGCGCCGGGCGTGTACACCTTCGGCGCGCCGGTCACCACCGGGCAGCAGGAACGGCGCCTGGACGCCTACTACTTCCTCGGCGACGCCAAGCGGGTGATCGGCAAGTACACGGCGCTGGTGGGCAAACCGTTCATGCCGCCGGTCTACGGTCTCGAACCCGGCGACTCCGACTGCTACCTCCACAACGCCAACCGGGGAGAGCGGCACACGCTGGACGCGCTGAAGATCGCGGACGGGTACACCGAGCACCGGATGCCGCTCGGCTGGATGCTGGTCAACGACGGTTACGGCTGCGGGTACGAGAACCTGGAGCAGACCGCCAAGGGCCTGCAGGACCACCATGCCCAGCTCGGCCTGTGGACCCAGGACGGCATCGACAAGCTGGCCGACCAGGTCAAGGCGGGCCAGCGGGTGGCCAAGCTGGACGTGGCCTGGGTCGGCAACGGTTACAAGTTCGCGCTGGACGCCTGCGACGCGGCGAAGAAGGGCATCGAGGAGAACAGCGACGCGCGCGGTTTCGTATGGCTGCCGGTGTCCTGGGCGGGCGCCCAGCGGTGCGGGGTGCTGTGGAGCGGCGACCAGAAGCTGTCGTGGGACTACATCCGCTGGCAGATCCCGACCTACGCCGGGGCGACCATGTCCGGCATCGCCTACAACACCGGTGACGTGGGCAGCATCTACCGGCACGACGCCAAGATGTACGCCCGCGACCTGCAGTGGAAGGCGTTCCTGCCGGCCATCATGACGATGGACGGCTGGGCCTCGGACATCACCACGGGAAAGTCCGCCGACCAGCAGCCCTGGCTCGACGGTGAGCCGTACACCTCCATCAACCGCAAGTACCTGCAGCTGAAGGAGCGGCTGCTGCCGTACATGTACACCCTGTCCGCCGAGGCGGCGACGTCGGGTGTGGGCGCGGTGCGTCCGCTGTGGCTGGAGTACCCCGACGACCCCGGCACCCTGGGCGAACAGGCCAAGTACGAGTTCCTGTCGGGCCGCGACTTCCTCGTCGCCCCGGTCTACCAGGACTCCGACACCCGAGACGGCATCTACCTCCCGAAGGGCACCTGGACCGACTACTGGACCGGGCGCACATACCGGGGTCCGACCACGCTGAACGGCTACCACGCCCCACTGGACACGCTGCCGCTGTTCGTGCGCGAGGGCGCGATCGTGCCCATGTGGCCGAAGGGGACGACGAGTTGGCAGACCCGCGACCGGCACGAGCTGGACTGGGACCTGTATCCGGCCGCCCACGGCACGAGTCACTACACGCTGTACGAGGACGACGGTGTGACACGTGACTTCACCAGGGGTTCCGCCGCCGCCCAGCGGGTGTCGGTGCACGGCGGCGCCAAGGGGACGACCGTGACCGTGGGCGCGAGCAACGGTGACTACGCGGGCAAGGTCGCCGCGCGGACGTACCGGTTCACCGTGCACGGCGGCTCCGCACCCGGGCGCGTTCTCCTCGACGGGCGCCAACTTCCCGGCTCCGCGTGGTCGTACGACGCCGGCACGCACGTCACCACTGTCACGACGCCGAGCCGGTCACTGGATCGGGGCTTCACCCTGCGGCTGGTCGACGGGAGGTGAAGAGATTATGGCCCAGCCCAAAGAGCCCCTTGGTCTCGTCCAATCTATGACGTGATCGCAACACCTCTCAGAGGGTGGGGCTCCCCCGCTCGGGGGCTCCCCCACCCCACCCTCTGGAGGCCCGCAGTGAGACGTCTTCGGGCATGCCGCCTCGGGCGCGTCCGGCGCGCTCAGCAACCGCTGGTACGCCGCCGCCCCCCTGTCTGACGCCACTGGACAACGGCCCGCCGGACCCGGCCGCCATCTTGGACGCCACCGGCCTCAAGTCCTTCCTGGCCTTCGTTCTCGCCCCCGACGGCGGCTGCACGCCGACCTGGGGCGGTACGGCGCCCGTCTCCTCGGACACGTCCGTGCAGTCATTGATCAACACTATGCGCGCCGGGGGCGTTGACGTCTCCGTCTCCATCGGCGGGTACGGCGGCACCAAGCTCGGCCAGGCCTGCGCGGACGCGACCTCCACGGCGGCCGCCTACCAGCTACGCGACCGGCCACCACATGGACCGGTTCACGTCCTGGTCCCTGAACCGGGGCTCCAGCGTGACCCAGACCATCTGGGATTTCGCCGAGTACTCGGTCGGAATGAGGGCCGTGGCAGGACGGGGGCGCCTGCCGACCCAGCTGAACATCTTGACGTGTCAGGTTCAGACCTTTAGCTTCTCGGGTCACCGGCGACCAAGCACGCGTTCAGCGTTCATCAGCTTGAACACATCCGGTCCGACGAAGGGACCCCCACATGACCCGATCCCGGCTTCTCGCGGCGACGACCACCGCGGGCCTCACCGTCGCCCTCACCGTCCTCGGCACCGGCGGCGCGGACGCGGCCGATCCGCATGTCGCGCCCGGCGGCAACTTCGACCTGTCGGTGTGGCAGCTCCAGGAACCCGTCGGCTCCCCCGGCAAGCCCACCACCATCCCCTCGTCCCGGCTCCAGGGCCCGAACGGCTACCAGGACGCGTACTTCTACACGGATACCCGTGACGGCGCCATGACCTTCTGGGCGCCCGAGAAGGGCGTCACCACGCCGAACTCGAACTACGCCCGCTCCGAGCTGCGCGAGATGAACCGCGACGGCACCGCGGCCGACTGGCCGCTCGCCGGCTCCCACCGCATGAGCGCGGTCCTGCGCGTGGTGTCCGTGACCAAGAACGTGTGCGTCGGCCAGATCCACCTCGGCACCGGCGGCTCCTCCACCAAGCCGCTGCTGGAGCTGTACTACCACGCGAACGGGGACATCGTCCTCGGCACCGAGAACTCGCCGGCCGGCGGCCAGACCCAGCACCCCGTAGGACATGTGTCCCTCGGCAAGACCTGGACCTACACCATCGCCGTCTCCGGCGGGAACACCGTCGACCTGACCGTGAACGGCACCACCACCCACTACGGCATCCCGTCCTCGTTCCAGCCCTACAAGCAGTACTTCAAGGCCGGCTCCTACAACCAGTCGTCCTCGGACAGCACCACGAAGGGTGCCCGTGTCGCGTTCTACGGGCTGACCGTCTCGCACGGCTGACCCACCGTGTGACCTGCGCGATTGGTGCATTCGGGCGGACGGTCGTAGCGTCGATGTGCGGTCCGACACAGCACGACGGGCGGGAGCGGCCATGCGCGGATCAGTGGTGGGAAGAGCGGTTACGCTGGTGGCGGGAGCCCTGCTCACGGCGGCCATGACCACGGCGTCGGCCAGTCCGGCGGCCACTGCCCCGAAGGTCGATCCACCGCCGCCCGTGCTCGTCGACTGCCAGTGGCAGCGCGACATCCGGCCGGTCGACTTCATCCTCGCCTGCGGCGACGGCAACAGCCGGCTGTCGGGGCTCCAGTGGAAGCACTGGGGTTTCGACACGGCGACGGCAGTGGGCGTGAACATGGTCAACGACTGCAAGCCGTACTGTGCGGCGGGCACCTTCCGCTACTACCAGGTGACCGTGCGCCTGGACCGCCCGCAGGCGTGGAAGAAGGACCCCGGAGTGCAGCACTTCACCCGGATGAGCCTCACCTACGCCGGCGCCCGTCCGGAGGGCTTCCAGCCGGTCATGACCTACCCGCTCTGGGACTGAGCCGTCCGCCGGCGGCAGCTCTTCCGCGCCCTCCGGCCCGCACCGCACGTCCGCCGCGGCCGGTCCTGCCGGCCGCGGCGGACGTGTCTCTCAGGCGATCTCCACCAGCAGGTCGCCGCCCTCCACCTGCTGGATCCGGTTGATGGCCAGCCGGGACACCCGGCCCGCCTTCGGCGCCGTGATCGTGGCCTCCATCTTCATCGCCTCGATGGTGGCGATCGTGGCACCGGCCGCCACCTCGTCGCCCTCGGCCACGGCGAGGGTCACCACACCGGCGAAGGGCGCCGCGACCTGACCGGGGTTGGACCGGTCGGCCTTCTCCGTCACCGGGATGTCGGAGGCCGCCGCACGGTCACGGACCTGAATGGGCCGGAGCTGGCCGTTCAGCGTCGACATCACGGTGCGCATACCGCGCTCGTCGGCCTCGCCGATCGCCTGCAGCTCGATCAGCAGCCGAACCCCGGGCTCCAGGTCGACGGCGTACTCCTTGCCCGGGCGCAGGCCGTAGAAGAACGCCTTGCTGTCCAGCACGCTGGTGTCGCCGAAGGCCTGGCGGTGCGTGTCGAACTCGCGCGTCGGGGCGGGGAACAGCAGCCGGTTGAGGGTGGCCCGCCGGTCCTTGGCCAGCCCGTCGCGGTCCTCGGCGGACAGCTCGGGGACGGGCTTGGGCTCGGCACGGCCCTGGAGCGCCTTGGTGCGGAACGGCTCCGGCCACCCGCCGGGCGGGGTGCCCAGCTCACCGCGCAGGAAGCCGATGACCGAGTCGGGGATGTCGAACCTGTCGGGGGTCTCCTCGAAGTTCTCGGGGGTGACTCCGGCTCCGACCAGGTGCAGGGCGAGGTCGCCGACCACCTTGGACGACGGGGTGACCTTGACCAGACGGCCGAGGATGCGGTCGGCGGCGGCGTACATGGCCTCGATGTCCTCGAAGCGGTCGCCGAGGCCGAGGGCGACGGCCTGGGTGCGCAGGTTGGACAGCTGGCCGCCGGGGATCTCGTGGTGGTAGACGCGGCCGGTCGGGGAGGCGAGGCCCGCCTCGAACGGGGCGTAGATCCTGCGGACGCCCTCCCAGTACGGCTCCAGGTCGCCGACGGCCTGGAGGTCGAGTCCGGTGGGCCTCTCGGAGTGGTCGGTGGCGGCGACGATCGCCGACAGCGACGGCTGCGAGGTCGTCCCGGCCATGGAGGCCACCGCCCCGTCGACCGCGTCCGCGCCCGCCTGGATCGCGGCGAGGTAGGTGGCGAGCTGGCCGCCGGCGGTGTCGTGCGTGTGCAGGTGCACGGGCAGGTCGAACTCGCGGCGCAGCGCCGAGACGAGCTTGGCGGCGGCCGGGGCGCGCAGCAGGCCGGCCATGTCCTTGATGGCGAGGACATGTGCGCCTGCCCCGACGATCTGCTCGGCGAGCCGCAGGTAGTAGTCGAGCGTGTAGAGCCGCTCGGCGGGGTCGTTGAGGTCGGCGGTGTAGCAGAGCGCGACCTCGGCGATCGCGGTGCCGGTCTCGCGTACGGCCTCGATGGCGGGCCGCATCTGGCCGACGTCGTTGAGGGCGTCGAAGATGCGGAAGATGTCGATGCCGGTGGCGGCGGCCTCCTGCACGAAGGCGTCGGTCACCTCGGTCGGGTACGGGGTGTAGCCGACGGTGTTGCGGCCGCGCAGCAGCATCTGGAGGCAGAGGTTGGGTACGGCCTCGCGCAGGGCGGCCAGCCGCTCCCAGGGATCCTCCGCCAGGAAGCGCAGGGCGACGTCGTAGGTGGCGCCGCCCCAGCACTCCAGGGAGAGCAGCTCCGGCAGGGTGCGGGCGACGACCGGGGCGACGGCGAGGAGGTCCTTGGTGCGCACGCGGGTGGCGAGCAGGGACTGGTGGGCGTCGCGGAAGGTGGTGTCCGTGACGCCGATCGTCGGTGACTGCCGCAGGTGCCGGGCGAAGCCCTCGGGGCCGAGTTCCACGAGGCGTTGACGCGATCCGGCGGGCGGCTCACCCGCGGGCAGCGGCGGCAGCTTGGTCAGCGGGTCGAGCAGGTCGGGCCGTTCGCCGTGCGGCTTGTTCACCGTCACGTCGGCGAGGTAGGTGAGCAGCTTGGTGCCGCGGTCCGCGGAGGAGCGGGCGGTGAGCAGGTGCGGGCGCTCCTCGATGAAGGAGGTGGTGACCCGGCCGGCCTGGAAGTCGGCGTCGTCCAGGACCGCCTGCAGGAACGGGATGTTGGTGGCCACACCGCGGATGCGGAACTCGGCGACCGCACGGCGGGCCCGGCCGATCGCGGCCTTGAAGTCCCGTCCCCGGCAGGTGAGCTTGACCAGCATCGAGTCGAAGTGCGCGCTGATCTCCGTACCGGCGTGCGTGGTGCCGCCGTCGAGGCGGATGCCGGAGCCGCCGGGCGAGCGGTAGGCGCTGATCCGGCCGGTGTCCGGACGGAAGCCGTTGGCGGGGTCCTCGGTGGTGATGCGGCACTGGAGGGCGGCGCCGCGCAGGGTGACGCTGTCCTGGGACAGGCCGAGGTCGGCGAGGGTCTCGCCGGCGGCGATGCGCAGCTGGGCCTGGACCAGGTCGACGTCCGTGACCTCCTCGGTCACGGTGTGCTCGACCTGGATGCGCGGGTTCATCTCGATGAAGACGTGGTTGCCGTCGCGGTCGAGCAGGAACTCCACGGTGCCCGCGTTGCGGTAGCCGATCTCGCGGGCGAAGCGGACGGCGTCGGAGCAGATCCGGTCGCGCAGTTCGGGGTCGAGATTGGGGGCGGGCGCCAGCTCGATGACCTTCTGGTGGCGGCGCTGGAGCGAGCAGTCGCGCTCGAAGAGGTGGATGACGTTGCCCTCGCCGTCGGCGAGGATCTGCACCTCGATGTGGCGCGGGTCCACGACGGCCTTCTCCAGGAAGACGGTCGGGTCACCGAACGCGGACGCGGCCTCGCGGGAGGCGGCCTCGATGGACTCGCGCAGCTGGGCGGGGTCCTCCACGCGGCGCATGCCGCGGCCGCCGCCGCCCGCGACCGCCTTGACGAACACGGGGAAGCCGATCTCCTCGGCGGCCCGCACCAGTTCCTCCAGGTCGGTGGAGGGCTGGGAGGAGCCGAGCACGGGCACACCCGCCGCGCGGGCGGCGGCGACCGCGCGGGCCTTGTTGCCGGTCAGCTCCAGCGTCTGGGCGCTGGGGCCGACGAAGGTGATGCCCGCCTCCTCGCAGGCGCGGGCCAGTTCGGGGTTCTCGGACAGGAAGCCGTAGCCCGGGTAGACGGCGTCCGCCCCGGCCCGGCGGGCGGCGCCCACGATCTCCTCGACGGAGAGATAGGCCCGCACCGGATGCCCGGGCTCTCCGATCTCGTACGCCTCGTCGGCCTTGAGCCGGTGCAGCGAGTTGCGGTCCTCGTGCGGGAAGACGGCGACGGTGCGCGCGCCTAGTTCGTAACCCGCCCGGAACGCGCGGATCGCGATCTCTCCACGGTTGGCGACCAGCACCTTGCGGAACATCTTGGATTCCCTTCAGCTGCCTGCCGGCGACGAACACCCTGGTGTCAGCCACACCCTGCCCTGCCTCGCGGCCACCCTAGGGGGTGCCCGCACGGGGCGACGTGCGAAAACCATCACATTGACGGGGTGGGCGACGCCACAGGGGCGCGCCGTGCCGGTCGGGCCGGAAGGGGGCATCGCGGCGGGGCGGCGAGGACCGGCGCGGCGCGCGCGGAGCGGGTGCGGCAAGGGGTTACGCGGATCTGGACTACCGTTCGAGAGACCTCGTCGAAACCCTGGGCTGGGTGTTGCCCGGACGGTCGGCGGGCGCTGCCGGGGCCGGGACGGTGCACGTGGGTGCGGGGGCCGGCCTGGAGTGCACGAAGGTGCGCTCGGTGCCCCCTGTGGGCAGCAGGGCCCGTGCCAGGGCGCGCAGCCGTTTCCCGCGGCCGTGCAGCAGCCCGAGGACGATCGCCGTGCCCACCGCGATCAGGTGCTCCCGTCCGGCCAGATTGGGGACCGCGATGGACTCCCACACCATCGAGCCGCCGGTCAGCGTGAACACCACGGGGGCGTGCCTGATGACCCCGAGATAGGTGAACAGCCCCACGACGGCCGCGGAGGGCCCGGTGTCCAGCACCTGTCCGCACTCGGGCGGCAGTCCGAACCCCCACCAGCCGGGCCCCATCGCGAGCATCAGGCGGGCGGTGAGCGTGCCGGCCAGTGTGGTGGCGTAGGCGATCACCAGGGTGCGGGCGCGGCCGAGGGTCAGTTCAGCGAGCGCGAAGGCGAGGAAGAGCTGGGTGATGCCCGCCCACACCGGCAGGTCCAGCGCGGGGACGTACAGCGATACGGGGGTGCGCAGCAGGGACATCCACAGCGGCAGGTCGGCCGTGACCCCACCGAGCCGTCGCACCCACACCGCACCGGTGGGGTGCTGGGCGATGTCATGGAAGAAGATGACACCGAACGCGGCCACGAACGCCAGCAGCAGCCCGGACAGTCCGCGCCGCGCGAGCCGCTGCACCGGGTCGACGACGATGGCGTGCCACTCGGCCCGCAGCGTGCGCCCGGTCAGCCGGGCGAGGCGCGCGAGCGGCGAGCGGAAGCGCTCGATGCTCCCTTCAGTGGTCATGAGACACGACAGCCCGTCACCTTCGGATCCCCCGTCACCGACATCGCCCCTTTCCTCTCGCGCCCGGACCTCCGGCCGCGCGAGGCGCTTTCCCGTCATCCGCCTATTTCAGACATCACCCCCTCCCCCTCAATAAGGGCTTCTGTCCCGGCGAGGGCCGATCGGTGACAGTTCAGCGACCCGGAACTCGGGCGTCAACATCCTTTACGGGTGGTAAGACCCACGGTGGGAATCGGGCACCGAGAGGCAACCTTCGCCCCCTTCGCTCCGTCCTGCGGTACAGGGCTCCCGCCGCACGCGGCGCGTGCACCCGCCCGCAGTTTCCGAGCCCTTCGGTCACGGCGAGCACGGCTGCCCGTTCCCCGCGCGGGAGATCGCCGAGGTGATCGCGCGAACCGGCATCGAGGTCGTCCTCGACCGGCTGCCGGACATCGACCTGGCGGTGCCCGCCGAGTCCCTCGGCCGCCGCCCTCGCCCTGGCTCAGGGGACTGACCCGGTTGCCCGTCCGGTTCACTCCCGTACCTGCCCTCTGATCCCGCGTCGCCTCGGCCGACCCGCTTTTGTGCTGCCGGGGGTCCGGGGGCCGCCCTGTCCCGGCTTGAGGCGGGCGTGGCGCTCCCCGCGCTGTACGCCCGCTTCCCGGCCTGGACCTGGCGGTGCCGGCGACCGGGCTGCGCAACAAGCCGGTGGTCACGCAGAACGACCGCGAGCTGCCGGTGCGGCTGAATCCGTAGTCCCGCCCACGGCACGCCTTGACTTGGAGAGCGCTCCAACTCGTAGCGTCGCGGACGGCGCGTGTGGCTGCCCGCGCCCGGCCTCCCCCACGGGATGCCGGGTGCGGGAATCCGTCGCTAGATGGAAGAAGGCCCTCGCGCCCGGAGAACGACCGACGAGTGTGCACGAAAGGCTGGGACGTCACATGCAGAAGCGCAGTCTGGGGGACCTCCAGGTATCGGCCATCGGCCTCGGGTGCATGGGGATGTCCGCCTTCTACGGCTCCGCCGACCAGGAGGAGGGCATCGCGACCATCCGGCGCGCCCTGGAACTCGGGATCGACTTCCTCGACACCGCACAGGTCTACGGCCCGCTCACCAATGAGTCGCTGGTCGGCGAGGCGATACGGGGACATCGCGACGAGTACGTGATCGCGACGAAGTTCAACTACCGGATGGACGACGCCGTACCCGGCGACATGAGCACGGTCGGCCGGCAGGACGGCTCGGCCGAGCACGTACGCAGCTCGGTCCACGGCTCACTGGAGCGCCTGGGCACCGACCACATCGACCTGTACTACCAGCACCGGGTCGACCCGAACGTGCCCATCGAGGAGACGGTCGGCGCGCTGGGCGAGCTGGTCGCCGAGGGCAAGGTGCGGTACATCGGGCTGAGCGAGGCGAGCGCGGAGACCATCCGGCGCGCCCATGCCGTGCACCCGATCACCGCCGTGCAGAGCGAGTACTCGCTGTGGACGCGGGACGTGGAGGCCGAGGTGCTGCCCGCCTGCCGGGAGCTGGGCATCGGCTTCGTGCCGTACTCGCCGCTCGGCCGCGGCTTCCTCGCGGGCCGCTTCAGCTCCCCGGACGAGCTGGACGAGAACGACTTCCGGCGCAGCAACCCCCGCTTCACCGACGCCAACCTGGAGGCGAACCTGCGGCTGGCGGCGAAGGTGAAGGAGATCGCCGCGGAGAAGGACGTGACCCCGGCCCAGCTGGCCATCGCCTGGGTGCTGGCCCGGGGCGAGGACCTGGTGCCGATCCCGGGCACCAAGCGCCGCACCTACCTGGAGCAGAACGCCGCCGCGGCCGGCATCGAGCTGACCAAGGAGGACCTGGCCCGCATCGACGCAGAGCTGCCCGAGGCGGCCGGTGAGCGCTACGACGAGGCAGGGATGCGGGCGGTCGACCGCTAGCCCCACACGACGCCGGGCGGCCGGCGGTCAGGGTGGTCACGAGCCGTGCGGGCCGCCCGCGCCCGGTCCCGGTCCGCGGTCTCCGGGGTGGGAACCCGGGGACGAGGCCGCCACTCCTGCTGGCCGTGTCTGCCGGGTGAGCGGCGACTCCTGAGGGGAACAGCGCCCGCGTCGCCCCCCGCGGCCTGTGGCACGTCACCCCCCACGCTCCGCTCCCCCGCCTGCGGCGGCACCACCCCCACGAGGTCGATCCCCGGCGGGAGGGTGAGGCACACCGCCGCGCCGGGCCGTCACCGGGGCTGCGGGCTCGCCGACCGGACGGCGAAGGCCCGTCGCCTCGGCGAAGAACGGCGGGAAGAGCGCGGAGGGCAGCCGCCCCAGGCGCTGCGCGCGGTGGCCGGTTCGGTACCCGTACGGGGAAAGCAGTGGCCGAGCGCGCCGGAGCGTGACCGAGGGGCCGGCACCGCTGTCCGTGCCGGTCGGCACGCCTCACACGCCTCCTTCGCCAGGACCGCGCGGTGCGCTGTCCCGCACCGAGCGGTCGGTACGGCGCCCGGCGGACGGGGCCCTGTGAGGAAGCACACGCGGACATCCAAGTGACGTACGCACAGGGCGCCTTGGCGTGCGTACGCCCCTGTCGGCGGGGGGTCCGGTGACGGCTCACCCGTCCCGTCTGCCAGCATGGTCGGCGCCCTGACCAGGCGGCCCGGCCATGCAGCGCCGCCGGCCCGACGGGTTCCGCCGGTCTCTTCCGACTCCCCTGGTTGTCGAGTACCCCTCCGTGTCTGCTGCTCCTGCCCCTGCCCTGCCCACGCCCGTGTCCCGTACCGCCGTCGCCTCGCGTTCGCCGTGGCGGTCCTTGCGCCATCGCGGTATGCGCTGGTGGTCGGCCGCCAACTTCGTCTCCAACGCCGGCACCTGGATGCAGCTCACGGTGCAGAACCTGCTGGTGCTGCACATCACGGGCTCGGCGGCGGCGACCGGTGTGTCGATGTCCGTGCAGGCCGCGCCCGCGCTGTTCGTGAGCCTGCTGGGCGGCGCGGCCGTGGACCGCTGGCCCCGGAAGTTGACGGTCGCCGTCAGCCAGGCCCTGCTCGGTGCGGTGGCGTTCACCACGGCGCTGCTCGTGGCGCTGGACCGGATCGACATGACGGCGCTGCTGGTGCTGGCCGCCGTGACCGGCATCATCGCCACAGTCGACGGACCTGCGTGCGCGCTGCTCGGCAACGATCTGGTGCCCGTGGAGGACGTGCCGTCCGCGATCGGCGTGGGAGCGCTCGTGCACAGCGCGGGCCGGCTGGCCGGCACCGCCCTGGCCGGTGTGACCGTCGGCTTCCTCGGCACCTCCGCCGCGTACGCCGCCAACGCACTGTCGTTCCTGTTCGTGGCCTCGGTCGTGCCGTTCCTGCGGCCCGCCCGCGGTGCCTTCCAGGAGCCGTCGACCGAAGTGAGGGCCGTCCCGGCGCGTCCGGAGATGACCGTGCGCGAGGGGCTGACCTTCTTCGTGCGCCGCCCCCGTCTGGTCGCGCTCGCGGGCATCACCGGGATCAGTTCCGTCTTCGGCCGCAACTACGGCCTCACGCTCGCCGTCCTCGTCACCGGCCCGCTGGCGGGCGGCGCCCGGGCGTTCGGCACGGTCTCCACGGTGCTGGCCGTCGGCGGCATCCTCGGTGCTGTCCTCGGCGCCCGGCTGCGCAAGCCGTCCGTCCGGACCGTCGGTCTGCTCGCGGCGGCCGGCGCGCTGCTCCAGGTCGTGGCGGGACTCTCCCCGTCGCTGGCCGTCCTGCTGGTGCTGGTGCTGCCCATGGCCGTGGTGGAGTCCGTCTCCGACACCGCCGGTACGGCCCTGCTGCAGACCGATCCGCCTGCGCATCTGCGGGGCCGGGTGCTCGGGGTGTGGAGCAGCATCGGCACGGTGTGGAGCCTGGGCGGGCCGCCCCTGCTGGGTCTGCTCATGGAGTGGGCCGGGGCGCGCGGCGCCCTGGTCGCCGGCGGACTGCTCATCGCCGGGTCGATCGGCGCGGGCCTGCTGGTCCGCCGGCGCGCGGTCCCGGTCACGGTGACGCTGACCGCGAAGGACGGCGGCACGGCCGGCCCGGAGGCCCTGGGTACGGCCGCCTGCCGGAGCCGGGAGGCCCTGGGTACGGCCGCCTGACGGAGAGCGCGGGGCTCACGTCCGCCGGCGCTCGTCCCGTCCCGGCAGGTGGTACACGTGGAACGCCTGTCCGATCACCGGCTGGGCGACATTGCGCACGCGGACGCCCCCGCTGGTCATGCCGTGCTCGGAGCCGGCGTGGGCGTGGCCGTGCACGGCAAGGTCGGCGCCACCGGTGTCGATGGCCTCCGCGAGCAGATAACTGCCGAGGAACGGATAGATCTCCGGCGGCTCCCCGGCCAGCGTGTCCGGCACGGGCGAGAAGTGGGTCAGGGCGATCCGCACGTCGCAGTCCCAGTCGCCCAGGTCCTTCAGGGCCGTGTGCAGACCGTCGGCGCACCGGCGGGTGTAGCGGACGAACTCCTTCATGAGTGGTTCGCCGAACTCCCCGGCGCAGCGGCCGACGAACCCGCCGCCGAATCCCTTGGTCCCGGCGACTCCGATCCGTGCGCCGTCGGAGGTGACGACGGCGGCCTGCCCTTCCAGGACGTGCGCGCCCGCGTCCCGGAGGATCGCGGTGACCTCCTCGGGCCGTTCGTCGTGGTGGTCGTGGTTGCCCAGGACGGCGACGACCGGCACCCCGAGGTCCTTGATCTCCCGGGCGACGACCGCGGCCTCCTCCGGTGTGCCGTGGCGGGTGAGGTCGCCGGCGAGCAGCAGCACATCGGCGCAGTCGGGCAGTGTCTCGAAGGAAGGGCGAAGTGCGCCCTGGTTCTCGGGGCCCATGTGGATGTCCCCGACGGCCGCGACGCGGATCATGTCAGATCCTCCCCGTGGTCGGGCGAGGAGGTCCCGGCGACGAGAAGGTCGCAGTGGACCGGGTGCCCCGCCAGTTCCTCGCGCACCATGCGCAGGATCTCGTCCCGGCACTGGGTGGACGGCACGGTTCCGGTCAGCAGGACCGCGTCGCCGCGGGGCTCCAGCCGTACCCCGAGCTCCCCCAGGGGCCCGGAGGCCAGGTGCTCGGCGAGGTGGGCGACGCGGTAGTCCAGGTTCGCCGTCGCCGGCGGGCTTGCGTCGGTCATGACTGCCCCTCCTGGGGGTCGATCACGTTCAGCCGTTCGAGGAGGAAGAGGAAGGCGGCCGGCATGGGCTGGTCGCCGCAGGTCGCCCGCACCACGTCCCAGTCGACCTTCTCGCGGACGGCCCGGGCCACCGGCAGGACAGACCCGAAATCGCAGTAGTGCTCCGAGAAGGCGCTGATCAGGCTGTGGATCAGATCGGTCGGGGACAGTACGGGCATGAGTACCGAGTCGACCGGCAGCGTGTGGGCGCGGTCGAGCATGTCCTTGGCGACGGGCTGGTGGGCGAGGGCGAAGATGATGTCGACGTTCTGCCCGTGGCAGGTGGTCTTCAGCAGCCAGTCCTCCGGTGGGGTCCGTACGGGGAGGCCGGCCTCGCGCAGCGTGGCGGCCACCGACTCGGCATCCTCGGGCAGCACGCAGAAGTCGGCGTCGTGCTGGAGGTAGCGGCTGCCGCCGTGGGCGTAGACGGCGACGCTCCCGGCCAGCGCGAAGGGATGGCCCGCACGCTTGAGGAGGGCGCCGATCTCCTTGGCGGCCTCCAGGATCGCCTGGCTGCGGTCCTGGGGCAGCTCCGACGTCTCCGATGCGGGCGGGTCCTGCTGGTCGGGCCCGTCCGCGGTGATGCGGAGTTCGGTGATCTCCGGTCGCCGGGCGGGCGCGGTGTCCTCCCCGTTGTGCGTCATGACCTCTCCATTCGCGACACCCCTGCTCCCCCGATCGCGGCCGGTCTCGGCCCGGGGGTCCTACGGGTACCCGGCGGGCCCGCACCGACACGGCACACCTGGGAACCGTTCGGTGTGCGCCTCAGTCCCGACGGCCATGGCCCGTCAGTGGTCGCCCTGCTGATGCAGGCAGTCGACTTCACCCTCGCCCGGCCGCCGTCCGGCACGTGGACCTGCGGGGTGCGCAGCTGGTACCGGAAGGCCGGCCACGACGACGCCCGCCGCGTACTTCTGCTCAAACAGCGCCAACGCGTCGAACTCTGCCCCCGGCCGCGCGTGTGCGGGGGCACCTGCCCGACGTGACAGTCGGTTATGGCTACCGCCCCTGGCTGGCCGGCGTCTGGCTCTCGCGCTGACCCTGCCGTATGCGGACGCGCCGATGGTCGCCGAGGCGCACGCCGGCGGGCTGCGAGTGGTCCCGTGGACCTGTGACGACATGGCGACATGGCGGCACTGATGGACATCGGCGTCGACGGCATCATCACCGACTATCCCCACCGGGTACGGCAGCTCATGGCCGACCGCGGCCTGCCGCTGCCCCGGCCCTACCCGCGCGGGCACGCCTGACCGGCGCTTCGGGCGTGCGCCCCGCCCCGAGTGGGGCGGGGCGGGGCCGCACGCCCCGTCCTCCGGGTCAGCCGACCGGCCTGAGGTCGGTGATCTTGAGGGTCTTGAGGTCCGACCGGACATCGATCGTGCTCACCTGCGCGTGCGGCCCGTCGCTCCAGGTGAGCGTGACCCGGCTGGTGGCGTGGCCCGCACCGGAACCCGCGGAGGTCACCTTCCACTTCACCGGCACGTTCTGCGCGAACAGGATGCCGTCGGCGTGCTCCTTCTTCTCGTAGGCGGCGACCTTCTTCTGGGCGCCGGCGGAGAGGTAGAAGGCACGCAGCGCCTTGGCGCTGGCGGCGGCGGACGGGTCGTCGGTGGCCCAGACGGAGTCGACGTAGGCCCCGTAGAAGTCGGCCACGTGCTGGGTGACGTTGCGCGGGTCTCCCTGGGCGGACGACACGGCGGCGGCGCGGGTGGTATGGCTCGCGGCGCTCCCCGCGAGGGCGGGCGTCACGGCGGCCAGGCTGAGGCCGGCGGTGAGGGCCACGGCGGTGAGGAGGGTCTTGCGGCTGCGGACGGACATCTGTCTCATTCCCCCGGTTTCTTCGCGACCGGCCCGATCCCGGCCGTCGACGGACCCTAAGACCTCATTTCCCGCGCTCCGGTTCCGTTTCTTCCCTCTTTCTTCCCCAGGAATTCCCGGCACTCGAATCGCCGAAAGGGTTGCGGCGAATTCCGGACGAGTCACCCCTCCCTTTTGGTCACTCCGGTTCGGGCGGCGGCCGCCCTTCCACCAGCCGCGCGAGATTGTCCAGGGCCATGCGGGTGCCCAGCTCGTTGTCCGCGCGGGGAATGGCGTCGGGGATGCCCTCGTGCAGGATCTCCACGTCCGTGCCGTCGCCGCTCGCGGTGAGCGTCGTCGTCATGGTCATGGTGCCGCGCAGGGCGTCGTCGTCGGTCTCGAACGCGAACACCTCGACGACCAGGGCGTCGGGCACGAGCCGGGCGAAGTGGCCGTGGTAGGTGTCGCTGTGTACGCCGGACTTGCCGGTGCACCCCTCGTCGCCGTAGGTGAGGGAGATCCGGAAGGCCCCGCCCTCGCGGGCCTGGAAGCCGTGGACGTGGGCGGCCATACCGGTCGGGACCCGCCAGACCGCGAGCGCGTCCGGGTCGAGCAGAGCCCGGTAGACGGCCTGCGGGGAGGCCTGCACGCGCCGGGCGACACGGGTGGCGTACATGGGCCCGACGCTACCGGCTCGGGGGCGGCCCGGCCCGTCGTACAACACGAACGGGGCCGGGGTCCGGGAGGTGGTTGCGGACCCCGGCCCCGGGTCTGTCACGGCTTGCGGGCGACCGCGCCGTACATCGCGATGTCCTCGTCGCGGATGTCCTTCTCGCCGGTGCCGTCGGGGTGCCACTTGTGCACCTGGACGATGCCCGGTTCGGCCAGTTCCAGGCCCGCGAAGAACTCGTGGGCCTCGTCGATGGTGCGCAGCCGCATCGGCATGTTGCGGGCCGCGTACTCGCGGGCCACGCGGCCCACCTCCGCGGGCGCGAACTCGGCGGTGCCGATGGACATGGCCAGGTAGCTGCCCGAGGGCAGCGGTTCCAGCAGACGGCGTACGACGGCGACCGCGTCGTCCTCGTCCAGCATGAAGTGGACGATGGCGATCACGGTGAGCGCGACCGGCCGGCTCAGGTCCAGGGTCTCGCGCAGCTCGGGGGCGTCCAGGATGGCGGCCGGGTCGCGGAAGTCGGCCTCGATGTAGGAGGTGCGGCCCTCGGGGGTGCTGGCGAGCAGGCCCTGGGAGAGGGTGAGGACGATCGGGTCGTTGTCGACATAGACGACCCGGGAGTCGGGGGCCACGGCCTGGGCGATCTCGTGCAGATTGGGCGAGGTGGGGATGCCCGTGCCGATGTCCAGGAACTGCCGCATGCCCGCCTCCTCGGCGAGCCAGCGCACGGCGCGGTTCATGAAGTCTCGGTTGGCACGCATGTGGACCGGGAGGGCGGGCCACTCCCCGGACATGGCGTCACCCGCCTCCTTGTCGGCGGGGTAGTAGTCCTTGCCGCCGAGTATGTAGTCGTAGATGCGGGCGGAGTGGGCGTTCTCGGTGTCGATCCGGTCGGCCGGCCATCCGTTGTCGCGCACGCCGTGTCTCCAGTTCGGGTCGGGGGGTGTGGGACTCGCACACGAGGGGTGGGGCAAAGGGAGTTCGCTCACCGCACGCACCATCACAGCTCCTTGCGGATCGCGCCGAGCAGGTCCTCGGTCTTCCGGGCGGGTGCGGCCTGGGCGCCCACCCGGTCCAGCGCCTCGCGGTACACCACGACGTCCTCGGCCTTGTCCAGGTAGACGGCTCCGACGAGGCCGCTGAGGTAGACCATGTCGGGAAGTTCGGGGGCCCGGAACCGGAAGAGGTGGAAGGCGCCCGCCCGCATCGCGGGATGCGGCCCGTGGGCGAACGGCATGAGCTGCACGGTCACCTGCGGCAGCCGGTTGACCTCGATGAGATGGTCGATCTGCGCGCGCATCACCTCGGGCCCGCCCACCGGCCAGCGCAGCACGGTCTCGTCCATCACCACCCACACCCGCGGCGGTGCCTTCCTGGCCAGCAGTTCCTGACGGCGCATGCGCAGCGCGACGCGCCGTTCGGTGGCCTCGGCGCAGGCGTGCGGATTGCCCGCGCCGAGCAGGGCGCGCGCGTAGTCCTCGGTCTGGAGCAGGCCGTGCACGAACTGGTTCTCGTAGGCACGGATCTGCGACGCCGCCTGTTCCAGGCTGAGATAGGCGGCGAACCAGTCGGGCATCACATCGCGGTAGGTGTGCCACCAGCCGCGTTTGTTGGCCTCACGCACGGACTGCAGGAAGGTGTCGATCTCCTGCCGGTCGGTGACGCCGTAGACCTGGAGCAGCTTCTCGGCGTCCGCGAGCCGCAGCCGGGCCACCTTGGCGGCCTCCATGCGGCGGATCGTGGAGTGGCTGACGCCGATGGCCGCGCCCGCCTCGGCGTAGCCGAGACCGGCACGAGTCCGCAGCTCCTCCAACTGCCGGCCGAGAATCATACGCAGAACGGAAGGGGCACCGCCCCAGTCGGTCTCCGCGGTCACACCCCCACCCCTCCCCAGGCATCAGGGCCGGCCTCGCACGCGTCGGAGTTCTCCGAGCCATGCGATCACCAGCCGGCGAAAGCAGCATGCACTTGACCACTTGCAAATTTCAACTTGTCGGTTGCGGGTCGTCGTTGGCAGATGCCAGAGTGGAGGCACTGTTCCGGCCGATCCAAGGAGCAGACGGCGGGGCCGGGTTCGGGGAGACCGGGCCGCACCACGGCCTCCGGTGAGGTGGTGTGTCGTCTGCTGTGTGAGCGGCCGGCCCGACACCCCCACACGAGGCCGGACGAAAGGCGCACGGCGATGGCTCCGCCCTCCCTCCCCCGACCGTTCCGCCGACTTCCCGAGGACCGGAGACCGGACCCTCCGCTCCTGGATCGAGGGCTGCCACGCCTGCCCGCGGTACCCCGCCCGCACCGGGCCCCGGATGTCACGCGAGACCCTTACCCGGCCACGGACACCACGGACCGCCCCTACCGGACCGCGGACACCACGGGCCGTCCCCACCCGACCCCGGACACCACGGCCCACCCCTGCCGAACGGCGCGCCCCGCGGTCCGCCCGCACCGACCGACGGTTCCGGCCGGCGTCTCCAGACCACCCGGAGGCGAGCGTCTCGGTCGACTCCCTGGGCCCGACGGCCCCGGCCGGCCCGTCTCCGGAGCCCTGCTTCCCGGCTCGGCCGCCGTCTTCGACCTGCCCGCCCGCACCGGCGCGGGCCCTTGCCGGCCGGAACCCCGAACCATGGCCGGGGTGTGACACATCCGCCCGGCCGGCCCGCACGCGCCGTCCGGGCGGAGCCGCCCTCCGGCCACTCCCCACACCGCCGCCCCAGGACCGCCCCCACCAGTCCGAAGGATCCGCATGCACCGCACCGCCCCCCGCCCAGCCGTCGCCGCCGACCCGTCCTGGACCCGCACCCGCCCCAAGCCCGGCTCGCAGGAGCAGGCCGGCCGAGCCCGCTCCCCTCGCCTCCGGCTCACCCAGGGGGCGGATGGCGTGCGGAACACCCCTGCGGAGACGACGCCCGACCTCCATACCCGCTAGATTCGCCGCCGGTGCGGATCGTCCGCATCCGTCGGCGGCTCGCATCCCCATGGGCTCCGCGTCCGCCGCTCAAGCCGTTCGGTCGGGGGGGGTTCGAGGGCTTCATGGTCTGGTCGCTCATCCGCCGGGACCGAGCCGCGCCCGGCCTGCCCGTTCCGGGGCGGTGCGCGCCGGGCCGGCACGTCCTGGCCACGCAACGGCTGCTGCTGTTCACTCCGCGGCACCGCCTCGACGTGGCGGCGGCGCTCGCCGCGTGCGCGGACGCCGAGGCGCAGCGGTGGCTCGGCACCCAGGCGGACCAGGTCGTGCCCGATCCCGGTACCCGAAGGGCCCTGTTGCGGTGGCGGCCCTCCGGCGACGACGGCCGCCGGCTCCCCCGGCGGCTGGCCGAGCCGTTCCTGCCCGGACCCGATGACCCGATGATCCTGGTCTGCGTGCGCAGGTCCGACCTCAGCTATGCGGGAGCCCTCGAACTGGAGCAGGGGTCCGGCGAGATGGGCGGCTGGCTGGCGCCGGGCTGCCGCGGCCAGGGCCTGGGCGCGGAACTGTTCCGCGCGGGCGTGACGCTCGCGCACGACCACGCCGGGCTGGCCACCGTCCGGGCGGGCGCCGAGCCCGGGAACACCGCGAGCCGGCGGGCCCTGGCCCGCGCGGGCTTCGTCCCGGACCAGGGGCCACCCCGGCACACCCTGCCCGACGGCCGGGTGGTCGACGCGGTCTGGCACCGGCACGACTCCACGGCGGCCGTTCGCTGCGGCTGATCCCGCGCAGGGCGTCCCGCGCCACGACCGGCGGAGCGCCGGTCACATGGTCCGGGCGAGGCGGTCGGCGAGCAGCTTGGCGAAGCGTGCCGGGTCAGCCAGGTCTCCCCCTTCCGCGAGCAGCGCGGTGCCGTACAGCAGCTCGGCCGTTTCGGTCAGTTCCGGGCCCGCAGCCCGCTGCTCGTGCGCGGACTTCAGCCCGCTGACCAGCGGGTGGTGGGGGTTCAGTTCGAGAATGCGCTTCACCGGTGGGACTTCCTGGCCCATCGCCCGGTACATCTTCTCCAGAGTCGGCGTGAGGCCCTCGGCATCGCTGACCAGGCAGGCCGCCGAGCTGGTCAGACGGGTCGTCAGCCGTACGTCCCTGACGTCGTCCAGCGTCTCCTTGAGCCAGGTCAGCAAGGGCGCGTACGCACCCGACTTCTCCTGCGACAGGTCCTCTTCGGAGGACAGGTCGACGGTGCCTCGCGCGACGGACTGGAACTCCCGGCCGTCGTACTCCCGCACCGCGTCGACCCAGATCTCGTCCACCGGGTCGGTGAGCAGCAGGACCTCGTACCCCTTGGCCCTGAAGGCTTCCAGGTGCGGGGAGTTCTCGACCTGCGCGCGGCTTTCGCCGGTCATGAAGTAGATCTTGTCCTGACCGTCCTTCATCCGGGCGACGTAGTCGGCCAGGGTGGTGGGATCCTCACCCGCGGTGGAGGCGAACGAGGCGATGTCGAGGATCGCCTTGTGGTCCTCGTTCCCGTCCAGCAGGCCCTCCTTGACCGCGGGGCCGAACTCGCGCCAGAACGTGCGGTACTTCTCGGCGTCGTTCCGCATGAGGTCCTTGATGGTCGACAGGACCTTCTTCGCCAGGCGGCGGCGGATCAGCTGGATGTGCCGGTCCTGCTGGAGGATCTCGCGGGAGATGTTCAGCGACAGGTCGGCGGCGTCCACGACTCCCTTGACGAAGCGGAGGTGGCCGGGCAGGAGTTCGCGGCTGTCGTCCATGATGAACACGCGCTTGACGTACAGCTGGATGCCGTGGCGGGCGTCACGCTGGAAGAGGTCGTGCGGGGCGCGCGACGGGATGAAGAGCAGGGCCTCGTACTCGAAGGTGCCCTCCGCCCTCATCTGGATGACCTCGAGCGGGTCCGACCAGTCATGGCTGATGTGCCGGTAGAACTCCCGGTACTCCTCGTCCTTGACTTCGGACCGCGGCCGGGCCCAGAGCGCCTTCATCGAGTTGAGGGTCTCGGTCCCCAACCGGATCGGGAACGCGATGAAGTCCGAGTACCGCTTGACAATCTCCCGGATCTTCCACTCGGCGGCATAGTCGTGCAGTGCGTCCTCGGTGTCCGCGGGCCGCAGGTGGAGGGTGACCGCCGTACCCTCCGGAACACCCTCGGCGGTCTCGATCGTGTAGGTGCCGTCGCCGTCCGACTCCCAGCGCACGCCGGTCTCCTCACCGGCCTTGCGCGTGAGCAGGCTGACCTTGTCGGCGACCATGAAGACGGAGTAGAAACCGACACCGAACTGACCGATCAGCTCGGCGGATTCCTTGCTCTCCCGGAGCCGGCGCAGGGTCTCGGCCGTACCGGATCGGGCGATGGTGCCGATGAGCCCCACCACGTCGTCGCGCGACATGCCGATGCCGTTGTCCCGCACGGTCAGCGTGCGGGCCTCCTTGTCGACCTCGATGCCGATGTGCAGGTCGTCAGCCCTGAGGCCGTCGTCCGTCAGTCCGGCGAGGCGCCGCTTGTCCAGGGCGTCAGAGGCGTTGGAGATGAGTTCGCGCAGGAAGATGTCCTTGTTCGAGTAGATCGAATGGACCATCAACTGCAGGAGCTGGCGCGCCTCGGCCTGGAACTCCAGCGTCTCGGTGCTCATTGCTTCCCTTCTGGCTGGTGACGTGTGCGTGCGTTTGCCCACGAAATTTGACACACCGGCAACTGTCCACACAAGCGCCCTCGGTGCACAGCACCGCCGTTCCGGCCTGCCTCGGCCGGTGCTGGAGCTGAGCACGTGCGGATGTCCGGCTCCAGTGTCCTGTCTCACGCGATCGAGTCGCTTCTCAACGAACCGAGTCGTTCGGGCTTCCGTCTCAGCGAACCTGGTCGCGCGGCTGAGGGCGCTGGGGGTGCCTCGGCGAAGCTGTCATAGTCGTTCACTCGGGCCGCAGATGCGAGCTGCGCTTGGTTTTCAGCGGTAGTCATGCCGCGGTCTCCGTCTTGTCATCCCGGCATATCGCACTGGCGTCGCCCTGGTGATCGACATGGATTCGGCACGCCCCGGTTCCGGCGTCGTCGTCCAGGGGCTGGCCGACGAAAACGCCGGCGCTTCGAGGCGGCTCGCCATTCGCTCACCTCACGGATGGGGCCCGCGACAGCCTCAGCCCACCGGGCGTCACAGATCAAGGGATGCGGCACAGCCACTCAGCTTGTCTCTTGACCCTCGTCCGTCTGGTGCCTCTTCGCGGTGGCTCCGTGGGCCGCGAGTTCTTCCGGGGTGCCCAGGAAGGCGGGACCGCAGCCCGCCGGAAGACGCTGGACCACCATGGCGACGGCCTCCTGTGCTGTTGCTGCCGGACCAACAGTCTGGCTTCGAAGAGGACCGGAGACCCAGTAGGTTCCCCCAGCGGCGGGCTGAATGTAGGGGATGTCCCAGGTCCACCGCCATTCGGTGCAACGGCTGAAGTGAAGCTCTCCCATCCCCGTCCAGGGGAAAAGTTGCCGCAGGCAGGGCTCGGCGTAGGCCGCTTCCAACAGTTCCCCCCGTACGCGCCCGTCGTCTCGTACTGCCTGCCAGCCTGCTTCAACGACGGCGTCGCGCGTTGCATCCCTGTTCACGTCGCCATCCTGCACGGGGGACGCGACCGACCGAGGCCTTTTGTTTGATCGAATAGCCCGCTTGCGGGCGGTGGCGACCAGACGGAGATCACTCCGGTGGCCGCGCGCCCGGCACCGGCGGGAGTCACCCGTCGGTCATCAGCCCCGCCGCGACCGTGGCGCCGAGCTCCCAGCAGGCCTCCGTGCCGGACTTGCCGGGCTCGCCGGTGACGGTCACCGGCTCGGCCGCGCGGCGCCAGCCGAGGCCGGTGGTGACGGCCTCGATGGCGCGGACCGCACCGGTGACGTCGTTGCCGCCGTGGACGTAGTAGCCGAACGGGCGGCCCCGGGTGTCGTCCAGGCAGGGGTAGTAGATCTGGTCGAAGAAGTGCTTCAGCGCGCCGGACATGTAGCCGAGGTTCGCCGGGGTGCCGAGCAGGTAGCCGTCGGCTTCGAGGACGTCGGAGGCGGTGGCGGACAGGGCCGCCCGCCGGACGACACGGACGCCCTCGATCTCCGGTGTCGTGGCGCCGGACACGACGGCCTCGAACAGGGTCTGGCAGTTGGGCGACGGGGTGTGATGGACGATCAGCAAGGTAGGCACGTCCCGCACCCTGCCGTGCGCCGGCCACCCCTCGCAAACGGAGGGGGCCGCAGGGCGTCGCGGGCGCCCGCCCTGGGTAGGACGAGGCCCGGCAGCCTGCACAAGGCGACAGGAGGAGACAGGGTGGCCGAGGACGATCGCCGGGCACCGGCCGCTGTGGTGTTCGACGCCCTGGGGCTCGCCTACGAGGAGGCGTTCGCCGCGTCCGAGCCGCACCGGGCGTCGTTGCGTTGGCTGCTGGAGCGGCTGGCGCCGGGCAGCAGGGTGCTGGACGTGGGCAGCGGGACGGGACGGCCGACCGCGCAGACCCTCACCGAGGCCGGGCACCGGGTGTTGGGCGTCGATGTCTCACCGGTCATGGTGGAGCTGGCCGGCCGGCAGGTGCCCGGGGCCGGGTTCCGGCTCGCCGATATCCGCGAACTGCCGCTGGAGGAAGCCTCGTTCGACGCCGTGTGCGGGTACTTCTCGTTGCTTCAGATGTGCCGCGCCGAGCAGGCCGACGTCGTGGCGAAGCTGGCGCGGGCGGTACGGCCGGGCGGACTGGTCGCGCTGGCCACCGTCCCCCTCGACGTGGAGGACGCCGAGGGGGTGTTCATGGGGCAGCCGGTGCGGGTCACGAGCTTCGCCGCCGGGGCGTTCACGGAGCTGGTGACCGGGGCGGGCCTGTCGGTGCTGGCCGCGGAGCACGCCGTGTTCGCACCGGCCCACCCCGATGCCGTACCCGAGCCGCACCTGTTCCTGCACTGCCGTCGTGACGCGGGATGAGGCCGCTCAGGGCCGGAGGGGCAGGGACCGGCAGGTGGAGCCGGCGGGCCTGCCCGCGAGCCGGTCGGTGAGCCAGCCGATGGCGTCGCCCTGGTCGGTGAGCAGCGGCGCGAAGTGCTTCAGCAGGGCACGGCCCCACTGCGGTGCCGCGACCGGCACATAAGTGACCCGGGCGCCCTTGCGGCACCAGTCGGCGGCCAGTCGGCGGGCCTGTGCGTGCGGGACGAGGTCGTCCTTGATCCCGGTCGCCACGCGTACCGGGCTCGCCGGCTTCCCCGTGCCGATGCGCTGCCGGCCGAGGAGGTCCTGCAGAGCGGGCTCGGCCGTGATGACGTCGCTGAGGGTGATGCCGTCGGTCGTCCAGGCCGTGCTGTGCGCGGAGTTGTAGGAGAGGATCGCGTCGCCGACGCACATCATGGCCAGGTCGGCCTTGCCCGCCGTGTTCAGGTGCTTCTCGGCGATCGGCTTCAGCACCGGGTCGGACCGCAGGAAGCCGTTGACGGCCCAGCCGAGGGCGCCGGCCGGATCGCTGCCGTCGATCGCCTCGATCGCCTCGGTCGCCTCGGTCAGATCGGCGGGCGGGGCACCGGCGTAGGTGCCGGCCAGAGTGACGTCGGGGGCGTAGGACGGCTGGAGTGCGGCGGCGGCAGCGGTCGCACAGCCAGTCACTGTCAGCAAGGGCCCGTCCCCTTATCCCCTGGGCCGTTGTCCGCCTCCTCGGCTACAGTGTCCGGCCGGACCATCGGGGAGACGAAGGTGCAGGTCAAGGTGGGGATCATGCGGAGCACAGCGGTAGGTGTCGCACTGGGGACGACGCTGTTGGCGACGGCGCTCGGCGGATGTGCCGAGTCGAGCGGGCCGGACGGCAAGAGGGCCCCGGGGGCGTCCAGCGCGTCGAGATCGGCGAAGGCGACCGCGAGCGGTGGCAGGATCGGCGCGGCCGGTTCCGCCTGCGAACTGCCCGTCAGTTTCGATATCGCCAAGGACTGGAAGGCCAAGGCGATCGACGCGCAGGCGGAGCTGTCGAAGGCGTCGAAGCGCTCCGACGACGACCTGGCCGGAGCGCTCGCCGACGCCTTCCTTCGCCAGGGTCCGGTCACCACCGCCTGCGAGATCGACGCCAAGCCGGCCGGCAACATCGGGTTCCTGCGCGTGTGGACCGGCAAGGCGGGCGACGGTGACGCGGGCAGCGTGCTGCGGGAGTTCGTCGCCGCCGAGGACAACACGAGCAAGGCGAAGTACCGCTCGTTCAAGACCGGCGGCGGTCTGTCCGGCGTGGAGGTCGAGTACCTCTACACGAGCAAGCTCCTGGACGAGACGAAGAAGGAGAGCGCCTTCGCGGTCAGCACCCCCGACGGCCCGGTCGTCCTGCACCTCGGCGGCATGGACACCGAGGAGCACGAGGCGATGCGGCCCGCGTACGACCTCGCCAAGCAGACCCTCGAACTCCTCTGAGGCCCGCCGCCCGCGCCCCCGCTCAGTCCATGCCCCGCCCCTGCCAGCGCGGCAGGATGTCGATGTGCAGGTGGGCGGGGCGGCAGGGCCGGATCACGGGGCTCGGTCGGAGGGAGGACATGCTGAGGGCCTGGCCCTCTGGGAGCGCTCACACAAGAGCCGCGCGAACAAGGCGCGACCACCGGCTCAGGCCCCCGCGTACGGCGCGCGGCGGCCACACCTCGTGGAGGCGGGCCGCCGCGCGGTAAGCCGGTCCGGTGGCCGACTCGGCCGTACCGACGCGGGTGGTCGGCGTCGGTCGCCGACGGTCGGTTGACCGGCGTCCGTCGTCGCCGTTGCCGGTGTGCCGGTCAGTAGCGCAGGCGCCTGGCCCGGAGCAGCATGAACAGGCCTGACATGGCGAGCAGCCCGCCGATCGCCGCGGGCCAGAGGTGGGCACCCGTTTCGGCGAGTCCGCCCTGCGTCGCCTGCGGCCGCGCCTGTGCGGCCGCGGGCTGGGCGTATCCGGCCGCGGCGGCCGGGCCCGACGTGGACGCGGCGGGTGCGGACGGAGACGGCGCCGACTCGGCCGGTGCCGCCGAACCGGCCGGCGGGGAGGAGGGCTTGGCGGACTTGGCCGGTACGGCCTGGTCGCCCGCGCCCCGCTTGGTCCTACGGGCCGGTTCGGTCGCCGTGTCGGTCCTCGGTGCCTCGCCGGAGTTGGAGACCGACGGTGCCGGTACGGAGGTGGCGCTCCCGCCGGGATCGGTCGTGGCTCCGTAGCCCGGGGTCTTCGTCTCATCGGCGCCGGAACCGGCCGTGGGCGCGGCGCTCGTACCGGGAGCCGAACTCTCCGTCGGCGTCGCGGTCGTACCGCTGTCGTCACCGGAACCGCTGCCGTTGCCCGTGCCGTTGTCGCCGCCGGAGCCGCTGCCGTTGTCGTCACCGTTGTCGTCGCCGGAGCCGCTGCCGTTGTCGTCGCCGTTGCCCGCGCCGTCGGGGCCGCAGTTCCGACCGGAGTTGATGCAGTCGACCATCTCGCGCATCAGGTCCTCGTCGAAGACGTTGATGAAGTCGCCGTGGTCGGTCACGGGCTTGTGCAGCTGCTCCGGGAAGGAGTCCACCGCGAACAGCGGTACGGTACGGCCGCCGTCCTGCAGGCTCGGTGCCTCGACGTCGTAGACGATGCGCTGTACGAGCTGCGGAATGGGGCGGAAGCCCGCCGGGCAGGAACCGTCGGCGGTGGCGAAGGCCACGTGGGTGCGGTGGTTGGCGCTGTCGATGTTGCGGCCGTCCCAGCAGCTCTGGAACCGGAAGGTGCGTACGACGTCACTGCCCTGCGGGCACAGCGGGTACTTGTCCTTCAGCTGCCGGTCCTCGAAACCGGTGCAGCTCCACGACGCGTTGGCGTTGCCGGGGCCGTTGACGAAGGCCTTGGCGTCGCCGGTGATGACGCGCAGCAGGCGGGGCATGGCGGTGACCTTCTCGCGCGGGTTGCCCACGAACGTCAACGTCACCTGCTTCGGCGTGACGATCTTGCCCGCGTTGCCCTCCGTACCGCCACCCGGGGCTCCGGCGTCCCGTTCCCGGGTGCCGTTCTGCAGGCGCAGCACCGGCCAGTAGTACGTGGACCTGTCGCCCTTGTCCACACAGCTCGTGTCGGCGTTCGCCAGGTCCTCGTCGCTGGCGAAGGCACTGTTGCCCTGGTTGCCGACGTAGTCGTGGAAGTGGTGGGCGCCGTTGGAGACTCCGGGGGCGACGATGACGTTGTCCGAGTTGAACAGGCCGTTGGCGTTGACGCCGCAGTCGGAGGTGAAGGTGCCGCGCGAGGCGCCGGCCTGCTGAGGCGGGTTCGGCACGTCGGGTTGTACGGAGGTGATGTCCGTGTAGTCGGAGACGACGGGTCCGTTGCCTCCCTGGCCCGCGCCGGCCTGGCCCGCGCCGCCCTGCTGGGTTCCGTCGCTCGGGGCGGCGGTGGCCTGACCGCCGTTGTCGCCGCCGCCGGGACGCAGGGCGCACTCGGCCAGGTCGCCGAGGCCCTCGGGGCGCTTCCCCGCCTGGTCGATGGCGTCGGCGATGCGCTCGATGGTCCCCGCCCGTTTGTCGTTCAGCGGGTTCATGATCGCGCCGTTGACGGAGTCGGTGTCCTGGCCGCCGGCCTGTCCCGCAGCCTGGAGCCGCCGGTACGCCGCCGCCGTCTGCTGGTCGAGGACGGCGAGTTCACGGTCGACGTTCGCTCGGGCTTCGTCCGGAACAGCCGTCAGCCGGCTGCCGACGTCGGGGCAGTCGATGGTCGCCATGCCCGTGGACAAGACCTGCCCATGGGCGTTCGTGTGGGAGCCGTCGCCCCAGCCCTCCGTGGCCGAGGCATAGACGTTCGCCGCGACGAGTCCACCTCCGCCCAGCATGAGGGCGACCGCTGCGAGGGTCGCGCGTCGTGCGCCGGTCGGGCGTCTGCGCCTGTTGCGTACCAAGGTCGTCCCCTGTGTGTGTCATTGCCGGTCGGACATGGAGTTCCCCCGCCCCATACGGAGGACGGTGCCACTGTGTTCAACCGAAACGCGAATTCACCGGGATCTCACAGGAAAACGTCAGCGCCGCCTGTTCCCCGTCGAACCTCATCGCGAACATCACAAATACGTATCGGACATTCCACACCTCAACCTTCACACGAGGTACACACGTTGGCTAGGTTGACGCAAGGCCGCCCGGCTCAACCCCCGGCGGGCCGCCGTGTGGTCCGGCACCGGATGCTCGACGGTCGGACGAAACGGCCCAACTGCCCCGCGGGGCAAGGAAGGAGCACGTCTTCCATGGCGCCGGAGAGCCGCGACGAGGTGCGGCAGCGGATCGATTCCCTCTACGACCAGGCCGAGAACGCGACCGGGAACTTCAACGCGACCCGGGCCATGGCGGCCCGGACGCGTTCACGGGGCGTGCCTCTGGCCAAGCGGCGGGGTGGGCAACCGGAACCCACGCTCGACGAGGTGGCCCGGCAGTGGTTCGACGTGGCACGCGCCAAACTCGGCCCGACCGTCCCCGCCGCCGTGCCCGCCGACCGGCTGCCCGCCGGCCCGGCGGCTCCGGCACGCTCCCGGGACCGGATGGGGGGCGGCCTCCCGGGCATGGAGAGAGGGGCCCTCGCTCTTCCGGGAGGTGAGCGGGAGGCCACCGGCCTGCCGGGCGGCGAACGGGCGGCCCTGGGCGCGGGCCCGTCCGGACGCCGGCCCGAGCTGGAACAGGGCGCCGACCGTGCGGTGGCCGAACTGACGGCGGGCCCGGCGACGGACCCGGCGGGTCGGCCCCTCGCGGCCCTGGGGAGCGGCCGCACGGCACCGGCCGGCGCGTGGGGATCCGAACGTCCGAGTGCCGCACTCGAGTTGACCGGTCGGACAGTGGCTGAACCGGGCGACCGGAGTGCACCGGAACTGGCGGCGCCCGGATCGGCGGGACTGCCGGGAGTCGGCGCGGAAGGACCGCTCGGTCTCGCGGCGCCGGGATCGGCTTCCGAGTTCCCCGCTCTCGGTACGCTCGGATCGGCACCGGAGCCGCCCGGCCTCGGCGGCCTCCGATCGGTGTCCGAGCCGCTCGGTCTCGGTACGGCGGAACCGGCCGCAGGCGGTTTCGGCGAGACGGCCGTACTGCCGGTCGCCGCGCTGCCCGCCGCCGCGCTGCCCGCCGCCGCGCTGCCCGCCGCCGCGCTGCCCGCCGCCGCGCTGCCCGCCGCCGCGCTGCCCGCCGCACAGGCGGCGTCCGTTCAGGAGCCCAGGACACTGCCCGGCTCGGCCGCGTCCGGTCGCCCCGTCCCCGCCGTCTCCAAGGCCGGCAACCGGCGCAAACTCGCCACGGCACGCGATCTGCTCTCCCGGTACACCGCTCAACCGGCCATAGGAGACACCGCCGTTCAACCCGCCCCCGCGCAGGCTGTCTGGGACACCGGTACGCAGCGGGCGGCGGCTCGGTCCGCCATGGTCCAGGCGGGGCAGGCCACGGAACCGTGGCAGCGGGCGCAAGGGGCGATACCTGGCGGATCGGCCATCGCGACGGCAGCGGCACCGGCACCCCCGATGGGGATCACCGGGACCGCCACCACCGCCCCGGTGACCGACACCGGTTCCTTCGCGTACCCCACCACCCCCGCACCCGTCACCGACACGGGATCGTTTTCCCACCTGGGCACTGCCGATGCCACCGGCACGGGATCCTTCCCCCGCCTGGGCGCCGCCCACGTCACCGGCACAGGCTCGTTCGCCACCGACGCCACCGCCACCGGGTCCCTCCCCCTCCCCACGCAGGCCCCCGAGTCACCCAACGCCCTCCGTGCCGCCAAAGCCATCGCGTTCGCTCGGGCGCAGATCGGTAAGCCGTGCGTATGGGGTGCGACCGGGCCGGACTCCTACGACTGTTCCAGCCTCACGCAGGCCGCGTGGAAGGCGGCCGGGGTCACGCTGCCGCGCGCCGCGCACCAGCAGGCGCTCGTCGGTGCCCCTGTGACGCTCGCCGGTCTCGAGCCCGGTGATCTGATCCTCTTCTTCGACGACGACCGGCACGTGGGCCTGCACGTCGGTGACGGCATGATGGTGCACGCCCCCGGTCCGGGCTCGTCGATCCGCGAGGAGTCGATCTACGGCGCCGGGGAAGCGGCGATCCACCGGATCATCAGGCCCGCCTGACATCGCGGCGGAGCGGCGGTCACCGGGGGGCGGTCACGGCGCCGGTGGGCGCGCCGGCTCTCGTAGTGGTCGAGGGGGGTTCCTCCAAAGGCCTGCGGGTGAGGTCCGGTTCCCGGACGCGTTGCCGACGCGGAAACGGATGCCGAGGTGCTTCACGGATGTGGTCCTGGGCGCGGCCGAAAGCAGGGCCCAGGACCAGGCCGGGGTTGCGCCGGCCCATAAGGGGTGCCTGGGCAAGGCATAAGATCACCTTATGAGGTCATAGGCCGGACCCCCATACTGACTTAGGTCTGCCTTAGTTTAGGCTTCCCAGTCGAGTCGCCCTGTCCACGCTCGAAGGGAACCTGATCATGCCGCGCCCCCTGCGGGTAGCCATCGTCGGAGCCGGCCCCGCCGGGATCTACGCCGCCGACGCCCTGCTCAAGTCCGAGGTGGCCGCCGACCCCGGTGTGTCCATCGACCTCTTCGAGCGGATGCCCGCCCCGTTCGGCCTGATCCGGTACGGCGTCGCACCCGACCACCCGCGCATCAAGGGCATCATCACCGCCCTGCACCAGGTGCTGGACAAGCCGCAGATCCGCCTGTTCGGCAACGTCGACTACCCGGCGGACATCAGCCTGGACGACCTGCGCGCCTTCTACGACGCGGTGATCTTCTCCACGGGCGCGACGGCCGACCGTGAACTGCCCATCCCCGGCATCGACCTGGACGGCTCCTACGGCGCCGCGGACTTCGTCTCCTGGTACGACGGCCACCCGGACGTGCCCCGCACCTGGCCGCTGGAGGCCGAGAAGGTCGCCGTGCTCGGCGTCGGCAACGTCGCGCTCGACGTGGCCCGCATCCTCGCCAAGACCGCCGACGAGCTGCTGCCGACCGAGATACCGCCGAACGTCTACGACGGCCTGAAGGCCAACAAGGCCCTGGAGATCCACGTCTTCGGCCGCCGAGGCCCGGCGCAGGCGAAGTTCAGCCCGATGGAACTGCGCGAGCTGGACCACTCCCCGAACATCGAGGTCATCGTCGACCCCGAGGACATCGACTACGACGAGGGCTCGATCGAGACCCGGCGCGGCAACAAGCAGGCCGACATGGTCGCCAAGACCCTGGAGAAGTGGGCGATCCGGGACGTCGGCGACCGCCCGCACAAGCTGTTCCTGCACTTCTTCGAGTCCCCCGCGGAGATCCTCGGCGAGGACGGCAAGGTCGTCGGCCTGCGCACCGAGCGCACCGCCCTCGACGGCACCGGCAACGTCAAGGGCACCGGCGAGTTCAAGGACTGGGACGTCACCGCCGTCTACCGAGCCGTCGGCTACCTCTCCGAGAAGCTGCCCAAGCTGCCCTGGGACATCGACTCGGGCACCGTCCCGGACGAGGGCGGCCGGGTGATCGAGGAGGGCGGCGCCCACCTGCAGTCCACCTACGTCACCGGCTGGATCCGGCGCGGCCCGGTCGGTCTGATCGGCCACACCAAGGGCGACGCCAACGAGACCGTGGCCAACCTGCTGGACGACCACGCGAACGGCCGCCTGCACACCCCCGGCTCGCCCGAGCCGGAGGCCGTGGCCGCCTTCCTCGCCGAGCGGAACGTCCGCTACACCACCTGGGAGGGCTGGTACAGGCTGGACGCCGCCGAGCGCGCACTGGGTGAGCCGCAGGGCCGCGAGCGTGTGAAGATCGTCGAGCGTGAGGACATGCTGCGGGAGAGCGGGGCGTAAGTGCTGCCACCCAACGGCTCCGAGGGCACAAACCCCGGTCCGTGAGCGGCTCCGAGAGGGCCGGCGCCGAGGCGCCGGCCCCCTCTTCCGGTTCGGCACCCTCTTGCGGTCTCAGCCCCCTCCCGGCTCAGGCCCCCGCGGCCCGGGCGAACAGCTCGTGCACCGGCACCGGCGGCAGCAGCCGGGTGAAGGGGCCGTACACGTTCTTGCCACCCCTGACCGCCAGGTGCGTGCTCAACCTGCCTCCCTCCACCGGTAGGTGGGGTGCGTCGAGGGTCTCCCACATGTCGTGGGCGAAGGCCGTGCGCCCGGCGCGGGCCCGCCGTCCGGTCTCCACCGCCCCGACGGCCACCGGTTCCGCCTGCGCGGCCTTGTGCCGGGCGGCCGTCCAGCCGTTCCAGCGGCGGACATTGCGGTCGGTGGATCGGGCGAGCGCGAGCAGCCGGTCACGCGCGCGTGGGTGTCGTGAGAACGGGGCCCGCCCCTGAGCGGATGGACGGGTGGGCCCCGTTCGCCGGACCATTGTGGGCGCCGTACGCGGGCATCACCACGGGTGAACGGCAGCCCACCGACGCGTTCCGCGTACACCCCGGGTGAACGGCGCGCGTCCCGTGCGCGGGGGCGCGCACCCGCCGCCACGCGCCGCCTTCCGGACCCGGCGGACATATTCCGGCGCTGAACGGTGATACTGAGAGGCGCACCCGCCCCCATCAGCAGATTGGCCCATGTCGAACTCCGCCACCGACCGCGCCACCATCCCGCAGACCCTCTGGGCGGCCCGCGGCCGCCACACCGGTCCCGCTCCTGAGGACGTCGTCCGGCGCACCCTGCGCCGGCACAGGGAGAGCGGCGACATCGACGACTTCACCGAACCGCCCGCGTCACAGGACGCGGCCCGCCGGGTCTTCGAGGCGCGCTGGCGGGCCGCGGGCACGGTGACCGTGCGGGCCCGGCTGGCCCTCGTACCGATCACAGGCCGGTCGCAGGGGCACGAGTGGCGGCTCGTCGCGGAAGCCGAGTGCCCGTGGGACGAGTCGTGGCCCTCGCCGGCGACGCTGTTCTGGCCCGAGGGCGGGTCGAGCGGGGGTGACGACGGTTCCTGGGACCACCACGCCACCGTCACCGGAGTGCGCTTCCGGCAGGTCAACCCGCTGCCCGCGGATGACAAGGAGATGCGGCGCCGGCTGCGGGCCGCGGCTCGCGAGGCCTGGTGCGTCAACGTCGTCGTGCACGAGGCGATGACCCCGGACGAGCGGGGCCGGCTGCCGCTGGTGCGGTTGCTGCCGCCGGGCCTGAGGCACCGCATGGTGGAGCACCGGGCCGCCCCGCACCAGCTGCGCGCCGTCAACTGGGCGCTGAAGGACCTCGGCGTCGAGGTGCCGCGCGGCGGTGCCGTGCTGCTGCCGCCGGACCCGGCGCCGAAGGACTACGACGGCCGGGAGCACAGGGTGCGCAACGTCTTCCTGGACGGCTCCGAGCCGGCCGAACTCATCGCGGCTCTGCGGCACTTCGTCGCCCTGCCCCCACCCCTGCCGCGGGACGCCGAAGAGGCACTGACGGACCTGCGCGAGAACTGGACCCTGATGACGCCGCAGGAAGAGCTGGAACGCCAACGGCAGCTGGTCGCCATGTACGCCGAAGCGCTGGACGCGATGACGAAGTCCCGGGACCTGTACAAAAAGGCCGCCGAGCAGGCCCTGGAGGCTCTGTCCGCCTACCGCGACGTGCCCGCGCCCGTACTGCCGCAGCAGCAGCGGTCCGCTTCCCGGACGCCTGGCGCACTCCAGCAGTTGACACGGACGTTCGAGCGGCTGAAGTTCACCACCAAGGGTCTGCGGTACCCGGCACCCGCCCCGGACGGCCCACCGAGCGGCTCACCGGGCGGCACGGATGAAACGGATATCGCGGACGGCACGGACCGGTCGTCGTAGCCCGTCCGCCGAAACCGTCGTAGCCCTCCCACCGAAGAAGGAGGCCGGATGGAGTCCCCCACGACCCTGCTGGTGATCGCCGCCGTCGTCGCGGCGGCGCTGCTCGCCGTCGCCGTCGTCCTGCTGCTCCGGTTGGTGCGCGCCCGGCGCACGCTGCGGCGGGCCGGCCTGCCCACGGGCCCGCGCTGGGTGTTCTGGGGCGCGGTCGTGTACCTCCTGCTGCCCACCGACCTGGTGCCCGACCCCGTTTATCTGGACGACATCGGTGTGCTGCTCCTCGCGCTGCGCAGCCTGCGTTCCGCTCGCCCCCTGCCGCCCGGGACGACCGATTCCTGAACGCCCGCCGCGTGCCGCGCCGTGGAGCGGTGCAGCCCGTGTTCACCGTTCCGCCAAGGCGCCGAAAGCCCCCCGCTGCGGCCGTGGTCGTGGCGGTGTGCACGCGTTCACCGTGGCCTCCCGGGCGTTCCGGCGCGGTGCCGAGCGGATCGTCCTCGCCGGTACGCAGGAGGAGGCTCTCGAGCTGAAGGCCCGTCAGCCGGGCCGGCTCGCTCCCAGGACGGGGCGTCCGTTGCCGGCTTCGACCTGGCCGGCTCCCCCGGCAGACTGCGCTCGCTCGATGTGCGGAGACGTACGGGGCGGGCCGAGGAGGATCTCGCCTGTGCCCAGTACGGCGCGGAGCGCGTCCGCGCAGGCGACGCCGACCCGGGCCCCCGCAGCTCGCCTCCGGGCTGCGAACCGCGAGCGGCACCTCCTCGCGAAGCGGCCCGGATGACCGACGCTCCGGCGGTGGGTCACGTACGTCGCTCACGGTCGGGGCCTCCCGGTCGCCGCGGACCAGCCCCTCGCGGACCGCTCCGCACCGCCACTCGCCGCCCCCACACCGCTACCCGCCGCCACCGCCGCCCGCTCCGCGCCGGTTCCCCCTCCCGCCCAGGTGCGTTCCACACTCTTTCTGGCGCATTCTTGCTGTGTCATCCACCGGAGGCGCACGGGACGAGGTAGGGCCGATGGCTGGGAGCGGCGAGCAGATGGTCCGTACGCGGGCCCGGCTGGCCGCGCTGCTGGCCGACGCGTCGACCGGCGCGCTCGGCGCGGCCGGCGGCCGGGTGGCGGGCGTGTACCTGCGCTCCAGCACTCCGGGGCTGCTGCGTCTCGCGGTACTCGTGGGGTTGCCCGGGCCGCTGTTCAAGCCCTGGTGGCGGCTGCACGTGGGCCGTCCCTTCCCGGTCGCCGACGCGTACCGGCTGGGCGTGCAGGTGGTGCTGCCGAACGCCACGGAGACGGTGCGCAGGTATCCGCAGTTCGCGGCGGGTCTGCCCTTCCCGTTCGGGTCGGTGCACGTGCCGGTGCCGGGCGGGGCCGAGCCGCTGGGTGTGCTGACGGTGCTGCGGCCGGCGGTCGCCGAGTCCGTGGACGAGTTGCTGGACCGGGACCTGCTGGACCGGCTGGCCGAGGGGCTCGGCGCCGAGCTGCTCGGCCTGGCCGACGGGGACCCGGGCACGGTCGCCTGGGACGGGGAGCCGCTGTGCGTGCGGCCGCCCGCCCGCCTGCCCGCGCGGGCCGCTGCGGGACGGTTCAGCTGGGACCCGGCGACCTCCTCGGTCCGCGCGGACGACCGGCTGCACACCCTCCTCGGGCTGCGCCCCGGCGAGTTCGCGGGGACGGACGCGGCGCTCGCGGACGCCGTGGCCCCGGCCGACGCGCACCGGATTCTGGCCGCGCTGCGCGATACGGCCGCCGGGAAGCGGCCGGGCGCGCCACTCACACTGCGCTCGCCGGACGGCACACTGCGGCTGCTGGACCTGTGGGCGGCCGAGGACGCCGGTGCCGCGAGGATCGGTGGGGTGGTCTTCGACCCCGGTCCCGCCGTCTCCGCCGACGGCGCGGCCGATCTGCTGCCGCAGGGCGTGTTCTGCCTCGACCGGCTGGGGCAGATCGTGTACGCCAACCAGGCCGCCTCCCGGCTCGCGGGCCGGGACCGGCTGCTCGGGCGGGAGCTGTGGGAGGCCATGCCGTGGCTGGCCGGGGCACCGTACGACGACCATCTGCGGGGTGCCCTGCTGTCCGCGGGCCCGGTGCATTTCCATGTCCGGCGGCCGGCCGCCGACCGTGAGGACGGGGCGGGTGACTGGCTCGCCGTGTCGGTGCACCCCGGCGCCGACCTGCTGACCTTCACGCTCGTTCCGGCCAGCCGCATGGACGCGCCGGTCGAGCCGGTCTCCGACGCGCACGTCCGCGAGGAGGCGGTGGCGAGCGGGCACTCGCTGGAACCGCTGTACCGGCCGATCGCCCTGGCCATCGCACTGACGGACGCGGTCACCGCGCGGCAGGTGTCGGCGGTGGTCATGCAGGAGCTGCTGCCGGCGTTCGGCGGCCGCCGCCTGGCCATCTACCTGCTCCAGGACCGCCACCTGTACCTGGCCTGGGAGACCGGCTTCCCGCAGGGCTTCCTGGCCCCGTTCGACGGGGTCGGCATGGACGCCCACCTGCCGGGCGTGGAAACCCTCACCACGGGCCGGCCGCTGTTCTTCGAGTCGATGCAGCAGCTGGCGGCCGCCTACCCGGGTATCCCGCTCGACGCGGACGAGGGCGCCCGCGCCTTCCTGCCGCTGATCGCCTCCGGCCGGCCGGTCGGCTCCTGCATCCTCGGCTTCGAGGGCTCGCGCCGCTTCAGCACCGAGGAATGTACGGTCCTGACCGCGCTCGCGGGCCTGATCGCGCACGCCATGGAGCGGGCGCAGCGCTACGACAGCGAGGCGGCGCTCGCCCGCGGTCTGCAACAGGCCCTGTTGCCGCGCCGGCTGTCGGCGCATCCGCGGGTGGAGACCGCGGGACGCTATCTGCCGGGTACGCAGGGCATGGACGTGGGCGGCGACTGGTACGACGTGGTGGAGGCCGGAGACGGGCTCGCGCTGGTCATCGGCGATGTGCAGGGGCACGGGGTGCAGGCGGCGGCCACCATGGGCCAGCTCCGCAGCGCGGTCCGCGCGTTCGCGCTGGGCGACCGCCCGCCGGACGAGGTGCTGAGCGGGACGAACCACCTGCTGATCGATCTCGATCCGGGTCAGTTCGCCAGCTGCTGCTATCTGCGGCTGGATCCGGCCACCGGCCGCGCCCGGGTCGCCCGGGCGGGCCACCCGCCGCCGTTGCTGCGCTCCCCCGACGGGCGGGCCCGGGTGCTGGACATCCCCGGCGGTGTCGTCCTCGGAGTGGATCCGTACGCCCGGTACCCGGTGACCGAGCTGCTGCTGGAGCCGGACGCGATCCTCGCGCTGTACACGGACGGCCTGGTGGAGCGGCCGGGCACCGACATCGACGACGGCATCACGGCGCTGCGGCTGGCGCTCGCCGGGGCCGGCACCGCCACCGGACGGCGGGGCGGACGGTCGCTGTCCTGGGTCGCCGACCGGCTCACCGCGAGCGCCCGGCAGGCCGCGGACCGGCCCGACGACGTGGCGCTGCTGCTCGCCGCCCGCCGTTCGGCACCCACGCACCGGTGACCGGGCGGGCGCCGCCCCGGACAAGCGGCCGCCACCTCCGGTCACGGTCTCGCCTGACGGCGCCGGGCAGTGTAGACATGGGCGCATGGTGCGACTGCCCGGCCGACCGGCGACCCGGCCGCCCCGTCCTTTCGGGCAGCCGCGCGCACCGCGGGGACCGCGGCCGTACGGAAAGGACACGAACGGCGATCGGCCGGGGGTACTGCGGTCGGCGGTGTCCGGGCGCAGCGTGGCCGGACAGGTGTTCGTCCTCCAGGTGGTGATCGTGCTGCTGCTGGTCGTCTCGGCCGTGGTGGCACAGGTGCTCCAGGTGCGGCACGACAGCGACATCGAGGCCGGTAACCGCTCCCTCGCCGTCGCCGAGACGTTCGCCAACGCGCCCGGCACGGCGGCCGCGCTGCGTACTCCGGATCCGACGGCCGTCCTGCAGCCGAGAGCCGAGGCCGCCCGCAAGGCGTCCGGCGTGGACTTCATCGTCGTGATGAACACCGACGGCATTCGCTACACGCACCCCAGGACCGACCGCATCGGCAAGAAGTTCGTCGGCACGATCGGCCCGGCCCTGGCCGGGGGCACGGTCACCGAGCACATCCACGGCACGATCGGCCCGCTCGTGCAGGTGGTGGTGCCGGTGAGGGACTCCGCCGGCAAGGTGGTGGGCCTGGTCTCGTCCGGCATCACCACCGCCCATGTGGGAGGGGCCGCCGAACAGCAACTGCCGCTGCTGCTCGCCGCGGCCGCGGCGGCGCTGGCGCTGGCCACCGCGGGCACGGCCCTGGTCAGCAGACGCCTGCTGCGTCAGACGCACGGGCTCGGCCCGTACGAGATGACCCGGATGTACGAGCATCACGACGCGGTGCTGCACGCGGTCCGGGAGGGGGTGCTGATCGTCGGCGGCGACGGTCGGCTGCTGCTCGCCAACGACGAGGCGCACCGCCTGCTGGGCCTGCCCCAGGACGCCGAACGGCGGGATGTGCTGGAGCTGGGCCTGGACGAGGAGACGGCGACGCTGCTCGCCTCCGGGCGGGTCGCCACCGATGAGGTGCATCTGGTCAAGGACCGGCTGCTGGCGATCAACCAGCGGCCCACCGACCTGCGCGGCGGCCCGGCCGGCAGCGTCACGACGCTGCGGGACTCCACCGAGCTGCGCGCCCTGTCCGGCCGCGCGGAGGTGGCGCGCGAGCGGCTGAACATGCTGTACGACGCCGGGGTGGGCATCGGCACCAGCCTGGATGTGACCCGCACCGCCGAGGAGCTGGCCCAGCTTGCGGTGCCCCGGTTCGCGGACTTCGCGACGGTGGACCTGTTCGACGCGGTGCTCAGCGGCGAGGAGCCGAGGCCCGGGACCGCGCTGTGCCGCGCGGCCTGCGCCGGCGTCCGCGGGGACGCCCCGCTGTACCCGGTCGGCGAGCGCATCCGGTTCGTGGCCACCTCGCCGCAGGCCCGCAGCCTGACCACCGGGCAGCCGATGGTGGAGCCCCGGCTGCGACAGGCGCCCGGCTGGCGCGCGCAGGATCTGGAGCGCACCGACCAGGTGCTGGCGTACGGCATCCACTCGCTGATCACGGTGCCGCTCCGGGCGGGCAGCCTGGTGCTGGGCGTGGCGAACTTCTGGCGGTCGGAGAAGCCGCAGCCGTTCGACTCGGAGGAACTGGCCCTCGCCGAGGAACTGGTGGCGCGGGCGGCGGTGTCCATCGACAACGCGCGCCGGTACACGCGGGAGCACAGCATGGCGGTCACTCTCCAGCGCAGTCTGCTGCCGCGGTCGCTGCCCGAGCAGGGTGCCCTGGAGATCGCCTACCGCTATCTGCCGGCGCAGGCCGGTGTGGGCGGCGACTGGTTCGATGTGCTGCCGCTCTCCGGCGCCCGGGTGGCGCTCGTCGTCGGCGACGTCGTGGGGCACGGGCTGCACGCGGCGGCGACCATGGGCCGGCTGCGCACGGCCGTGCACAACTTCTCCGCGCTCGATCTGCCGCCCGACGAACTCCTCGGCCTGCTGGACGAGCTGGTGGTCCGGATCGACCAGGACGAGACCACGGCGGAGGGCGCTGGGGTGGTCACGGGCGCGACCTGTCTGTACGCGGTCTACGATCCGGTCTCCCGGCTGTGCACCGTCGCCCTGGCCGGCCATCCGCCGCCCGCGCTGGTGCATCCCGACGGCAGCGTGGACTTCGCGGACGTGCCCACCGGACCGCCGCTGGGCCTGGGCGGCCTGCCGTTCGAGACGGCCGAGTTGGAGCTGGCGGAGGGCAGCCGCCTGGTGCTGTACACCGACGGGCTGGTGGAGGACCGGGAGCGGGACATCGACGAGGGGCTCGACATGCTGCGCGACGCGCTGCGCCGTACGCCGGGGGCCTCCCCGGAGGAGACCTGCCGTACCGTGCTGGACCGGCTCCCGAACCGGCCGAGCGACGATGTGGCACTGATCGTGGCCCGCACCCGCGTGCTGGGCGCGGACCGGGTGGCGGAGTGGAAGGTGCCGTCCGACCCGGCGGCCGTGTCCGAGGTACGGGCCTCGGTGACCCGGCAGCTGGACGACTGGGGTCTGGACGAGCTGGCGTTCACGACCGAGCTGGTCCTGAGCGAACTGGTCACCAACGCCATCCGCTACGCACGCGGCCCGATCGGCGTACGGCTGCTGCGCGACCGCACGCTGATCTGCGAGGTCTCCGACGGCAGTACGACCTCGCCGCATCTGCGGTACGCGGCGAACACCGACGAGGGCGGCCGGGGGCTGTTCCTGGTCGCGCAGCTCGCCGAGCGGTGGGGCACCCGCTACACCCCCAACGGCAAGATCATCTGGGCGGAGCAGCCGCTGCCGTGAGCCTCCTGGCGCCCGCCGCCTCCCCTGGGCACAAATGTGTTGAGGACACGACAGGCAGCGGGTGATGATCTCCGGCATGTTCTCGCGCAGAAATCGCCGCCCCAGGTCCGCCGAACTCCTCAAGGCGTGGGAATCCCTGGACTCCGGGAATGTGCCCGGCGCGCTGCGGCAGTTGCGGGTGGCGGGCGAGGAGCAGCCGCTCGCAGAGGTCGCGCTCGTGGTGCGGCGGGCCGCCGGCTCGGCGGGCTTCGACGACCTCGCCGAGGCCGCGGCCGCGCTGGCCGCCGACCCCGAACGCGCCCAAGCGCTCTACGGCTTCGGGTACGCGTGCGTCGAACGCGGTGTGCCCTACCTCGCGGTGCCCGCGCTCCGCGAGGCGCTGCGCCGCAGCGAGGGCTCGCTCGTCGTGCTGCGGGAGCTGGTGTCCGCCTACGAGGCCGAGGGCCGGCACCGCGAGGCGGTGACCGAACTCGCCCGCCATGAGGACACGTTCAAGGACTGGCCGGACCGCTATCTGCTGGTGTTCAACGCCGTCATGGCGGGTGATCTCGAGCTGGCGCGGCGTCAGCACGCGCTACTGGGCGACCCGGAGGACGACGTGTGGCGGCCCGCTCGGGAACGGCAGAACCGCATGCTCGCCCGGGCGGCCGGCGCCGAGCGGGTGAGCTCGCTCGACCCGACCGATCTGCGCGGCTGGCAGTACGTGATCAGCGGCACCGTTCTCGGCACGCTGTCCCCGTTCGGCTTCGCCTCGGGCATGAACGGGCGTTACGCCTGGCTGCAGGACAGCCCCGCCCAGTGCCTGCGCGCCCTGCTGCGGCTGCGGACGCTGCTGGACGCCACGGAGACACGGCCGCGTTCGGTGTCCCTGCTGCCGGACCGGGACTCGACGATCCTCGGCCTGGCCGCGGCGGAGGTTCTCGGCCTGCCGGCCGAGCCGTTCGAGCCCGGCCGGACGGATACCGTGGTGGTCGTGTACGACCTCGACGGCCTCGCGGAGCACGACGGTGGCCCCGACCTCATCGGGAACCTCTTCGAGCGCGCCCCGGGAGAGGTGCTGCACGCGCATGTGAGCTGCTGGACGGACCCGCCCGCGATCACCGCGGACAGCGTCGGCCTGCTGCATCAGTCGATCGTGGCGCCCTGGGGCGAGCAGCTCCGCCAAGGCGCGGACGGTGGCGTCGAGCGCGGCCCGGCGGACGGTCGTACGGCGGCGGAGATCGCCGCCGGGATCGTGGGTGCCGACCCGGCGGCGGATCCCGGGGACGGCGAGGGCCCGGAGGACACCGACGCGGAGTTCGCCGCGTTCGCCACGGCCGCCAGGAGCACATGGCTGCGCGGCGACCGGGCGCGTGTCCGGTCCGCCGGGCCGGTCCCGAGTTCCCGGTTCGCCTGAGCGAGGGCGGCGGTCAGCCGCCGTTCAGCCGCGAGCGCAGCAGCTGCTTGCCCAGTTCGGCGCCCTTGCGGCTGTCGGCCTGGGCCTTGCGGAACAGGTCCACGACCTCGTTGTCCTTGTCGCGCTCGGCGTCCTGGATGTACTGCTCCAGGCGCAGGGCGTTGCTGAGGCACGCCTCGACGTACCAGATCAGGTTGTAGTCCTTGTCGCGGGTGCCGGTGAGGTCGCCGGTCTCGCTGGTGCTGGTCATCCGGGGTCTCCTCCTTCTGTCGACCCTGTGTCGATTCCGCTTTCGGACATCCCGGGTACCCGGGCGGTCTGCGGACACACCGCCCGATGGCATCAGGTTCGCCCACTTCGGTCCTCTTGGTCGACGACCGCGCCGAATCGGGCGTCGTGGGCCGTACCGGTCCCGGGCCTCGGGGGCCGGGGGCGGGACGCCCGGGGCGGTTCACCCGAGGGCGCGGTCCAGGTTGAACGCGGCACTGATCAGGGACAGATGGGTGAACGCCTGCGGGAAATTGCCCTGTTGCTCGCCGGTACGGCCGATCTCCTCGGCGTACAGGCCGAGATGGTTGGCGTAGGTGAGCATCTTCTCGAAGGCCAGCCGGGCCTCGTCGAGCCGGCCGGCCCGGACCAGTGCCTCGACGTACCAGAACGAGCAGATGGAGAACGTGCCCTCGTCTCCGCGCAGTCCGTCAGGGCTGGCCTGCGGGTCGTAGCGGTAGACGAGGGAGTCGGAGACCAGGTCCTCGGTGAGGGCGTCCAGGGTGGACAACCACTTGGGGTCGGTGGGGGCGATGAACTTGGCGAGCGGCATCATCAGCAGCGACGCGTCGAGGACGTCGCCGCCCTCGTACTGCACGAAGGCGCCCCGGCGCTCGGACCAGCCGCGGGCCATGATCCGCCGGTAGATGGTGTCACGGGCCTGCCGCCAGCGGCGATGGTCGGCGGGCAGTCCGCGGTGGGTGGCCAGGCGGATGGCGCGCTCGATGGCGACCCAGCACATCAGACGCGAGTAGAGGAAGGTCTTCCGGCCGCCGCGGGTCTCCCACACGCCCTCGTCGGGCTGGTCCCAGTGGTCGCACACCCAGTCGACCAGCCGGCACACATCGTCCCACTGGCCGCTGGAGATGGGCTGCGCCCACTTGTCGTAGAGGTAGATGGAGTCGATCAGGGCGCCGTAGATGTCCAGCTGGAGCTGGCCGACGGCGGCGTTCCCGACCCGGACCGGGGCGGAGCCCTGGTGGCCCTCCAGGTGCGGCAGCTCGCGCTCGGGCAGCTCGGCGCGGCCGTCGATGCCGTACATGATCTGCAGCGGACCGGAGCCGTCACCGCAACCGGGGCTGATGTGCGTGGTCAGGAACCGCATGAACGCCTCGGCCTCACCGCTGAAGCCGAGCCGTAGCAGCGCGTAGACCGCGAAGGCGGCGTCGCGCACCCACACGTACCGGTAGTCCCAGTTGCGCTCGCCGCCGATCTGCTCGGGCAGGCTGGTGGTGGGGGCGGCGATGATGGCGCCGGTGGGGGCGTAGGTGAGGAGCTTGAGGGTGAGCGCGGAGCGGTGCACCATCTCCCGCCAGCGGCCCCGATAGCGGGACTGGCGCAGCCAGCGCCGCCAGTAGACGACCGTGGCGTTGAACTGGTGCTCGGCCTCGGCGTGGGCGCAGCCGCGCGGGGCCACCTCGCCGTCGACCTGGTCGAGGGCGAACACCGCCGACTCGCCCTCGCCGAGCTTGAAGTCGGCGCGTGCGTCGAGGCCGTCGCACTCCAGGGCCACGGTCGAGGTGAGCGCCAGCGACCGGTGGGGCGACTCGAACAGGACCATCCCGTCCAGGGTGCGCAGGGTGTGCGGGGCGGCGCCGTAGTCGAAGCGTGGGGCGACCCGCACGCGGAAGGGGACGGTGCCGCGTACGCACACCACGCGCCGGATCAGCCGGTGCCGGATCACTTCGGCGGGGGTCTCACCGGCGACCGGCATGAAGTCCTGCACCTCCCCGACACCGTCCTCGGTGAAGAAGCGGGTGATCAGCACATTGGTGTCGGGGAAGTAGAACTGCTTGGTGCGCGCCGGTACGGCGGCGGCCAGCTCGAAGCGGCCGCCGCGCTCGGCGTCCAGAATGGCGGCGAAGACGCTCGGGGAGTCGAAGGCCGGGCAGCAGTACCAGTCGATCGTGCCGTTGCTGCCGACCAGTGCCACAGTGCGCAGGTCGCCGATGAGTCCGTGCTCGGCGATCGGCAGGTAGCGGGGGCTGCGGGGCAGGTTCTGGGGAAACGGCGACTCGGCCATCGACGGCCTCCCGGTACGTGGTGCGGGTGTTTTCCAGCTTAGGAGCGAGTGCTCTCGTCTGGCGTGGGCAGGCGCTCCACACCCCGCTCGAGCGGCGCTTCCGGATGCAGGGTGTGCCGAGGCGGGCAATGGTGAGAGGGTGCCCCATTCGGAGGCACCGGCACGGATGCGGTCATCCGGACCGAGGAGGAGGCATCATGTCGACATCCACACCCGAAGAGTCCCGGTCGTCCGACGACCACTGCACCCCGGACGCCCTGCTCCACTCCGCTCCCTCGAGGGATGTCACCCCCGAGGACCTCGTGATGGCTGCGGGCAGGGACGTCACCCCGAAGACGCTCGACTGGGCGCGTCGCAAGCTGGAGACGGAGGGTCTGGCGGCCATCGAGAAGCTGCTGCCCTAGGGCGGTCCGGGGAACTCAGGGAACGAACGGGGAGACCGGCCGGGCGAGCGCGCGCCCGGCCGGTGTCATGGCTGTGGCCCCGGGCCGGGCGTATCGACGCCGGTGGCCGGGGCGACCGGCTCGACCGGTGCGGCGGCGCCGCGGGCGGTGCCGGGCGCGGTCGGTGGCTGGCGGGGCGGCTGCCCGCGCCCCCGGGTGGGACCACTCCCCCCGGGCCGACGGGATCAGATCTCCTCCTCCACCACATGCATCGCCGCCTCCTCCGCCCCCGCCGCTCCCCCGTCGATGCCGACGTCCACGGCCACCTCCTCCTTGACGGTGTTCGTGTGGGCGCCCTCGTCCGGCGCGACCAGGCGGCCCGCGCGGGAGGCGCCCGCCTCGGGGTCGACCGGCTCGCCCTCGCCGCCGGGCAGGTCACCGATCTCGTCACCGGCCGGTGCGTCCACGTCCGGCTCCTCCTGGCGGAGCCGCTCGTCCAGCGTCTCCCCCTCGTGCTGCTCGGCGGCGGTGGTGCCGTGCCTGGTGACGCCCAGCGGCCGCTCGGGCGGGGAGTAGCCCTCGTCGAGCATGTCGTCGTAGGTGCGCTCGCCGACCGCGTCCTGCAGGTCCAGGGGGCCCGCGTCCTCCTGTTCCTCGTTGGTACCGGTGGGCTGGTAGGCGTCGTCCGCCATCGGGGTCTGCTCGGACGGCTGGTCGCTCATCGTCGCCTCCTTCTGTCTCACGGGCGGTCCAGGTCCGCGTTTCCCACAGGCGGATCATTAACCCCGTCGGCGCCCGGGCAGGTCAGTCGGCGGACCGTCCGGCCGGGCCCGCCGTCGGCTTCTCCCGCGAGGTGTTGTCGCGGACCGGTCGGCCAGGGTCTTCATGCCGAGGGAGAGCGGCAGGGCGCGGGCGAAGACGGTGCGTGCTCCAGCCGAGGATGTGCGGGGCGAGGACGCAGCGGGCCGTCCCGCCGGCCCTGATTCCACTCCTGCCGCGTCATGGAGCCGTGGACGCGGTGCCATGCCGAGGGTGGCCTCGGCATGAGCGGGGAGGGACGGAGTGGAATCAGGGGCGGCCGTCATCGGGAGGTGGTTCCCTCGGTGATGCGGGTGTGGCTGAGGGGCTGTGGGGCTACAGCCTTACGCCGTCCCCCTGCTCAAGCAACTCTCGTGCAGTAAAGGCCGCGGCAGGGCTACCCCATGGGGAGGGAAAGCCGAGGGGAAGCCGGCCGTGCACGGTCAGGGCGTCGCCTGCGGCCGTCCGGGCGGCCGGTGCGCTGCCGGACCGTCTCGCGGCTGAGTTCCGTCTCCGTCTCCGGCGGCCGCTCGAATCCGTCCTCGGTGACGACGGAGACGACGGGAACGTACGGCGGTCAAGACCCGGCCGGAACTGCTTCTTCGCCGGGCCCGGGCCTACGGGGGGCGAGCCGGAGTCCTCGGCGTGGGAGCGCCGCTTCTCGTCCCGTCCGCCGGCCGCGTCGAAGCTGAGGATCCGGCCGCGTCCGCTCCCGGACGCGGTGAGGTCGCAGCCGACGAGCAGCGGGAAGACGGCGACACCCTGCAGGGCCTGGGCGAGGATCTGCCTGATCACGGCGGCGAGGCGGGTCGCGTCGGCGCCCAGGGTTGTCGGGATGCTCTCGTGGCCGTCGGCGGGGTACCCCGTCTCCAGGTCGCGCCGGGCGATGAGGTCGCCCATCATGGCCCGGCGGTCGCCCGGGATCAGCTCGCCGTCGCGGTAGGTCAGGACGAGCACGGTGGTGCCGTGCGGGACCGGTCGGGTGCCCTCCGGGCGGCGGCCGGGAACCGGGGCGCGGTGGGCAGGAGCCGGGGCCGGTGCCCGGTCAGGAACTCGGTGCGGGACGACGCCCCCGGCCTGAAGAAGGCCTTCGCCCGGCAGGCCTGTACCCGACTCCTGTCTGGAGCGGGCGTGGTGGAGACTCCCGGGCCCTCACAGAATCTTGCGCCGCACCAGCACGCCGAGCACCAGCAGACCGGGGAGCAGGGGCAGCCACACGGTCAGCAGCCGGTAGCCGAGCACGGCGGACGCGGCGGCAGCCCCGGGAGTGCCGGACACGGTGAGGGCGAGGGCGAGCGCGGCGTCCAGCGAACCGAGACCCCCCGGGGTGGGCAGCAGGGCGGCGGCGCTGCTCGCGGCGAGGTACAGCAGGGCCACCTGGGGCGGGGCGAGCGGCAGTGCGACGGACTGGGTGACGGCGATCAGGACCAGCGCGTGCAGTGCGGCGAAGGCCAGGGAGCCGCCCCACAGGGCCGCCGCGCGGGCGGGGCAGGCGTGCAGCGCGCGGATGTCGGCCAGGACGGCCGTGAGCGCCCGTCGGCAGCGCGGCCACAGGCGGGTGACCGGCAGGACCGCCACGAGTACGCCGAGGCCCAGGACGGCGGCGAACACCGCCGGGGAGGCGCGCGGCAGGCGCAGCAGCCCCGGGCAGGCCGGGGCGAGCAGCGCGATCAGTGCCAGGCGGACGGCGGCACCCGCGGTGGCCTTGACGGCGAGCGCACTGGCCGAGCGCCCGGCCGGCAGCCCGCAGCGCATCAGGAACCGCAGGTTCACCGCGCCCGCGCCGAGCCCCGCGGGCAGGACGTGGTTGGCGGCGGAGGCGGCGAACTGCGCGGCGACCAGCCGGGGCCCGGGCAACCGCCGCAAGACGGCACCCTGCTGGGCGAGTGCGGAGGCCGCCCAGGTCCTCTACGGCCGCCGTGGCGCCGGCCAGCAGCCAGCCCGGGTCGGCGACCGCCAGCCGTACGGCCCCGCTCTCGACGGCGGGCCAGTACCGGCGGGCCAGGTACAGCGCGCCGACGAGTACGGCGAGGCAGACCCCGGTATGCCAGTAGGCCCGCCGTCGGCCGGGGGAGCCGGTGAGTTCCGCCGCGGATGTCATGAGCCGGCCTCCGGTACGACGTAGTACAGCCGCACTTCGCCGAGGGGTGCGGACGCCCAGTCGCGGGCGTATCCGGGTGGCCGGGCACCCGCCGGCACGAGTACGGCCGCCGGGATCCGCCGGGCGGTCCGGGCGATGCCGTCCTCGGTGGTGTTGGCGTTGTGCCCGCTCGTCGCGGCCGAGGAGCAGCCGGTGTAGAAGGCCACCGGAATGGCCTCATGGCCGGTGAGCAGACACGGCGGGCGGACGCCCAGGCGGTGCAGGGCGGCCGCGGTGCGCGACCAGGCGCGGTGGGAGGCGGTGGTGCCGTTCACCGTGCGCACGAGGACGGCCAGTTGTACGGCGAGGTGGGCGGCGAGGCCCAGGCAGACCAGTGTGACGACCACGGGGCGCCGGCTCGGGCGCGGGAGGTCCGGCAGCGTCATCAGCGCCTGGGCGGCCGGAACGGCCAGCAGGGCGTAGGCGGGCAGCAGGAAGCGGGGCGCCGCGTACCCGATCAGGAACAGGTACGGGAAGGCGGCCGTCGCCGCGCAGACGAGCGGCAGCGCCGTGGCCGCCGTACGCCGGGCGCGGAGGGCGGCGGCCGACGCGAGCACGGCGAGCAGGGGCAGCACGCACCACCAGACGATGAGCACCGGGTTCGGCAGCGCTCCGGTGCACGGCCGGCACAGTGTCCGCCCGTCGAGACTGCGCAGCTGGTCCGCGACGGCGAGGTGCCAGCCGATACCGCCCTGGATCGCCGAGCCGTCGGACAGGCGGCGCGCGAGGCCGCCGTAACCCACGTACGCCTCGATCACCCATTCGACGGCCCCGGCCGCGAGCCCGGCGAGCAGTACGCACAACGCCCGCCGGCGGCCGCGCAGCAGACCGAGGGCGAGAAGCGGCAGGACGGCCCAGACGGCGTCCATGGGCCGCATCCACGCCATCAGTGCCGCGCTCGCCGCAAGGCCCCACAGGGCACCGCGGTCGGCACGGCCGGCGCGGGCGACAGGACCGGCACGGTCGGCGCCGGCGCGCAGGAAGCAGGCCACGGCGGCCAGGGCGCCCACGGCCACCCAGTAGTTGGGCATGGCCTGCGGGCCGTAGAACAGCGTCACCCACAGGGACGCGAAGAGGGCGCCGGCCAGGGCGAGTACCCGGACCGGGAACAAGCCGCGCCAGGCGCGCAGGGCCAGGTACAGGGCGAGGCCGGAGAGGCACGCGAGGTAGATCCGCAGCAGAGCCGTCGAGGACGACCAGGAGGCGATGGGCGCGACCAGTAGCGAGACACCCCGGGAGCGGGGTGCACTGAAGAAGGCGGCGGGCGCGTGCGCGCTGACCTGGCTGACGTACACCGTCTCGTCCCAGCCGAGGCCCATGCCTGGCCGGACGAGGAGGAGTTGGGCCAAGGTGAAGGCCGCCGCGACGGCCGCGAGCGGCGCTTCGGTCCGCAGGCCCCCGGTGCGGTCGGACGGGCGCCGTGAGCGCTCGCGCCGGATACCGCCGAGTGTGGCGTGCGCGCTGCCGGCCATGATCACCCCTCTACCCCTACAGCCTGAGGGCCACTGTCACCCTCCACCCGGCAGAACCATGGTCGGAACCTGGAGGACAACGGCGCACAACCCGGTGAAAACACCGCCAAACTAACCAAGATCTGAGACGCCCGCCGGTCGGGTAGGCCATCCGGCCGACGGCCCTACGCGCTGTAAGGTTGGCGCATGGCTGGCACAGGGTCCCGCGGCGGCGCGGCGCGGCGCGGCGCCGGGAAGCTGGAGAGCGAGGTGCTGGCCGCCCTGTGGGCCACCGAGCGGCCGCTGACCCCGGCGGAGATCCAGACCGGAATCGGTGGCGGACTCGCGTACAACACGGTTCACACGATCCTCAAACGCCTGTACGACAAAGGGCTGGTGCTGCGGGACGCCGGCGGGCGGCGCGGCGCGTACCGGCCGGCCAAGAACGCGGCCGAGCTGACCGCCGCGGCGATGCACGAGGCCCTGGACCGGGGGCCGGACCCCATCGCCGCGCTCCAGCAGTTCGTGACCGGGCTGAGTGCCGAGGAGGGGCGGGCGCTGCGCGAGCTGCTCGCCGAGGGCGGCGCGTGAGGGTCGACGGGCAGACCCCGCCGGTGTCGTCGCTGCTGCTGCCGGCTCGGTCCCGTGTTCGCCCGGCGGGCCGCTCCGGCGCTCGCCGCGCGCGTGCGGGCCTCGGCCGCCGGGCCGACGGCAGCGGCCACGCCTCATCGCTCTTCCTGGCGGCCGCCGCGTTGACCGGGGACGCGCCGCCGGTCCGCGGGACGCGGAAGGACACGGGCGCGCTGACCGACCCGGTGCCGGAGGTGCTCGGGCCCGCCGCATGCCCGGCGCCGGTGGTCGCCGCCCTGCGGGTGCGCCCTGCCGTGCGCGGCGGGCGCTGAGGTGGCTGTGCGCGGGGCAGCCGGCCGGCACCGGGTTGATCGTCGCCTCTTGCGAGGTGCCGCGGGCGTTCGCGGTCCCGGACCGTCCGGGCCGGATCCTGGTCACCTCGGCGATGCTGGGCGCGCTCGAACCCGCCGAGCGACGCGTGCTCCTCACGCACGGACGGGCCCTCGCACCCACCGACGGGCTCACCCTGGTGCTGCTCACCGCCGACCCGGCCGGTGACCTGGCGGGACTGCTGTCCGGTGGGCTGAACTGACGTCACTTTCCGTCGGCGGTGGCCGGGGACCGGAGCGGGGTCACTTCACCGTCCGTACGTCGCTTCCCACCGGACGTCGAGATCGACGAGTCGGGGGTCCGCCCCGAAGCGCGCGGGCCGGCCCCGGCCGGCGCGCCCGACGGCCGGGCCTGGCTCCTGACCCGGCACCGGGCCCAAGGCCCCCGAGCCTGCCTCCCACCGCCGGCTCGACCGGCACGACCCGAGGGCTGCGGGACCGGCGTCGCGGTGTTCCTCGCGCCGCGGTGGCGCTCAGCCGCCGTTCGGCGCGCGGTGCGGCGGCTGCTCGGGGGCGGGCCGGCGGACGATCGCCGGTACGGGCCGCACGGCGGGTTCGTCGGTGCTCACCGTCAGCGGCTCACCGTGGTGGTGCAGGGTCAGCGGCGGGCCTTCCAGCAGGGCGTACGTGGCCTTGTCGGCGCCGATGTCCACGCGCAGCCGGCGCCCGCGGAACTGGACGTGGAAGGCGAGGCGGCTCAGCCGCTCGGGCAGGCGGGGCGCGAAGCGCAGCCGGTCGCCGTCGCGGCGCATGCCGCCGAAGCCCGCCACCAGCGCCATCCAGGTACCGGCCAGCGAGGCGATGTGCAGCCCGTCCCGGGTGTTGTGCTCCAGGTCGTGCAGGTCCATCAGCGCGGCCTCGGTCGTGTAGGCGTGGGCGAGCCCCAGATGGCCCGCCTGGGCGGCGATGACGGCCTGGCAGCAGGCGGACAGGGAGGAGTCGCGTACGGTCAGCGGCTCGTAGTAGGCGAAGTTCCGGGCGATCTGCTCCTCGTCGAAGTGGTCACCGCACGTGTACATGGCCAGTACCAGGTCGGCCTGCTTGACGACCTGTTTGCGGTAGAGGTCGAAGTAGGGGAAGTGCAGCAGCAGCGGGTACTGGTCGGGACGGGTGCCGGCGAAGTCCCAGCGCTGGTAGCGGGTGAATCCGGCGTGCTGTTCGTGGACGCCGAGTTCGTCGTTGTACGGGACGTACATCGCCTCGGCGGCGTCCCGCCAGGCCGCGCTCTCCTCCTCGTCCACGCCGAGCCGCTCCGCCTCGCGCGGGTGGCGTTCGACGGCGTCGGCCGCGGCGAGCAGATTCTGCCGGGCCATGAGGTTCGTGTAGGTGTTGTCGTCGGCGACCGCGCTGTACTCGTCGGGCCCGGTGACGCCGTCGAGGTGGAAGACGCCGTGGCTGTCGTGGTGACCGAGCGACCGCCACAGCCGGGCCGTCTCCACCAGCAGTTCCACGCCGACCTCGCGTTCGAAGGCGGTGTCGCCGGTGGCCCCGACGTACCGGACGACGGCGTCGGCGATGTCGGCGTTCACATGGAAGGCGGCGGTGCCGGCCGGCCAGTACGCCGATCCCTCCGAGCCGGCGATGGTCCGCCAGGGGAACGAGGCCCCGTCGAGCCCGAGTTGGGACGCGCGTTCCCGGGCCTCGTCCAGGGTGTTGTACCGCCAGCGCAGCGCCTCGGCGACGGCCGCGGGCGCGGTGTGGGTGAGCACGGGCAGCACGAACATCTCGGTGTCCCAGAAGGCGTGCCCGTCGTACCCGGAGCCGGTGAGCCCCTTGGCGGGGATGGCGCGTCCTTCGGCGCGGGCCCCGGCCTGCAGGACGTGGAAGAGGGCGAACCGGACGGCCTGCTGGATCTCCTCGTCGCCCTCCACCTCGACATCCGCGCGGGCCCAGAAGTCGTCGAGGCAGGCCCGCTGGTCCGCCAGCAGGCCCTGCCAACCGTCGTGTGCGGCGGCCGCGAGCGCGGCGTCTACCTGGTCGGCCATCGCGGGCAGCGAGCGGGCGCCGGACCAGCCGTGGGCGACCAGTTTCTCCACCCTGAGTTTCTGGCCCGGCTCCAGCACGGAGGTCACGGTCAGCCGGGCCACGTCGATACCGCTCTCGCTGCGGGTGGTGGTGCGCTCCGGGCCGGTGACGACATGGTCGGCGGCGACGGCCACCCTGAGGCCACTGCGCCGGGTGCGGTGCACCAGCCGCAACCGGTTGCCGGAGGCGAAGTGGTCCTCCTCCTCCAGGGGCGACTTCAGCGCGATCGCCGCGCGGGGGTCGCCGTTGGACTCGGGCAGGCTCTCGTTGGCGACCAGTTCCGACTGGATCACCACGCGGCTGCGGCTGCCGACGGCCTCCACCTCGTACGCCACCGCGCCCACCGCCCGCTGGGTCAGCGACACCAGCCGGGTCGAGCGCACCCGGACCGTCGATCCGGCCGGCGAGGTCCACTCGCAGGTCCGCTCCAGCACCCCGCGGCGCAGGTCCAGCACCCGCTCGTGGGCGACGAGCCGGCCGTAGCGCAGGTCGAACGGCTCGTCGTCCACGAGCAGCCTCAGGACCTTGCCGTTGGTGACGTTGATGACCGTCTGACCCGATTCCGGGTAACCGTAACCGGCCTCCGCGTACGGCAGCGGGTGCACCTCGTGCACGCCGTTGAGGTAGCTGCCGGGCAGGCCGTGCGGTTCACCCTCGTCGAGGTTGCCGCGCCAGCCGACATGGCCGTTGGACAGGGCGAACACCGACTCGCTCTGGGCGAGGACGTCCAGGTCGAGGGCCGTCTCCCGTACGGCCCACGGTTCCACGGCGTACGACCGCTCGGCGATCACTGCTCGCCTCCCAGCTCGGCGAGGTCCTTCACGACGGTGTTCGCGCCGTGGGCGTACAGGGCGTCGGTCTGTCCCACTCGGTCCACGCCGACGACATAACCGAAGCCGCCCGCGCGGCCCGCGTCCATGCCGGCCAGCGCGTCCTCGAACACGGCCGCCCGGGACGCCTCGACGCCGAGGTCCCGGGCGGCGGCGAGGAAGGTGTCGGGGTGCGGTTTGCCGGGCAGGTTCCGCTCGGCGGCGACCACGCCGTCGATGCGGACGTCGAAGAAGTGCTCGGCGCCGACGGAGCTCAGCACGTCCCGGCAGTTGGCACTGGAGGAGACGATCGCCGTGCGCAGCCCCGCGGCGCGGACCGCCTCCAGATAGCGCAGGGTGCCCTCGTAGGCCTCGACTCCGCCGGTGCGGATCCTCGCCAGGAGCAGGTCGTTCTTGCGGTTGCCGAGGCCGTGCACGGTGCGGGCGTCGGGTGGGTCGCCGGGGGTGCCTTCCGGCAGGTGGATGCCGCGCGAGTCGAGGAAGGCGCGGACGCCGTCGGCGCGGGGGCGTCCGTCGACGTACTCGTCGTAGTCGGCGCCCGCGTCGAACGGCCGCCCTTGCTCGCCCTCGTAGTCGCGCAGGAACGCGTCGAAGGTCTCCTTCCAGGCGGCCGCGTGCACGACGGCCGTCTTGGTGACGACCCCGTCGAGATCGAAGAGGCAGGCCTGGATTCCGTCGGGCAGACCGAGCTGAGTCATACCCAGGACTGTTCCCCGTGAGACGCGCTCCAGTGGGTGGCGCACACCACACCGTGCGTACTTCTCGGCAAAGCCTTCCGTGCGGGGTTTTGTCGTGGGGGAACGAGTGGGGCTCATGGGCGATCCCCCCGGCGGCCGTTCTCGCCGCATAGCCCCGGCAGGGGGCTCCGCGGCCCGCCGGAACTCATCGGTGCCACACTTTCTCCTGTGCCGCTGACCTTCGACGATCTCCTCACCCGTGCCCGTGCGCTCACCCGGGACGGCCGGCGGGCCGTCCTCGGTGTCGCGGGCAGCCCCGGTGCGGGCAAGACGACGCTCGCCGAGCATCTGGTGCGTGCCCTCAACGGCGACGGTCCGCCGTGGGTGGCGCATGTGCCCATGGACGGCTTCCATCTGGCCGATGCCGAGCTGGACCGGCTGGGCCGCCGGGACCGCAAGGGCGCGCCGGACACCTTCGACGCGGCCGGATACGCGGCGCTGCTGCGACGGCTGCGCGAGGACACCGGCGAGGTGGTGTACGCGCCCGGGTTCGAGCGGGTGCTGGAGCAGCCGATCGCGGGCTCGATCCCGGTGCCGCCGGCCGCGCGCCTGGTGGTGACGGAGGGCAACTACCTGCTGCTTCAAGAGGGTTGGTGGGTGCGGGTGCGGCCGTGCCTGGACGAGGTGTGGTTCTGCGAGGTCGCCGAAGACGAGCGGATCCGCCGACTGGTGGCCCGGCACGAGGAGTTCGGCAAGGAACACGAGACCGCCGTGGGCTGGGTGCTGGGCACCGACCAGCGCAACGCCGACCTGGTCGCGACGACACGGGAGCGGGCGGACCTGGTGGTGCCGGCCGACGCGCTGCCGTCGCCGTACGCCGTGCCGGACATCCCGCCGACCGGGCACGGGCACGACTGACTGGGCTGCTCTTCCACGGTGTTGGACGGCACGGTACTCGCGCTCGACCGGGAGCGGCTGGAGGAGACACCCGCGGCCGAGTGCCAGGAGGCGCTGGACGAGGCGGCCTGTCCGCCGTCCTACGACCGGGACGCGGAGCCGGCGCGAGGCTGGGTGTGCCCGGCTGCGAGGACGCCCCGGCCACGGCGGCCTGCGGCTCGCCGGTGGCAGGCTGCCGATGGCCGGGCGGCTGCGGGTGCTCGGCGCGTACCCCCATGACGCGGGCATGCCGGAGGGCACCCGTGTGCCGGCGGCAAGGCGCCGCTGACGGTCGGGCGCGTGGCCGTGCCGGGCGCCTCGGCCGTGGTGTGCTGCGGCCGGGCACCGAGCCACCGCCCGCCGCGGGCAGCACGCTGCCGGTTCCCGACGTGTCCCGGCCGCGCGGCCGGTTCGACCGGATCGAGGTGAACTCCGCCCGGCTGCGGGCCGTACCCGTGTACACGGCAGAGGGTCTGTCGGTACGACTCGTGGAGCGGTGACGCCTCCGGTGGCGGGAGCGGTGCGACGGCAGGGCCATGATCCGGCCCCCGAGCGCTTCCGCCGCCGTACGACCGGTGCCACCGCGGGGCGGATGATGGCAAGCGAAGAGCACACGCTCCTCACCCGTGAGGTCTCCGTCGGGGGATCCGCGCGGCCGTCCCCGGCCCGCCCGTCCACCGGGCCGCGCCGGCACCGGCGCTGGCTGGTGCCCCTGCTGGTGGTGGTGCTGCTGGCACAGATGGCGGCGGCGATGGTCACCACGGCCATGCAGCAGACACCCACCATCGACGAACCGGTGTACGTGGCGACGGCCGCCGACTATCTGCGCGGGCACCGCCTGCGCTACAACCCCGAGCATCCGCCACTCGGCAAGCTGCTGGTCGCGGCCGGTGTGGCGGTGGCCGACCCGCGCTACGACCCGTCGTACACCGGCTCCCAGGGGGCCGTGGGCCGGCATCTGCTGTACGAGTCGGGCAACGACCCCTGGCGGCTGATGCTGGGAGCGCGGCTGCCGGTGATCGCGCTGACTCTGCTGTTCGGACTGGTCGCCTTCGCGTTCGCCCGTGAGGTGGCGGGGACGGCGGGCGGACTGGTGGCGCTCGCGCTGTACGCCTTCTCGCCCGATGTGATCGCGCACGGTTCACTGGCCACGCTGGACGTGCCCGCGGCCGGGTTCGTGCTGGCGTCGGTCTGGCTGGTGTGGCGGGCACGACGGCGGCCGGGACCGTACCTGCCGCTCGCCGGGGCGGCTCTCGGGGCGGCTGCCGCGACCAAGATGAGCGCGCTGCCGGCGGTGCCGCTGCTGATGGCGCTGGCGGCGGTGTCGGTGTCGGCCGCGGGGCGGCGGGGGAAGCTGCTGCCGGGGCTCGCGGGTCTGGCCGCCGGCCGCCGGCGACAGGTGCTGCCGGCGCTTGTGGGTGCCGCGGTGGTCGCGCTGGTGGCGCTGGCCGTCGTGTGGGCCGCGTACCTGGCCGTCGACCCCCGCCTGCGGTTCGCCCCCGCCGAACCCGTCCCGGCCGTCCACGGGTTGCGCGGCCGGCTGGTGGACCTCCTTCCCGTCCCCCCTGCGTACCGGGCCGGGATGCGGGTGCAGTTCGGCCTGGAGGACTACCCGTGGCAGGGCTATCTCTTCGGTCACCTGTACACCGGCTCCCTCTGGTACTACCTGCCCGCCGCCCTGCTGGTGAAGACGCCGCTCGGGCTGCTGGCGCTGGGCGCGGCCGGTGCGGTGGCGGTCGTGGCGGTACGACGCCTGCGGCCCGCGGCGCCGTACCTGCTGCTGCCGCCCGTGGTGCTGCTCGCGGTGGCGATGACGGGGGCACGCGACTTCGGGACCCGGTACGCGCTGTTCGTGCCGGTGTTCGCCGCGGTGGCGGCGGCCTGTGTGCTCGCGCCGCGCCGGCGGTGGGCCGGGCTCCTGACCGGCGCGCTGGTGCTGTTCACGGCTGTGAGTTCACTGCGGACGTTCCCGTACTACCTGCCGTACGCCAACGAGGCGTTCGGCGGCCCCGCGCACACCCATCGGCTGCTGCACGACTCGAACGTGGACTGGGGGCAGGATTTGGGCCGGCTCGCGGACCGGCTGCACCGGCGGTACCCGGGCGAGCGGGTGTGGCTGGTGTACAAGGGCGCCGGAGTGCCGTCGTCCTACGGCATCCACGCCGCCGATCCGCGCACGGTGGCGCCGGAGCGGGTGCACGGGCTGCTGGTGGTGTCGGACTCGGCGGTCGCCAAGGCGCACGGGAGGCTCGCCGAGCTGATCGCCAGCAGCCGGCCGGTCGGTGACGTGGGTCATTCGATCAGCCTCTACCGGCGATGAGCGCCACTCACGCAACCCCCTGGTCACGGCGGTCGGTGAGCTATGTTGAGTGCTCGTGGCAGACAAAGGAGGCGGACCGGTGCCCTCGCCGCAGCAGGCCCGCGCACAGGCATCAGCGATCACCTCGGGCAAGACCGCGCCCGAGGCCGAGGCCGCCCCGACCTCCCGGCTCAGGGAGCTGTTCGACGGCCCCCGTCTGTCACCGGGGCAGCGGCGCATCGCCCAGTACCTGATCGAGCACATCACCGAGGCCGCGTTCCTGTCGATCACCGAGCTGGCGGACCGGGTGGGCGTCAGCCAGCCGTCCGTCACCCGCTTCGCGGCGGCCGTCGGCTTCAGCGGCTATCCCGCGCTGCGGGAGAGGCTCCAGTCGATCGCGCTGAGCACGCTCGCCGGCGGGCCCGGCGAGGAGGACCGCGCCAACGAACTCCAGGCGGCCGTCGACGCCGAGATCGAGAACCTGGAGAACCTGCGGCGTGACTTCGCCAACCCCGACCGGGTCATCCACGTCGGCCGCGAGCTGTCCCGCTCCACCCCGCTGACCGTGCTGGGCCTGCGCATCTCGGTGTCGCTGGCCGAGTACTTCGGCTACGCCGCCCGCCGCATCCACCCCGACGTGCGGCTGGTGACCCGGGGCGGCAGCGTGGCCTACGACACGCTGCTGCAGGCCCGCGAGGCCGGCGGCACCTGGGTGCTGGCCTTCGCCATGCCCCGGCACTCCCAGGAGACGCTCCAGGCGATCCGGGTGGCGCGCGGTGCCGGTCTGAAGGTCGCCCTGGTGACCGATCTGGCGCTCGGGCCACTGGCCGACGAGGCCGACGTCGCCTTCGCCACCGGCACCGGCTCCCGGATGGTCTTCGACTCCTACGCCGCGCCGGGTGTGCTGGCCGCGGCGCTGCTGCAGGCCATGACCGACGCCGATCCGGAGCGCACCCAGGCCCGCCTGGAGAAGTACGAACAGCTCTCCGATCAGCACCAGTTCTTCCTGAAGGACTGATCGGTCTCCCACCACGGCCGGACCCGCCCGGCCGATCCTTCCGTCGGACCCGGGGACTCGTGAAGATCTTGCGGTCTCCGCCACCCGGACGGGGACCATTCACCGCATTTCGCGCATGAATGTTTTCATACGTCTTGCAAAGCGGTCGGCATATATAAATACTGCTCACGGATCGCGCCCGAACCACTCACGGGCACGTTCCGCACCCGCGGACCCACTGCTCGTACACCGCCCCGAGAAAGCCGACGGACCGCCCATGCGTATGCACCACCGCACGCAGCGCCGCCTCCCGACGCCCGGGGCCCTCGCGCGGACACCCCCAGCCGCCGTCTCCTACCCACGTCGGCGCCCGGGGTGTACCGGGGCGCATCGTCTGCGCGACGCGCCCGGGGCGGCCCCGGCCATCCCCTAGGCCGGAGCCGCCCCGAACCCGTCGGACCACCCTCACGACGCCGCACACCGGAAGCGATGATCATGCCCCTGACCAGCACGCGCATCAGCCCCGACTGGCCCTGTCAGGTCAAGACGCCGGGCAGTTACGACTGGGAGCGCTCCGCGGCCAAGTGGCTGCGCGAGCTGATCCCCGCGCGTTACGCCAGCTATCCGGCACTCATCCGGCATCCCGTCCTGCTCGCCCGGCACGCACAGATCCAGGTCCAGCAGGAGATCCGGGTGGCGCGGACCGCACTGCAGACCGCGCGGGCCGAACTGCCGATGCTCGGGCTGCCCGAGTCGGTCATCGAGCACACGATCAAGATGTACGCGGCCGAGGTCCTGCAGCTGCAGCACATCGCGCGCAGCGTCCGCGCGGTCTCCGAGGCGCTCGGCGGCCGCGGCACGGGCCGCTGAACCCCCACCCGCCTCCCGCCCCCGCCGGTTCCGGCCCGTGCCGTTCGCGCCTTCGCGCGGCCGGCCCGCCTCCCCGTGAACCGCGCCCCGAGCCCCGAGCCCCGATCCGGCAGACGAGTGATCGGAGGGCCCCAGGTGTGCAATGCTCATCGCGTGACGAGCGAGCCCGCGCCCCCGATGGACCCCGGCCACGGCGCCGATCTGACGGCGCTGGCCGAGGTCGTGGCCCGGCAGCGCGCCGAGATCGAACGGCTGCGGGACGTGGCCGCGACCTCGGCGGTCCTGGAGCGGGCCAAGGGCGCCCTGATGGCGGTCACCGGGTATACCCCGAGCGCCGCCCACGAGGAACTGCTGCAGCGCGCCAAGGACGGCAACCGCACACTCCTCGAACAGTGCTGGCTCACCCTGGGCGCCCTGCCGCCGCCCCGGGAACAGCCCTCCGGCACCGCCCCGGCGTCACCCATGAGACCACCCGCCACCGTCGCCTCCGGGGACGGCGCGCCCGCCGGCACCGTGGACATGGCGGAGGTGCTGGGGCACATCGGCCGGGATCTGGTCCGGGTCGGCTCGCCGCACGAGCTGGCCGGCTGCCTGCTGGAACACCTGACGCCCGAGGTGCGGGCCGACGCCGTGATGCTCTACGAACGGCTGCCCGAGGGCGGGCTCGAACTGATCGGGCACGCCGGCATCGACGCCACCCTCGCCGCCCAGTGGCGGCACGTCCCCCCGCTGAGCGGGGTGCCCGCGTTCGACGCCCTGCAGGCCGGCGAGCCACGGTGGCTGGAGGACCTCCCCGCGGACCGCACCCGGTACCTGCTGATCGGGAACCCGCCCGAACGGTGGCTCACCCGGGCCTGGCTGCCCGTTCCCGCCGGGAACGCCGCCTGCGTCGCCCTGGGCGTGCTGCGCCGGCACGGCCGGCCGTTCAAGCCGCACGAGCGGGAGCTGCTGCAGGCCGTGGCCCGGTTGTGCGCGGGCCGGCTGCGGGCCTTCGACGCCCCGCCCGAACGCCCCGACGAGGACGGCGTCACCCAGACCGTCCAGGCGGTCTTCGACGCGCTGCCGGGCGCCGCGATCCTGCTCACCCCGCTGCGCACCGCCTCCGGCGAGGTGGAGGACTACCGCATCGACGCGGCCACCGCGGAAGCGGTCGACGTGTTCGGCCGCACCGGACGGGACATGGTCGGCAAGCACATCCTGGAGAGCTACCCGTCCGTGGCGGGCGAATCGCTGTGGCACGGCTATCTGCAGGCCCTCGAGACCGGAGTGCCGTTCGACGGCGAGCCCTTCGTCTATCAGGACATCTCCGACGGAGCACCCGTGACCGCCACCTACTCGGTACGGGCCGCCCCGCTGGGCGACGGCCTGCTGGTGACCTGGCTGCGCCACGACCCCGTGGAGCGCCAGGAGCAGCGCCTCGCGGACGTGCAGCGGCTCGGCAACCTCGGCTGGGCGAACTGGAACCTGATCACCCAGGAGATCTCCTGGTCCGCACAGGCGTACACCGTGCTCGGCCGGGGCCCCGCACGGGGACCGCTCCGGCTGGACCAGCTGCCGGGCCAGGCCCTGCCGGAGGACGCGGGGCCCCTGACCCGCGCCATCGGCGAACTCGTCCGCAACGCCCGCCCGTTCGACGTACCGTTCCGCATCGAGACACCCCAGGGCGTCCGGCATCTGCGGATGGTCGCGGAGGCCGTCACCGAACCGGACGGCTCCCCGGTCGAGGTGCACGGCTTCGTGCAGGACCTCACCGCGCAGCGCAGCGCGGAACTCGCGCTGGTGGAGAGCGAGCGCGCGATGCTGCTGCAGCGCGGGATCCTGCAGGCCGAGCGGGCCCTGGCCGCCCGGTTGCAGCACGCCCTGCTGCCGCTACCCAGCAAGCCGGTCCGGCTGGCCGGGCTGCGCGTCGAGGTCGCGTATCTGCCCGCGCAGTCCGGCATCCACGTCGGCGGCGACTGGTTCAGCGCCATCGAGCTGCCCGACTACGACGCCCTGTTCGTCGTCGGCGACGTGGCGGGTCACGGCATCGACGCCGTCGCCACGATGGCGCAGCTGCGGTTCACCGCCAAGGGCATGGTCAGCACCGGTTCCTCGCTGACCGGGGCGCTGGCGCGGCTCAACCAGCTGCTGCTGCACTCCCGGGACAGCCAGACCACCGCCACCATGGTTCTGGCCCGGTACGACCCCGACGAGCAGGTTCTTGCCTGGGCGCAGGCCGGGCACCCACCGCCCCTGCTGGTGCGCCACGGCGAGGTGCGCTACCTCGACCGTCCCGGCGGCATGCTGCTCGGCGCGAGCGGGGCCCCCGTCTTTGAGTCGGCGGAACTCCGCCTGGAACCCGGCGACCGGCTGCTGCTGTACACGGACGGCCTGGTCGAACGCCCCGGCGAGGGACTGGACGGGGGCTTCACCCGGCTGGCCGAGGCGGTGCGCTCCCACGGCTGCGGTGAGTCCGGCTCGCTGGACGCGCTGCTCGCCACGATGCTCGCGGACGAGCGGCGGGACGACGTGTGCGTGCTGGACATCAGGATGCCGCTGGAGGGGGACGTGCAGGACGGGTACGCCTAGCCGGTATCGCGGTGGCCGCCCTCCGGCTAAACGGCGGCCGGGGCACCCCGGTCCACGTCCCGGCGGAGGGTGGTCCATCGGCTCAGTCCACCGGGTGGCCGGCGTCGATGCCGACCGCGTCGGACAGGCGCAGCAGCGGCCCGCCCCGCCCCTCGCCCCACCGCAGCGGGTCGAGGACGAAGCCGACATGGTCGCCGCCGTCGGTGCGGTGGAGGATGGTGCCGACGAACCAGCCCGCCGCGTCCGTGAGGACGGCCGCGCCGCCGGGCCCCTCCCACCAGTCCAGCCGCGCGAACTTGTCGACCTCGTCGCCCGTCTCGCCCCCGAAGAGCCGGGCGAGGCCCTGCTGGTCCCGGGTGAGCAGGTGAACGGCGAGGTGCTGCGCGGCCCGGGCGACGCGGTAGGTGTGGTTGGCCTTGGACAGCCACACGGTGAACCGGGGCGGGTGGATGGAGCACTGCGAGGCGAAGCCCACCAGGCACCCGGCGCGCTCACCGTCGGCCACGGCCGTGACGACGCACATGTCGGGGTCCAGCCGGTCGAAGAAGCCGTCCATACCCGCCGTGTCGGAGGTCGCCGCCGTGTCGGAGGTCGCCGCCGTGTCGGAGGTCGCCGCCGTGCCGAGGTTCTCCGTCCCCCCGGGGGTTTGCGCCGTGCCGCCGGTCTCCGGCTCCGTGTTCGCCATGCCGCTTCGCTCCCGTTCGCCGCTCGGGCCCGTCTCAGTTCCCACAGTGGACGTGGGTACGCCCGCCTCGCCTCCCTGGTGTTCCCGGCCCGCCGCTCACGAATCGTCGCCGGGGCCGGTCCGTGATTCCAGGGCGCGGCGCGTGTCGTTGCCGTAGACGCCGGTCTCGTCGCCGCTGATGCCGTACCAGAGCTGGAAGCGGGCCACGGCTTCGGTGAGCGTCGTGTCGTAGGTACCGCTGGTGGAGCCGCCGCGGTAGACGTCCGGGACGCTCAGGAGGCGTTCCTGCAGGTCGGTGACCTCGGGGCCGGTGTCGCCCTGGCGGAGGGTGCCGGGGCCGTCGGGGTCGGGGGCGCCGGGGTCGGCGGCGGTGGGTGCTGCCGACGCGGTGGGAGCGGGTGAGTCGGGGACCGGAGTGGCCGGCGCGGCGGCGGGCGGTGCGGTCGTCGCGGGCCCGGTGGGCCGTGGGGTCGCGGCGGCCTCCTGGCGGCCGGGAAGCAGCAGGGCGCAGCCGAATCCGGCGAGTGCGGCCGCCACCACGGCCACGGCGACGGCGGCCCGCCGGAGTCCGGGACCGAACACGCCGGTGGTGGGCGTGGTCCGGGGACGGCCGGCCGGCACGGGCGGCAGTTCCCGGGTCTCCTCCTCGGCGGCCGCCGGGGGCCGGGCCGCGGTGCGGTGCGGCCCGGGTGGCGTGCCGACGGGCTCGTATGCGACCGGGTCCGGGCGCATCTCCCGCATCAGCTCCGCGAGGGCGTCGAAGCGGCGGAGCCGCAGGACCCGGACGGGTTCCAGGACCGGTCCGGGATGTGGCGGTTCGGGTTCGGGCGGTGTCGGCACCTGGCTCTCCTTCCGTCCCGTGTGTACGGGAGTCCGGGTCCCCGTGGTGAGATACGGCGCGCGCCGCGGCCCCGTTCAGTCGGGCCCCGTCGGCGGCGTCCCGGGCGGCCGGCCGGCCGGGCTCGCCGACGCCGACAGCCGGCAAGGCGTTCTGTTCCCTCGCTCGGCTTCGCGGGGGTCACCTTCCGGTCCCACGGTACGGCCGGACGCTCACCGCGAGCGATCCATGCTGCGTGGTGACCAGCGAGAAGGGGGACGGCACCGCCGTGATCGCCGTGAGCGATCCGATGCGTGCGGACCGGGCAGACCCCGGCCTGGCGGCGGGCGGTCGCCGCCGGCACGTCCGCACCGGCCACGCTCCCGGCGTCAGGGCGGAGCCGGTGCCGGCCGAGGCCCTTCGGCGACCTGACGGCACGGCGGGCGCCTCGCAGCGGATCACCGTCAGGCCGGGCTGAGCGCTCCCCGCACGAACCGGCTCAGGGACGCCGTGAACGCGGTGCCGAAGGCGTCCCTGGCCTCCTCCGGCAGGGCCTCCAGGGACAGGTAGGGGTTGAAATCCTCCAGTTCGACCAGGAGCAGCCCGCCGTCGGGGGCCCGGCAGGCGTCGACACGCTGGATGCCGTGCCCGAGGTCGTTCCAGTCGATGAATCTCCGGGCGAACTCCAGGTCGGCGGCGGTGGCCGCATAGGGCTCGAGGTCCCAGCGGCGATCGGGGTGGGGGGCGTAGAGGGCGTACTGGAAGTCGTCGTCCACGAAGTAGAAGGACACCTCGTAGGCGAAGTCGACGCAGGGCTGGATCAGGACGTCGCCGGTCGCGAGCGAGGCGATCTGCCCGGCCGGGACGATCCGCATGCCGAGGGAGTCCGCACCGAGCCTGGGCTTGACCACATAGCGCTCGGCCGAGGGCAGCCGGTGCAGGTCCTCGGCGCGGCCGACGGTCGGGATGACGGGAAAACCGACGGCGCTCAGGTCGAGCAGGTACCGCTTGCCGGCCATGTCCGCCTTGCCGGTGAGCGGGTTGTACACCGGGGCGCCGGTGGCGAGCGCCCTCGCACGGAAGGCTTCGTACTCCTTCTCGTAGCCGAGCACGGGACCGCTGTTGCGGACGACCACCGCGTCGAAGGCGTCCATCAGGGCCGCCGCGTCCCGCGGATGGCACAGGGCCAACTCGAAGTGTGCGCGCAGCCGGGAGGTCAGCTGGATGTCCTCGTCGCAGTAGCGGCGCCCGCGGGCCTGGTACGCCAGGTCCGTGACGTAGAGCAGGCGGGGGCGGACGGGGGGCATGCGGGATCTCCTCGAGCGGGGCCGTATTCGGCGAAGCCGGTGTGCGCGGGGCCGGTGCCGGCGCGGTGGAGAAAGGTTACGTCGCTGCGTGCCGGCCGCTTCGGCCGCCCCCGGCACCGGCCGCCGCCCCGGTACTGGAGGCCGACCGACCAGAGGTCGCGACGGCCAGGCCCGTCATACCGCGGCGGACGGTGCGGCAGGGCGCCGGGGCGATCCGGGTGCACGACGGCACCGCGAGCCCACGGCAGCCTGCCGCCTCGGTCGCGGTGACCCCGGTGGGTGGGCGAGTTCTCGGCGGGGCAGGCGCCGTGGTCGCGCAGGGCCCGGGGTGGCGGCCAGGTAGGCGTCGGGAGTGGGTTTGGTCCGGCGGGACTCGCCCGCGGCGGCGTGGCGTAGAAGGCGGGGGCCCTCCGCGGCGGGCATGCCCGGGACGGCGTCCACGACGGGCCGCGAGGACGCCGGCACCGGGGCCGCCGAGGGTGTCCGACTCCTGGAGCAGGGCGAGGAGCTCGCGCCCGCCCGGAAGCAGGGTGGCCTCCCGCTGGACGGCGTCCAGGAACCGGGGTTCCAGTCTCCCGGCGCGGGTGTCGGACTCGGCGCCGGTGGGGCTGCGCACCGAGGCGGCGGTATCGGTGGTGCGGTGCCAGGGCGGCGAAGGGGGCGTCCGCGCCGATCGCGGGCGCCGTCTCGCGGACGGTGCGCAGCCCGGAGATGTTCGCTGATCGACCCCGTCGATCGGAACACTTCGATATTCACCCGGCGTCCTCGCAGCACTCAGTTCCCCCATACGGGGCAGCACCCTGCACTGAGTGCCAGGAATGCGCTCCGGGTGCTACGTTTCCCGTCCATGAGCTCCAGCAGTGCGGCGCCGGCCGCGAAGCCGCCGATGCGGGACGCCCTGGTAGCGGCGGCCTTCCGGCTCTTTCTGGAACGCGGGTACGAACAGACCACCGTGGACGACATCGTGGCGCTGGCCGGGGTCGGCCGGCGTTCGTTCTTCCGCTACTTCCCCTCCAAGGAGGACGTGGTCTTCCCCGACCACGAGGGCTGCCTGGCCGACATGACCGCCTTTCTCGCGGCGAGCGGCGAGGAACACGAACCGGTGCGGCGGGTGTGCGACGCGGCCCGGATGGTGTTGCGGATGTACGCGGAGAACCCGACCTTCTCCGTCCAGCGCTACCGCCTCACCAAGAAGGTGCCGGGCCTGCGCGCCTACGAGCTGTCGGTGGTGTGGCGCTACGAGCGTGCGCTCGCCGAGTACCTGCGCGGGCGGTTCGCCGGTCGGCCCGACGGGACACTGCGGGCCGATGTGATCGCGGCCGCGGTCGTCGCCGCGCACAACAACGCCCTGCGCTCCTGGCTGCGGTCGGACGGCAGGGATGACGCGGGTGCGGCGGTGGACCACGCCCTCGGGTACGTGCAGCGGGCGTTCGGCCGCCCGGATGCCACCACGCGAGCCGGCCGGATCGGGCCGGTGCCGGCGGGCGAGCAGGACGAGCACCCCGAGGACGTGGTGGTGCTCGTCTCGCGCCGGGACGCCCCGGTATGGCGGGTGGTGCAGGAGTGGGAGACGGCCCTCGGTCGCGCCTGATCCCGCGAGGGCCGGAAATTCAGGGTACGGAGTGCCTTTACGGGTGACACTGAGTGCCATACCCTGTCGGCGTGCACGGTGGCACGGCTACCGGGCACACGCGTGCGCGGTCGCGCCGGGCACGCGGGATTCCGGCCGAGCGCAGGGAGTTGACCAGCGTGTACCACCACTCAGCAAGCGCCACGCATCCGGCGGCCGGTTCCGCGGCGGGTGTTCTCGACCCCGCTGCCGCGGACTCCAGGGACGCCATCCTCTTCCAACGCTGCACCTGGTGCGGCACGGCGATGTACCACCGGCTGCTGTGTCCGGTGTGTCAGGGCAGCGACCTGCGCACGGAGCGCAGCGAGGGCATCGGCACCGTCCGGCACTCGACCGTGGTGCACCGCAACACCCCGGCGGCGCGCAATGTGTCGCTCATAGAGATGGCCGAGGGGTTCGTCGTCCGGGGCAGGGTCATGGGCCCTCCGGTCGGCATCCACAGCGGCGACCGGGTCCGGCTGTCGACCGCCAAGGACCCGGTGCGCGGCGAGCCGGTCTTCCAGCTGGTGGACGAGCACTACCGGGCCTGGACCTGACGGCCGTACGCGACTGAGGGCGGGCGGCCGGCCGCCGCGTCACCGGCGCCACCGCTCCGGCATCAACTCCTTTACGGCGACGGGTCGCCCGGTCTCGAAGGCACGGTCGGCGCCGAGGCCGACGGCGAGGGCGAGCGCTCCGTCGCGTGCGGCGGCCGTCGGCGCGCAGGCCGGTGCGTCCACCGCGTGGCCGGTTGCGTCCACCGGACCGAACAGCGCGTCCAACGCGGGGGCTCCCCCGCCGTGTGCCCCGTGCCCGGCCGCAAGCGGGACGCCGTCCGGCGGCCGCCACCGCGGGCCCAGGGGGAGCCGTACGCCGCCCTTGTGCCGGGGGTGTCCCCGTGCGGGGCGCCGCTGACGGCCGAGACCCGCGAGGCCGGTGGCTGCGTAGGTCGCCGTGGCGCCGCGCGTACAACGGACGAGGACCGACTTGTCGCCCCGATGGTCATGGGGCCGTCGAGGACGTTGCGGTCAGGCGCAGGCAGCCGTCGTCGTGCTCGGCGTCGAGCCAGCGGCCGGGCAGGGTGCGCACTTCCAGTGGCCGACGTGGCGTCTCGTGCACCGGGTGGAAGCGGTGGGCGAAGGCGACGGCCAGGTAGGTGCCGGTGGCCTCGGCGGTTTCGAGGACGCGGGCGCAGCGCCCGGCGCCGACGGTCACGGCTTCCCGGTGACCGCCCGGCAGCGGCCCGCAGGGGTGGCCACGATGGAGTGGTCGCGGGCGGAGCCGACGGGGGTGACGACGCCTGTCCCAAGTCCTCCCGGCGAGCGTCTCGGGGAGGCGGTCGGGGTCCGACTGGGCGGCGGTGGTCCGCGCCCGGTTCCCACGATGGCGGCGCACAGCGGATGCCGAGTTCGGCTCATGGGGGTGGCCTCTCCCTGCCATTCGCCGTCCAGTCGCGGATGAGACGGACGTCGCGCTCGCTCCCCGCAGGGGCCGGTGATCGATGCAGGTCCGGCGCCGCGAGCGCGGTAGCCGCTGGACCGCCCTGGCAACGTGCTCGCCGGCCCCCGGCGATCGGGCGGCTGGGCGCCACGGAGATCGCCAGCGGGGCGCGGTCCCGCAACCGCGTGGCCGGCGCCCTCCGTCGGGCCGGTGCCGGGTGTGATCGATCACCTCCGCCGCACAGGCAACCCGCAGGCTCCCCGTTCCATCCTCCGGGGGCGAGGGGCTCCCGGTACGGACGGGACGCCCGTGCTCGGGGTTCGAGGAGGAACAGTGGTCCGTGCCCGGTACATAGGGGTGACCGCCGCCGCGCTGCTCGCGGTGGCGGGAGCATCCCCTGGGGTGGCAGTCGCACAAGCTCAACCACCTTCACAGGTGAGGACGTTGGCGGCCTCGGACGGCGGGGCCCTGCCGCCCGGGTGGCGGATCACCGACGGACGTTCGGCGCCGCAGCTGGAGTGGCGGTCGGACCGGCCGCTGCCGATGGGGGACGCCCGGGTCGAATTCCGCTCAGCTGAACGCCTGTTGGGGGTGCCGAAGCCGGGCAAGGACGGGCACACCTTCCGGCTGCCACTCGACGCGCAGCGGACGAACAAGCTGAGCGGTCTTCAGGTCTGGTCGGGCGGGCGCCGGTTGGACGCATCCGACGCCGCCGGTACCGCGTCGGCGGCCCGGCCGCCGGCCCCGCTGCCCGCCAACGGTGTGGACCCGGGCAAGCCCGGTTCGTACCGCACCAAGACGGGCGAGTACGGACTGAAGTCGGTCCGGCTGCCCGGTCTTTCTGCGCCGGTGGAGATGCGCGCGGTGGTCGTCACCCCGGTCGGCGCGTCCGGTGGGCGTCCGCTCGCGCTGTTCCTGCACGGCCGCCACTCCACCTGCTACAAGGGCCAGGACATCACCGGTGAATGGCCCTGCAAGGCCGGCACGAAGCCGGTGCCCAGCCACCGCGGCTATCTGCGCGACCAGAAGCTTCTGGCCTCGCAGGGTTATGTGACCGTGTCGATCTCGGCGAACGGCGTCAACGGCCAGGACTGGGCGGCCGAGGACGGCGGCGCGCAGGCCCGTTCCTCGCTGGTGCGGCAGCACCTGGCCCGGTGGGCCGAGTGGGCCGAGCACCCCGAGACGGCACCGGCGGTCGTACGCGACGCGCCCCGCGCCGATCTGTCCCGGGTGCTGCTGGTGGGGCACTCGCGCGGCGGTGAGGGCGTGAACCGGGCGGCGCTGGACAGCCTGTACCCGCCGCCCGCCGACCAGGACGGCTACCACGGCCCGGTCCGCTGGAACATCCGCGGCACGGTCCTCATCGGCCCCACCGTCTTCGGTCAGAACCCGGTGCCCGACGTGCCGTCCGTGACGATCCTGCCGGGCTGCGACGGTGACGTCTCCGACCTGCAGGGCGAGGTGTACGTCGACGGCACGCGCGCGGTCAGCAGCGGTACCGCGCTGCACAGCGCCGTGTACGTCATCGGCGCGAACCACAACTTCTTCAACTCCGAGTGGACGCCGGGCCAGGCCGCGGCGCCCGCCCAGGACGACTTCTCCGACGACTCGCAGCACCGGGACCCGGTGTGCGGCAAGCGTGCCGCGACCCGGCTGACCGCCGACCAGCAGCACCGGGCGGGCTCGACGTACATCGCGGCCGCCGCGCGGCTGTTCCTTGCCGGGGACGACCGGGTGCGACCGCTGCTGGACGGCTCCGGGAAGCGGGCGCCGTCGGCGGACCCCGCGCGGGTCCTCAGCCACGCGGTGGGTGCGCGCCGGGGAGCCGGGTTCCTGCCGGACGGCGGGGTGTCGGTGACCGGCGGCAAGCTGTGCGCCGCGGTGGACCCGAGCCCGGCCAAGGCCTGCCTGGGCCAGGGGGCGAAGGGCTCTTCGCCGCACTTCGCGCAGTGGGAGACCGACCGGGAGGCCGGCCGGAAGGCGGTCGCGCTGCGCTGGACGCACGCCGGTGGCCCGGTGCGGGTGACCGCCAGGAAGCCTCTGTCGCTGTCCGGTGCCACCTCCCTGGCGCTGCGGCTGTTCGTGCCGCCCAACTCCCGGGGGACGCAGCTGGACGTGTCCCTCACCGACGCCGCAGGCCGGAAGGCGACGCTCGGCCGGGTCCGGGCCGACGGGCTGCCGGGCAGTGAGCGGACCGCGTCCTACTGGGCGCGCGAGTTCCGGGTGCCGCTGACGGCGGCCACCCGCGCCGGACTCGACCTGAAGTCGGTCAAGTCCCTTGTGCTGATGCCGCGTTCGGCGTCCGGGCGGGCCTGGCTCATGGACGCCTGGGGCTGGCGGGCCGGGACGCCCGCGGTGCGGGCTGCCGCGCTGCCGCGTGTCGACATCGGCCGCGCCACCGTGGACGAGGGCGACTCGGGCGTGCGCACCTACCACGTTCCGGTCCAGGTGACGGGCCGGGGCAGCGGGCAGGTCCGGGTGTACGTCGTCGACCCGGCCACCGGCCGGGCGAAGGACCGGTTGGTCACGGTGCGTGCGGGCGGCCATGATCTCGACGTACCGGTCGAGGTGAAGGGCAACACGCGGTACGGCACCGACGTGTCGCACGACGTTCTCGTCAAGGCGGTCCGCGGCGCGGTCGTGGGCTCCTACCACGGCGGGATCACCGTCCACGACGACGACCCGGCCCCCGCGATGACCGTCACTCCTATCGCGGACCGGGTCTCCGAGGGGCACTCGCTGAAGTGGCGGGTGTCGCTGTCCCAGGCGGTCGACGTGGACATGAGCGCGCTGTTCAAGGTCGTGCCGGTCAGCGGTCCGGAGTTGTCCACCAAGGACGTTCCGGCGAACTGGCTGCGGGACACCGCCGGAGCGAAGCCGGACCCGGAGCGCCGGCTGTCCAAGGTGGACGGGCTCTACCTGTGGGTGGACATTCCTTCGGGGCGCACCAGCGCCGACATCACCGTGCCCACGGTGAAGGACCGGGTGACGGAGCCCGTGGAGTCGGTGCGGTTCCGGCAGATCGACCCGGAGACCGATGAACCGCAGTCCGGCGGCCTGGTGCTGAACGGATCGGTGGTGAACGCGTCCCAGCCCTAGGACGCCTCGCCCGGGTGGCCCTCAGTCCGTGAGGGTCACCCGGATGCCCACCGTGCCGTCCCGGCCGCGTCGCAGCCGGCTGCCCAGCAGGGTGAGGCGGCCGACGAGACCGTACTTGCGGGCGATGAGGTCGCGGTAGCGGGCGGTGGTGGCCGGGTCGGCGATCTCGGCGGTGGCCGGCGACTGGTCGCCGGTGGGGTTGCCGCGCAGGTCGCAGGGGCCGACGAGGACGTCCGGGCGGCGCCGGATCCGCTTGACCTTGAAGCTGTCGGCGGCCGTCCACACACCGAGGGTGTCACCGTCCCGGACCACCCACACGGGGGTGGCGACCGGGGTGCCGTTCTTGCGGTAGCTGGTCACCAGCAGGTACTTCCCGGAGCCGAGCCGCTCCAGCCGCGTGTCGTCCATGTCCGGCAGTCTAGGAGGCGGCCCGCCGGTCGAGGAGGGCCGGATGACCGGAACGGGCCACCTGGTCACGACAGCGCCGCCGCCATGCGCCGTATCCCCTCGGTGAGGATGTCGGGCGAGGTGGCCAGGTTCAGGCGTACGTGTCCCGCGCCGCCGGTGCCGAAGGGCAGGCCGGAACTGAGGGCGACCCGGCCGCGGTCGAGGAAGACCTGGGCGGGGTCGTCGCCGAGGCCGAGCGCGCGGCAGTCGAGCCAGGCGAGGTAGGTGGCCTCGGCGGCGTGCAGGCGGACGGCCGGCAGGTGTTCGGCCAGCAGGCCGGTGAGCAGGTGCCGGTTGGCCCGGAGCCCCGCCAGCAGGGCGTCGAGCCAGCCGGTGGCGTCGCGCAGGGCGGCGGTGTGGGCGATGACGCCGAGGTGACTGGGGCCGTGGCCGACCTCCTCGGGGAGGCGGTCGAGGTCGGCTCCGGCCGCGGGCCCGGCCAGGGCGACGGCGGCCTTGAGCCCGGCCAGGTTCCAGCCCTTGCTGGCCGACATCAGGGACAGGCCGCGTTCGGCGCCGGGCACGCTCAGGTACGGCACGAAGGTGACGCCGGGGGCGACGAGCGGGGCGTGGATCTCGTCCGCGACGACCCGGACGCCGTACCGTTCGGCGAGACCGGCGACGGCCGCCAGTTCGGTGGCGGTGTGCACGGTGCCGGTGGGGTTGTGCGGGCTGCACAGCAGGTAGGCGGCGCGTCCGCCGCCCGCCGTCGCCTGCCGGAAGGTCTCCTCCAGCGAGGCCGGGTCGATGCGCAGACCGGTGCCGAGCGGGTTCTCGACCACCCGGCGGTCCATATGCGTGATGAACTGGAAGAACGGCGGATACACCGGTGAGTTGACGATGACCGGATCGCCGGGCCCGGTGACCAGTTTGAGCATCTCGACGACGCCGAGCATCACGTCCGGAACGATCGCGGTGCGCTCGACGGCGATCCCGTGCCAGTCCCAGCGTTCGGCTCCGAAGGCGGCGAGCGCCTCGGCGTAGGCGGTGCCGACGGGGTACCCGGTGTCCCCGAGGGCCAGCGCGTCGGTGACGGCCCGGATGACGGGTTCGGCGAGCGGGACGTCCATCTCGGCCACCCACAACGGCAGCACGTCCTCGGGGTAGGTGCGCCATTTCAAACTCGTACGACGTCGCAGCCGCGCCAGGTCCAGGGCGCGCAGCGGGTCCGGTTCGCCGGGGGTGTCGTGCGGGATGCTGGTCATGGGGCTCAAGATAGGGGGCTGCGGCGTGAGCGGGAACGCGGACACGGGGACGGACGGGTGGTCGGAGGCCGCTGTGGACGGCGGCTTCCCCGAGGTCGCCTGTGACGAGTCCGGATCGGACGGGGAGAACCTGGTCGGCGGGAACACCGCGGTGTTCGCGCACGCCAGTGTGGCGTTGCCGGCGGACGTGGCCGAGGAGTGCGTACGGGAGATCCGGCGCCGGATCCGGTCGCCCGCGGAGGAGTACAAGGCGAACCATCTGCTGCGCGAGAAGCACCGGGCGGTGCTGGAGTGGCTGCTGGCCGAGGGCGGGCCGATCCACGGCCGGGCCCATGTGCATCTGACGGAGAAGGCGTACTTCGTCGTGGACCGGGTCGTCGGGCTGCTGCTGGAGGATGCGGCGCAGGCCCGCACCCTGTACCGGCGGGGGCCGCGCACCTTCGGCGCGGCGGAGTGGCGGGAGTTCCTGGAGGGGGCGAACCGCCTGCTGCGCGTCCGCCCGGACGGCGACCCGGCCGCCGCCGGCGCACCGTTCTTCCGGACCGTCGACGCGCTGAGCCGGGCGTATCCGGACACCGAGGCGGCGGGCGTCCTGCGGCGGCTCGCCGCCGCCCGGCCGCGCGCGAACGCCTACCGGCTGCGGGTGCAGCGCACACCGCCCCTGTTTCCGGTGCTCAACCCGCTGTTCCCGGCGATCCGGCTGACGGCCGCCCACTGGAGCGCCGGCGGGCGGACCGTCACGCTGGTGCACGATCAGCAGAACTCGCTGACACCGGGGCGGATCGCCCGGATCGTGCAGTCCGCCCGGCGGGACGGGATCGGGCTGGGCGGGTTGCGGCTGGTCGACTCCCGGGACGACGGCCGGGTGCAGATCGCCGACTTCCTGGCCGGGATCGCCCGCAAGATCGCCTCCGACACCCTGGACGGCGACGGGGACCCGGTCCTCACCGCGCGCCTGCGGCCGTACGTCGGGGCCGAGTCGGTCTGGGGGGACACGGTGAACTGGGCGAGTATCGGTCCGCCGCTGGAAAATCCCGGACGGGCGGCGGGGATCAACTCGGCCGTCTAGATTGCGTCTTGCATGCTGCAATCGCCCTCTGGCATCCAGGAGCTGACCCCCGTGACCGACAACCCGGCAGCCACCGACGACGTGGCCGTGTCGCTGCGCGCCCGCATCAACACCGGCCAGCCGCACACCGCCCGGATCTGGAACTACTGGCTCGGTGGCAAGGACAACTACGAGGTCGACCGCGCGGCGGGCGACCAGATACGCCAACTGCACCCGGGCATCGGGGAGTACGCGCGCGCCGACCGGTTGTTCCTCGGTCGCGCGGTGCGGCACCTGGTCGGTGAGGTGGGCATCCGGCAGTTCCTGGACGTCGGGACCGGGCTGCCCACCGCCGACAACACGCACGAGGTCGCCCAGGGCATCGCGCCGGAGTCCCGGATCGTGTACGTCGACAACGACCCGCTCGTCCTCGCCCATGCGCGGGCTCTGCTGACCAGCGCGCCCGAGGGCCGCACCGACTATCTGGACGAGGACCTGCGCAACGTCGACGCGATCCTCGACCACGCCGCGCGGACACTGGACTTCAGCGAGCCGGTGGCGCTGATACTGCTCGGCGTGGTCATCTTCATCGGCGACGAGGAGGACCCGTACGGTCTCGTACGGCAGTTGGTGGACCGTTTGCCGCCGGGCAGCCACCTGGTGCTGTCGCACACCATCACCAGCCCGTCGATGCCGGACGTGGACGAGGCGGTGAAGTTCTGGAACGAGCACGGCACTCCGAAGCTGACCCAGCGCACCCCCGAGGACGTGGTGCGGTTCTTCGACGGCCTGGAACTGCTGGAGCCGGGTGTGGTGTCCTGCTCCCGCTGGCGCCCGGAGCACGCACACGGGGGCGAGCCCGAGGAGGTCGCCATGTTCGGCGGGGTGGCCCGCAAGAACTGAACACCGAGCGAGCAACGCGAGAAGCGCACCGCGGGAAGAGTACCGCCGTAGGTGAACGCCGCCGGCGCCGGATCCGTATGGAGGAACGGGTCCTCGACGACCGAGGGCCCCGCGATGCCGGGACGGGCATCGCGCACCTGGGTTCGGCTTCGGGAGCCATGCATGCGGCACGCACGACGACGGGTCGTCCGGCGAGTGACACGGCTGGCGGCGGTCGGCGGACTCCTGCTGGGGGGCGCGATGGTCACCCAGGCGGCCATGGCGAGCGAGACCCCTCCGGCCTCCGCCAGACCGCTCAGCTCCGCCGGTGGCGCCGGGGACACCGGCGCGGCGCTGGTGGCGCGGCTCGGCACCGCGCGGACGGCGGGCAGCTGGATCGGCGCCGACGGGCGGCCGGTCGTGGCGGTGACCGACGACGCGGCGGCCCGGACGGTACGGCGGGCGGGAGCCGCGGCGAAGGTCGTCTCCCACAGCATGAACGAACTCAAGTCGGCGACCGCCACGCTGCGTTCGGCGCCACGTGTGGCCGGCACGGCGTGGGCGGTGGACTACCGCACCAACCGGGTCATGGTGCAGGCGGACAGCACGGTCACCGCCGGTGACTGGTCCCGGATGACCCAAGTTGCCACGAAGATCGGCAGCTTCGTGCACATGGAACGCAGGAAGGGCACCTTCACCACCCGGCTGAACGGGGCCCAGCCGATCCTGTCGACCGGCGGCCGGTGCTCGGCGGGCTTCAACGTCACCAACGGGCAGAGCGACTTCATCCTCACGGCCGGTCACTGCGGTCCCGCCGGATCCACCTGGTTCGCCGACAACCAGGGAAACCAGCAGCTCGGCAGGACCGTCAACACCGCCTTCCCCGGCAGCGACTTCTCCCTCGTTCAGTACGCGTCCGGCAAGGCCGGTGCGGGTGCCGACGTCGTCGCGATCGGCGGCGGCAAGGGCGTACGGATCACCGGGGCCGCGGATCCGGCGGTGGGACAGCGGGTGTTCCGCAGCGGCAGCACCAGCGGACTGCGCGACGGCCAGGTCACCGCGCTGAACGCGACCGTCAACTACCCGGAGGGGACGGTCACCGGGCTCATCGAGACCAACGTGTGCGCCGAACCCGGCGACAGCGGCGGCCCGCTGTTCTCCGAGGGCATCGCCCTGGGCGTCACCTCGGGCGGTAACGGTGACTGCACGACGGGCGGGACGACGTTCTTCCAGCCGGTGACGAAGGCGATGGCGACCCTCGGGGTCCGGCTGATCGCGTCGGCGCAGAACGCGGGCGGGGCTCAGAGCGCACCGCCCTCCACCGCGCCGTCGGCCTCCGCGTCGCAGGGCGCGATGGCTCCCAGCGCGGCCTCGCCGGGCTCCGCGGCGCCGGTCACGGGTGCCTCGGAGGGGACGACCTTGCTGGCGCGGCTGACGGACACCCGGAACATCGGACCGGGCCTGCTGGTCATCGCGGGGAGTCTGATCGCGCTGGTCGCGACCCGCTTCATCCGGGCCGAGCAGGACCGCAAGGCGTATCAGCGGCACTACTCGGCCACGTGGGGCTGACAGGGGCGGCGGCCGGGCCCAGGGCTTCAGGGGCCGCCGCGGGCTCGGGGGTGCAATGAGAAGGCACCCGTTCGTTCGCTCACGGGTGCCCGGGACGGTACGGCGCGGTGTGTGCCGGGTGGTTCAGGCCGCCCGGTGCGGCCGCGACCGGGGGGCCGCGGCGGCCCACTCCAACACGAGGCGCTGGTACTCCGCGCGCTGCTCGGTCGTCAGTGTCCCGCCCGACCGGAGCCACAGGGCCCGGATCTCCTCGTTGACCTCCGCGGCCGATCGCTCGGAGACGGCTTCAACAGTGGTGGACATGCTGTGAAGCATATGCCGATCGAGGTGAAGACGTTGTGAGTAAGTGCGCGCGTTATGGACATTTCGGACCGTGTTACTCATCACGTCAATGCGTCAAGCCCTTCGTTGGCGCTGCGGCAGGACGAGAAGGGCGTGAAGGACATCAGCGAGCTGCCGGAACCCAGGCAGGCCTTCTCCCGACGTTGACCGGCGGCGGTGTGCGCGTGTGGACGGCGGTGACGAAGTCGTTCACCAGGAGTGGGTGGCCGCCCGCCACGCCCTGCCGGGCGTCATCGCGCACGAGTCGGTACGGCAGGGCGGGGTCCGGCTGGCGATCCCCGACTCGGGGACGCACCTGAGGCGTGAGCGCTCAGGTGCCCGGCTTGCGGCCGTACACGAAGACGTCGTCGCCGTTCTTCAGCAGCGACCAGTACTTCTTGGCGGTCGTCGGGGTCATGTTGACGCAACCGTGCGAACCCGGGGGATTCCACATGCTCAGGCCCACCGAGTGGAAGGCCTGGCCGCCGTCGAAGAACTGGCTGTACGGCATCGGCACGTCGTAGATGTTCGAGACGTGGTCGATGTCCCGCCAGTAGATCCTCTTCAGGCCGGTGCGGGTCTCGTAGCCGTCGCGGCCGGTGCGCACGGGTACGGGGCCGTAGACGAGCTTCTTGCCGTCCTGGATCCAGCTGAGCTGGAGCGTGAGGTTCACGCAGGCGATACGGCCCTTGTTCACCGGGCACTTACCGTCCTTGTTCGGGTTGCTCCCGACGGCCTTCTGTTTGTTCATCAGATCCATCACACCCCAGGTGACGGGTCCGGCGTAGCCGATGTCGGGCGTGATGCCGTGCCTGTCCTGGAAGGCCTGGATGGCCTTGCAGTCGGCGGCGGACTGCTTGCCGTCGACCGGACGGCCCAGGAACTTCTCCACCTGCTTCTGGTACGGCCCCGCCTGCGTGGTGCAGCTCGCGGCCTGGGCCGGTGCGGCGGTGAAGGCGAGCGCGAGCGGCGCCACCAACCCGGTGACGCCCGCCGCCACGACACCTCGTCTACGTATGTCCCCCATGTCGGACACTTCCCCTTCTCCCCATTTTCCCCAGGGCCTCCCCGGGGTGTCTCCCTGCGCGGTTCCCGCGATGTCGGACTACTAGACCTGTCCGGGGAGGCGATGGTTGTGGTTCCGGTCAGGCTGTGACGAAACGGTGAACTTCGTCACCGCGCAGCCGGCCGGCGGGGAGCTTGCGGCCGTAGGCGACCAGCAGCAGGTCCTGGGCGCGGCCTTGCAGGGGTGCGCCCGCGCCGAAGGACCAGTCGAGGTCGTCGGCGCACAGCCGGACACCGGTGAGGTCCGTACCGAAGACACGGAAAGCGCGCGGGTCGACGGCGTCGAGCAGGATCCGCAGCCGGTCCTCTGGTACCGCGCGGTCCAGGCCCAGGGCGACGGTGACGTCCAGGCCGTGGACGACGTCGTGCCCGAGGGCGGCCGCCAGGCCGCCGACCGGGGGCTTCCAGGGGTGGTGGGCGTGGGTGCGCAGGAAGGCGGCGAGATCGGCGTCGCTGTGGGCGGCAGCGTCGCTGCGGGCGAGCCGGTCGGTCATGCGGTGGAGGCTGCCGCGTGCCTTGAGCAGTTCCAGCAGCACCTTCCCGGTCGGGTACCGGAACCCCATGGACATGTGCGCCACGACCTCCCGTACCCGCCAGCCCGCGCACAGGCTGGGGGCCTCCCACTGCGCGGTCGTCAACGCCTCCAGGAGATCGGCCAGTTCACGACGCTCCGCGGCGATGGCGGCGGCTGTGTCTGCGGTGTCTGCTGCTTTCCCCATGCCTCCAGGGTGTTGTCGCGGAGTCGGGAAGTCCAAGACATGATCCGTCTCGCACCCAGCATGATCCGTTATGGGGTTGAGGCAGTCGCGGTACTTGGTCACGGTCGGGGACGCGGCGGGTCTCCCCCGGGCCGCCGAGCGGCCGCATCTGCCCCCGCCCGCCACCGCCCGACGGCCGGTCGCTCCTTCTACCGCGCTTCCGCGGCACCCCCGGCGCGCCGGGCACCGGAAGATCCTCGAGCGGAGCGGGTGGGCGCCCCGGCGCGGGCGGCCGCCGAGTCCGGGGTGGCGTGGGTGAAGGCGACGGTGTGCGGCGGGGTGCCCGGCCTGCGGGCCGGCCGCGTTCAGCAACTGGCGCACCGCCGGGGCCGACACCGTGCGCGTGCTGGACGCGCTGGCTGCGGCCTCGGGCCGACACTCAGAGAAGTGCCGCACGGCCGCCTGGAAGCCGGTGTTCACCGCGGTGAGACCGCCGTCGGCCACAAGGGTGGTGCCGGTGCTCCGGGCGGCGCAGCGGGAGGCGAGGAAGGCGACCGCGGGCGGCGGACGTCCTCGGACTCGCCGACCCGGCCGAGCGGGGTACAGGGCGCGTACGGCACCGAGGTCGCGGCGTCCTTCCCACGCCGGGGTGCGGACCGTGCCCGGCGCCACGAGGTTCGCCCAGCCCGGCTCTCGCCGCTCAAGGACCGGCACATCAACTTCCCGGGCTGCCACCTGTTCGGCATCAGGGCAAGCGGCCAGGCCCTGCGCCACCTCCGGGATTCGGACGCCGTCGAGGACGACCAGGACGACTGAACCGGCACGCCGGTCCGACGCCCGCGGCGTACGGCGGAAACGTGGCCGTGACCAGCCCGAAGCCGCCCAATGAAGGCGGGGCGGGCCGGGGAGATGTACGCCGGTGCCTGCGGTGCGGCAGGCCGCTCAGAGCCGGCGCCCGGGCCGAGGCGCGTTTCTGCGGCCGGGCGGTGCAAGGCCGCTGCGCCAGCCGCCTACAGGTCGAGCTGGTACTCGTGGGCCGTGTGCGTCGGAAGGTATCCGAGTTCGTCGTTGACGCGCCGCATGTACGGGTTGTTGTCGGCGGTGTCGGTCAGCAGGCCGCCGAGGCGGGGGTGACGTTCACGCGCCTGGACGATCGAGGCGGCCTTCATCCAGCGGGCGAGGCCACGACCTCGGTGCTGGGGCAGCACCGCCGTTCCGTAGTGCTGGGCGTCGCCCGTCCCGCTGCCGGGGACGACGAGTTCGGTGAAGCCGGCGATGGAGCCATCCGACCGGTCGACGGCCGCCACGGTGTGGAGTACGTCCCCGCGTGCGGCGATGACGGAGGCCGCTGCCCGTACCCGATCGAGGTCCCAGACGACCGTACCGTAGTCGACGGTGCCCACCGGCATGTCGTCCATGGCGCGGCGTGACGCCACGAAGGTGTCGGCGAGTTCGCCGGGCACCATCCCCTCCCACGCCGCCAGCCGGTAGCCGGCATGCGGATTCTCCGTGATGGCGGTGAGCGCGGGAAGGTCCACGTCGGCCAGCGGGAGTCGGGCATAGGTCAGGGCCAGCACTGCGCGGAAACCGGAGGCGAGGAGGAAGCCGGCGCCGGGAGAGTCGGACTGGGCCCGGGATATGACGGCACGCCGGCCGTCCTCGCGGGCGGCGGCGACGGCCGCCGCGAGCAGGAGGGAGCCCACCCGCCGGCCCCGTTCGGCCGGGTGGACCTGAACGTCCAGCTCGGCGAGGTGACGCTGCCCCTCCTTGGTGAAAAGTTGCAGGGAGGCGGACCCGACGGGGTGGCCGTCGGGGTCAGAGGCCAGCCAGCCCAGGCGGCGCCCGGCGGAGGTCTCCTCGGGGGCGGACAGGGCGGTGATGCGTACGGACAAGTCGTCTCCGTCAAGGGAAGGATGTGCCAGGGGTGGGGTTCGTCCTGCGTGGGGCCGTCACCGGGCCCAGGGCAGGACCCGGGTGCCCTCGGTGCCGGGGACGGAGGCCACGCCGTCCGAGAGCATGGCGACGTGGGCCTCGGCCGCCTGCGGGGCGTGGACCTGGCGGAGCGCGTTCGGCGGGAGGACGAACGTCTGCCCGGCCGTGATCTTCTCGCTGCGGCCGTCGCAGGTGACTTCGAGGACGCCGACGGTCACCGTCCAGACCTGTTCGCGACTGATGAGGTGCTCGGGGCCGGTCTGGCCGGCCTCCATCGCGACGGTCCAGGTGCTGAGTTCCGTGCTGCCACGGCTGGGAGCGGCCAGACCGGTCATGCGGGCGTTCGGGGACTCGGTGACGTTCTCGGCGGCGGGGGTGAGCACGCGGATGCCGGGCTTCTCGGTCTGCGTGGGCTCCTCGGGGGTGGCCCATTCGACGAGCTGGACGACGATCCCGTTCGGGTCGGTCAGCTGGAACAGCCGCTCGCCCCAGGGCTCTTCACGCAGCGGCATGGTGATGGGGGCGCCCGCCTCGCGCAGACGCTGCTCCTCGGCCTCGATGCCGGTGACGGTGAGCGCGAGGATCAGACCTGTGGCGTGCCGCTCGCGCTGCCCGGGCGGGAGGACCTCGGTGCCGCTGCGGAGCAGCACGATGTCGGCCGCGGCGTCGCCGCCGCGGGTCAGGGATGCGAAGCCGTCGGCGGCCATGGCGACCTGGTAGCCGAGGTGGGTGCAGAAGAAGTCGCGGGAGGTCTCCACGTCGGCGACGGTGAGGGACAGGGTGGAGGTGGTGACGCGCAAGATGGCTCCTGGCAGGTTCGGGTGGTGGATCGGGTGCGGCGCGGGGCGGTTGCGCTGCTAGTGGGACGTCTTCGCGTAGGTGAGGACGAGGTTCCCGCCCTCGAACACGCGGCTGTCGGTGAGCTTGAAGGTGCGCGGCGAGAAGTCGGCGCGGAAGAGCGGGATGCCAGAGCCGGCCACGACCGGGTACTGCTTGACGATCAGCTCGTCGATCTCGGGCAGGAGTTGGCCGGCCAGGTCGGCGCCGCCGCAGAGCCAGATACCGAGCCCGTCCTCCTCCTTGAGCCGGCGGATCAGCTTCACCGGATCCTCCGCGGTGACCTCGACGGCCGGGTCCGGGCTGGTGGCGAGCGAGCGGGAGAGGACGATCTGCCGCAGGTGGGCGTACGGGCTGGTGAGGCCGGCGACAAGTCCGGGGTCGTAGGTGCCGCGGCCCATGAGCACCGTGTCGAAGCGGGTGTTGGGCGCGTTCCCGACGCCGAGGGCGGTGCGGGCGGGGGTCGGGAGGGCGTCCGCGTACTCGGTGATCAGGTGCGGGACGTAGTCCTCGGTGACGTGCGGGTTGAAGAAGTCGAAGTCGCCCTCGGGGGCGGCGATGAAGCCGTCGATCGTGGTGCCGACGAAATAGGTGAGCTTGCGCATGCCAGTCCGTTCCTTCAGGCGAATTTTGCGACGGATGTAACTTTACCTAGGAGGCTTCAGTCCGTCAAGCATAATTTTGCGACGGGTATAAGATTTCTCCATGGCTACCGAGATGGGGCTCCGCGAGTCCAAGAAGCAGGAGACCAGGCAGACGATCTCCGACTGCGCCACCAGGCTCTTCACCGAACAGGGCTTCGAGCAGACCACGATCGCCGAGATCGCGGCCGCGGCGCGCGTCGCCAAGAAGACGGTCACCAACTACTTCCCCCGCAAGGAGGAGTTGGCCCTCGACCACCACGAGGCATTCACCCAGGGCCTGGCCCGAGCCGTCGCCGAGCGGGAGCCCGGCGACGAGCCGCTCACCGCGCTGGGACGGTCCTTCCGCACCGCCCTGCTGGACCACAGCCCCGTCGTCGGCTTCACCGGCCCCGCGTTCGCCCGCATGGTCACCGACAGCCCCACCCTCAGCGCCCGGCTGCGCGAACTGCACGACCAGCGAGAGGAGTCGCTTGCCAGGACTCTGGCCGCCGTCACCCCGAATCCCGTCCCGGCCATCGCGCCCCGGGCCGCCGCCGCCCTGATCGCCGCAGCGGACCGTCTGCTGTTCCGGCGCATCCAGGAACTCACCCTGGCCGGCCACTCCGACGACGAGATCGAGGCCACCCTGATTCCGGAGGCCGAGCACCTCCGCACCCTCCTCGCCGCCGCCCTCGCCAACCACCCCGCCGCCGCAGCCCCGTGACCTCGCCGCACGTCCGGACTCGCATGACGTTGGTCGCGGTTCACTACAGCGGCAGTCGAGCTGGTGCGTACGGAAGACTCGTATGTTCGATCAGCCGGTTGCGGACCCGTGCACCAGCTGTTCCCAGAGGTCCAGCCCCGCGCGGAGGAGTTCGCGCACGGCCGAGGCCTCCTCGTCCGTCCAGGCTCCCTCGCCAGCGGTCGGTTCGAGAGCTTCGCCGCCGTAGATCTTTTCGTAGGCGCTGTCGTGGATCGGTCCTTGGGACGGGAGGGGTGGGCCGGCCTTCAGGCTGTGGGAGAGGTCTTCGAGGAAGTTCCATGCGTCCAGCAGCAGTCCTGCCGTGACCGGGGCAAGGTCGGGGTGCTCGACCCACCGCCGTACGACGTCCAGATCGAGAGTGGCTTCGCCCTCCCAGACGAGCTCCCAGCCATGGTGATCACAGTATTCCCGCAGCGCCTTGCGGTCGTGGAACGCGAGGATTCGTCCCAGGTCGTCAACGACGAGCCCATCGGGGGCATCGCCCTCTCCGGGCCGCCAGATCAGCGTCAGGTCGCCTCTCCTGGTCGCGATTCGGTACGGATAGCAGTCAGCCATGCGGGGTCTCCCTGGTGCCGCGGCGGCACTCGCCGCGTGGGTCATCCTGCCCGCAATGATCGTCGCGTGGTGACCGCGGATCAGGTGGAGCCGTGGGGTATGGAGCCGGCGGGTCTGGGGACGCGGGTCGCTGGGTGATTCGAGCGGACAGAGCCGCGGGCGGCAGCAGTCGCCCATGTGAGAGGGCTGCGCCGGACGTGCCGCGCAAGCGTCTCGGATCAAAAGGTGATGAGGTCACCACGCTTCGCGTGCGATGATTTCAAGATCGCTAGACCGCATCACACGGAGGAACAACATGCCTAAAATGACGGCAGGCATAGCGGCTGTAGCGGCCGTGGCAGGTATCGCCGTTTTCACCGGAGCCGCTCCCGCCGCAGCCGGCACCAACGGGCAACAGGTGATCGTTGCTACGCACTACTCTGACAAGATCTCCATCTGTGGCGGCAACCAGAACGGCGACTACACCTGCACTGGCGTCAACACTCCCGACGGCTACACCCACGTGCCGGGATGGTACTGGAGAGGCTGGATCCGCATCACCGGCACCCAGTTGGACTCGGGCAAGCCGGGCGGCACGATCCGAGTGGCCGACTGCTGGGTGCCGAAGGAGCAGGACGGCGACTGGACCTACTGCTACACCTACGACAGGCTCTGACCGATTTGGTGCGTCCCGCAGGTGAGTTGCGGCACTGCGTGGCCCCGATCCGGTGCGCCAAGGTTCCAGGACTTGTCCGGCCGACCATGTGACTACTCACTATCCGGGTCGTTGATGTGGACATGGGGCGGGGTGTTCTGACAGACGCCGAGTGGGAACGGCTGCGACCGTTTCAGCAGTCCAAGCGGCGGCCTACGCCGCAGGCGAGATCGACTGGGACATCTCCGTGGACTCCTGCATGGTCCGCGAGCACCGGCACGCTGCTGGTGCTCGCACCGACCCGCTGCCGGCAGCCGCCTCAAAGCGTGCCCACCGGGGCGCCGTTCTTGTCGAAGACCTCGGCGTCATCGCACCTCCTGATGCACGACCACGTTGAACGGCGACTCCCCCGGTTCCGTCTCTGTCACCACAGTCCACTGGTCGGTTCCCCATGGCTCACCCCGCCCTTTCCCCGGAACCGGGAGACCGTGCGGCTCACCGATACCCGGTGACGTCCGCCGGCTTGCCCGCGTCCTGCACCTCGGCCAGGTACCGCCAGGCGTCGGGGCGGCTGCCGTCGAGGTCGGTGAAGCCATACACCCGGGCCAGTCCGCCACTGGACAGGGACTGCCCGTTGAAACAGGCGACATCGGGGTCGGCGGCCAGGGCGGCGACGGCCCGGCCGGTGAAGCGGGGGGTCTCGGAGATGGCGAAGTGCGGGACGCGGTCGAGAGCGTCGCGCCAGTTGTCCTCACGGACGCCGAACTCGTCGAGCATGATCTCCGAGCGCAGCCAGCCCGGGGTCAGCGCCACCGCCGTGGCACCCCGCGGCCCCAGTTCGTGACCGAGGGCGAAAGCCATGCGCAGGACGGAGGACTTGGCGAGATCGTAGAAGAAGTTCACGCGGTAGGTGTCGCGGTTGTAGTCGGCGGTGCCGTCGGTGACCTCCACGACCAGGCCGCCTGGCCGCCGGAGCAGCAGGGGCAGCGCGTAGTGGCTGGTGACGGCGTGCGTCTCGACGGCGAGCCGGAGCAGTCTGAGCCCGTTGTCGAGGTCGTGCTCCCACACGGGGGTGTCCCACTCGAAGAGCTTCTCGCCACCCCAGATGTCGTTGACGAGGACGTCGAGGCGGCCTTGCTCGTCAGCGATGCGCTCCACCAAGGCCCGTACGGCGGTCTGGTCCAGGTGGTCGGCCGGTACGGCGATGCCGCACCCGCCGGCCGCGGTGACGAGGTCGGCGGTGTCCTCGACCGTCTCGGGGCGGTCGTACTCCGAGCGGCGGGCGCGGGTGCTGCGGCCGGTGACGTAGACGGTGGCGCCGGCCGCGCCCAGTTCGACGGAGATGCCCCGTCCGGCGCCCCGGGTCGCCCCGGCCACCAGCGCGACCTTGCCCTTCAGCGGTCCTGACATGTCCGGCCTCCTGTGCGGTGCGACTGCTGTCGTCATCCACTGTCACGGGAAAGCCGGACATCTTCTGTCGTGTTTTCGGCGGAGTCGCTTCACCGGCCGGTCGCCGACGACGGCGATCCGCAGCGATCGTTCACGAACGCCTGGACGACGGCACCCGCGACACCCGACCGCAGCCCCCCGGGAGCGGACCGCCGGACCGCACCCGTCGATAGACCTCGGCCGTCAGTGCCCCCGCTTGATCCACTCCTCCAGGTGGGGTGCCTCGGCGCCGATGGTGGTGGGGTCGCCGTGGCCGGTCAGGACCTTGGTCTCCGGCGGGAGGGTGAGGAGACGGTCGCGGATGGAGTCGATGATCGTCGGGAAGTGGGAGTAGGAACGTCCGGTCGCGCCCGGGCCGCCCTGGAAGAGGGTGTCGCCGGTGAAGACCGTGCCGAGGCCTGGGTCGTACAGGCAGACCGCGCCGGGGGCGTGTCCTGGGGTGTGCAGGACGGTCAGGTCGGCGCCGGCGGCCTCGATGACCTGGCCGTCGGCGAGGTGCCGGTCGGGGTCGCGGTTCGGGTGGGTCAGCTTCCACAGCGGCAGGTCGTCGGGGTGCAGCCAGATGACGGCACCGGTGAGGTCCGCGAGGGCGGGGGCGGCGTCGATGTGGTCGTTGTGGGCGTGGGTGCACACGATGGCGGTCAGCCGGCGGTCGGCCACGGCCTCGGCGATGGCCTCGGCGTCGTGGGCGGCGTCGATGACGATCACCTCACGTTCGTCACCGACGATCCACACGTTGTTGTCGACGTCCCAGGTGCCGCCGTCGAGAGTGAACTGTCCTGAGGTGACCAGTCGTTCGATGCGGGTGGTCATCACAGCACCACCACCGAGCGCATCACGTCACCGTGGTGCATCCGCTCGAACGCCTTCTCCACCTCGTCGAGTTGGATGGTCTCGGTGACGAACGCGTCGAGCGGCAGGCGGCCTTGCAGATGCAGGTCGATGAGCACGGGGAAGTCGCGGGTGGGCAGGCAGTCGCCGTACCAGGAGGACTTCAGGGCGCCACCGCGGCCGAAGACGTCCAGGAGCGGCAGTTCGAGCTTCATCTCGGGGGTGGGGACGCCGACGAGGACGACGGTGCCGGCGAGGTCGCGGGCGTAGAAGGCCTGCTGGTAGGTCTCGGGGCGGCCGACGGCCTCGATGACGACGTCGGCACCGAAGCCGCCGGTCAGCTCGCGGATCGCCTCGACCGGGTCGGTCTGCCGGGAGTTGACGGTGTGGGTGGCGCCGAGGGTGCGGGCCTTGTCCAGCTTGCGGTCGTCGATGTCCACGGCGATGATCTTCGCCGCGCCTGCCAGGTTCGACCCGGCGATGGCCGCGCCACCGACGCCGCCGCAGCCGATGACGGCCACCGAGTCGCCCCGGCCAACGCCGCCGGTGTTGATCGCGGCACCGATGCCGGCCATCACCCCACAGCCCAGCAGTCCGGCGACCGCCGGGGAGACGGCCGGGTCGACCTTGGTGCACTGCCCGGCGGCGACCAGCGTCTTCTCGGCGAACGCGCCGATGCCGAGCGCCGGGGAGAGTTCCTGCCCGGTGGCGGCTAGGGTCATCTTCTGTCCGGCGTTGTGCGTGTTGAAGCAGTACCAGGGCCGACCGCGCAGACAGGCCCGGCAGTTGCCGCACACCGCACGCCAGTTGAGGACGACGAAGTCACCGGGTGCCACCTCGGTGACGCCCTCGCCGACCGATTCCACGACACCGGCGGCCTCGTGGCCGAGGAGGAAGGGGAAGTCGTCGGAGATGCCGCCCTGCTTGTAGTGCAGGTCGGTATGACAGACGCCGCAGGCCTGGACGCGCACGACGGCTTCACCGGGGCCAGGGTCCGGTACCACGATCGTCTCGACCCGTACGGGCTCGTCCTTGCCCGGTGCGATCACGCCGCGTACTTCCTGCGCCATGCTCTGGCCCCTTCCTTCGATTGCCTTCCCTGCCGACCCTACGCGCGACCGATCGGTAGCGGGGCGGACCACGAGGGTGACCGTGGATCTTTCCGGCCACCGACGGCGGCCGCCGCGGATCCGGACCCCACCGGAGAGGCCGTGGAGAGACCCGAGGACGGTCACGTGGAAGTGGGCCCCGTGAGGGGTCTGCGAGGCGAGCCCTGGACGAGACCTGCGCGTGCCTCGATCGCTGGAGGTTGGCGAAGTCGGCGTGCGCTTGCTCGACGGCCTCGGGGTGCGCCTGTTGCTTCTCGTGCTCGGCGAGTGCGCGGTAGATGCTCGCGACGCTGGGGGCCTGGCCCTTGCGCTTGCCGGTGGGGATGATCAGGTCGGGCTGGATCTGCTCGACGGACTCGCCGTTCGCGCGGCACCGGAGCACGGTGTGCAGCATGTCCTCGGTGATGACGGGCGGGCGGCCGCCGTGCTTGCCCTTGCGGGCCGCCGTGTCGAGCCCTTCGAGCGTGGACTCGCGGATGTTCTCCCGTTCGGTCTCCGCCATCGCCGCGAAGAACGCGAACAGCAGGCGGCCGGGCCCGCTGGGGTCGTACATGCCGGGCAGCGGTCCGGCGAGCATCTCCAGGACCAGGCCGTGGGCGGTGAGGTGGTCGGCGAGTGCGGTGAGTTCGGCGGCGTCGCGGCCCAGGCGCTTCATCTCGTACACGGTGAAGATGACCCGGCAGTGCGGGGCGTGGGCCTTGATCTGGCGGGCGAGCGCGAGCGCGGCCTCGCACTGGGGCCGGACCCGTACGCGGGTGCTGATCTTCTCGGAGAACACCTTGTCGCGCTCGATGCCGTGCTTGGCGAGGGCGTCGAGCTGGGACTGGAGTTCCTGGGTGAGCGTCGAGCACCGCGCGTACCCGATGCGGATGTCGGCGCTCGGGGTGTCCGGTGCGAGGGCGAGCGGGACGGGGGTGCCGGGGCGCCAGGGCTGGCCGGGGCTGCGGTCGGCGGGGGTGGGTACGCGCAGGAGCTTGGCGAGCCGGGGCACCTTGGTGAAGCGGCCGGTGTGGTAGGCGCCGGCGACCGCGCCGGAGCGCGAGCGGCACGGCGAGCCGGGTTCGGCCCGGCAGCGCGGGCAGGGGTGGCGCTCGACGTCGTCCACGTCACTCGGGGAGCCTTCTTGAGGGGCCGCCATGCCCTGGATGCTGTCACAAACCATTCTCAGAAATACCTTAGCCCGCGTTTGGGTGAGAACGGGTTCTGAGAACCGGAGCGGCGCTTCGCGGCCGACAGGCCATCACGTTGGATCTTGCTCGGGCAAAGGGCCGTTTATGAGAATGACTCAATGCCTCGTCCCGGCGTAGATCGCGCTGGAGTTGGTGAGTGATGGAGCGGTGTACCGATGCTGACGCGGTGGTGGTCTTCGCACGGGAAGGGCGGGGCCGCGGCTGATCTCGTCGTACGCCGATTGTCGGAGGCTGCTGGCAGTATCGCCGCCATGAGCATCATCCGTACCACCCCACCACGGCCGTTCGACGTGGCCGCGATCTTCCCTCAACTGGCCCCGCTAGCACGCACGACAACCCGGCTACATCCCCGCCCCGGTTCTCCGTCACCGTACGACAGTTCGGTCGGCGGGCCGCTGCTGTGGCCCGCCGGACAGCCATGGCTGTACTGCGACAAGTGGCATGAGGGTCCGGTCTCTCCCCTTCTGCCAGTGGCGCAGCTGTACGTGCGCGACGTGCCCCTGCTGCGACCGCCCGGACGGACCGATCTGCTCCAGGTGCTGTGGTGTCCCTCTGAGCACCCGCCGGAGTACAAGCCTACGACTGAGCTGTTCTGGCGAACTGCCGCCGACGTCACCCACATCCTCGCCTCGCCGCCCAAACCGACCGAAGCGCAGTACGGCTACACGCCGGAGCCGTGCGTGCTCGCACCGGAGCAAGTCACCGAGTACCCCAACATTCTGGAGCTGGACGAGGAGTTGAAGCAGCAGCTGAGGGACTGGACCGCGTGGCATGCGGCCGGCGTCGAGATAGATGATTCCTATGAGGAACCGGATGAGTTCTACTCCGCCGAGTTGTCCGAAGCTCCCGGATGGAAGGTCGGTGGCTGGCCGCCGTGGGGCCTCACCGATCCCATCGCCCGGTTCTGCATCAACTGTGGCTCCGCGATGAGCCCGTTGCTGACCATCGCCTCGAATGAATGCCGCGACTACAGAAGGGGTTGGGTCCCGAACGAGGAGCAGGCCATCGCCGTGATCGACAACGACATTGTGTCGAACCCGCCCGGTATCCAGGTCTCCGACGCGAATAATCTGCAGCTCTACTTCTGCCCGAAGTGCTATACGCATACCGATCTGATCCAATAGGCCATTGCTGAAGGCCCCGCGAGGGCCGGGGCGTGCGGCTGTTCCATTAGCCCGGCCACTCAGCATGTTGCTGGGGCGCTGAAGCGTCCCGGCAACATCGTCTTGATCACGGCTCCTGCCAGGATCGGTAGTCCGGGTGTCACGCTGGGGTCGCGGCTGCCTCATCGTGCGGGGTGCGTGGGCCAGGCACCGTCGTCCGGATGGACAGGTCCAAGTCGAGGCGGCTGTTCATGTCCAGCTCGAACCGGCCGTACGGATTCACGTGCGTCCAGAACAGCGGCGACAGCGCCCGCCGGTCCGCGTCGGTCAGCTTGTCCGCCCACTTCGGATCAGCCAGGACCTCCTGCATTAGCAGCGTGTTGACGTGCACCAATGCGGACTGGAGTAGGTGCAGCGCGAGCATGCTGACCTCCTGGGACTCCTTGTCCGCACCGGCCAGGTCGCCGTCCTTGCCGTAGAAGAGGTCCTTGTTCGCGGAGTTCCAGTTCTCCACCACCTGGAGCCCTTCGTGGATCTCTTGGCGCATCTCGACGTCGGCGAGGTAGTCGCACACGAACGCCGTACGCACCGCCCGCCCGAGTTCCTCGATCGCCTGGTACGTGGGGTGCTTGGGGCCGCCACGGGTGAAGCGCCGCAGGACCTGCTCGGCCTCGGCGGTGCCCTGGCGCAGGGCGGTGGTGTACTTCACGATCTGGTCGTACTGCTGGGCGATCAGATCCCAGTTGATCGTCTTGGTGGACAGCACTGGCGCGAGGTACGGCCACTTCTCGTCCTGACCGGCCGCCGGCCGGTACAGCTTCGCGGAGCCGATGTTCTTCAGCCTCGGCATCAGCTTGAAGTCGAGCATGTGGGCAAAGGCGAAGCCGACGATGGACGCGCCATGGGTGTCGGTGTACTGCCGGTCCACCTCCATGTCGGTGCAGTGCCGCAGCACACCCTCGATCATCGAGGCGACCTCGGAGGCCGAACAGCTCTTGAGCTGGGAGTAGATGCAGACGGACTTTCGCTCCACATGCCAGTAGATCATCACCCCGGGCCCGCGGTAGCGCTGGTGCCCTGCGCAGCTTCGCTTCCGACTCGCCGTGCTTGCCGGTCACCGCGACCCGCTTGATGCCCATGTTCGTGCCCAGTCCGAACAGGACCAGCAGCAGCCTGCGCCGCAGCACGTCCTTCGACAGGTTCTCGCGGGTGGCCACCGAGGTGAATTCGGGCGACTGCTGCGGCAGAACTGGGCCTCGAAGTCCGTGACCGCCCGGCCCACCAGCCTCTGCACTTTGCCCGGGGCCGGCGGCTCGACGTGGTCGTTGCGGCACCGGGCCACCACGGCCGCCATCAGACGCTCGCGAGAGAGTTCCACCGGACACAGCTCTGCGGCCAGCCACTCCGCCAGCCGCTCCTGGTCCTCCTCGGTACCCGCCCGGAACCCGAAAGCCGTACGGATCTCCGTACGGTGTCGAGTGATCGCCCGGCCCTGCCAGTCGTACGAGGCCCACTGCTCGGCGGGCACCCTCACCTGCTGAGCCACGTACACCACCGCGGGCGCCGGGACTTCCCCTGCACTCTCAGGGAAACGCGCCTCGACCTCGAAGAACTTCAGCAGCAGGGCGAAGCCCAGCCGGTTCGCCCCGGTCTTGTTCCGGAGCCGCACAACCTCGTCCTCAAGAAGCGTCCAGACCTCGATCAGGTCCTCCGGCTCCCACTCCTGCCGCACCGATGCCTCCGCGCCTCAAGCAACTGGATCTCCACATCGTGGCGACCACCCGCCCCACCTGGACGGAAAGCGCAGAACCACACCGCAGATCCATCACGTTCTGCTACATGACGGATGGCGGCAGCTATACGAGAACACGGCCGCCTACGGCCGTACGCCGGCCACCCTCCACCCGCGGGCACCGCGCCTCCCGCTCCTCTGCGACATCACCACCCGCCCGGTGGGCTCCGGGACCGGCGAGCCGGGAGCTGGGCGCCGTCTACGCCGGTCCGGTTCGCGGAGGCGGTCGGCCGGCTGCTCCAGGACGGCGCCCGCACCTGGCTGGAGCCGGGCCCCGGGGGCGCGCTCACCCGCCTGCTTCCCGGCCGCCTGCCGGACGTCCCTGCGTCTCTCTTCGCTCCTGCTCCGGGCCGGCAGGCGCTGCGGGTGCGGACCGGTGTGAGGTGACGGCCGGCGTGCCGGCATGGCCTGGGCCCGACAGCGGCGAGGGCCGTCCCGGTCAAGGCGGCCCTGGTACGGGGTGCGGGATCGATGGACGGCGGACGGCAGACCGAGCACCGGCGCGATGGGGCGTGGGCTGCTCCCGTTGGTTCGGCTGGTTCAGCGCGTTGAGATGTTTCACCGTTGCAGCTGTCCGGAGACCCGCGGGAGGCGGAGCGCGCCGCCTGCGCTTGCCGAGGCCGCCGGGCCGGAGGAGTCTCGAAGGTGGGGCCCGAGCGGCCCGTTCCTCGTCGGGCCGCGGGCGCCTGAAGGAGGTCACCATGGGCACCTCGACAGGCTCCGTCTTCGACGCCGAGACTCTGCGCAGGGGCATAGAAGGGAACACCGGAAACACCCTTCTGTCGCTCTACGCCGACGACGCGGAGATCCGCATCGTCGACCACAACAACCAGCCCAGCCACCCCACCGTCCTGCACGGCCGGGGCCAGATCGCCGAGTTGCTGGACGACGTCTACAGCCGCGACATGACGCACAAGCTGGAGCGGTGTGTCGTGCAGGGCGACCACGCCGCCTTCAGCGAGGCCTGCGAGTACGCGGACGGCACCCGGGTTCTCGCCGAGTCGATGGTCACCTTGCGTGACGGCAAGATCGCCGATCAGTTGATCATCCAGGCCTGGGACGAGTAGGCACACCCGGAACATGGCAGGTGGCTCGAGGACGGTCGCGAGGGTTCAGGTCACCACCCGGCTGACCTGGACCTTCTCGGCTCGGGCAGCCCTGGCCAGGCCCGAAGGGGCCGCCATCGGCGGCGCGTGCCGCCCTCCGCGGCGGGTCTGCCGGTGTCCGCCGCGCTCCTCCGGTCGGTGCCGAGGGCAGCGCGCCCGCGCCCTGCGCCGCCGCGTGCGCGGCGGACCCGGCATGGCCGGCCACGAAGAGCGCCGCCCGCGCCGGAGGGGCCGACCCTCCTCGCACCCACCCTCGGTTACGCTGTACCCGGGCCGTGACTGGCGCTGAGGTGGACAACCACCGGGGAGCGGCCCGAGGTGGATGCCGCGCGCCTGGGCGAGGAGAGTCGATCCAGCTCAGGAGTGTGCAGCATGACCCAGGCCCGTCTCATGGACGGCACCGCCCTCGCCCGCCGTATCGTCGAGGACACCGCGAAGAAGGCCGCCGACCTCGCCGGACGGACGGGCATCGCGCCGTGCCTCGCGACCGTGCTGGTCGGGGAGGACCCGGCGTCCGTGACGTACGTCCGTATGAAGCAGAACCGGTGCCGCAAGGCCGGCATAGAGTCGCGTCATGTGGCCCTGCCCGCGTCCACCACCACCGTCGAACTCGTCGGCACCCTGCGGGAGTTGTCGGCCGATCCGGGGGTGCACGGGATTCTGCTCCAGCACCCGGTGGGCGATCACATCGACGAGCGGGCCGCGTTCGAGGCCATCGCACCGGAGAAGGACGTCGACGGCGTCACCTTCGCCTCGTTCGCCACGATGAGCTTCGGCCTGCCGGGGTTCGTCTCGTGCACGCCCGGCGGCATCCTGCGGCTGCTCGACGAGTACGGCGTCGACCCGGCCGGGAAGCGGGCGGTGGTGGTGGGCCGCAGCGCGATCCTCGGCAAGCCGGTGGGCATGCTGTTGCTGGCCCGGGACGCGACCGTGACGTACTGTCACTCGCGCACCCGGGACCTGTCGGCGGCGGTTCGTGAGGCCGACATCGTCGTCGCCGCCGTCGGGCGGCCGCGGCTGGTCCGCGGTCAGGACCTCAAGCCCGGCGCGGTCGTGGTCGACGCCGGCTACAACCCGAGGAACGTCGGCGACGTCGACTTCGACTCGGCCGTGGAGCGGGCCTCCCTGATCACGCCGGTGCCGGGCGGCGTCGGTCCGATGACCATAGCCACGCTGCTGGAGCAGACCGTCGACGCCGCCGCCCGGCAGCTCGGAGCGTAAGGGGTCAGCGCATCCAGGCGCTGTACTCCATCACGTCACCGGCCTTCACCCCGTAGTCGGGGTCGTCCTGGGTGAAGGTCGTCTCCAGGCCGAGGACGGCACCGGTTCGCGGGTCGAGGATCAGCATCCGCCGACCGCCCCCGCCCGCGCCCCCGTAGACATATGCCTGTCCCGGGCGGCCGAGCCGGTCCGTCACCTGTCCCACGGGCCGCAGGCCCCTGGCGTCCGCGAGGACTCGCACCAGAGCCGCGGACTCGCGGGCTCCGAGCGTCCAGTGGCCCAGCAACTCCGCGATGCCGTCGAGGAGTTCGGGGGTGCCCGGGGAGTCGTTGCGCACGGTTTCGGCGAGGTAGGCACGCAGGGCGGCCGGGGTGTGCGGCGGGGGTACCTCGGGCGGGGCATCGCTCCAGCTCGGCGGGTACGTGGTCCGGCTCAGGACATGGCCGTCCGCCACCACACGGGGATCGCCGCCCTCGTCGGTGAGGACCGGGCGGCCCGGACGACGCGGGTCGGTCGCCACGACCAGTTCGGTGTGGCTGTCGTCCGCCCGCCAGCGCACGACGCGCTCCTCGGGGAGGGTGACGGGCGGTTCGCCGTCGCTCATGCTGAGGCTCCACGACTGCGCATGTGTGCCTTTCCGCAGCCGCGGCGAGCCGTCGGTGGCGGCGGCCTCGGCCAGTTCGGCAAGCCGCGCCAGCGGTACGGGCGTGGAGTGGGCGTGGACGGTGAGTGGCCGGGGTGCGGCGAGGGCGGACTGAGTGTTCGGTCCGCCGAGCAGCAGGGCGAGGGCGGTCGCGAGGACGACACCGGTGGCGGCGAGGCCCCACAGCAGCCGGGCGCGCGGCGCACGGCGCGTCGGACGGGGCTCGTGCAGCAGCCGGTCCAGCCGCCGTTCGGCGCGGTGATCCAGCGGGCCGTCACCGAAGTCGGCGCCGTCGGCCGGGACCGGGTTGGCGTGGCGCAGGAGGTCGAGTTCGTCAGGCATGGCGGGGGTCCTTGGGCGGGCATGCGTCGGCGGTGGGCACGGAGCACGGCGATCGCCGGCCGGAACCGTCCTCCCCCGCGGCCGTCGGGGCGTCGGTGCGGGCGGGACCTGTCGGCCACCGGCCGTCGCCGGGTGACCGCTCGGGCAGCGCGTCGGGGGACGTCGCCGAAGGCGGTATGCGGTGCTCGGGCAACGCAACGGCCGTCGGAGCGGCAGGCCGCATGCGGTGCTCGGGCAGCGAGTCGGTCGGCGTCGCCGCGGGCCGTATGCGGTCGATCTCGGTGCGCAGGCGGCGGCGGGCGCGGTGCAGGCGCATCACCGCCGCGCGTTTGCCGCAGCCCAGGGCGACCGCGATCTCCTCGGTGCCGAGTTCCTCCCAGGCGGCCAGGCGCAGCACCTCCTGGTCCGCCGGGGACAGCCGGTCCAGCGCCTCGTGCACCCAGGCGCCCGGAGCCTCGGCGTCGGGACTGTCCACCAGGTGCCGGCCGTGCGCGGCCTCGTCGTTGCCCAGCCGGTCCACCAGCCGGCGCCGGCGCCCATAGCCGCGTACCGCGTTAGCCAGGCAGTTCCGGGCCACCCCGTACAGCCAGGGCAGCGGCGTCTCCGGCAGGTCGCCGCGGCGCCGCCAGGCGACGGTGAACACCTCCGCCACCACTTCCTCCACCTCGCCGGCCCGGCCCTGAAGTCGCCTCGCGACATAGCGGCTGACCGCCCAGTAGTGCTCGCGATAGGCAGCGGCGAAGATCTCGTCGTTGCTCATGCTCGGTTCGTGTCCGGCACTCCCCGGATCGTCACACCCTTCTTCCGTGATGCTTCTCGCGCCGTCCGAGTGTGACCCACCGGCCGGGCGCGGACACAGGCGGGACGTGAAGAGGATCAGAGACACCAGGGCCGTGCAGTGGCTCACCACCACCGATCACAAGACGATCGGCACGCTGTATCTGGCGACGTCGTTCGCGTTCTTCCTGATCGGTGGCGTGATGGCCCTGCTCATGCGCGCCGAGCTGGCCCGGCCGGGCCTGCAGATGATGTCGAACGAACAGTTCAACCAGGCGTTCACGATGCACGGCACCGTGATGCT
>NZ_JBEXRL010000016.1:0-176675 GCF_040613075.1 Streptomyces sp. NPDC006314 | reverse complement strand
CACAAACTCCGGACGCACACCCCACGACTCCACCAGCCGGAACAACGCCACCTCAACGGCGAACAACCCCGCCTGCGTGAACACCGTCCGATCCAGCACCCGCGCATCAGAACCGAACACCACATCACGGACACTCGCACCATCACCAAGCTCCGCATCCAACGCAGCACAAACCTCATCAAAGACCTGGGCAAAGACGGGGTACCGGTCATACAACTCCCGGCCCATCCCCACACGCTGGGAACCCTGACCAGAGAACAACACCGCGAGCCGGCCACCACCGACCGCCGAACCCGCCACCACACCCGGCCCCGACTCACCCGAAGCCACCGCACCCAGCCCCGCCACCAACTCCTCACCCGAGGAACCGATCACCACCGCCCGGTCCTCAAGCCCAGCCCGACCCACAGCAAGCGACCAACCCACACTCGCCGCGGAAAGACCGGAAAGACCCCCACCCGCACCGACCCGGGACACCAACGCACCCGCCTGAGCCCGCAAAGCATCCGCACCCCGCCCGGACACCACCCACGGCACCACAGACAACGAAACAGAGGCATCCGAGACACCCGGGGCATCCGAAGCCTGCACTGGCTCCGGCGCCTCCTCGAGAATGACGTGCGCATTCGTGCCGCCCATGCCGAACGACGACACACCCGCAACCAGTGAACGTCCCTCGTGGGGCCACGCGCCCAGCGCCGTCTGAACCCGTAGCCGGAGCGAATCCAGGGGAATGTCGGCGGGCGGCGCCTCGAAATTCAGGCTTGCGGGAATGAGTCTGTGCTTGATCGACAATGCGGTCTTTATGAGCCCGGCGATTCCGGCCGCGCCCTCCAGGTGACCGATATTCGTCTTCACCGAACCGACCCGCAGTGGGTTTCCGTCCGGGCGTTCCCGACCCATTACCGCGCCGAGCGCCGCCGCTTCGATGCGGTCACCGACACGGGTGCCCGTGCCGTGAAGTTCGACATACTGGATGGAGGTGGAATCGACGCCCGCGCGTTCACACGCGAGACCGATGACTTCTTCCTGTGCCGCGCCGTGCGGCACGGTGAGCCCCTGCCCGCCGCCGTCGTTGTTCACCGCGCTGCCCCGGATGACACACAGGACGCGGTCTCCGTCGGCAACGGCTTGGGACAGTTTTTTGAGGACGACGATTCCGCCGCCCTCGCCGCGCACATATCCGTTGGCGCGCGCGTCGAAGGTGTGGCATGCGCCGTCGGGGGAAAGTCCGCCGAATTTTTCGGAGCGGGCGGCGCTCTCGGGGGCGAGGGCGAGGTTGACTCCGCCGGCCAGCGCGACGGTGCACTCCCCGTTGCGCAGCGCCTGGGCTGCCTGGTGCACGGCGACGAGGGACGAGGACTGGCCCGTGTCGACGGTGATGCTGGGTCCGCGCAGGCCAAGAGCGTAGGAGACCCGGTTGGCGATGATGCTGCGGGCGAGGCCGGTCATGGCGTGCGGACCGAGCGCCGTGGGCGCCTGGCGGTGCGTGAGCATCGCGTAGTCGTCCCACATGGCACCCATGAACACGCCGGTCGCGTGATTTTCGAGGGTGGTCGGGTCGATGCCGGATTCCTCGAGCGCCTCCCATGCCAATTCGAGGGCGAGGCGCTGTTGCGGATCCATCGCGGCGGCTTCACGTGGAGATATGCCGAAGAATCCTGCATCGAATTCGTCGACCCGCTCCAGATAGGCACCTGCGGAGGCAGAAGCGTTTTCCGTGGTGTCGCTCACATGTGAGCGGAGTCGACCATCTGAATCGCGGCCATGCGTTGCGGATACGACAGAGCGTCCGTCTTGCAGTAGTTGCCAGAATTCGGCAGGACCGGACACGCCCGGAAAACGGCAGGAAACACCGATGATGGCGATGTAATCATGAAGTAAAAAACGCGCACCGACCGACATGGTGTGAAGTTCCCCCGTTTGGCACCGAAAGCGGACATCGCGCTCGCGCCGACATACGACCTGCAAGGCCTCGTCACTCTAACCCGCTCAGGCGTTCCGGAGTCAAGGCAGTTCTGTCCACCCCTACGCTCCCCTTACACCTACACCTGACACAGCGTTACATCGTGACTGCACTTGCGAACTGTGGCCCACGTCATAGGCACCTCGGTGAACCCAACTGCTGTGCGTCTTCGCTCTCCTGAATGGAGGTCAGGCCAGCCTTCCACCCTCCTCGAACGGCGTGCTAGGTTGCAGTGAAAGATCAAGGGGGAGAGCCGGTGCGCGCGTGACCCGGCATCATGAAGCAGTTCTGACAGCCTAGTTGTAGGCATCGATGGGCCCGGTGTCCTCGGCCTCCCCGGGATGCGTTTCATTCCGGCGTATCCGCAGTCCAGTGAACACCCGTCCTCTGTCCCTCTGTTGCGCAGCAGGCCCACCGTGCTGTCCGCCGGCCCCGCCGGTGGTGACCTCGGCAGCGGCCCGCGCACCTGAGCATGTCCGCCGTCCTGACGGCCGCAACCGATCGGCCCAGTGAGCGCGAAGGAGTGTGCCCGGCACGATGAGCGAACCAACCACCCGTCGAGTGGCCATCGTCGGGGCGGGGGTGATGGGTTCGGGGATCGCCACTCTGGTGCTCGGACACGGCATCCCCGTCACCCTGGTGGACGTCGACGACACGACGCTGCAGGCGGCGCGCACCCGGATCCAGCAGCAGCTGCGGCATGCGCAGCTCATGGGCGCGCTGCCCGCCGGCACGGCGACCGGCGAACTGCTGACCACCGTGTCCCTGAGGGATGTCGCCGACGCGACCGCCGTCATCGAGGCGATCGTGGAGGACCCGGAGGCGAAGGCGAAGGTGCTGGCCGAGGTGTCGGCCGCCGTGCGGCCCGGGACTCCGCTGATCTCCAACACGTCCGGCATCCCCATCGCCGAGCTCGCCGAGTCGGTGACGAGGCCCGAGGAGTTACTCGGGACGCACTTCATGAATCCGTCGTACCTGATCCGGATGGTCGAGGTCAGCCGGGGACCGCGGACCGGTGACGCCGCGGTGGAGGCGGTGGTCGGCCTGCTGTCGGCGTTGGGCCGCAAGGCGGTCATCGTCCGGGACGCGCCGGGCTTCGTCACCAGCAGGCTGCTGCATCCGATGATCAATGCGGCGGCCCGGATCGTCGGTGAGGGCACGGCGACGGTGGAGTCGGTCGACGAGCTGATGGAGGGCTGTCTCGGGCACCCGACCGGCCCCCTGCGCACCGCCGACCTGATCGGACTGGACAACCTGGCCGATTCCCTGCAGGTCCTCTACGAACGCACCGGTGACGCCTCGTGCAAGCCGTGCGACCTGCTGGTGGACAAGGTCCGCCAGGGTCATCTCGGCCGCAAGTCCGGCCGGGGCTTCTACTGCTACTGATAGTTGAAAGGTGTTGCGGTGACCGCTGAACAGACCGCTGAGGGCGCTGCGTTGAGCTCGGAGACCGTGGAGCGTGAGCTGCTCGGGTTCCTGGAGACGAAGACCAAGGCCGCGCTGACGCCGGATCAGGACATGTTCGCGTCCGGCCTGGTCTCCTCGATGTTCGCCATGGAACTCGTCGTCCATCTCGAGCAGGAGTACCAGGTCGCCATCGTGGGCGCCGATCTGAAGCTGGACAACTTCCGGACCGTTCAGCGGATGACGGAACTGGTCCTTCGGCTGCAGGGCGCCTCGACCACGGCCGGCGATGCCTGACCGGCGCGTCGTCGGGCCGGCCCCTGCCGACCGGCTCGTCGACGAGTTCGCCCTCGTCGACGAGCTCGTCGACGGCAGCGCCGAGGCCTGGGACCTGGCCGGCGAGATCCCCGTCGACGTGCTGCGCACGGCCGGGCGGCGGGGGCTGCTGTCGGCGCAGGTGGCTCGTGAGCTGGGCGGACTCGGGCTCAGCAGCCGCGAGAACGGCGAGCTGACGGCGTACACGGGCAGTATGTGCAGCTCGTTGCGCAGTGTGATGACGTCGCAGGGCATGGCCGCCTGGACGATCCAGCGCCTGGCCAATCCCGACCAGTCGGCCGCCTTGCTTCCCGAACTGGTGAGCGGGCGGCTGGCCGCGGTCGGCTTCAGCGAGACCGGGGCCGGCTCCGATGTGACCGCCATGACGACCAAGATCGAGGTGTCGGGCGACTCGGTGGTCGTGAGCGGCCACAAGGTCTGGGTCACCGGCGCTCACTACGCCGACCTGCTGGTCGTGTTCGGGCAGTGTGAGGGCGGTGCGGCGGTCGTCGTGGTGCCCGCCTCGGCGCCCGGGGTGCATGTGGAGCGGGTCCCCGACCCGCTGGGATGCCGGGCGGCCGGCCATGCGAACGTGCGTCTCGACTCCGTGCGGCTGCCGCTGAGCAGCCTGCTCGGCAGTCCGGGCATGCCCCTGCCGCTGCTGGTCACCACCGCGCTCGCCTACGGCCGCATCTCGGTTGCCTGGGGCTGTGTCGGCATTCTGCGTGCGTGCCGGAGTGCCTCGGCGCACCATGCCGCCTCGCGGGTCCAGTTCGGAAAGCCGCTGCACGAGCATCAGCTGGTGGCGGCGCACCTGGCCGAACTGTATGTGTCCGAGCAGGTCGCGGCCCAGGCGTGCGCGCACGCCAGCGAGTGCTGGGACGCCGGCTCCCCCGATCTCGTCGTGGCGACTGTGCTGGCCAAGCATGTCAGCGCCGGGCATGCGGCCCGTGGTGCCGCGGCGGCGGTGCAGGTGCTGGCCTCGGCGGGGGCGCGGGACGGCCATGTCGTGGCTCGCGCGTACCGCGACGCGAAGCTCATGGAAATCATCGAGGGCAGCAACGAGATCTGCCAGTTGATCCTGGCGCAGCATGCCGTGGCGGCCGCGCCGTGACCCCCGGAGGGATTCCCATGTCTGACGTGCCGACCACGGTGAAGTGCCTGGTGTGGGACCTGGACAACACACTCTGGCAGGGCACGCTGTCCGAGGGCGACGTGGTGAGCGTGCCGGACGGCGTGCGGGAGCTGATCGTCGAGCTGGACTCCCGGGGCGTTCTGCAGTCCGTCGCCAGCAAGAACGATCACGACGTGGCCTGGGCCAAGCTGGAGGAGCTGGGCCTTGCCGAGTACTTCGTGCTGCCGCGGATCGGGTGGGGGCCGAAGTCGGACTCGGTGCGCGAGATCGCCGAGCAGCTGAAGTTCGCGCACGGCACGGTGGCGTTCGTCGACGACCAGCCCGCCGAGCGGGCCGAGGTCGCCTTCCACCTGCCGGAGGTCCGCTGCTACGCCGCGGACCGGCTGGCGGAGCTGGCGGGCCTGCCGGAGTTCAGTCCGCGGAGTGTCACCGTGGACTCGCGGCGGCGCCGGCAGATGTACCAGGCCGGCTTCCGGCGCGAGGCCGAGCAGGCCGCCTTCCGTGGGCCGGACGAGGAGTTCCTGCGGTCGCTGCAGCTGGAGATGCACATCGGGCGGGCGAGTGAGGAGCAGCTCTCGCGCGTCGAGGAGCTCACGCTGCGCACGAGCCAGATGAACGCGACCGGGGTGCACTATTCCGACGCGGAGCTACGGGAGCTGCTGACGGACCCCGGGCACGAGGTGCTGGTGACGACGATGGCGGACCGTTTCGGTCCGCACGGCGCGGTCGGTGTGCTGCTGCTTCGGACGCTGCCCGACGTCTGGCACCTCAAGCTGCTGGCGACGTCCTGCCGGGTGGTGTCGTTCGGGGCGGGCGCGGCGATCCTGAACTGGCTGATCGACCAGGCCGCGCAGGCGGGTGCGCATCTGGTGGCCGACTTCCGGGCCACGGAGCGCAACCGCATGATGGAGATCGCCTACCGGTTCGCCGGTTTCGGCGAGGAGCCGTGCGCCTGCCGGGACGAGCTGCCGGCCGCGAGGGCCGAGGAGGTGCAGCGGCTGCATCTGGTGTCGGGACGGCGCGAGCAGCACGCGACGATCCGGATCAGCGCACCGGACCTGGCCGCGGGCCGTCCGGCGGCCGTGGCGGGCCCGGTCCGCTGACCGCGGTGCTCACTCCGTCTTCTTGCGTACCAAGGTGATGCCGTCGGCCATCGGGAGGAGAGATATCTCCACCCGGTGGTCGTCACGCAGGAAGAGGTTCAATTCCCGGATGGCGACGGTGTCGGCGTCCTGGGCTGCCGGATCGATGACCCGGCCGAAGAAAAGGGTGTTGTCCAGGACGATGAGCCCGCCCGGCCGCACCAACTCCAGAGACAATTCGTAGTAGCGACGGTAATTCGCTTTGTCCGCGTCGACAAAGGCGAAGTCGAAGGTGCTTCCCTTTCCCTCGGCGAGCAGGCCCGCCAGGGTGTCGGCGGCATCTCCGATTCGTACGTCGATGCGGTCCGTCACGCCTGCCCGCGCCCAGTACTCCCGCCCGATGTCGGGCCACCTGTCACTGATGTCGCAGGTGACGAGGCGCCCACCGGGTGGCAGGGCGCGGGCCATGCACAGGGTGCTGTATCCGGTGAAGGTGCCGATCTCCAGCACGTTCCGTGCCTCCGTGAGGCCTACCAGGAAGCCGAGCAGCTGTCCCTCCTCGGCCATTACCTGCATGGCCGAGCCCATGGGCAGCTCACCGGTCAGTTCCCGCAGATCCCGCAATGTCTCGTCTTCACGCAATGACACGTCGCGCACATATGGGATTAATCCTGGTGCATTAACAATTTGATCAGCCACCACCTCAACATAGTGGTGGTGTGGATTGTGACGCAAGGGGCGGCCGAATTCGGCACCCTAATTCACCGTGGCCGGCCGAAGGTTCCGGCCGGCGGCTCCATGTCAGCGGGAGGTCTCGGCTTCCCGACCGTCACGCAGCCGCGCACGGTGGCCGACCGCGGTGGAACCGTTGGCGGTGCGCATCCGCACCGCGACCGCCGCGTGCTGAGGAGCCTCGCCGGGCTCACCGGTGCCGCACGCCTCGTGGGGCGCCGAGGTCACCATGGCGGGAGTGGCCGAGTCGGGGGCGACAGCGGTGATGCCGCGGCGCCGGTACCGCGGCGGCACGAACCGCTGGGCCCACACCGGCACGCGCGGCCTGAAGCGCGGGAGCAACAGCAGGATCAGGCCGACGGCGCTGAGGAAGACCACACCGAGCACGATCCACATCGACGCCGAGTTGACCGAGTACGCCAGCGCACCGAAACCGATCAGCGCCGACCAGAAGTACATGATCAGTACGGCCCGGCTGTGCGAGTGGCCGATCTCCAGCAGGCGGTGGTGCAGGTGGCCGCGGTCCGCGGCGAACGGGGACTGCCCGCGCCAGGTGCGGCGGACGATCGCCAGGACCAGGTCGGCGGCCGGCACGGCGATGATGGTCAGCGGCAGCAGCAGCGGGATGTAGACCGGGACCGTCTGGTGAACGGCCGCCTTCTCGGACCCCGCGTACAGATTGAGCGCGTCCGGGTCGAGCTGGCCGGTGATGGAGATCGCGCCCGCCGCCAGCACCAGACCGATCAGCATCGAGCCGGAGTCGCCCATGAAGATGCGCGCCGGGTGCATGTTGTGCGGCAGGAAGCCCAGGCACATGCCCATGAGGATGGCCGCGAACAGCGTGCCCGGAGCAGCGGCCTCGATGCCGTACGAGTACCAGATCCGGTACGCGTACAGGAAGAACGCGGCGGCCGCGATGCACACCATGCCGGCCGCGAGACCGTCCAGGCCGTCCACGAAGTTCACCGCGTTGATCGTGATGACGACCAGGGCGACCGTGAGCAGCGTGCCCTGCCACTGGGTCAGGGCCACGTTGCCGACGCCGGGGATGGGCAGCCACAGGATCGTCAGACCCTGCATGACCATCACGGCCGCGGCGATCATCTGACCGCCCAGCTTGATCAGGGCGTCGATCTCGAACTTGTCGTCCAGGACGCCGATCAGCCAGATCAGGGCGGCTCCGGAGAGCAGTGCCCGTGGCTCGTTCGACTTGGCGAAGACCTCGTTGAGGTTGGTGAGATGGTCCGCGACCAGCAGGCCCGCGCACAGGCCGAAGAACATCGCGATACCGCCGAGGCGCGGAGTGGGCTCCCGGTGCACGTCACGGGCCCGGATCTCCGGCATCGCCCCGGCCACGATCGCGAACTTCCGTACCGGCCCTGTCAGCAGATACGTCACCGCGACCGTGACGCAGAGCGTCAGCAGGTATTCACGCACGGGCTTCCCCACTAGTCTCACTGGCCATCTCGGCCTCCCACCCTAGCGCCGCGGGCACATGTATGAGGACTGCCGGGTACCGGCGATGGTTGCGCGTGCGGCCGTGCAGGCAGGTGCGTCCACTACCGCCTCACCCCGGATACGGCGGGAACAGACCGGCGAGCTCGCGCACGTCCACGCGTGCCTGTGCCCCGTCGATCTCACCGCGCAGCACCTTGCCGCAGAGCATGGCGATCCGCACCATCTGTTCCTCGCCCATGCCCTGGGTGGTCACCGCGGCCGTGCCCAGCCGCAGCCCGCGGCCGTCGCCGTGCGGCAGCGCACAGCAGTCCATCACCAGCCCGGCCGCGAGGAGCCGGCCGCGCGCGGTGCGGCCGTCCACACCGAGCGGTGCCGGGTCCGCGGTGATCAGGTGGGTGTCCGTGCCGCCGGTGGTGACCACCAGCCCCTCCGCGGCCAGGTGGCCGGCGAGCACGTGCGCGTTGGCGACCACCTGATGGGCGTACGCGGCGAAAGCCGGTGTCGCCGCCTCGCCGAACGCGACGGCCTTGGCGGCGATGGTGTGCATCTGGGCGCCGCCCTGGGTGAAGGGGAACACGGCCCGGTCGACGCGCTCGGCCAGCTCGGCACCGCACAGGATCATCCCGCCGCGCGGGCCGCGCAGCACCTTGTGGGTGGTCGCGCACACGATGTCGGCGTACGGCACCGGGTTGGGCGCCGCTCCCCCGGCGACCAGCCCGATCGGATGCGCGGCGTCCGCGATCAGATAGGCCCCGACCTCGTCGGCGACCTCGCGGAAGAAGGCGTAGTCGATGTGGCGGGGATAGGCGATCGAACCGCACACGATGGCCTTCGGCCGGTGGTTGCGGGCCAGGTGGCGCACCTGGTCGTGGTCGATCAGCCCGGTCTCGGCGTCGACGCCGTAGCCGACGAAGTCGAACCAGCGGCCGGAGAAGTTGGCCGGCGAGCCATGGGTGAGATGGCCGCCGTAGGGCAGCCCGAGGGCGAGGACGGTGTCGCCGGGGCGCAGCAGGGCCGCGTAGGCGGCCAGGACGGCCGAGGAGCCGGAGTGGGACTGGACGTTGGCGTGCTCGGCGCCGAAGAGGGCCTTGGCGCGATCGACGGCGAGGCGCTCGGCGGCGTCCACGAGTTCGCAGCCGCCGTGGTGCCGGGCGCCGGGGTAGCCCTCGGCGTACTTGTTGGCCAGCGCCGAGCCCAGGGCCGCGAGAACGGCGGGCGAGGTGAAGTTCTCGGCGGCGATGAGCTGGAGCGTCGTCGACTGCCGCGCGAGCTCTCCCAGCAGGATGTCGGCGAGCTCCGGGTCCTGATGCCGCAGGACGTCGGTCTCGAGGGTGTGGGTGACCGACATGGCGGGCTCCCGGGCGGTCGGCGGTGGCGTAGCTCCAATGTAGGCCGGGGAGGTGCGGGGCGCCCGGTAACGGAGCCGCACGAGAGCTCGGGCGGTTCTGCGGTGAGGGCGGCTGCGGGTTCGTCGTGGCTGATCGCGCCCTCGCGGCGGAGCCGCGTGCCGGCACAGCCCCGCGTCTGCAGGCGCGCCGGTACTACGTCCGCGCCGGAACCCCCGTCAACGCCGTCACCACCGGATCCAGCGCCTGGTGTATCTCGTCCCCCACCGACCGGAAGAACGGCAACGGCGCGCCGTACGGGTCGTACACCTCGTCCGCCTCCGCGGTCGGGGCCAGCAGCCACCCGCGTAGCGCCGCCGCCGCCCGTACCAGGGCCCGGGCACGCGCCACCACGCCGTCCTCCAACGGCGGCAGGGTGGCCGGGTCTATCGCCCGGACCAGGCGGGTGAACTCCTTCAGGGTGAAGGTGCGCAGGCCCGCCGAATGGCCCATGGAGATGACCTGGGCGCGGTGGTCGCGGGTGGCGGTCAGGACGAGGTCGGCCATGATGACGTGCTCGTCGAGCAGCTCCCGGCCGACGAACCCGGAGGCGTCCGCGCCGAACTCGGCCAGCACGGTCTCCGCGTTGGCCTCCATGGGCGCGCCCTCGTGGCCCCAGGTGCCCGCGCTCTCCACGATCAGCCCGCCGCCGAGTACCCCGAGTCGCTCGGCCACGAAATGGCGGGTCAGCCGCTCGGTGATGGGCGACCGGCACACGTTGCCGGTGCTGACGTGGAGGATGCGGAAGCTGTCGCGCGGAAAGCCGAAGGTCGTCGTCTCCTCCGCGACACGCTCCCCGGTGCCTATGCCACGCCCCGCTTCAGGGGCCGTCAATTCGCCACCTCGAGGTCGGGTACGACCTTGCGCAGCTCGTCCGGGGAGATCGCGCCCTCGCGCAGCAGCAGCGGCACCTCGCGGGAGACGTCCACGATGGACGACGGCACGTTGCCGGGGGTGGGGCCGCCGTCCAGGTAGACGGAGACGGAGTCGGCGAGCATCTCCTGGGCGGCGTCGCAGTTCTCCGGCGCCGGGTGGCCGGTGAGGTTCGCCGAGGATACGGCCATGGGGCCGACCTCGTTGAGCAGCTCGATGGCGACCGGGTGCAGCGGCATGCGCACGGCAACCGTGCCCCGGGTGTCGCCGAGGTCCCACTGCAGCGACGGCTGGTGCTTGGCGACCAGTGTCAGGGCACCCGGCCAGAACGCGTCGACCAGCTCCCAGGCCAGCTCCGAGAAGTCCGTGACGAGCCCGTGCAGCGTGTTGGGGGAGCCGATGAGGACAGGGGTGGGCATGTTGCGGCCCCGGCCCTTGGCGGCGAGCAGGTCGGCGACGGCCTCCGAGGAGAACGCGTCGGCGCCGATGCCGTACACCGTGTCGGTCGGCAGGACCACCAGCTCGCCCCGGCGGACGGCGGACGCGGCCTCGCGCAGACCCGTCACGCGGTCGGTCGCGTCGTTGGTGTCGTATCGCCGTGCCATGTCTAGCGGGCCTCCTCGTACACGTACTGCGGGGTGAAAGTCGGGACGGTCACGGCAGCGCCTTGCGGGCGGTCGCGAACCGGGGGCGGTTGTTGAGGTCGGGGTGGTCGGCCGCGTCGGCCCAGCCCCGTTCCTCGGTGAAGATCCACGGCACCTGTCCGCCCTGGGTGTCGGCGTGCTCGATGACGACGACGCCACCCGGGCGCAGCAGCCGGTGCGCGGTGCGCTCGAGGCCGCGGATCAGGTCGAGGCCGTCCTCACCGGAGAACAGCGCCAGCTCCGGGTCGTAGTCGCGGGCCTCCGGGGCCACGTACTCCCACTCGGTGAGCGGGATGTACGGCGGGTTGGAGATGACCAGGTCTACCTGGCCGTCGAGGTCGGGGAAGGCGGTCAGCGCGTCGCCCTGCCGCAGATCGACCCTCGACCCCGCCACGTTCTTGCGGGTCCACACCAGAGCGTCCTCGGACAGCTCAACGGCGTGCACACGCGAGCGCGGGACCTCCTGGGCGAGGGCGAGCGCGATGGCGCCGGAGCCGGTGCACAGGTCGACGATGCACGGTCCGACCACGTCCATGGCGCGTACGGCGTCTATGGCCCAGCCGACCACGGACTCGGTCTCCGGCCGGGGCACGAACACCCCCGGCCCGACCTGCAGCTCCAGGTACCGGAAGTAGGCCCGGCCGGTGATGTGCTGCAGCGGCTCGCGCTGCTCACGCCGGGCGATGACCTCCCAGTACCGGGCGTCGAAGTCCGAATCCTTCACGGAGTGCAGTTCGCCCCGCTTCACACCGTGCACGAACGCGGCGAGCTCCTCCGCGTCGTTGCGCGGCGAGGGCACGCCGGCGTCGGCCAGCCGCTGGGTGGCCTGGGCCACCTCCGCGAGCAGCAGGTTCACGCAAGTCCTCCGTGTCGTACTCGTGCGTGCGTACGCCTCTTAGGCGGCCGCCAGCTTGGCCGCCGAGTCGGCGTCGACGCAGGCCTGGATCACCGCGTCGAGTTCGCCATCCAGGACCTGGTCCAGGTTGTAGGCCTTGAAGCCGACGCGGTGGTCCGAGATGCGGTTCTCCGGGAAGTTGTAGGTGCGGATCTTCTCGGAGCGGTCGACGGTACGGACCTGGCTGCGGCGGGCGTCGGCGGCCTCCCTCTCCGCCTCCTCCTGCGCAGCTGCGAGCAGCCTGGAGCGCAGGATACGCATCGCCTGCTCCTTGTTCTGCAGCTGGCTCTTCTCGTTCTGGCAGGAGGCGACGACTCCGGTGGGGAGGTGCGTGATGCGCACCGCGGAGTCGGTGGTGTTGACGGACTGGCCGCCCGGGCCGGAGGAGCGGTAGACGTCGATACGCAGGTCGTTCGGGTTGATCTCCACGTCCACCTCCTCGGCTTCCGGGGTGACGAGGACACCGGCGGCGGAGGTGTGGATACGGCCCTGGGACTCGGTGGCCGGCACACGCTGCACGCGGTGCACACCGCCCTCGTACTTCAGCCGCGCCCAGACGCCCTGGCCGGGCTCGATCTGCCCGCGGGCCTTCACGGCGACCTGGACGTCCTTGTAGCCGCCCAGCTCGGACTCGGTGGCGTCGATGATCTCGGTCTTCCAGCCGATGCGCTCGGCGTAGCGCAGGTACATGCGCAGCAGATCACCGGCGAACAGGGCGGACTCGTCGCCGCCGGCGCCCGCCTTGATCTCCAGGATGACGTCCTTGTCGTCACTCGGGTCGCGCGGGACGAGCAGCAGACGCAGCTTCTCGGTCAGCTCCTCGCGCTGCTTCTCCAGATCCTTGACCTCGGCGGCGAACTCGGGATCGTCGGCGCCGAGTTCGCGCGCGGTCTCGATGTCGTCGCCGGTCTGCTTCCAGGAGCGGTACGTGGCGACGATCGGGGTCAGCTCGGCGTAGCGCTTGTTCAGCTTGCGCGCGTTCGCCTGGTCGGAGTGGACCGACGGGTCGGCGAGCTTCTTCTCCAGGTCGGCGTGCTCGGCGACGAGTTCCTCGACGGCCTCGAACATCTTTCGGCTCCTGTACTGCGGTGAGGGGAAGGACGGGCGACCAAAAACGCCGGTCCCGGGCACACCCCGGCTGGGGCGTGACCGTGGACCGGCGAAATGGGGCTCGCTACTTCTTGGAGCCGGCGGCAGCCTTGCCGAAGCGGGCCTCGAAGCGGGCCACACGGCCACCGGTGTCGAGGATCTTCTGCTTGCCCGTGTAGAACGGGTGGCACTCGGAGCAGACCTCGGCCCGAATGGTGCCGGACTCGATGGTGCTACGGGTGGTGAACGACGCGCCACAGGTGCAGCTGACCTGCGTCTCGACGTACGCGGGGTGGATGTCGCGCTTCAAGGTGTCTCCTAGGTTTCGGGAGGGCGCCGGGTCGCCGCCGCGGGGTGCGGGAGCGTGAACCGGAGCCGACGTACCAGTCTGCCAGGACTGGTGCCATCCACCCAAACCGGGGGTGCGGTTGTTCTATTCCGGGGTAGCCCCTCAGGGGGCCACCACGCCTTCGGCGTCTCCTGCGGCCGTGCCCTTCGTGGCCGCTGCCGGGATCGGCTTGTCGTTCTTCAGGGCCGTCCAGACCAGCTGGGCCTTGGCCTTCGCCAGAAGGACGCGGTTGGGGTTGGCCGGGTCGTACTGGACCGGCATCGTGACCATCTTCATGTGGGACGAGCCGATGCCCTTGAGGCCGTTGGCGAAGTCGATCAGGGAGTCGACCGAGCCGAGGTCGGAGTCGGTGGTGACGGCCTTGGTGGCGGTGTCGGCGATGTCGTACAGCTTCTTGGGGTTGGTGAAGACGCCGACGTGCTTGACCTGGTCGATCAGTGCCTTGATGAACGCCTGCTGGAGCTGGATGCGGCCCAGGTCGGAGCCGTCGCCCACGCCGTGCCGGGTGCGGACCAGGCCGAGGGCCTGCCGGCCGTCGAGGGTGTGGGGGCCGGCCTCCAAATTCAGGTGGCTCCGCGGGTCGTCGATCCTCTTGGTCGTGGTGACCCGGACCCCGCCGAGGTCGTCGATGAGCTGCTGGAAGCCCTCGAAGTCGACCTCCAGGTAGTGGTCCATGCGGATGCCGGTGATCGACTCGACGGTCTTCACCGCGCAGGCCGCGCCGCCGGTCGAGTACGCCTCGTTGAACATCACGCCGGACGCGGCGGGGTGGGTGGTGCCCTGGGGGTCGGTGCACCGGGGGCGGTCGACGAGGGTGTCCCGCGGGATCGAGACCACGCCGGCCTTCTTGTGGCCCTCGTAGACGTGGACGATCATCGCCGTGTCGGAGCGGGCGCTGCCGTCGTCGGTGCCGCCGCCGAGCTTCTTGTTCTTGCCGGAGCGCGTGTCCGAGCCGAGGACCAGGATGTTCTGGGAGCCGTTGTCGATCTTCGTGGGCCGGTCGTTGCCGAGGGCCTGGTTGATGTCGACGCTCTGGAGGTTGCCGTTGAGCTTGAAGTACAGGTATCCGGCGCCGGTGCCCCCCAGCACGACCACGCCCGCCGCCGTCCAGGCCGTGGCGAGCAGGGCCTTACGGCTCCCGCTGCGGGGCTTGCGGCGGCGGCCCCTGCCACCGCGGCGGGGGCCGGTCTCGGCCGGCTCCGCTATGCCGGACTCCGGCGTGCTCTCGGCGGACACATCGCTCCCAGGTCTCGTCGGTCGGTTACCCCCTGTTTTTCAGGGTCAGGCGCGGTCGTCACCGTCCCATCGTCGCTCCGCCAGGTCAGACGGGGAAACTCGGGAAAGGGTTGCACAACGCAGGGTGCTCACCGCGTGCGGCGATGGACACGCTCCGTAACCGCGCCATCGGGCCGAACCCCGCTCACCTGCGTTTTCCGCCGACACGGCCGTACGACCCGAAGTCGTCGCCGACCGAGCCCCGTGTGGCAGAGATCTCGCCGGGAACGCGGAAGGCCGCCCCCCGTCCCTGAAGGACGGGGGGCGGCCTCGATCCGGCGTTCGCTCAGTCCCCGTTGCCCGGGGTCGGCGTCGTCTTCTGGATCTGCATCAGGAACTCGACGTTCGACTTCGTCTGCTTCATCTTGTCGAGAAGCAGCTCGATCGCCTGCTGCTGGTCCAGCGCGTGCAGGACCCGGCGGAGCTTCCAGACGACGGCCAGCTCCTCGTTGCCGAGCAGGATCTCTTCCTTACGGGTGCCGGACGCGTCGACGTCCACCGCCGGGAAGATGCGCTTGTCGGCGAGCTTCCGGTCGAGCTTGAGCTCCATGTTGCCGGTGCCCTTGAACTCCTCGAAGATCACCTCGTCCATGCGGGACCCGGTGTCCACCAGGGCGGTGGCGAGGATGGTCAGCGAACCGCCGTCCTCGATGTTCCGGGCCGCACCGAAGAAGCGCTTCGGCGGGTACAGCGCGGTCGAGTCGACACCACCGGACAGGATGCGGCCCGAGGCGGGCGCGGCCAGGTTGTAGGCACGGCCCAGACGCGTGATGGAGTCGAGCAGCACGACGACGTCGTGGCCCAGCTCCACCAGACGCTTGGCGCGCTCGATGGCCAGCTCGGCGACCGTGGTGTGGTCCTCGGCCGGGCGGTCGAAGGTCGAGGAGATGACCTCGCCCTTGACCGACCGCTGCATGTCGGTGACCTCTTCCGGACGCTCGTCGACGAGGACGACCATCAGGTGGCACTCGGGGTTGTTGTGCGTGATCGCGTTGGCGACCGCCTGCATGATCATGGTCTTACCGGTCTTCGGCGGGGCCACGATCAGACCGCGCTGGCCCTTACCGATCGGCGAGACCAGGTCGATAATGCGAGTGGTGAGCACGCCCGGGTCCGTCTCCAGGCGGAGGCGGTCCTGCGGGTAGAGCGGGGTCAGCTTGTTGAACTCCGGGCGGCCGCGGCCGTGTTCGGGCGCCATGCCGTTGACGGAGTCGAGGCGGACCAGCGCGTTGAACTTCTCGCGGCGCTCGCCCTCCTTGGGCTGCCGGACCGCACCGGTGACGTGGTCACCCTTGCGCAGGCCGTTCTTGCGGACCTGGGCGAGGGAGACGTAGACGTCGTTCGGGCCCGGCAGGTAGCCGGAGGTCCGGATGAAGGCGTAGTTGTCGAGGATGTCCAGGATGCCCGCGACGGGGATCAGGACGTCGTCCTCGGCGAGCTGCGGCTCGGCGATCTCGTCGCGGCCCCGGCGGCCGCGGCGGTCCCGGTAGCGGCCGCGACGGCCCCGGCGGCCGCCCTCGAAGTCGTCGTCGTCCTGCTGCTGGCGGTCCCGGTCGCGGTCCTGACGGCCGCCGCCCTGCTGCTGGCCCTGCTGCTGACGGTCCTGGCGGCCGCCGCCCTGGCCCTGCTGCTCGTCGCCCTTGCCACGGCGGTCGCGGTCGCGGCCGCGCTCCCGGCGGTCGCGGCGGCCACGGCCCTCGCCGTCACCGGCGTCGCCCTTGGCCTCGCCCTGCTGCGGGGCCGGCGTCTCGGCCTTGGGCTCGCTCTTCGCCTCGGCGGCGATGGTCTCGGCGCCGTTCGCGGTGGGGCTGCCCGCCTCCGCGGTGGCGCGACGGCGACGGCGCTCGGTCGGGGCGTCGTCACTGGCCGGCTGGCCGGGAATCTCGATCTGCTGCTGGGCCACGGCCTTCTCGGCGGGGGCCTCGCTCTTGGCCTCGGCCTTCTTCTCCGCGTCCTCACCCGTACGGGCCTTGGAGGTGGCCCGGCGCTTGGGCTTGGTCTCGGCGGCGGCCTCGGCCTTGGGGGCTGCGCCCCCGCCGGCCTGGGCCTCCTTGATGACCTCGATCAGCTGGCTCTTGCGCATACGCGCGGTACCCCTGATGCCGAGGCCCGAGGCGACCTGCTGCAGCTCGGCCAGCACCATGCCGTCGAGGCCGGTACCGCGGCGCCGCCGGGAGCCGGCACCGGTGGTAGGCGCGGAGGCGTCCGTGGCGGGCGCGGCAGCGGTCTCCTCGACACGTGCGCCCATCAGATCGGTGGTGTCGCTCACGAAGGGTCCTTCCCTGGAGCGGACGTCGGCCTGTCTGGCTCGGCGACCGGTTGTGCTGTCCGGCTACGGTCCTGTCTTCTGTGAACCGTGCCGGGGCGGTGGTCCGCCCAAAGCGGCGGAAGAGAATTTGCTGGATGGCGCTTCCGCGAGCCGTGGCACCGAGTGTCACGTGGCGTGGTAGCGCCTGTTCCGGAGCGTGCCCGGCGGCCCGCTCAGTGCCCGCATGCGACGTACTGCCCAGGTACGGCGCACGGAACACGGAGTGGCGTGGGAGGCTCCCGGAAGAATGTCTGTCCCGGACGGGGACACGAGGCACCTCGCCATGGTGGGGTCGGGTGCAGACTTGAGGTTAACACTACCGGATCCAACAAACATTCCCCCTCTCCAAATCCGGCAACCGTGTGTCAGGTCGCAAGCGGCAGCACGCTCGCTCCCCGCACGTCCAGGCTCAGCCGGTTGGCGGCCCAGTCGGCGCCGGCCAGGGCCTCCACCTTGTCGGCGGTGCCGGCGTCGGTGAGAGCCATGACGGTGGGCCCGGCACCCGAGATCACGGCCGGGATGCCGTCGGCCCGCAGCCGCTCCACCAGCGCGGCGCTCTCCGGCATGGCCGGGGCGCGGTACTCCTGGTGGAGGCGGTCCTCGGTGGCGGGCAGCAGCAGCTCGGGGCGCCGGGTGAGGGCCTCGACGAGCAGGGCGGCGCGGCCCGCGTTGGCGGCGGCGTCGACGTGCGGCACGGTGCGCGGCAGGAGGCCGCGCGCGGTCTCGGTCAGGACCGGCTTTCCGGGCACGAAAACCACCGGAACGATGGAATGGTTCGGCTCCATCCTGATCGCCCGGGCGGCGCCGGACTCCATCCAGGACAGGGTGAAGCCACCGAGCAGACAGGCCGCCACGTTGTCCGGGTGACCCTCGATCTCGGTGGCCAGCTCCAGCAGCGCGGCATCGTCGAGCCGGGCCTCGCCGCCTATGGTCACCGCGCGGGCGGCGACGATGCCGGCGCAGATGGCGGCCGAGGAGGAGCCGAGGCCACGGCCGTGCGGAATGCGGTTGGCGCAGACGATCTCCAGGCCGCGGGGCTGTCCGCCCAGCAGGTCGAAGGCGGTGCGCAGGGAACGGACGAGCAGATGGCGTTCGTCCCGGGGCAGGGTCTCGCCGCCCTCACCCGCGATGTCGATGTGCAGCCCGGAGTCGGCCACCCGGACGACCACGTCGTCGTAGAGCCCCAGCGCGAGGCCCAGGGCGTCGAAGCCCGGACCGAGGTTGGCGCTGGTGGCGGGAACGCGCACCCGGACGGCGGCGGCGCGGAACGCTGGACCGGCCATCGCTCGTTGACTCTCCTTGAGCTGCGTGGCGGTCGAATGACACTCGATGGACTCGATGGACATTCGACCGAAGTTCGGTGGACATCCGATGACGTACGAAGACCCGTCGGACCGCGGAGACGACGCGGCACCGTGCCACACGCGAGGGCATACGCGGTGGGCGGGTTCGGTACAGCCTATCGAAGGAAGGTTCTGTGGCGACATAGGGCGCACAGGAGGCGCACGATGCGTGTCGTAAGCCTCATGTGCTCCCTGTCCGGGAGGACCCGGGGCTCCCCGCCACGAGGAGGGCCCGGGGTCCCGGTCCGGGAAGGACCCGGGACTCATGTGGGAGAACCCGGGCCTTCCTGTTCCGGGGAAGGCCCGGGTCCCGGATGCTCAGGCGAGGCCGAGGCGCTCGGCCGCCGTGGCCGCGTCGACGGGGACGGTGACCGGCTGCGGGGCGCCGGCGACCGCCCAGTCGGGGTCCTTCAGGCCGTTGCCGGTGACGGTGCACACGATCCGCTGCCCCGGGTCGACCTTGCCCTGCTCGGCGGCCTTGAGCAGACCGGCCACGGAGGCGGCGGAGGCGGGCTCCACGAAGACGCCCTCCTGCGCGGCCAACAGGCGGTAGGCACGCAGGATTTCACGGTCCGTCACCTCGTCGATGACACCGCCGGACTCGTCCCGCGCGGCCAGGGCGTACTGCCAGGAGGCCGGGTTGCCGATGCGGATGGCGGTGGCGATGGTCGACGGGTCCTTGACGACCTCGCCGCGCACGATCGGGGCACTGCCGGAGGCCTGGAAGCCCCACATCCGAGGGGTACTGGAGGCGATGCCGTCGGCGGCGTACTCCCGGTAGCCCTTCCAGTAGGCCGTGATGTTGCCCGCGTTGCCGACCGGGAGGACGTGGATGTCGGGCGCGTCGCCGAGCATGTCCACGATCTCGAAGGCAGCCGTCTTCTGACCCTCGATACGCACCGGGTTGACCGAATTCACCAGCGCCACAGGGTAGTTCTCGCTCAGTTCCCGAGCGAGCGTGAGGCAGTCGTCGAAGTTGCCGTCGACCTGGAGGATCTTGGCGCCGTGCACGAGGGCCTGGCCCATCTTGCCGAGGGCGATCTTGCCCTGCGGCACGAGCACGGCGGAGACCATGCCGGCCCGCACGCCGTACGCGGCCGCGCTGGCGGAGGTGTTGCCGGTGGAGGCGCAGATGACGGCCTTCGCCCCCTCCTCCTTGGCCTTGCTGATGGCCATGGTCATGCCGCGGTCCTTGAAGGACCCGGTGGGGTTGGCGCCCTCCACCTTCAGGTGGACCTCGCAGCCCGTGCGCTCGGAGAGCACCTGCGCGGGCACGAGGGGCGTGCCGCCCTCGCGGAGCGTCACGACCGGCGTGGTGTCGGATACCGGCAGCCTGTCCCGGTACTCCTCGATGATTCCGCGCCACTGGTGGGTCATTGCTGGTTACTCTCCTTCAACCCGCATGATGCTGGCGACACCCCGCACGGTGTCGAGCTTGCGCAGCGCCTCGACGGTCCCGTTCAGGGCGGCGTCGGACGCACGGTGGGTGACGACGACGAGGGAGGCCTCGCCGTCCTTGCCCTGCTGGCGAACGGTGTCGATGGACACCCCGTGCTCGGCGAACACGGTCGCGACCTGGGCGAGTACGCCCGGTTTGTCCGCGACGTCAAGGCTGATGTGGTACCGCGTGACGACCTCGCCCATCGGCGACACGGTCAGCGCGGCGTACGCCGACTCACCGGGCCCCGTCGAGCCGCTCAGCCGGTTGCGGCACACGGCGACGAGGTCACCGAGGACGGCGGAGGCGGTGGGCGCACCGCCGGCGCCGGGACCGTAGAACATCAGCTGCCCGGCCGCGTCGGACTCCACGAAGACGGCGTTGTACGCGCCGCGCACGGAGGCGAGCGGGTGGCTGAGCGGGATCATCGCCGGATGCACGCGCGCGGTGACCGACGCACCGTCCTTCGAGCGCTCGCAGATGGCGAGCAGCTTGATGGTGCAGCCCATCTCCTTGGCCGAGCGGAAGTCGGCGGCGGTGACCTCGGTCATGCCCTCGCGGTAGACGTCGTCGAACCGCACGCGCGTGTGGAAGGCGATGCCGGCGAGGATGGCGGCCTTGGCGGCGGCGTCGAACCCCTCGACGTCGGCGGTCGGGTCGGCCTCGGCGTACCCGAGCGCAGTGGCCTCGTCGAGGGCCTCCTGGTAACCCGCCCCCGTGGAGTCCATCTTGTCGAGGATGAAGTTGGTCGTGCCGTTGACGATGCCGAGCACCCGGTTGACCTTGTCCCCGGCGAGGGACTCGCGCAGCGGCCGGATCAGTGGGATGGCACCGGCGACGGCGGCCTCGTAGTACAGGTCCCTGCCGTGCTCCTCGGCGGCGGCGTGCAGGGCGGCCCCGTCCTGGGCGAGCAGCGCCTTGTTGGCGGAGACGACGGAGGCGCCGTACTCGAAGGCGGTGGTGATGAGGGCCCGCGCCGGCTCGATCCCGCCGATGACCTCCACGACGACGTCGATGTCGCCGCGTTTGACGAGGGCGGTGGCGTCGGTGGTGACGAGGGCGGGATCGATGCCCTCGCGCACCTTGCTCGGACGCCGTACGGCGACCCCGGCGAGCTCGACCGGGGCGCCGATCCTGGCGGCGAGGTCGTCGGCGTGCGTCGTCATGATGCGCGCCACCTCTGAGCCGACCACTCCACAGCCCAGCAGCGCCACCTTCAGCGGACGCGTACGCATCATCCGACCTCGTTTCCTCATACCGTCTACGGTTGGACCAGTCTCACTCACCGGACGGGAGTTTCTACCCTTCGTCCGGATCGTGAGACATCTATTTCATTTGTGCAGGGGTGGAAGACCGTAGATCTTCCACCCCCGGGTTTTCGCACCCCGGCCCCGCGTCACCCGACGTCGAGACGCAGGAGATCGTCCTCAGTCTCCCGGCGGACGATGACCCGGGCCTCCCCGTCCTTCACGGCGACGACGGGCGGCCGGAGCACGTGGTTGTAGTTGCTGGCCATGGACCGGCAGTAGGCACCGGTGGCCGGTACGGCGATGAGGTCACCGGGTGCCAGGTCCGCGGGCAGGAACGCGTCCTTGACCACGATGTCCCCGCTCTCGCAGTGCTTGCCGACGACACGGGCGAGCATGGGCTCGGCGTCGGAGGTGCGGGAGGCGAGCGCGACGCTGTACTCGGCGTCGTATAGCGCGGTGCGGATGTTGTCGGACATACCGCCGTCGACGGAGACGTACGTGCGCAGCCCGTCGAGGGGCTTGACGGTGCCGACCTCGTACAGGGTGAAGGCGGTGGGGCCCACGATGGCGCGCCCGGGCTCGACGGAGATGCGCGGGGCGCGCAGCTTGGCGGCCTCGCACTCACGGCTGACGATCTCGGTGAGCGCCTTGGCGATCTCGTGCGGCTCGCGGGGGTCGTCGTCGCCGGTGTAGGCGATCCCGAGCCCACCCCCCAGGTCGATCTCCGGCAGCTCCACGCCGTGCTCGTCGCGGATCTCCTTGAGCAGCCCGACCACGCGGTGAGCGGCGACCTCGAACCCGGACATGTCGAAGATCTGCGACCCGATGTGCGAATGGATCCCGATCAGTTCGAGCCCGTCGAGCCGCAGGGCCCGCCGTACGGCCTCGGCGGCCTGCCCGCCGGCCAGCGGAATGCCGAACTTCTGGTCCTCGTGAGCGGTGGCGATGAACTCGTGCGTGTGAGCCTCCACCCCCACGGTGATCCGGATCTGGACCTTCTGCCGCTTCCCGAGGGACTCCGCGATGTGCGCGACCCGCACGATCTCCTGGAAGGAGTCGAGCACGATGCGCCCGACGCCGGCTTCGACGGCCCTGGTGATCTCGCCGACGGACTTGTTGTTGCCGTGGAAGGCGATGCGCTCGACGGGCATACCGGCGGAGAGGGCGGTGGCCAGCTCGCCGCCGGAGCACACGTCGAGATTCAGCCCCTCCTCGTTCAGCCACCGCACGACGGCACGCGAGAGGAAGGCCTTGCCGGCGTAGAACACGTCGGCGTCGGTGCCGAAGGCGGTACGCCAGGCGCGTGCCCGGGCCCGGAAGTCGGTCTCGTCGAGGATGTAGGCGGGGGTGCCGAACTCCTCGGCGAGCCGCGCGACGTCGATCCCGCCGACGCTGAGGACGCCGTCGGCGTTGCGCGTGACCGTCTGGGCCCACACCTTCCGGTCGAGGGCGTTGAGGTCCGTGGGCGGCGCGGAGTAGTGCCCCTCGGGAAGGACGTCGGCGTGGCGGGGTCCGGCGGGGTGCGCGGAACGGCTCATGACGTGACTCTCAGACTCTCTGTGTCTCTCCGGGGCCCATGTCTTCTCCGGCCCTCAGAGGTGTTCGGGTGCGTCGATACCGAGCAGGGAGAGGCCACCGGCCAGCACCGTCCCGGCGGCTTCGGCGAGGGCCAGCCGGGCGCGGTGGGTGGCCGAGGGTTTCTCCTCGCCACGGGGAAGCACGCAGGGCAGGAAGGGCAGCACGGCATCGGCGACGGTGACGAGATGCCGGGCAAGCCGGTCCGGGGCACGGTGGGTGGCGGCCGCGGCGAGGACACGGGGGTGGTCGGCGAGGGACGTGAGGAGCTCGCGGACGCCGGGGTGGGAGGCGGTGCGGGGGGCGGCGCCGGGGGGCGTGTGGGTGCCGCGGTCTACGAGGGGGGTTGCGGGGGGCGCGGGGGTGGCGGTGGGGGTTCCGGAGGCGGCCAGGTAGGGGCGGTTGGCGTTGCCGTTGCCGTTGACGTCGGCGGCGGTGAGCAGGGGGGTGGCACCGGCGTGAGCCCCGGCATCGACGGCATCGACGTCCAGGGAGGCGGAGCCGGCGTGAACCCCCGCATCGACGGCATCGACGTCCAGGCTGGTGGCATCGACGTGCGTGTGGGCCCCGGCACGCATCCGAGCGCCGACAGGCAGGTGCGCCTCACGGAGGGCGACGGGGCCGGGCTCGGCGGTGAAGCCGAGGCGGGTGGCGTTGCGGCTGAGGGAGCGGATGCGGGCGTGGGCGTACCGGACGCGGAAAAGGGGGTTGCTCTCCCGCTGGACCAGGTGATCGGCGCTGATCCGGGGCCGGTCGTGCGGGGCGGGGTGGAGGAGGGCCCACCGGGCGGCGTCGGGGCCGAGCGGTGCGGGGTCTTCGGGGGCCGGCACAGGCCGTAGGGTGGCAGGCGAGCCGTGTTCGACGGAGGCCCGCCCGCCCTGGCTGGCCACGATCCGCACCACCGCGTCGGCGACGACCTCGGCCCGGACCTCATACGGCACGCGCAGCGCGACGACCTGCCCGGCGAGGGCGTCACCGTGCCCGTACGCCGCGCCGAGGGCCCGGATCTCCCGCACCAGACCGGTGACGAGGTCGGCCTGCGCATCGAGGCTGATGTTGAGGAACCCGGGCCCGGTGACGACGACGTCCCGGATGCCGTCGGCGCCGACGAGACGAGGCCGCAGGATCTCGGCGACCCGCCGCGGCGTTTGCCCGGCCGGCCGGGCGAGCTGGAGGGCGATGTTGGTGGCGTAGTCCCCGCATCCCCCGGGACCTGGCTCGGTCACCACGGCCCGTTCGGGCACGGTCACCCTCAGCTCCCCGTCATCGACAGCACGACGCACCGCGCGCAGCACGGTGCGGGAGAGCTCGACGGGGGTCACGGGACAAGCGTAGGGGAGGAGGGGGGTGGGTAGGCGAGGCGGTTCAGCCTGCGGACGCACGGTGGACGCTCCCGGGTTCCGCCCACCTCGGACCAGGCCATCCGGCCGCAGAAAATCCGAGCCCGGCGGCCCAGGAGACCCGAGGCGGAAGGCCACGACAACACGACCCTGACAGGCTGCAGAAGACCCGAGGCCGACGGCCAAGGGCGACGCACGCCGGCGGCGCCGGCGCCGGAGACCCGACACTGCCGGCCACACGAGAACCGACCCCGGCGACGCCACGAACAGACCCGACACCCGCCGACCAAGGGCCCGGCCCTATCCGCCGAAGGAGATCCCGCCCGGCACCTCGTCGGCGACCCCGTCATCGTCCCCTTCCCCGTCACCGCCCCCACCGCGGTCGGGACCGCTGCCCCCTTCACCACGCTCTTCCCCTGCACGCCCTTCACCCGCCCGCGCTTCTCCACTGAGCGCTTCGCCACGATGCCCCTGGCCCCCGTCTCCGGTCCGGCACTCGATCAATCGCTTCACGAGCCGCACGAGTTCGGCCGGTTCGAAGGGCTTGCTGAGAAAGGCGTCCACGCCGACGTCGAGGCCGGTCTCGACCTCGTACTGCGTACACGCACTGATGATCGCGAGGGGGAGGTGGTGCGTGCGGGGATCGGCGCGGAGCCGCGCGGCGGTGCGCAGCCCGTCCAACCGGGGCATGACGACGTCGAGCGTCACGACATCGGGCCGCACCTGGTGTACGACATCCAGACACTCGGCACCATCGGCCGCGGTCACGACCTCGAGCCCTTCCAGCTCGAGATTGACCCTGATCAGCTGCCGGATGACCTTGTTGTCGTCCACAACAAGCACCCGGCCCGACGCGCCTGGCACAACTCGAGAGTAGGTCGGGACCGGCCACCGCGTCCGGGTTTTCCCCACTTCCACCCCGTACAGGGGGCCCGCATCCGCTCACCCGGGGAAACGGGTTCCTGATCACCCCGCCGGACCTGCTAGTGTTCTATCCGTCGCCGCGAGCGAGCAGCTCAGCAGCCGACACGCCCCCGTAGCTCAGGGGATAGAGCAACGGCCTCCGGAGCCGTGTGCGCAGGTTCGAATCCTGCCGGGGGCACCCAGCATGAGGTGCCCAAAGACCCCGTCACCAGCGGAAACGCTGAGGCCGGGGTCTTCGCGTTTGTGCAGGCGTATGCGGCCCGGAGTGGCCGTATGACGGGAATCTTGGACCATCGCCGCAGGTGATGAGCCTGATCTGAGCCGAGCAGGCCAGCACCTCGCTATCGTCGTTCTGGCCTGTAGGCCCGCTTCGGCGGGGACGCCAGGCTGGCGGAGGGAGCTGTCGAGGCCGCCATTAGTCGCCGGCTCCAGACAGGCGAACAGACGAGTTGGCGGGACTCATGGATCTATCCGCTGTGGCGGTTGGCTGATCACCGCTGGAGGAACTCTGGGCGGGACGATGTTCAACGAGTTCGCCAGTCAAAAGCGCCAAAAGCATGCTGATCAACAACCCGTGCGGGACCGCGACGACAGAGTGCAGCAAGCAAGACGTGATCTCTATGCCCCCTGAACGCCACCGCACGTGCAACTTGAACAAGGACACGGAACTTGACATCTCCCACTGATGCGATCCCCAATCATTCGGCCTGGCCCCGCCACTCCGCTTCCCTAACGTAGCAGCCTGAATATTCACTGGAGGACATGGCCTTGGGCATGTCATTGCGCCAATAAAAGATGTCCTCCCGACTTGCTCCGCCGCGGATTTCATCAACAGCTTTTTTCGAAATAACCAAGCAGAAATTCTTGGTCAGTGCACTGTGATTCCCTGATCGATTCAGCTGAAGTGACCCCTCATACCGGCCAGGCTGGAAGCTCCAGCCATCCGCCTGGAACAAGAAGATCGGCTGCTGAGGTTTTTCCTGACTGACGAGGAATGGGGCGGGATCACCAGACCATCTATACGAGATCCATTCAGCAGCGGGGTCGAAGTTCCATGTGCCGACCTCTTTCCAGTAGAACACCGGTCTTTTCGAAGACGAAATCGAGCCGATGGGCGTCAGTTGGAAGCGTGCGTCACGGATGACCTCAACATCCTGGGTCTTGACTCTGGTGGACACTGTCGGCTGAAGATAGAAATGGGTGTCCTTACCCACTAGACCAATGCGCATGAGATGAGGAAGCGCCAGATCAATTTCAGGTTTCTTTTGAAGTTCAGCGAAGTTATATAGCGAAAAGGCTAGGGCGACTACACCTGCGGCTGTAGCGGCCCACTTGTGCACGGCGTCGAAACGACTCCTCCGGGACGTCGTCTCTGCGTCATCGCTGTCGACCATGCTCTCAACCTTGGCCAAGATCGCAGCCCTCAACCCGTTGCAGTGCTCCATATGGTTAGCAGAACCATCACCCAGCCAGTTGCGTTCACTCGTCCTGACTAAACTCGCCGTAGCCGGGACCGCGGCGGGCTGAGCACCGAAATCGGCGCCGGCGATCCAACGCGACCATCCGGTCCTCGTCCCACTCCCCGGCGGCCCTGACGGCATCACGAAGGGAGGGGGCGAAAGCGGAAGCCGACGGCTCACCCTGGTCGTTGAACTCCTGGTAGAAGCCCACGCGCTTGATCACTGCTCTCCAGTCGAACCGTGGGCTCAGTGCGTTGCGGGCAGGTAGATGCGCCAGTAGCCGTTGTTGCCGATCGTGGGTGTCTGGTTGAGGCCGCGAGCTGGCGCCGAGGTGCCCACTTTGTGGGTGGGATACGGGTACGCCCGGCTCATTGGCCACGGACTGCTCTCGGCCGAGAGGTCTTGCACGGGGGGAGCCTTCGGTTCGGTGTGGAGACGGCTGCCTTCGGCGCCGAGCCGCCGAACGCTTCCCGGTCTCGCCGGCCCGGTCCAGCTCTGGGCCGACCGCTACCGGCGGCTTGGCGGGGAGCGAGGCGCGCATGGCCGACCGCTTCCGCCGCCCCGCCAACGCCCTCGCCGCGACCGGGGCTGGAGTCAGTCACGGCCGGCCCCGGTGCGGCAGCGCGTGAACTTGCGGAAGGGGCACGAGAGCACAGGGCTGTGGATCACAAGCAGGGGAGCGAGGACCAGCAGAGGCCGGGAACTGAGCCGCACCAAAGGTCCTCTGACGTCATCTCATGCGGCCAGTGCTAACCCTGCCATGCGGAAGCCACGACCTCCCCGGCGATGACCTGGGGAGGGTTGGGCAGCAGTGACGCAAGGTTGTCCCGAACGAAGTCCGCTGCCTTCGAGATGGATTCCTCGGCACCGGCTCGGTCCTGGAAGACGCTGGTCGAGACCATCACTCCGTCCCCGGCATCGAGCCAGTAGTAGGCCACGAAGCCGGATACCTGCCGCATGAGTGGCACGAACCCCTCGTTCACGAGGCGTCCCGCTTCGGCCGGATCGGTCACCCCTTCGTACCGGCGGACTGCAGCGTACATCGCCAAGCTCCTCACGGGTGGGTTCCGGGTTCGTCCTCGGCAGCAACCTGAAGGGCCGCCGTGGGTGATCCGAACGGCGCCTTCCGGCTCGGACGCCCGGCCCTGACCTGGAACCGCCGAAGTATGCGGACCCCTCAGTGGTGGACCATGGTGCAGGTGACCTGGGTCTTGCCGTCGCCCGACTTGACGACGAACTTGCTTCCGCTGAGACCGCCGATGTCGAACCTTCCCGACTTGTCCGTGGAGACGGTGCCCGAGGTCGATCCCGAGTAGGTCACCTTCGTGTGGCCCCCGAAACCGACACCCCACAGGTGGTAGTTGCCGTTCGACTCCATTTCGACATGGCACGCCGCGCGGGACCCGACGCCGGGCGCGGTGGCTGTCGAGGCGTGTGCGGCAAGCGCGGGGCCCGCCGCGAGCGCGGGGGCGACCAGGAACGTGAGTGCTGCGAGACGACGAGTCCGGTTCATCATTCAACCTGCCTTGGACGCTACCGATGCCAGTGGGACGTGACGGCTCCGTCACCCTTGGCAGCGGTGGCACAGGACTCCGATGAGAAGGAGGCAAGTCCCGCTCCGTCACGCCGTGCATGTGTCACCCCACCTGGACGCTGCATCCCGTCTCAATCTTCCGGAGCACGTCGTGGTGTGTGACGCTTTTACGATCGTATCGTCCTGTTTGTTGCCTGGCATCTCGCGCGAGTTGCCGCGTGCCACGGCTGCGGGTTGCCGTCGGCGGCGGGGCACGGCCGGGCCTCAGAAGCCCGGCTCGTCGATTCCGTGCCCGTTCGGGCGGTCGGGACTCAGGGTGATTCCGGGCTCCTGGATTTCGTGCCGCGGGTGCGGTGGCGGCAGTCTGATCGAGTCGTCGGACAGTCCCGGTTCGGAGAACGGGTCCGGCTTCTCCTCCCGTTGGCGCTTCACGGTGACGCGTCGGCGGCTGTTTCGGATCCGCGCCCGGATCTCGCTCGTGTCCACGTCCATGGCGGCAAGAGCGGCGTCCGGTTCGGAAAGCCCGGTCGGGGGCTGTTCCTCGATTGCCGGTTGCTCGGGGGCGAAGAGCTGGTGCTTGAGCGCGGCGAGGTCAAGGCCGGTGATCTCGTGAGCGGCCAGGCACAGGGTGTCCCGCAGGCCCGAGCGGTCGTTGTCCGGGAGGGGTGCCATCATCGTCACGCTCTCCTGGATCACGGTGATGTCCGGCGTCAGCGCCTTGCGGACCGTCCTCATCGCCTTGGTGAACGGTGAATCGGGTGCCGCGAGCCGGCCGGCGCCGTGCAGTATCGCCGCGATGCCGCCCAGCAGATGCAGCCCCGTGGCCAGTTGTACCGCGCCGCAGGCGATGGTCAGCAGGCCGTCGAGCGTGGAATGCGGAGCGGACAGGCCCTCGGTGGTGAGATTCGGCGTGCGCGGGGTTCCCGTCCAGTGCACCGGATCAACCGGATCACCGGTGGGCTGGGGCGTGGCCAGCGCGGCGAGAAGGCGGAGTTGGACCAGTACGTGGCGGTGAGCCGTAGACAGGGCGATCGGTTCGCCGGGCGTGGGCTGCCAACCCAAATCCAGGAACAGGCTGACCCAGGCCTCGGCCTCCTCCTCGGTTTCCGCCTCCTCGGCCTCCGTCTCCGCTTTCGTGGCGGCCGCCCATCGCGTCAGCGGTTCTCCGTTTCCCGCCAACTCACAGAGGACCAGTAGGATCGCGTGCTCCTGCGATCTGCACACACCGCACCCTTTCCACATCTGTGGGGATGCGACGGTCAACCGTTCCTCAAGTGGACAGTAGGGGTTGCCCAGAACGCGTCCAAGTGGGGATGCGGGGTTCAGCCTTGGCGACTGGTGGGCGACCGGGCCGGTGGGTGCGGGAAGGCCCCTGGGGAGGTCCAGGGGCCTGGGGACCGCGGGGGCGGTTGCGGTTTGCGGCCAGGGCGAGGCGCCTCAGGCCGTTGCCGTCTCCTCCTTGGACGCGGCCCGGCGGGGCGTCGCACGGTCGAGATGGATCAACACGGTGGTGTAGAAGCGGTGTACCGCGTCGTCGACGCTGCGGATGAAGCCGGACTCGGCGTTGCCGCGGCTGCTGCCCATGCCCTTGAGCAAGGACAGGCGGAAGCCGGTGATGCGGATGTTGCCGTCCTTGGGCAGCATGTCGGCCGGCTCGGGACGGAGCCGTTCCAGCGTGCCCCGGGGGCCACCGGTCTCCCCCTCGACGAGGGTCTCGATGTGGAGGTCCGCCGGCGCCTCGGCCAGGCACCGGACGAGTCGTTTGGCCCAGGACAGGGGGTAGCCCTGCCCGGGTGCCGGGATCTCGATGGAGGTGCGCAGTTTTCCGGTACGCAGATCCGCGTTGACGGCCAGGACGCCGGGCGTCCCCTCGATGCGCACCTCCGCCTGCAGTCTTCCGTCGAGACAGAGCTGATCGGCGAGACGGCTCCGGCGTGCTCCCGGGTCCGTTCCCCGCTTGGCGCGCTGGACGGGCAGTACCTTCTGGCCCAGTTCGCCGCCCAGCCCGAGGCACACCTGGCGGATCAGCCGCTCCCAGCTTTCGACGACCTCCAGTGCGCGGGGATCTCCCTGGCACAGGGTTTCGTCGTCGATGCCGTTGCGTACGGGTACCCAGGCCGGGCCCATGTTCTGGAAGCCGTGGCAGCCGGAGTTCTCGTGCTGCAGGTAATGCAGCAGTTCCTGGAGGAGCCAGGCGTGTGCGAGGTTGCCGACCCCCTCGTGCCGGATCAGCATCTGTGCCTGGTGGGCGACTTCCGCCCAGGAGAGGTGCCAGAGGGCGACCTTGTGCTTGCGTCGTCCGTCGATCTTCATGTGGACGAGCGGGCTGCCCTCCAGCGCGACGTCGTTCGACAGCGTGATCACGGCCTCATAGCCGCGGCGCGCGGCGATGTCCATGTATGCCTGCACCTGATCGGCCTTGAGGGCGTTGCCGTTGGTCTTCGTCTCGACCAGTGCGGTCCACAGCTTGCCGGCCCGCTCGACGCGGATCACCCCGTCGGGGCGTCGTGGTGTGTCGCCGTGCGGCAGGGTGACCTCGGTGAAGGTCTCCATGCGGCCCGCCGGCGCGCCGAACGCCGCGGTGAGCCTCCTGCCGAACTCCGGCACCTGTGCCATCACTGACAGCAGCACCGAGGTCGCGCGCGTTTCGCGTTCCCTGTCGCTCTTGAGCGCCGGTGCCGGGAAGAGCCGGGCTTCCCTCCAGGACTCGTTCTCCGCCAGGGACTTCTCGCCCGCCTTGGGCAGGGTGACCTTCTTCTTCGCGGTGCGGGGTCGAGCGGTCGGCGTGCGTGGCGCGCCGCCCTCGTCGGGCCGACGGGGAGAGGGGACGGCTCCCAGCGTTCCTGGTGCACTCGGCTCGCCGGCCGACGCCGAGGCGGGGTCCGTGAGGTCCGTACGGTCAGCGAGGTCCCTGGCGTCCGTGAGGTCCGACTGATCGTCGGCCGCCGGGTTCTCCCGGGTCTCCGCCGCCGCGTCGTCCTCGATGTCGACACCGAAGTCCGTCGCCAGACCGGCGAGTCCGGTGTCATAGCCCTGGCCGACCGCGCGGAACTTCCACTCCTCTCCCCGCCGGTACAGCTCACCGAAGATGACGGCGCTGACCGAGTCGACGCCGTCGATGGCGAAGCGGAGGAGTGCTTCACCGGCGCCGTCGGCCAACGTCAGCCGCACGTCTTCGAGTTCACCGAAGCTGGCTCCGCCGTACCGGCTGGCGGCCACGACTATCCGGTCGACGTCCGCCGGGACCGCGGTCAGGTCGAAGCTGATCCGGTCCTCGTTTCCGTCCGCCGTCGGCGTCTTGCCCAGGACGTGCACGCTTCCGTCCGCCGCGACCGGGTTGTTGTAGAAGTAGAAGTCGGTGTCGTCGCGAACCTTGCCGTTCACGTCCAGCAAGAGAACGGAGACGTCCGCGTCGCCTTCGCCGGTCGGGCTCCCCCAGCCCAAACTGACGATGACCGAGCCGACGTTCTCGCTCAGGGCTGTCAGAGCCACATTCGAGCCCTTGATCATTTCCTGCACAATGCCCCCCAACTGACGCAGGCCGGGCACAGTGGCATCCCTGTCCCAGCCGCCGGACACGCGACGCGGTGTGACGCGCCGCACACAGGTAACCGTAGTGCCCACCGAGCATGCCGGAGGGCGAGTGGAGGTCATCGCCGGTACTTCCAGGGGTCGTCCCGGGCGGGCATGCGCCGGTTCAGCCCCCGTCAGGCGGGGTCCACGCGGCCACCAGGTCCAGCAGGCCGGGGAAGCGGGCGTTCAGGTCGGCGACCCGGACGTGGCTGCGGCGCTCCAGGCCGTACTGGCGCTGCCGGGTGATCCCCGCCTCGCGCAGTGCCCGGAAGTGGTGGGTCAGCGAGGACTTGGGGCGGTCCAGGCCGAACCAGCCGCAGGTGTGGTCGAACTCCTCCGAGTCCAGGAGCAGTCTGCGCACGATCCGCAGCCGCAGCGGGTCACTGAGCGCGCCCAGCACCGTCTCCAGGCGCAGGTCGTCGACGGCCGGTTCGGGCAGCGGATCAGGTAGGCCGGCGGGTTCCGGCAGGACCTTGATGGGCTGCCTCGTGTCCGCTCCGGCGCCCTGGTTCGGGGTCACTGCGGCTCCTTCCCACGATCTTCTCGCCATGACTTCTTGTACGAGTCTGATCGTACTACGTGCTAAGTTCGACTCCGCACGTACTAGTACGACTCGGATCGTACTGACGCTCGGGGAGGACTGTGCCGTGACAGGAACAGATGTACGTACCGCCGGAACGGAGTGCGGCCGGCGGGCCGGTGAGGTGCCGGTCCGCTGGGTGTGGCTCGCCGCCTGGCCCGTGACCGCCGTGTTCGTGCTGTCCAACGCGGCCACCCCGCTCTATGTGCTGTGGCAGCGTGAGATGGGGTTCACCAAAGGCACCCTGACCGTCGTCTTCGCCTGCTACATCGCCGGGTTGCTGGGCTCCCTGCTGGTGTCCGGCGTCGTCTCCGACCGCCTCGGCCGCAAACCCGTCCTGCTGCCCGCGCTGGGGCTGGCCCTCGTGTCCTGTCTGGTCTTCGCGACCGCGGGCGGCGTGGTCGCGCTGATCGTCGCCCGGCTGTGCACCGGGATCGCCGTCGGGGCCGTGGTCTCGGCGGGCATGGCCGCGGTGACGGACGTGGCCGGGCCCGGACGCCGCCGTCTCGCCGCGCTGCTCGCCTCCTGCGCGATGGTGTTCGGCGCGGGGCTGGGGCCGCTGCTCGCCGGGGTGCTGTCCGAGACGCTGCCGGCGCCCACGGTCACCGTGTTCGCGGTGGAGGCGGGGCTGCTCGCCACGGCTGTCGCGGTGGTGCTGCGGATGCCGCTACGACGGCTCACCCCGACCGCGGCCGGAGGCGGGGCCTGGGCGCGAGTGCCGGGTGTGCCGCGCGGCGCCGGCTGGCAGCTCGCCCTGGGCATCGCCGTCTTCGCCCCCGGCATCACCGCCACGTCCTTCGTGCTGTCGCTCGGGCCCTCGCTGCTGTCAGGGCTGCTGGGCACCGGCAGCCGCGTCGTCTCGGGAGCACTGGCGTTCGCGATGTTCCTCAGCGCGACGGGTGTGCAGTTCGCCGTACGGCGCCTGCGCCGGCGCACGGTCCTGGTCACCGGTGCCGCCACCACCGCGCTCGGCATGCTCGCGCTCGTGACCGCCGTACACACCGGCTCGGTCCCGGCGCTGGCCGCCGCCGCGCCGCTGGCCGGGGCGGGCCAGGGCATGGGCCAGCTGGGCGGCCTTTCCCTTCTGAACTCGACTGTGCCCGGGGCCCGGCTCGCCGAGGCCAACGCGGCGCTCAACGTCGGCGGTTATCTCCCCGCCGGTCTGCTCCCGGTCTCCGCCGGCTACCTCAGCGACGCCGTCGGCCTGACCACGGGCACGACGGCCTTCGGCACGGCCTTGGCGGCTCTGGCGATCGCCGGGGGCGGGCTCGCGCTCGTGGCCGGCCGCGGGCGGATACCGCAGGACACGGCACGCTGAGGTACGGCCCCCGGCGGCGAAGGGCATCAGGGGGCAGGGGGCAGGGGGCGCGGGGCGGTGTCCATCCTGCGCTCCGCCGCGCGGGCGCGACCGGTCACGACGCATCCGCAGCCGGTGAACGACCGCATCCCGCCCCCGCCCCCTCAAGCCGACCACTTGCGCGACGCCGTCTTCTTCGCCGCGGTCTTCTTCGCGGGCGCCGCACTCTTCGCAGCCGACTTGGCCGTCGTCTTCGCCGCCGCGTTCTTCTTGGTTCCCCCGGCCGTCTTGGACGTCGACTTCCTCGCCGTCGCCGTCTTCTCGGCGGCAGCCGCCTTCGTGGACTTCTTGCCCCCCGCCTCCTTGGGCGCCGCCCGCCCTCGCGGCAGGGGCCTGACCTCGGCCTCGCCGGCGGCGGGCTGCGCACCACGCGACTCCCGGGCCGCCCGCACGCTGTTCTCCAGCGCCGCCATCAGGTCCAGAACCTGGCCCCCCGCCGCCGGCGCGGGCGCCTCCGGCGGCGCCTCGCCGGAGGCCTTCGCCGCGATGACCTCCTCCAGCGCCTCCCGGTACTCGTCGTGCAGGTCCTCCAGGTCGACCTCGCCGAGCGTGTCCATCAGGGCGTCCGCGAGGTCGAGTTCCTTGTCGCGGATGGTGACGTCGACGTCCGGGGCCACGCCTTCGGGGGCGCGCACCTCGTCCGGCCAGAGCAGTCCGTGCATGGCGATGGCGTCGCCGACCACGCGCAGCATGCCGAGGCGCTCCCGGCCGCGCAGCGCGTACTTGGCGATGGCGACCTTGTTGCTGCGCTTGAGGGCCTCACGGAGGAGGGTGTACGGCTTGGCGGCGGGGGCACCGCCGGCCGCGAGGTAGTAGGCCGATCCCATCTGGAGCGGGTCGATCCGGTCGGCCGGTACGAAGGCGACGATCTCGATCGTGCGGGCGGTGGGGATGGGCAGGTGGGACAGGTCCTCGTCGCTGATCGGGATGATCGAGCCGTCCGCGTCCTCGTATCCCTTGCCGATCTCGGCCTGGCTGACCTCGCGCTCCTCCAGTTCGCACACCTTGCGGTAGCGGATGCGGCCGTTGTCCTCGATGTGGATCTGGCGGAAGGTGATCGAGTGGCTCTCCGTCGCGCTCACCAGCTTGATCGGGATGCTGACGAGACCGAAGGAGATGGCGCCGTTCCAGATCGATCGCACGTGCCGCACCCTTCCTTTCCCGTTTTTTCCGGTTTGTCTGGGATTGTCATCTTATGACGCCTATCACGGAGGTGGAGGGGCGGCGGGTCGCGCTCAGCAACCTGGAGAAGGTGCTCTATCCGGAGACCGGCTTCACCAAGGGAGAGTTGCTGCACTACTACGCGACGACCGCCGGCGCCCTGCTGCCGCATCTGCGCGACCGCGCGGTGTCCTTTCTGCGCTATCCGGACGGCCCGGAAGGACAGCGGTTCTTCTCCAAGAACGTGCCGCCGGGTACGCCCGACTGGGTCACGACCTCCGCGGTTCCGCGGTCGTCCGCCGAGGGGCCGGCCCGGATGGTGGTGGTGCAGGACCTGCCGAGTCTGGTCTGGGCGGCGAACCTGGTCACCGAGTTCCACACCCACCAGTGGCTGGTGCAGAGCCCGGACGAGGCCGACCGGCTGGTCTTCGACCTCGACCCGGGCGCGCCCGCGACCATCGTCCACTGCTGCGAGGTCGCCCTGTGGCTGCGGGAGCGGCTGGCGGCGGACGGGATCGAGGCGCACCCGAAGACGGCCGGGTCGAAGGGGCTGCATCTGCTGGCGGCGGTGCGCGGCAGTTCGTCCGAACGGACGTCCGAGTACGCGAAGGCGCTGGCGGTGGAGGCGGAGCGGGCGATGCCCCGGCTGGTGGTGCACCGGATGACGAAGAGCCTCAGGCCGGGGAAGGTCTTCGTGGACTGGAGCCAGAACGCGGCCCGCAAGACGACGGCCACGCCCTACACCCTGCGCGCCCGCCGCGCTCCCCTGGTGTCCGCACCGGTGACCTGGCAGGAGGTCGAGGACTGCCACAGCCCCGGCCGGCTGGAGTTCCAGGCCGACGACATCGCCCCGCGGCTGCAGGATCTGGGCGACCTGATGGCTCCCCTGCTGGACCCCGGCAAGGCGGCACCCCTGCCCTGAGCTACACCCTCCCCCAGGTGTTCCGGTCCCGCGCCATCGCGTGCAGCGCCTCCACGTCGGCCGGTTTCAGCACCCCGCCGAGACGGGCCAGACCACCCAGCTCCGGGTCCTGCAGGATCCGCACCCCCCGCGGCTCGGCGGTCACGGTCAGCTGGGCCGGGCCCACCAGGGCCAGGACGGGGTGGACCTCGGCGGTCAGGGCGTAGGAGGCGCGGTCCGCGTCGGCGCGCAGGCGACGCAGCACCGGCTCGCCCTCGCGGCGGCCGAGGGCGACCGTCGGGTCGGTGACCAGGACCCGGGTCTTGCGGGCGTACAGGGCGTATACGGCGAACAGGCCGCCCGGGCCGATCAGCAGGTGGTGGATGCGGTCACCGCCGGGGAGCGGTATGGAGTGCAGGGTGTGCCAGCCGGCGCCCTCCAGCCGGTCCAGCGCATCGCCGACGGTCTGCTCGGCGGCAAGGGCGTGCCGGCGCGGATCGGGGCGCAGCCGGTGGGCCGGGCCGGGGGCGCGGTCGAGGGCGATCAGCAGGGCTTCGCCGGGGCGGTTGGGCGCCAGGTCGTCGTCCGGGTGCAGGGTCAGCCGGGCGAGTTCCGCCGGAGTCGGGACCGGTGGCGGGCCCACGGTCACCGAGCCGGTCAGGAACGGTTTCAGGGCCGCGAGTACGTCGTCCCGGCCGTCCTCGCCGAGCAGGTTGACCCGGCCCGTCTCACGGTCGTACCAGGCGACACTGCTTCCGTCCGGGCGGCAGACGTACAGCCGCTCCCGGCCGTGCCGATAGGCCGGCACCACGCGCAGTCCGCTCATGCGCCATCACCCCTCGTCCATGGGAACAGGCGGGGTGCTCCCGGGGCAAGACCGGTTACCTTGGAGGGCGGCCTTGTGAGGGAGTTGGGGAGGCGCCGTTGCGGACCAGCGGAGAGCGGCCCGACGTACCGGCTCCGGAGCGCCCGTGGAGCGAGATCGTGCCCGGCCTGTGGATGGGCGGGCACGAGTTCCGGGGCCGTTCGGGGCGGCTGGAGCTGGCCGTCGTGCGCGACGAGTTCGATGTGGTGCAGTCGCTGCTGCGGCTGTCGGGGTACGGGCCCGACGCGGGTGTGGAGCACCATGTGTGGCCGATTCCGGACGGTCCGCTGGACGGCACGCAGCTCGCCGGGGTGATGCGGCTGGCCCGCGCGGTGAACGAGACGCTGGACGCGGGCCGCCGGGTGCTCGTGCGCTGCCACCACGGATACAACCGCTCGGGTCTGGTCATCGTGCACGCCCTGGTTCAGCGCGGGCACGCGCCCGACGAGGCGATCCAGCTGATCCGTGCCCGGCGCTCGGCGTGGGCGTTGCACAACCAGCTGTTCGTGGAGTATCTCCGGGCGGGCCTGCCCACCGTGCGGCTGCTGGAGGAGCTGGCCGAGTAGCCTCTCTCCCAGCGCGCCACCGGATGCGCAAAAGGGACCTCCCCGAGAATCTGAGAACACTTCCCCGCGAATCCCCTGAATCAAGGTGGAGGGGGACCGACCCCGACGCCCAGGAGCACCGTGCCAGCCCGTCGTCCCCCGCGTACCGCGCTCGCCCTGACCGCCGTCGCCCTGCTGTCGGCGACGGCGACGGCCTGCGGGGACACCGGCGGGCTGCGGGGGGCCGGAGCCACCCCGACCGCCGTCAGCCCCGTCCGGCTCTGGCCTGACCTCAGGCCGGCGTCCAGTCCGGCCTACCCGTACGACGTGGCGACCCGGGCGACCGTCAAGGGGGTGACGGTCCCCGGTGACGACATCCGGAAGGTCGACCCGGTGGACGTCGTCGAAGCGGAGATCACGGCGCATCCCGACGACTACGGCTCCAAGGGCGCCTACCACGCGACGGTGGACCGGATGGAGAACTGCCGCACGGGCGGGGACGAGGCGCGCTGCCCGCTGCTGAAGCCGTACTACCGGGACCTCACCGGAGACGGCCGGGCGGATCTGACTCTCGGCTTCCGGCTCTACCCGACCAATCAGACTGCGGTGCGGGTCTACACCGTCGAGAAGCACGCGCTGGTGCAGGTGCTGGCCGACAACGACGCGATCATCGGGGTGGAGCTGGCCGGCCGGGCGCTGATCGAGCGCTCCCCGGCCGACATCTCCGGCTACGAGTACCGCACCACCTGGGTATGGGACCCGGAGCAGCGTGCCATGGCGTTCTCCCGCGACGAGTACCTGCACGTCGGAGACGGCCGGCGCGGCAAGACGCCGTCCCCGTCCCCGTCCCCGGCGGCCAGTTCCTCCGCGGGCGCGCGATGAGGCTCGTGCTGCCTCAGTGGGCCGGGGCGCTCGCCGTGAAGGCGGCCGCGTTCATCACGGTGATGTGCTGTGCGCTGGCCGCGCTGCTCGGCGTCCTGGTGCACGTCTCGGTGACCAACCAGACCGTCGGCCAGGCCCGCCACCTCGCGCTGTCCCGGCTCGCGGACGCCACGGAGGCGTACGAGGCCGGGGACCGGCTGCTGCCCGGCACCGGAGTGGACCCCGAGGGGCTGCCCGCGCCGCTGCGGGCGCTGGCGGCGCGCGGTAAGCGCGGCACGATGGTCTCGACGCACCAGGGACGCCCGACCATGTGGGCGGCGGGCCCGGCCGCCGGGCACCGGGCGCTCGCCGTGGAGGTCGACTACTCGCAGCAGTCCCGCACCATCGCCGGGCTCGACAACGCGATCCTGTGGTCCTCCGGGCTCGCGATCGGGGCGACCGTGCTGGTCGGCGTGTTCGCGGTGACCCGGGTGACCCGGCGGCTGCACGGCACCGCGCGCGTGGCCCGGCGGATCAGCGCCGGCGACCTGGACGCCCGGGTGAACGACCCCCGTACGAAGGACCCGACGCGCCCGCCGGACGAGGTGGCCGCGGTGGCGGCGGCCCTGGACACCATGGCCTCGTCCCTGCAGAGCAAACTGCTGAGCGAGCAGCGGTTCACCGCGGACGTGGCGCACGAGCTGCGCACCCCGCTGACCGGGCTGCACGCGGCGGCCGAGCTGCTCCCGCCGGGCCGGCCGACGGAGCTGGTCCAGGACCGGGTGGCGGCGCTGCGCACGCTCACCGAGGACCTGCTGGAGATCTCCCGGCTGGAGACCGGCCGGGAGCGGCTGGAGGTGGACACCGAGGAACTGGGGGCGCTGGCCGGGCGGGTGGTCCGGGCATCCGGCACGGACACCGAGGTGCGGATCGTGCGGGACGCGCGGGTGGAGACCGACCGGCGGCGGCTGGAGCGGGTGCTGGGCAATCTGGTGGCCAACGCGCACAAGCACGGACGGCGTCCGGTGGTGCTGACGGTGGACGGGCCTGTGGTGACCGTGCGGGATCACGGGGGCGGCTTTCCGGAGTACCTGGTGGCGCACGGGCCGCAAAGGTTCCGTACCGAGGGCGGTGCCACGGGGCACGGGCTCGGTCTGACCATCGCGTCGGGGCAGGCGGAGGTGCTGGGGGCGCGGCTGTTCTTCGGAAACGCGGTGGACGGGGGCGCGGTGGCGACCCTGACGTTGCCGCACACGGCCCCGGGCCCCTGAGGAACCACGGTGGCGGGCGCCGGAGAGTGCCCCTCCCGATGTGGCGATCCCATCGGCGCCATCGGACCCACGCCACGCTGGTGCTGACGGGCACGGCACACAAGACGCCCTATTTGGATAGGTTCCGGGCATGACGAAGGCCGGAACCACTGTGGCGGCGGCCCAGGCTCCCGCACCCGCCGTACGCCTCCCCCGGCGCCGAGGCATCGAACTCGCCCTGATCGTGCTGGCCGTCCTGCTGTCCGTGTACGGCTACTGCGCGGTGGGGCTGGCGCGAACCGGCACCGTCCCGCCCGGTGCCGTCGGCTACGGCGCCGGACTCGGCGTCCTCGCCCTGTTCGCGCATCTCGCGGTCCGTGTCCGGGCGCCGTACGCCGACCCGCTGCCGTTGCCGATCGGCGTGCTGCTCAACGGCCTCGGCCTGGTGCTGATCTACCGGCTGGACCTGGAGACCCCGGGCGACCGGGCCGCCCCCACCCAACTGGTGTGGTCCACGCTGGGGGTGGGGCTGTTCATCGCCGTCGTCCTGATCCTGCGCGACCACCGGTTGCTCCAGCGCTACTCCTACGTGTGCGTGGTCGCGGCGCTGGCGCTCCTGCTGCTGCCGATCCTCTTCCCGGCGGTCAACGGCGCCCGCATCTGGATCCGGATCGCCGGGTTCTCCATCCAGCCGGGCGAGTTCGCGAAGGTGCTGCTCGCCGTCTTCTTCGCCGCCTATCTGGCGGACAACCGCAACGCCCTGGCGTACACGGGCCGCCGGGTGTGGTGGATGCAGTTCCCGACCGGGCGGGTGCTCGGCCCGATCGTGACGATCTGGCTGGTGAGCGTCGGCGTGCTGGTCCTGGAACGCGACCTCGGCACCTCGCTGCTGTTCTTCGGCCTCTTCGTGGTGCTGCTGTACGTCGCCACCGGGCGCACCGGCTGGATCGCGGTCGGGTTGGTGCTGGCCGTGCTCGGTGCCTTCGCCGTCGGCCGTCTCGAGCCGCACGTGGGCGGCCGGATCGAGGACTGGCTGCACCCCTTCGCCACCATCGAGGCCGGGCAGGGCCCGAACCAGCTCGCCCAGTCCCTGTTCGCCTTCGCGGCAGGCGGGTTCCTCGGCACCGGGCTCGGGCTCGGGCACTCCATCCTCATCGGCTTCGCCACCAAGTCGGACTTCATCCTGGCCACCGCGGGCGAGGAGCTGGGCCTGGCGGGGCTCGCGGCGATCATCCTGCTGTACGCCCTGCTCGTGGAGCGCGGCTACCGGGCGGGGCTCGCCCTGCGCGAGCCGTTCGGCCGGCTCCTCGCGGTCGGGCTGGCCTCGATCGTCGCGCTGCAGGTGTTCGTGATCGCGGGCGGGGTCACCGGGCTGATCCCGCTGACCGGCATGGCGATGCCGTTCCTCGCTCAGGGCGGCTCCTCCGTGGTCACCAACTGGGCGATCGTGGCGCTGCTGATCCGGGTGAGCGACTCGGCACGCAGCCAGTACGACGGGCGGGAGGCTCCGTGACCGACTACGCCGGCGGCCGGCCGATGGCCCGGTACATCCGGCACGCCTGCGCGTTCTGCGCCCTGCTGCTGGCGGCCCTGCTGGTCAACGCCGCCCGGGTGCAGCTCGTGCAGTCCCGTGTCTACGACGACAACCCGGCCAACCGCCGTGCCACGATCGCCCGTTACCAGCAGCCGCGCGGCGACATCCTGGTCGGCGGCGAGCCGGTCACCGGATCCGTGGACACCGGTGAGCAGCTGCGCTACGAACGCGCCTACCGGGACGGTCCGTTGTACGCGCCGGTCACCGGCTTCGCCTCACAGACGTACGGCACCGCCTTCCTGGAGCACGCGGCGGACGGCGTGCTCTCCGGCACCGATCCGATGCTGTCGCCGCTCCCCCTGTGGAACGACGTGACGCGCAAGCGGAGTCCGGGCGGCGACGTCGTCACGACCCTGCACCGGAAGGCACAGGAGGCGGCGTACCGGGGGCTCGCCGGGCGCAAGGGCGCGGTGGCCGCGATCGAGCCGGCCACGGGCCGCATCCTGGCGCTGGTGACCAGCCCGTCGTACGACCCCTCGGCGCTGTCCGGCAACGGGGAGGCGGTGGCCTCGGCGTGGGCGCGGCTCAACCACGACCCGGAGAAACCGATGCTCAACCGGGCGGTGCGGCAGACGTACCCGCCGGGGTCGACGTTCAAGGTGGTCACGGCGGCGGCGGCGCTGGACGCGGGCGTGGTCGCCGATCCGGACGCGCCGACCAGCTCCCCCGACCCGTACCGGCTGCCGGGCACCACGACCCGGCTGACCAACGAGGCCGACGGCTGTGGGAACGCCTCGCTGCGGACGGCCTTCGAGTGGTCCTGCAACACGGTCTTCGCCAAGCTGGGCGTGGACGTGGGGGTACGGGACATGGCGGCCATGGCAGGGGCGTTCGGGTTCAACGACACCGGCCTGCGCGTTCCCTTCTCCGTCTCGCCCAGCACCTTCGACCGGCACGTGGACAAGGCGCAGCTGGCGCTGTCGTCGATCGGGCAGTACAACACGCGGGCCACGCCGTTGCAGATGGCGATGGTCGCGGCGGCCGTCGCGGGCGACGGCCGGCTGCGGTCGCCGTACCTGGTGGAGCGGACCACCCGGCGGGGCGGCGAGACGGTCGCCGGGCCGGGGGCGCATCCCGCGCGGCAGGTGATGCGGCCGTCCACGGCCACCCGGCTGAAGGAGCTGATGACCGATGTGGTCGAGAAGGGCACGGGCACCCGGGCGGCCATTCCCGGCGCCACGGTCGGCGGCAAGACCGGCACCGCCCAGCACGGGGTGGGCAACTCCGGTGTGCCGTACGCCTGGTTCGTCTCCTGGGCGCAGGCCGACGCTGCCATGGAGCCGGGGGTGGCGGTCGCGGTGGTGGTGGAGGACGCCTCCGCGAACCGGGGCGAGATCAGCGGCGGCGGGGACGCGGCACCGATCGCGCAGGAGGTGATGCGGGCGGTTCTCGGTCTGTGAGACGAGGGTGCCGGAAGCCGGCGGGGCCGCCCTACCTTTCGGTCATGACGGATACGGCACCCGCCCACGAACTCGCCCAGGTCAACATCGCCCGGCTCAGGTTTCCCCTGCACTCCCCCGAGTTGAAGGACTTCGTCGACGCCCTCGACCCCGTGAACGCGGTGGCGGACGCCTCGGACGGCTTCGTCTGGCGCCTGCAGAGCGACTCCGGCAACGCGACCGATATTCCCGTCCTCGGTGACGAGTGGCTGATCGTCAACATGTCGGTGTGGCGGGACACCGACGCGCTCACCGCGTTCATGTACCAGGGCTTGCACCGGGATCTGCTGTCCCGGCGCAGGGAGTGGTTCGAGCGGCTCGAGGAGGCGGTGACCGTCCTGTGGTGGGTGCCGGCCGGTCACCGCCCGACGGTCGCCGAGGCGGAGGACCGGCTGCTGCACCTGAGGGCGCACGGCGCGACGCCGTACGCCTTCACGCTGCGGGCGTCCTTCCCGCCCGAGGAGGCCGGGGAGGCGGTGACGGTCAGCCGATCGGCTTGACCGTCTCGGAGCGGATCTTGAGGGTCTGCCGCGCGAGCGCCTCGAGGTCCACCTCCGACGGGTCCTGCGACACGCCCTCCGTGGTCACCTCGGCCACCGTGGCGCCCGTGTTGCCGTCGGCCCAGGCACACATGGGCAAGGTGATCTTGGTGCCGAGCTGGTTCTGGGTCAGCACCTGGCAGCTGATCGTGACGTCCAGGTCGAAGTCCTTCGCCGGTACGGCGACCGTGGCGCCGTCACCCTCGGCGGCGCCCTTCATCATGTTCCGGCGGGCCGCCTTGGTGTTCTTGAACCGGCCGTACATGCCCGAGATCACCAGGGTGCCCTTGTTCTCGTCGCCACCGAGGGTGTAGCTGCCGACCACGCCATGGATGTCCTTGGCGTCCCAGGCCCCGTCGGCCTCACTCTCGATCTTCTGGCCCTCGGAGCCGGAGAGGTCCTGGCCGAGTTCGTACTTCCCGTCGACCAGGGTCTTGGGGAGGGTGAGCTTGTTCTCGGCCTCGGGGAAGCCGCTCTCGGCCAGCGTCCCGATCAGGATGAGCACCGCGACGCCCGCCGCGATCACACCGCCCACGATCCCGAGCACCAGGCCGACCCGGCGCTTCTTCGGGGGCGGGGCCATGGGCGGCGTGCCCCAGGCGGGGTAGGGCTGCTGGGGGTGGGGCGCTTGGGGAGGGTACGGCTGCTGCTGGGGGTACGGGGAGCCGTACGGGCCCGGGGCGGCCTGCGGGGGCTGCTGCCCGTACGGGGGTTGCGGCTGGTTCGGATGCTGCGGCGGAGGCATGGACACGCCAGCACGCTACTGCACGCGGGTGAGGGCGCCGGCACCGCACCCCGTTCCGGTCAGGCCTCCTCCGCCGCCGAGTCGATCGCCTCCCGCACCTCGGCCACCCGCTCCCGCTCCTCCGCGGCGAACCGCTCGGCGTCCAGCTGCTCCGCCAGTTCCTCGTCCTGCGCCATCAGCAGGTCCAGGTTGGAGTCGCCCATCTCGAAGACGCCCATGTCGACATAGGCCTGCTGCAGCCGTTTGCCCCACAGGCCGATGTCCTTGACGCAGGGCACGATGCGGCTGAACAGCAGCCTGCGGAACAGCCGGAGGAACTCCGAGCGCTCACTCAGCGCCTCCGCCTCGGCCTTGGGGATGCCGAAGTTCTCCAGCACCTCCACCCCGCGCAGCCGGTCGCGCATCAGGTAGCAGCCCTCGATGACGAACTCCTCGCGCTCGCGCCGCTCGGCGTCGGTGAGCTGCCTGTAGTAGTCCCGGAGCGCCATCCGGCCGAAGGCCACGTGCCGGGCCTCGTCCTGCATGACGTACGTCAGGATCTGCCGGGGCAGCGGCTTGTTCGTGGTGTCCCGGATCATGCCGAACGCGGCCAGCGCGAGGCCCTCGATCAGTACCTGCATCCCCAGGTACGGCATGTCCCAGCGACTGTCGCGCAGGGTGTCGCCGAGGAGGGACTGGAGGTTGTCGTTGATCGGGTAGACCAGCCCGATCTTCTCGTGCAGGAACCGGCCGTAGATCTCCGCGTGCCGGGCCTCGTCCATCGTCTGGGTCGCGGAGTAGAACTTGGCGTCCAGGTCGGGAACCGACTCCACGATCCGCGCCGCGCAGATCATCGCGCCCTGCTCGCCGTGCAGGAACTGGCTGAACTGCCAGGAGGCGTAGTGCCGGCGCAGCTCCCCCTTGTCCTTCTCGGTGAGCTTGTCCCAGTACTCCGTGCCGTACAGGGACATCGCCTCCTCGGGGGTGCCGAGCGCGTCGTACGGGTCGACCTCCAGGTCCCAGTCGATGCGCTTGTTCCCGTCCCACTGCTTGTCCTTGCCCTTCTGGTACAGGGCGAGCAGTCGTTCGCGGCCGTCGTCGTACTCCCAGCTGAACCGGGCCGCGCCGCTCGCGGGCACCTGCCAGGGGGAGTCTCCGGGATCGTTGGCGTACAGGTCATGGGTCGGCATACCTCGCAGGCTCACACGTAGACGCGGAGTCAACAAGTCATGCGCAAGGGATTGACGAGCTTGCTGACAGGCAGTCTCATAAGTGGCAGGACGACTACCCCCGGGTAACGAGGTGAGGGAGCCATGACGACCCTGACGGAAGCGGACGCGCTGGACGGTCTGCGCGACGCGCTCGGCCTGCTCAAGGACCGGGAGCAGGTGGCCGAACGGCTGCTTGCCTCCTCCGCCAAGCACTCCTTCGACCCGGACAAGGAGCTGGACTGGGACGCGCCCTTCGAGGAGGGCAAGTGGTTCTGGCCGCCGGAGCTCGTGTCGCTGTACGACACCCCGATGTGGAGGCGGATGAGCGAGGAACAGCGCCTCCTGCTCTCCCGGCACGAGGCGGCGGCGCTCGCCTCGCTCGGCATCTGGTTCGAGATCATCCTCATGCAGCTGCTCGTCCGGCACATCTACGACAAGGCGGCGACGAGCGCGCACGTGCGGTACGCGCTCACCGAGATCGAGGACGAGTGCCGGCACTCGAAGATGTTCGCGCGGCTGATCTCGCACGGCGGCACCCCGTGGTACCCCGTCAGCCGCGCCCACCAGAACCTGGGCCGCCTGTTCAAGACCGTCTCGACGACTCCCGGCTCCTTCACCGCCACGCTGCTCGGCGAGGAGGTCCTGGACTGGATGCAGCGGCTGACCTTCCCCGACGAGCGGGTCCAGCCCCTGATCCGGGGCGTCACGCGCATCCACGTGGCCGAGGAGGCGCGCCATGTCCGGTACGCGCGCGAGGAGCTGCGGCGCCAGATGGTGACCGCCCCCAGGTGGTCCCAGGAGTTCACCCGGGTGACCTCCGGGGAGTTCGCGCGGGTGTTCTCGGTCGCCTTCGTCAACCCCGCCGTGTACACGAACGTCGGCCTCGACAGGCGGGAGGCCATGGCGCAGGTGAAGGCGAGTGCCCACCGGCGGGAGGTCATGCAGACGGGCGCGAGGCGGCTGACGGACTTCCTGGACGACATCGGGGTGCTGCGAGGTGTCGGCCGGCGGCTGTGGAGGTCCTCGGGGCTGCTGGCTTGACGCAGGCTGCGGGTTCGTCCCGCCGCCGGCGACCCGCACCCCCGCGGCGACTAGGCTGCGGCTTATGACCCCGGCCGCCACCCCCGCCTACCGTCGGCTCAGTGTCGAGGAGCGTCGCAGCCAGCTCCTCGACGCCGCCCTGTCGCTCTTCGCGCACCGCGCTCCCGAGGACGTGTCGCTGGACGACGTGGCGGAGGCGGCCGGGGTCTCGCGTCCGCTGGTGTACCGGTACTTCCCCGGCGGCAAGCAGCAGCTGTACGAGGCCGCGCTGCGCTCCGCCGCCGAGGAGCTCCAGCAGTGCTTCGACGAGGCCCGCGAGGGCCCGCTGCTGCCCCGGCTGTCCCGCGCCCTGGACCGCTATCTGGCCTTCGTGGACGGACACGACACCGGCTTCAGCGCGTTGCTGCAGGGCGGCAGCGTGGTGGAGACGTCCCGGACGACCGCCATCGTGGACGGGGTGCGCCGGGCCGCCGCCGAGCACATCTTCAGCCACCTCGGCGTCACCGACCCCGGCCCCCGCCTGCGCATGACCGTCCGGATGTGGATCACGGCCGTGGAGGCGGCCTCGCTGATGTGGCTGGACGAGGACAAGCAGCCCCCGGTGGAGGAGCTGCGGGACTGGCTGGTGGAGCAGTTCGTGGCCGTCCTCACCGTCACCGCGGGCCGTGACCCGCAGACGGCCGTCCTTGTCGGCGCACTCGCCGAGGAAGGCTGAGACTGGAGCCGTGAAGAGTCAGCACACCCCCTTCGAGGGCGGCCCGATGGACGGGCGCGTACTGCCCGTCCTGCTCGGCCCCACCGGGCACCCACCGAAGACGTACCGCATCCCCGTCCCCGACCCGGAAGGCGGCCCGCCGACGGTGCTCGTCTACCGCCGCGTGCCCCGAGGGCACAGCCGGCGGCTGGGGCTGGTCCAGGGGTGGAAGTACCGGTACGACCCCGACGACACCTCCGGCGGCAAGCTCAGGTGGCCCTGGTCCAGGCCGGACACCACGCCGTCCGGCAAGCCGGGCGACCCGGACGGGTGAAAGGCTTGCGCCGAACCGCGCAGGCTTCGCGGACACCCCGCACCGACACGTCTGATTATCACTTTGTGATGGGAGTCGGAGACTCCGCTCTCCCCGCATCGGAGGTGATGGCGTGTCAGGAAGACTTCTGCGCCTGGCCTGTACGGCAGCGGTGGCGGCCCAGGCCGTCCTCGCGCCCGTACCCGCCGTGGCCGCACCGGAACCGCAGCGTTCCGTCGCACAGCTGCTGACGGACCTTCAGCAGATCTACCGGCAGACCGAACAGGCCACCGAGACCTACAACGCCACCGCGGAGAAGCTGAAGCAGCAGCGCGCCACGGTGGCCCGCCTCGACGGCGAACTGGCCCGTACCCGCCTCGCCCTGCGGGACAGCCGGACCGACGCCGGCCGCCTGGCCCGGCAGCAGTACCAGAACAGCACCGGCCTCGGCCCCTACATCCGCCTGCTCCTGGCCCGGGACCCGCAGCACGCGCTGGACGAGGGGCATGTCATCGGCGAGCTGACGCGCGAGCGGGCCCGGGCGGTGGCCCGGCTGACCGCCACGGAGAAGCGGCGGGACACCCTGGCGCGGGCGGCCCGCAAGGCGCTCGACACCCAGCTCACCCTCGCCGGCCGGCAGAAGAAGCAGCGCGACGCGGTCCAGGCCAAGCTGGGGGACGTCGAACGCCTGCTGGCCTCCCTCACACCCGCCCAGCTCGCCGCGGTCGCCCGTCTGGAACAGCAGGGAGTCACCGAGGCCCAGCGGAAACTCACCACCGCCGGTGCCCTCCCCGCCGATCGCCCCGCCTCCACCGAGGGCGACCGGGCCGTCCGCTACGCCATGGACCAGCTCGGCAAGCCGTACCAGTGGGGCGCGCAGGGCCCTTCGGCGTACGACTGCTCGGGCCTGACCTCCCAGGCCTGGGAGCATGCGGGCACACCGATCCCCCGCACCAGTCAGGAGCAGTGGAAACAGCTCAAGCGGGTCCCGCTGAACGAACTCCGCCCGGGCGACCTGGTCATCTACTTCCCCGAGGCGACCCACGTGGCGATGTACGTGGGCGGCGGCAGGGTGGTACAGGCGCCACGCCCTGGGGAGAACGTCAAGGTCTCACCTCTGGCGTCCTATCCGGTGCTCGGCGCGGTACGCCCGGATGACCCCCTTGGGACGCGGGGCCCTGTCTGACCGGCGGATCCGCGGCCGCCGGCGCCCCACGCCCCACGCCCCACGGCGATCAGGCCCCGGAAACCGAAGCCAGGTAGGCCTGGGTCTTCTCCGGGTCGTAGAAGAAGTTCTCGAAGTCCGCCGGATCGTCGAAGGCGTTGGCGAAACGATCAGCCACCGGCTGCAGCTGCCCCGCGGCCCCGATGAGGTTCAGGACGTGCTCCGGCGGCGGCGCCAGCATCGCGTTCGTCCACTTGGTGACATGCTGGGCCGTGGCCCAGTACCGGTCGAACGTACTCCGCATCCACTCCTCGTCGAACGGCTTGTCCCCCCGCTCCAGGATCGACGCGAGGTAGGCGGCCGCGCACTTGGACGCGGAGTTGGAGCCCTGTCCGGTGATCGGGTCGTTGGCGACGACCACGTCGGCCACACCCAGGACCAGACCGCCGCCGGGCAGGCGGCCGACGGGATTGCGGACGGTCGGCGCGTACCGGCCGGCCAGCGTGCCACCGGCGTCCGTCAGTTCCACCTTCGTCGCCCGCGCGTACTCCCAGGGCGTGAACCTCTCCATGAGTTCCAGGGTCAGGGAGAGGTGCTCCGCCGGGTCCTTGACGCCGTTGAAGACGTCGAGCGGGCCGCCGGGTATGCCCTCCCAGAACAGGATGTCGGCGCGGCCGGAGGTCGTGAAGGTCGGCATGATGAACAGCTCGCCGACCCCGGGGACCAGGTTGCAGCGGACCGCGTCGAACTCCGGGTGCTCCGGGCGCGGGCCGAGCCCGTGGACATACGCCACCGCGAGGGCGCGCTGCGGCTCGGTGTACGGGGAGCGCTCCGGGTCACGGGCGAACATCGACACCAGCTCGCCCTTGCCCGCCGCGACCAGGACGAGGTCGTAGGTGCGGGAGAAGTAGTCGAGGTCGCCGACCGCCGCGCCGTGGATGACCAGCTGGCCGCCGCGCTGCGCGAAGGTCTCCATCCAGCCGGCCATCTTCACCCGCTGGTCGACCGACTGCGCGTACCCGTCCAGCCTGCCCACCCAGTCGATGGCCCGCTGGGTGGGGCCCGGGTCGTGCGAACCGGGGGCCGCCACCGAGACACCGAGTCCTTCGATCTTCGGGGCCTGGGACTCCCAGAAGTTCAGCTGGAGATCACGCTCGTGCTGCAGGGCCGTGTCGAACATGCACTGCGTCGACATGACCCGGCCGGAGCGGATCTCGTCCGCGGTCCGGTTCGACATCAGGGTGACCTCGTAGCCGTGCGACTGCAGGCCGAGGGCGAGCTGGAGTCCGGACTGGCCGGCTCCGACGACGAGTATCTTCCGCATGCGGGTGGTGTCTCCTACGGGTGAGGACTACTCGGGGGTTTCGTCGAGCGCGTGGGCCACCAGGGCCAGGAGGGTCTCGATGACCGAGATCCGCCGCCGCGCGTCCATGATCATGACAGGGATGTGCGCGGGTATCGTCAGCGCCTCCCGTACGTCCTCCGGCTCGAACCGCTCGCTGCCGTCGAAGTGGTTGACCGCGACGACGTACGGCAGTCCGCAGCTCTCGAAGTAGTCCAGCGCCGGGAAGCAGTCCTTCAGACGGCGGGTGTCGGCCATGACGACGGCGCCGATCGCGCCACGCACCAGGTCGTCCCACATGAACCAGAACCGCTGCTGGCCCGGCGTGCCGAACAGGTAGAGCACCAGGTCGTCGTCGAGCGTGATGCGGCCGAAGTCCATGGCCACGGTGGTGGTGAGCTTGCCCGGCGTGGCGGACAGGTCGTCGGTGCCCTCGCTGGCCTCGGTCATCAGCGCCTCGGTCTGCAGGGGCGTGATCTCCGAGACGGAGGTGACCAGCGTGGTCTTGCCGACGCCGAAGCCCCCGGCCACCACGATCTTCGTGGCGATGGGGGCCCGGGTGCGGTCCGTCTGCCAGGACTTCAGGTCCTCGTCGGGCTCGGCGTATCCGGCGGCGAGGGGGTTGCCTCCGACGGCGGAGGCGGCGTCAGAGACGACGGAGTCCACTCAGCACCCTTTCCAGCAGAGCGCGGTCCGGGCGGCCGGTGCCATGACCGGTTCCGGTGCCGTACACACGGATCTTTCCCTGGTCCGCGAGGTCGCTCAGGAGCACGCGGACCACGCCGAGCGGCATCTTCAGCAGCGCGGCGATCTCGGCCACCGTTCGCATACGGCGGCACAGTTCGACGATGGCCCGCATCTCCGGCATGACCCGGGTGGTGAGGGAGCCGTTCGTCAGTTCCCTGCGCTCCGCGGGGGCCTCCAGCGCGGCCACGAACGTCTCCACGAGGAGGACGTGGCCGAAGCGGGTACGGCCGCCGGTGAGCGAGTACGGGCGGACGCGGGCCGGTTTGCGGCCGCCGCCGCGGACCGGGAGTTTCGGCGTGCCGCTCATCGGGCGCTCCCGGTCGACGAGGACTCCAGCGACTGCCGCAGTTCCGACCGGAGTTCCGGGGTGAGGACATGGCCGGCGCGGCCCACGAACAGGGCCATGTGGTACGCCACCACGCTCATGTCGCACTCGGCGGAACCGTGTACGCCGAGCAGCGAGCCGTCGCTGATCGACATCACGAACAGGCTGCCCTCCTCCATCGCGACCATCGAGTGCTTGACCCCGCCGAACTCCATCAGCTTCGCGGCGCCGACGGTGAGGCTGGCGATGCCGGAGACGATGGTGGCGAGGTCGGCGGAGGAGCCGCGGGGGCCGCCGTGCTTGACTCCGCGGGCCTGGCGGGCCTCCTCCGTGCGGCCCGGGTCGGACGAGAGCAGGAGCAGACCGTCGGAGGAGACCACGGCGACGGACTGGATGCCGGGTACTTCCTCGACCAGGTTGGTCAGCAGCCAGTGCAGGTTGCGGGCTTCACTGCTCAGTCCGTAGGTACTGGGCGCGGTCAACTGCTTGCCTCCTCGGCTGTGCCCCCCGTGGCTTCTTCGGCGTGTGCGTAGCTCGTCGGCCGTTGGTGGCCGGCCGTCTGTTCGGCGATCTCCGTCTCCACGTCGCGGTAGCCGGCCTCCGCGCCTCGGCGGAAGCCGCCGAGCCTGCGGCGCAGGGCGTCGGCGTCGATGCTTCCGCTGCGCGGGCGGGGCGGTGCGGCGGGTTCGGTGATCTTGGGTGTGCGCTTGGGGAGGCCCTTGCTGGTGACCTGGTCCTCCGCCTCGGCTTCGCCTTCGGCGTGGTCGTTCCCCCCCACGCCATCCATGCGGCCTTCACCGTCGGGTGCGGGTGGCCCCTGTGGGGCGTCCTCGCCGCCGGCGGCCGCCGGGATGCGGGGCATGCCGTCCGTGGGCTGCGCCGGCGGATCCGGGAGCAGCAGCTCCATCGTCGTCTCGGCGTGGGTCTCCAACGGGGCCTTCGGGCGGGTCTCCGCCCGCTCGGCGCCCGACCCGGCCTGCTCGTGCACGGCTTGGTCCAACGGGCTGTCGGCCGTGTCCTTCTCCACCTGCTCGGCCGAGGCGTCGGCGGTGTCCCGTACCGCCGGCCCGGCCCAGCCGGCGTCCGTGCCCTGCGGCCCTTCCTCAGCCAAGGCCTCGGAGGCGTCCTGGGCCGTGTGCTCGGGCGAGGCGTCGGAGGCGTCCCGGGTGGTGTGGGCGGTCGGGGTGTCGGGGGCGTCCGTGTTCCGGTTGCGCGTCGGGTCGTCGGAGGCGCCCCGTACGGCCTTCTCCGCCAGGGCGACCAAGGGGTCGCCGTCCTTCGTGCGGCCGTGGAGCACGTTGGAGTTGACCTCGGCGTGGGCGCCGGGGAGCGAGAAGGTGGCCGTGCCACCCGGGAGCGTGGTCTGGGACGGGAGGGCGGCGGGCGGGGCCTCGGCGAGCAGCGGCGCGGGCAGGACCACGACCGCGGCGATGCCGCCCTGCTTCTGCTCGCGCAGCTGGACGCGGACGCCGTGGCGGTGGGCGAGGCGGGCGACGACGTAGAGGCCGAGCCCGAGGCCGTCCTCGCCCTCCTGGTCGTAGGGGGACTCGGGGTCGAAGTCGGCGAGGCGCGAGTTGAGGCGGTCCAGGCGGTCGCTCGCCATGCCGATGCCCTCGTCCTGGACGGACAGCATGACCTCGCCGGACTCCAGGAGCCAGCCGGAGACCTCGACGGGCAGGTCCGGTGGGGAGAACGAAGTGGCGTTCTCCATGAGTTCGGCCAGGAGATGGGAGAGGTCGTCGGCGGCGAAGCCCGCGACATGGGCGTGCGGCGGGAGGGCGGCGATGCGGACGCGTTCGTAGCGTTCGATCTCGCTGACCGCCGCGCGGACCACGTCGACCAGCGGGACCGGGCCGTGGTGCTGCTGGACGTGCTCCGTGCCCGCGAGGACCAGGAGGTTCTCGCTGTGGCGGCGCATGACCGTGGCGAAGTGGTCCAGTTTGAAGAGCGTGGCGAGGCGCTCGGGGTCCTGTTCGCGCTCCTCCAGTCCCTCGATGACCGCCAGTTGGCGCTCGACCAGGCCGAGCGTGCGCAGCGCGAGGTTGACGAACGTGCCGCCGATGCTGGTGCGCAGCCGCTCCAGCTGAGCCGCGGACTCGGCGAGTTCGGCGCGGAGGTCCTCGCGGGCGTCGGCCATCTTCTGCCGCTGGCCGACCAGGTGCTTGCGGTCGGTCTCCAGGGTGGCCACGCGCTCGTGGAGGGCGACCGCGTGCGTGTGGAGGGCGTTGACCGAGCGGACCACCTGGGCGAACTCGTCGTTGCGGCCGGTGAAGGTGATCGGTTCCTGGGCCGCGGGGTCCTCGGACTCCGCGAGGCGGGCCGAGCCGCGGCGCAGGACGGACAGCGGGCGGGTGAGGGTGCGGGCCATGGCGGTCGCGATACCGATCGCCACCAGCATCAGGGTGCCGAGGACGGCGATGCGGATCTCCAGGGCGGTGACGTCGTCGTCCCGGAGCTTCTCGAGGTCCTTGGTGCGGTGGTCGTAGAGGGCGGACTCGGCGCCGCGCATCAGGTCGACGCGGGCGGACAGGGCCGCGTCCAGCTTCTTGGTGCTGGTGGTCAGCTCGCTGTCGGCCAGGGTCGGCTGGTCGGTGAGCGTGGCGAGGTACTTCTCGGCGGAGTTGACCTCCGGGCCGGTGACCGTGGAGTCGTAGGAGTCCACGGCCGCCTTGGGGGCGGTCCCGCGGAAGTCGGCGAGGGCCGCGTCGGCGCGCAGACGGGTCTGCTGGGCGACGGCCGTGAGGGCGTCGCGCTGCTTCCCGTCCGCCTCCGTCGTGGTGGCGGTCCTGGTCGGCAGACCGGTGGTGGGGCTGATCACCGTCTGGGTGCTCGACGGGACGTTCAGCGCGGCCAGCAGCAGGCCGCGGGCGGCGGCGGACTGCTGGACCGCGGAGTCCAGCTCGGCGAGCGCGTAGGTGCCGGAGCCGGCCCGGGGAGGCATCTGCTCGGCCAGTTGCCCGGCGAGCCGGTGCAGTTCGGTGATCGTCGCCGAGTAGGCCTGGTGGGCCTGGAGGGCGGTGCTCTTGCCGGTGAGTGCGGCCCGGCGGACGGCGGCGATGGTGTCGAGGTCGGTGCGCAGGCTCGCCGGGGTGTCGGTGTCCGCGCGCAGGTCCTCGACCTGACGGTCCACGCGGGCGCCGCGGTCCTCGGAGGGCGCCTTGGACTTGGGGCGGCCGGCCGCGATGTAGGAGGTGACCTCGTCGCGCTCGTCGGCGAGCGAGTGGGCGAGGGAGAGCGCGTCCTGGGTGCGGGCGGCCAGCGTCACCAGCTCCTGGGAGTCGCTGACGTCCTGGGAGGCGGTGAGCAGGGCGGGCGCGCCCGCCCCCGCGACGGCGGCGGCCACCACGGCGACGGCGACGATCAGCCGGGTGCGCACATGGGTGGGGCGGCCGGTGCCCACGGGGGTCTGCGGGTCGGTCCCCGCGGGGGCCGTCTGCCTGCCTGTGCGCCGAGGCCGCTTCTTCTGCACCGGTGCTCGCAATCCTGAACTCGTATACCCAGGGGCCCGGGTGGCGCCCCGCCATGTCGGTGCCAAGTGGTGCGTACACCCGGTTCGTACGGTTCCCGACCCTCCCAGCGCCGGTGGGCAGTGGTCGCGCATCACCTGACCCGCCACCCGAAGGAGTGAACATCGGAGGGGAGTTGGCGGGCAAGTTCCTCTGGCGCGTGCGGTGCTCTTGTGCGGCGGGCCGGTTGGACGCACGCGGCAGGCTTTGGCAGTATTCGCCACCACGCCTTCCCGGAGTGGCTCAATCCCCCCCAAAACAGGCGCCTGACCTGCGGAGTCGTGCTTGTCCGACGGCGCTTGCCAGCCTTCGGCGAAGCCTGTGAAGGCCTGGTGCAGACTGGCCGGATGCGCACTGATCTCGTCTCGGAACCCGGCACCGCCGTTCGCCCCAACGAGGACTTCGCCGGGGTCGGACTACCCGCCTCCGGACAGGGAGGTTGTGTGGTCGTCCTGGACGGGGTGACGCCACCCAGCGGCACGACGGGCTGTCTGCATTCCGTTCCCTGGTTCACCGCGCGGCTCGGCGGCGCACTGACCGAACTGACCCTTTCCTGCCGAGATCTGACGCTCCCGGAGATTCTCGAGCGGGCGATCGGGCGCACCGCCGAGGCGCATGCGGACACCTGTGAGCTTTCTCACCCGCGGACGCCTCAGGCAACCGTCGTCCTGACCCGCTGGTCCGCCGACACGGTCGAGTACCTGGTGCTGTCGGATTCGGCGTTGCTGCTGCGGGGCACCGACGGCACGGTCACCCCGGTGCTGGACGACCGGCTGGACCGGCTTCCCCGTTCCGCGCTCGCCACCGACGCCCTGGTGGACGCCACCCTGCGCAACAAGGAGGGCGGCTTCTTCACCGCGGCCGCCGACCCCTCGGTGGCCGCCCGCGCGGTCACCGGCACCCTGCCCCGGCGCGAGGTCCGCGCGCTGGCCGCGCTGACGGACGGCGCGACCCGCTGGACGGAGAAGTTCCAGGAGGGCGACTGGACGGCCCTGTTCGACGTGGTCGCGAAGGAGGGTGCCCGGTCGCTGGTCGAGCGGGTACGGGAGCTGGAGACGGCGGACCGGGAGGAGCGGGCGTTCCTGGGGCGGAGCAAGACGCACGACGACGCGACGGTGGTGTACGTGGAGCTGTGAGGCCCCACGAAGGGGTCTATCTCTCCATGACGCCGTTCAGCTGGTGCAGCAGCCGGGCCAGTTCCGCGACCTCGCGGCGGTCCCAGTGGGCGAGCTGGCTGACATAGCGGGCACGGCGGGCCTCGCGGACCTTGCCGACCCGGCCGCGCCCCTCGTCGGTGAGGGTGACGAGCCAGGCGCGGCCGTCGGCGGGGTCGGGTTGGCGGGCGATCAGGCCCAGGTCCTCCAGGGCGCGCAGCTGGCGGGACATGGTGGCCTTGCCGACGCCGATGTAGGCGGCGAGTTCGGTGGCCCGCTGGCCGCCCAGCTCGTCCAGCCGGATGAGCAGTCCGTACGCGGCGGACTCCAGGTCGGGGTGGACCTCGCGGGCCATCTCGCCCTGGTTGGCCCGGGCGCGCCGGAGCAGCACGGTCAACTCGCGCTCCAGTTCCAGGAATTCCTGGTCTGCACCACTGGGCGCCACCTGGCCGGCGACGCGATGTGCGTCGCCGTTTCCGTCCTCGTGCACGTCAGCACCTCTGATCGGTTTCGCGGTCCTGAAAGTTTCCGTCAATTGTCGTCATTGCCGCAGCTCCGTAAGTATTTCGCAGGCGTAGACCAACGGCGGCGTCCGGACCCCCTTCCCACGCCGTCATCTACGTGCGTAGCTTCTTTATCGGGCAACCAATGGCATGCCCACGCCAGTGGTGCCGGCCCCCCCCCCCCCCCACCTCAACGGCCACCGCCACGGTCTCCCCACCTCACTCCCCCGGAGGCACGTCATGCCCGTGCACAGACCTGTCCCCATCCGCCCGCGCCCCCTCGCCGTCCTTGTCACGGCCCTGCTCGCGGCGCTCGCCCTCACGGTTCCCCTCACCTCCGCCCAGGCCGCGACCACACCCAGCCGCGGCTCCGCCCGCATGGGCATGGGCGTCCTCGCGCACGACGGCCGGAACGGCACGCCCAGAAAGGGTGACGCCACCCAGACGGAGGGCGTGGACGTCTCCGGTCACCAGGGCAACGTCGCCTGGTCCACCCTGTGGAGCAGCGGAGTGCGCTGGGCGTACACGAAGGGCACCGAGGGCACGTACTACACGAACCCGTACTTCGCCCAGCAGTACAACGGTTCCTACAACGTGGGCATGATCCGCGGCGCCTACCACTTCGCGACCCCGGACACCACCAGCGGCGCCACCCAGGCCAACTACTTCGTCGACCACGGCGGCGGCTGGTCCCGGGACGGCAAGACCCTGCCCGGCGCCCTCGACATCGAGTGGAACCCCTACGGCGCCGCCTGCTACGGCAAGACGGCGAGCCAGATGGTCAGCTGGATCGCCGACTTCATCAACGCCTACAAGGCGCGCACCGGCCGGTACCCCGTGATCTACACCGCCACCAGCTGGTGGACCCAGTGCACCGGCAACTACGGCGGCTTCGCCGTGAACAACCCCCTGTGGATCGCCCGCTACGCCTCGGACCCGGGGACGCTGCCGGCCGGCTGGTCGTACTACACGATGTGGCAGTACACCTCCTCCGGCCCGACCGTCGGCGACCACGACAAGTTCAACGGGGCCCTGGACCGGGTGCAGGCCCTGGCCAACGGCTAGCGCCGGCGCGAGACCCGCCCGGCCGGGGGCCCCGGGGTACCCCGGACAAGCACGGCAACGGGTCCCTGGACCGGGTGCAGGCCCGGCTCCGCGGTGAGCCGCCCGCGCCGTGACCCCTGTCGTGCGAGGCAGGGGTCACAGGCCCAGGGAGACTCTCCGCCCCTCTCCTCAGGTCCCCCTTCTCTCCGCCCGTCCCTGCGTTGGTGCTCCGCGCCGGCCGGGATCATGCTGGTCAGGGAGAGCCTGCCGAGCAAGGCGAGATGAGCGGCGATGGAGCGACAGTCGACGTACACGGCCACGGCCACCATCGATGAGCGCGGCGTCCTCACGAACTGGAGCGAGGGCGCCCGGCGGCTGCTCGGCTACGACTCCTCGGCCGTCGTCGGACGGCCCGCCACCGCGCTGCTCGCCACCGACGGCGCGGCGGTCCGGCGGGCGCTGGCCGGGCGGGAACGCTGGAACGGCACCGTGCCGCTCAGGCACCGGGACGGCCGGTGCCTGGAGCTGGGCGTGCTGGCGCACCGGCGGACCTCGGCCACGGGGGTCACCGAGTGGCTGGTGGTGAGCGCCGTGACGGCCCGGTCCCAGCCGCCCCGGGGCGAGCCGCTGGAGGAGTGGACGTTCCTGCAGTCGCCCTTCCCGCTGGCCATCTTCGACGCGGATCTGCGGCTGGTGCGCGCCAACCGCCGGATGGAGCACGCCCTCGCCCTGCCCGAGGCGGCGATGCGCGGGCTGCGCCTCGCCCACATCGTGCCCGGTGCGGCGAGCGAGGAGACCGAGCGCTCGATGCGGCCGGCGCTTGAGTCCGGACGGCCGCAGGAGGTGCGCGTCCGCCTCGGCCCGGAGCTGGGCCGTGCCGCCGTCCTCACCCCCCTCAAGGACGCCGGCGGCCGGGTGCGGGCCGTCTGCCTGTCCACACAGCAGCCCGCCCAGGATTCCGCGGCACGGCAGCGCCCCTCCGGTGAGACCGGCTCGCGCGTCGGCGTGGTGGCGGACCAGGCCCGTGCCGCGCAGGAACTCGGCGAGGTCACGGTCCCCCGGCTGGCCGACGTCATGGCGGTCGACCTGCTCGACTCCCCCCGTACCGGCGCCGAGGACCCTGCCGCGCGGCCGGGCCCGGTCGTACTGCGCCGCGCCGCCCTGCGCGCGGTCCCGGACGGCGACGGGCCCGGGTACGGCACCGGCGTGGGCGAGGCGATCGTCTGCCCGGCGGACTCCCCTCCGGCGCGCTGCCTGACGGCGGGCCGTCCGCTCCTGTACGACACGACGGACCCGGCCGTCGCCGAGTGGGCGGCGCTGGATCCGGGCGCCTCGTGGCTGCGCGCGTCCGGCGCCCGGTCGCTGCTCGCGGTGCCGCTGCTCGCCCAGGGCGACACCCTCGGCGTGGCCCTCTTCGGCCGCCACCGGGACCGGGCGCCGTTCGGCCCGGAGGATCTGCGGCTCGCCGAGGAGTTCACGACCAAGGCGGCCACCGGCATCCAGCAGGCCCGCGCCTACCCGCGGGCCCGCACCACCACGATGGCCCTGCAACGCAGCCTGCTGCCGCACACGCTGCCCGACCAGGGGGCCCTGGAGATCGCCACCCGTTATCTTCCCGCCGCGACCCGGGCCGGTGTGGGCGGTGACTGGTTCGACGTGATCCCGCTGTCCGGGGCCCGGGTGGCGCTCGTCGTGGGCGACGTGGTGGGCCACGGCATCCGCGCCTCCGCGACCATGGGCCGGCTGCGCACGGCGGTGCGCACCCTCGCCGACGTCGACCTGCCGGCCGATGAACTCCTCACCCACCTCGACGACCTGGTCCTGCGGCTCGCCGCCGACGAGGGCAGCGCGGACCCGGCCGCCGAGACCGCCGGCGGCATCGGCACCACCTGCCTGTACGCGGTCTACGACCCGGTCTCGCGCCACTGCACCGTGGCCCGGGCCGGTCATCCGCCGCCGGCCGTGGTCACCCCGGACGGCACCGTCCGCTTCCTCGACGTGCCCGCGGGACCGCCGCTCGGGCTCGGCGGGCTGCCCTTCGAGGCCGTCGAGACCGAACTGCCCGAGGGCAGTCTGCTGGCCCTCTACACGGACGGGTTGTTCGAGGCCCGCAAGCATGACATCGATGAGGCGCTGGACAAGATGTTCGCCGCGCTGGGCCGCCCCGCGAAGTCGCTGGACTCCGTCTGCGACCGGGTGCTCTCCGAGCTGCTGTCCCATCGCCCCGACGACGACATCGCCCTGCTGGTGGCCCGTACCCGGGCCCTGCACCAGGACCGGGTCGCCTCCTGGGAGCTGGACAACGAGCCCAGCGTCGTCTCCCTCGCCCGCGGCCACGCCCGCGAGCAGCTGTCCGGGTGGGGCCTGGACGAGGTCGCGTTCACCACGGAGCTGATGGTCAGCGAGCTCGTCACCAACGCCATCCGCTACGGCCGCCCACCCATCCGGCTCCGGCTGATCCACCAGGGCGACAAGCTGATCAGCGAGGTGTACGACTCCAGCGGCACCACCCCGCACATGCGGCGGGCCCGGATCTTCGACGAGGGTGGCCGGGGTCTGCTGCTGGTCGCCCAGCTCGCCGAGCACTGGGGCACCCGGCACGACCGGGTCGGCAAGACGGTGTGGGCGGAGCAGTCGGTCACGACGCTGTGAGTACCTGACCCGCGTGCCGACCGCCCCGCCGCGGGATGCGGCGGGGCGGTCGGCTGGTCCGGTGGGCCGGTCCGGCCGGTCTCACTTGACGACGACACCTCCGGAGTCGTCCCCGGCGGGAGCTTCGGGGGCGGATCCCGGGTCGGGGCGATGGTCCCCGCCGTCCGTGCCGGGCGGGGCCGGGTCCGGGGTCGGCTCGGGGCAGGGAGCCCCGCCGCCACCGCCACCGTTGCCGCCGCGCCCGTCGCCGCCGTCCCGGCCGCCGCAGCCGCCCCGGCCGCCGCGCCCGCCCGCGCCCCCGGTGCCGCTCTGGCCCGGAGCCGTACAGACAGGGGTGGTGCCCGTTCCGTCGCCTCCGTTGCCGCCGTCGCCGCCGTCGCCCCGCCGGCAGTCGCCGTCGTCGTCGGACCAGCGGTGATCGTCGTCGTGGTGTCCGTGGCGGTGCCGGTGACGGCGATCGTGCCGGTCGTCGTCGCGGTCGTCATGGTTGTCGTGGCCTTGGTGGCGGTCGTGATGCTTGTCCACCGCGACGCTGACGGGATCGGCGCGGCCGTGCGGTGCCGCGACGACCGAGCCCGCCGGGACCAGCGCGCCGCCGACGGCGAAAAAAACGATGGCGGCGGCCGCGGCCAGGGAGTTCTTGCGGGTGTCGTGATGCATGGGGCTCTCTTTTCCGGTCTTTTTCGTGGATGTTTTCCGGGTTTCTTTCCGGTCTCTTTCGTGTCAGCCGTTGACCATCAGCGCGGACCAGTCGGCATTGAGGTAGGACCAGCACGACACGGACCTTGTCGGCCAGGGTGAGGGCGTCCTTGGGCTTGTCCGGCAGATCGGCGTACCGGTCGCAGGCGTGTGTACCGGGCTTGCCGGGCTCACCGGGGCGGCCGCTCTCACCGCCGTCGCCGCCCTGGCCGCCGGATCCGCCCGAGCCGCAGTCCTCCGAGCCGGCCGGGGCCTGGGCGGTGTGGCGGGCGGGGGGCCGCTGCTGGGGCGCGGGGCCCGGCGCGGCCCGGGCGACGCACCCGGCGCCCGCCGTGAGGGCGAGGGTGGCGGCCACGAGGCGGACCGCTCGCCGCCAGAGACTCCTGGACATGGGCTTCTCCTGGGGAGATGGGTGCGAGACGGAGCGGCCCGGGCGTCCTGATTCCGCCCGGGCCGCCGGTTCCGTCGCTCAGACCGCGTTGCCGCCGTCGCCGCCGTTGCCGCCTACGACACCGCCGGCCCCGCCGTCGCCGCCGTCACCGGCCGTGGTCCCGCCGTCGCCGCCGTTGCCGCCGGCACCGCCCAGGACACCCCCGGCGCCGCCGTCACCACCGTCACCGCCGGTCGTGCCGCCCTTACCGCCGTTGCCGCCGTCGCCGCCCTGGACCCCACCGTTGCCGCCGTTGCCGCCGTTGCCACCGGTGCCTCCCTTGCCCTTGTCGGTCTCCTTGCCCTTGTTGTGGTCCTTGTGGTGGTCCGAGTGGTCCTTGTCGTGGTCGTTGCGGTGGCCCTTGTCGTGGTCCTCGTTGTGGTGCTTGTAGTGCCAGTGATCCCTGTAGTCCTTGTGGTGATGGTCCTTGTCGTGGCCGGTCAGTGCCTGGGCCACCGCCGACGACTGCGGCATCGGGGCCGCCGTCGCCGTGACGGCCGGCAGCATCACTCCTCCTGCGATGGCCGCGGCCGCAGCGGCCTTCGCCGCGAGACGCAGTCCCCGCTTCGTACGGTTTTCATCACGGTTCTCGTTCGTGCGCTTCATGGTTTGCTCCTCCTCATTGCGTGGGGCCCTTTTCGGTTTCCGGTATTTCCGGTGGGGCCCGCACTTCAAGTAGGCCGGAGCGGCGTGGCGCGGTCACGTTCCGAGGACTCGGGACTTGACGGAGTGGAATGCGCCCGCTAGCAGGGCGCGGACCGGTGGCGGATCAGTTGCGCTTTCCGGCGGCCGGACCCCTGAGGACGGGTCCGGCCCAGGCGGGCGGCTCGGGCACCGGGCCGGAGTCCAGCAGGGTGTCCGCGCAAGGGGCGCCACAGGGGCCCGCCGCGGGATCCGCGGAGGCGGTGGCCACCCGGGGGTCCACCAGCGTCGGCGTACGGCCGCGCGGGCTGACCTCGCCGGTCGCGGCGCGCAGGGCCGCCACGAATTCCAGGCAGGAGCCGTAGCGGTCGTCCGGGATCTTCGCCAGGGCCCGCTTGAGGACGTCGTCGGCGGCCGGCGGGATGTCCGGCCGCTCCTCGCTCAGCGCGGGCGGCGGGTCGTACTGGTGGGCCCAGAGCAGGTCGAGGTGGTCCGCGCAGTGGAAGGGCGGGGCACCGGTGAGGGTCTCGTGGACCACACAGGCGAGGCTGTACAGGTCGGACCTGCCGTCGACCGGGCGGCCGGCGATCCGCTCGGGCGCCACGTAGTCGAGGGTGCCGACGAACTCGCCGGCGGTGGTGAATCCGGTGAGTGACAGGGACTTCTTCGCCAGCCCGAAGTCGGTGAGGTAGACGTGCTCGGGATGGTCGCTGTCGACGCCCTCGGCCACCAGGACGTTGCCGGGTTTGACGTCCCGGTGCACCAGGTCACGGGCGTGGGCCGCGTCGAGCGCGGACGCCAGCTGGGCCGCGACGCGCAGCGCGGTGGCCACCGGCAGCGGGCCCTCCCGGTCGATCAGGGCGCGCAGATCGAGGCCGGAGACGAAGCACATGGCGATGTAGAGGATCCCGTCGGCCTCCCCGGCCTCGAAGACGGGGACGATGTTGGGATGGTCGATGGCGGCGGCGACCCGCGACTCCTGGGCGAAGCGGCGGCGGAAGGCGTCGTTGCGGGTGTACTCGGGGGCCAGCAGCTTGAGGGCGACCGTCCGGCCGAGGCGCAGGTCCTTGGCGCAGTAGACGACGGCCATGCCACCGCGGCCGAGTTCGCGCTCGACCCGGTAGCCCGCGATCTCCCTCCCGATCAGATCGGAGGGCCCGCCACCCTGCCCGCTCACGCCCGAATTCTATCGATCTGATCCTTGCGCGCGCCTGCTCACGGCTCGGGTGGGCACAGGGGACAGGGCACGGGACCCGGCCGGCGAAGGCCCGGGCCTCCCTCAGGGGACCCGGGCCTTCACTCATCCCATGACGTCCGTCACGCCGCCACGGGAACCTCCGGCGTCGCGCCGTTCGTGGCGGGCGCGAGCGCCAGCTCCAGGACCTGGCGGACGTCGGTCACGGCGTGGACGTCGAGCTTGTCCAGCACCTCGGCCGGGACGTCGTCCAGGTCCGGCTCGTTGCGCTTGGGGATGATCACGGTGGTCACCCCGGCGCGGTGGGCGGCGAGCAGCTTCTGCTTCACGCCGCCGATGGGCAGCACCCGGCCGGTCAGCGAGACCTCGCCGGTCATGGCCACGTCCGTGCGGACCAGGCGGCCGGACAGGAGCGACGCGAGGGCCGTCGTCATCGTGATGCCGGCGCTCGGGCCGTCCTTCGGGACCGCGCCCGCCGGGAAGTGGATGTGCACGCCCCGGTCCTTCAGGTCGCCCACGGGCAGCTCCAGTTCGGCGCCGTGACTACGCAGGAAACTCAGCGCGATCTGCGCCGACTCCTTCATCACGTCGCCCAGCTGACCGGTCAGGGTCAGGCCGGCCGCGCCGGTCTCCGGGTCGGCGAGGGACGCCTCGACGAAGAGCACGTCGCCACCGGCGCCGGTGACCGCGAGGCCGGTGGCCACACCGGGGACGGCCGTGCGGCGCTCGGCCGGGTCCTGGGCGGACTCGGGCACATGGTGCGGGCGCCCGATCAGTCCGCGCAGGTCCTCGTCCCGCACGGTGAACGGCAGCTCGCGCTCACCCAGTTCGTGCTGAGCGGCGACCTTGCGCAGCAGCCGCGCGAGGGACCGCTCCAGGGTGCGCACGCCCGCCTCGCGGGTGTACTCGCCGGCGAGCTTGCGCAGCGCGCTCTCGTCGAGGGTGACCTCGTCCTTGTCCAGGCCGGCCCGCTCCAGCTGGCGCGGGAGCAGGTGGTCACGGGCGATGACGACCTTCTCGTCCTCGGTGTAGCCGTCCAGGCGGACGATCTCCATACGGTCCGCCAAAGCCTCCGGGATGGCCTCCAGGACGTTGGCGGTGGCGAGGAAGACCACGTCGGACAGGTCGAGTTCGACCTCCAGGTAGTGGTCCCGGAAGGTGTGGTTCTGCGCCGGGTCCAGAACCTCCAGCAGGGCCGCGGCCGGGTCGCCGCGGAAATCGGAGCCCACCTTGTCGATCTCGTCCAGCAGGACCACCGGGTTCATGGACCCGGCCTCCTTGATGGCGCGCACGATCCGGCCGGGCAGCGCGCCGACGTACGTACGCCGGTGGCCGCGGACCTCGGCCTCGTCCCGGACGCCGCCGAGGGCGACCCGCACGAACTTGCGCCCCATCGCGTGCGCGACGGACTCACCGAGGCTGGTCTTGCCGACACCGGGCGGGCCGACGAGGGCCAGCACGGCACCGCCGCGCCGCCCGCCGATGACACCCAGACCCCGGTCGCCGCGCCGCTTGCGCACCGCCAGGTACTCGGTGATGCGCTCCTTCACGTCCTCGAGTCCGGCGTGCTCGGCGTCGAGGACGGCCTTGGCGCCCTGGATGTCGTAGGCGTCCTCGGTCCGCTCGTTCCACGGCATCTCCAGGACGGTGTCCAGCCAGGTGCGGATCCAGGAGCCCTCGGGCGACTGGTCGGAGGCCCGCTCCAGCTTGTCGACCTCCTTCAGGGCGGCCTCGCGGACCTTCTCCGGCAGATCGGCGGCCTCCACGCGGGAGCGGTAGTCGTCGGACTCCTCACCCTCCTGCTCGCCGTTCAGCTCGCGCAGCTCCTTGCGGACGGCCTCGAGCTGACGGCGCAGCAGGAACTCCCGCTGCTGCTTGTCGACGCCCTCCTGGACGTCCTTGGCGATGGTCTCGGCCACCTCCTGCTCGGCGAGGTGGTCCCGCAGCTGCTGCGTGGCGAGCTTGAGTCGGGCCACCGGGTCGGCGGTCTCGAGCAGTTCGACCTTCTGCTCGGTGGTGAGGAACGGCGAGTAACCGGAGTTGTCGGCGAGCGCGGAGACGTCGTCGATGGCCTGGACGCGGTCCACGACCTGCCAGGCGCCGCGCTTCTTCAGCCAGGCGGTGGCGAGCGCCTTGTACTCCTTGACGAGTTCCGCGGCCTGACCCGGCAGCGGGTCGGGCACGCTCTCGTCGATGCGCGCGCCCTCCACCCAGAGCGCCGCGCCGGGGCCGGTGGTGCCGGCGCCGATGCGTACCCGGCTCCGGCCGCGTATGAGAGCCCCCGGGTCACCGTCGGCCAGCCGGCCGACCTGCTCCACCGTGCCCAGCACACCGGTCTTCGCGTACGTGCCGTCGATGCGCGGCACCAGCAGCACCTTGGGCTTCCCGGGCTCCGACCGGGCGGCGGCCTGCGCTGCCTCCACCGCGGCACGGACCTCGGCGTCGCTCAGGTCCAGCGGAACCACCATCCCGGGCAGCACGACCTCGTCGTCGAGCGGCAGCACGGGCAGGACGAGCGTGAACGCCGTGGACTCAGCAGCCATGATCTCCCCTTAGGCAGTCAACTTGAGCTATGCCGACTCAATGCATGGCGCTCCGCCAATGTTCCCGATCCCTTGTTCGCTGTGAGCGATCAGTTGACGACGCGCCTGTTTTCGCAGGTCATGCAGTGCCCCGCGGCCCTTGCGGTCGGCCGCCGGGAGTTGATGCCACGGGGTCCCGTCCATGGCCTCGGCCTCCGCCGCGTACGCCCCCGAGGGATCGCCGCCCAGCCAGTCGTCCCCGTGCGCGCGACCCATGACGCGTATGCCGTCCGCCACGTGGGGGAGGACCGCGTGGCGACCCGCGGCGCGCACGGCGTCGCGAGCTTCGAGAGGTCACGTCACGCCCGCGGTACCGCGCCGCGGCCGAGGCAGCTCTCCGCCCTGCGGCGGAGGTTCACCGGGGAAGCGGGGAAACCACCGTGGCGGTCCGCTGCCAGCGCCGGACCAGCGGCCAGCCGGCGACACCGAGCGTGAGGGCGATGAGGTGGCCCCAGTTGGTCATCGGGTCCTGAAAGGCGATCAGGTCATTGAGGAGCGCGCCGCCCACCAGGGCGAGCAGGGGCCAGCGCAGCCATGGTCCGAGCAGGCCGGCCAGGGCTCCGATGCTGGCGGCGACGCCGAAGCTGATGCCGTAGTCGAGACGGTGCAGTGAGGTCTCCGGAAGGTGCCCGAACAGGACCGCCAGGCCCACCGGGACCTCGGTGGCGAGCGTGGCCAGGACGTGCCCGGCGAGGAACACGCAGGCCGTGCGGATCCCGCCTATCCGCCGCTCCAGCGCGGTGAGCACGAGCACGAAGGCCAGCGCGTACGGAGAGACGATCCCACCCGCGATCCATACGGCGCTCGCCAGCAGCACCGGTACGGGCGTGCGCAGCAGATGGGCCACGTCCGTACTGGAGTTCCGGTGGAGGGTGTGCACGAGTCCGGGGTCGGCCAGAGCCGCGACCAGGGAGGTGACGACCAGGACGGCCGCGTAGGCGAAGGTGAACGGGGTGCCGGCCGGAGTGGGCGCCAGACGCCACCAGCGCGGCGCCGGGACGGCCGGACCCGCTTCGACCGGTGCCGGGGCGGGCGCCGTCGCCCCGCGCTGGCGCGGCACGCCGTCCAGCAGCCCGGCGATCGCGGGGGCCGGGAGGGCGGTGGTGCCGTCGGCAAGGGGCGTACCCGGCAGGGGCGGTGACGCGGCCGTCGCAGGGCCCGTCGCGATCCGTTCCACGGTGAGGCGCTCCTTCCGTCGCGCCCTACCCTTCGGGTTCAACGGGCCGCTGTCTATGACCGAGGCCACGCGAGAGCGGATTCACAGCAACCTCTTACGCTCCGGCTGCGTCCGTGTCCCGTCGGCCCGCTTTCGCGAAGCCCCGCGCACCGAGCAGGTCCTCACGCCCCACGACGGGTACCCCCGCGCCCGGCTCGCACCCCTGTGCGGTCACCACGGGATCCGCCGGCCCGTTTGCCCCGGCATCCGTAATTCCCGTGAATACCAAGCCCGGTTCGAGCAGGATGAGCGCATGACTGCCGTGCACGACTCACCCGTGGTCCTGGACCGGCGCCACGGCCCGTACGGCGAAGTGGTCCTGCGCAGACACGGTGCGCTGCTCCAGATCATCGCCAACGGCTGCTTCCTGATGGACACCTCCGACGGCCGCTCGGAGCGGCTGCTGGTCGACGCCGCTTACGCCGCCCTGGACGGGCGCCCGGCGCCGGACGTGCTGATCGGGGGGCTGGGCGTGGGGTTCTCGCTCGCACACGCGGCCGCCGACCCGCGCTGGGGGCGGATCGTCGTCGTGGAGCGGGAGCCCGCCGTCATCGGCTGGCATCACCACGGGCCCTTGTCCGAGCTGTCCGCCGCCGCGCTCGCCGATCCCCGCACCGAGATCGTGGAAGCCGATCTCGTGTCGTACGTCAATGAGACATCAGACACGTTCGACGCACTGTGTCTCGACATCGACAACGGCCCGGCCTGGACCGTCACCGAGGACAACGACGGCCTCTACTCGACGGCCGGACTCCTCGCATGCGCAAGGGTGTTGAGGCCCGGCGGGGTGTTCGCGGTGTGGTCGGCGAGGCCCTCTCCGGAATTTGAAGGAACCATGCGGAATGCCGGGTTCCGGCAGGTGCGTACCGAAGAGGTGCCCGTTGCCCGGGGCGTTCCGGACGCCGTGCACCTCGGCGTCCGACCTGGATAGCGACAGCGCGGTGAGTCCCCGTAATGTGCTGCCCTGACGCAGATCATTCAAGCGTCAATCGCAGACATGGGATCACCCCACGGATTCCGGAAAGCAACAACAGGGGCGGGCGATGGAGCAGACACACACCTCCCAGAGCGGCGCGGCGACGACCACCCCGGGCGCACAGCGCCGGGTGCTGGTCGTCGAGGACGACCCGACGATCGTCGACGCCATCGCGGCCCGGCTCCGCGCCGAGGGATTTCTCGTGCAAACCGCGGCCGATGGTCCGGCCGCCGTCGACACGGCCGAGGCCTGGCAGCCCGACCTGCTGATCCTCGACATCATGCTGCCCGGCTTCGACGGGCTCGAGGTCTGCCGGCGGGTGCAGGCGCAGCGGCCGGTGCCGGTGCTGATGCTCACGGCGCGGGACGACGAGACCGACATGCTGGTCGGGCTCGGCGTGGGTGCCGACGACTACATGACCAAGCCGTTCTCCATGCGGGAGCTGGCGGCACGCGTGCATGTGCTGCTGCGGCGCGTGGAGCGTGCCGCGCTCGCCGCCACGACGCCGCGCAGCGGGATCCTGCGCCTCGGTGAGCTGGAGATCGACCACGCGCAGCGCCGGGTGCGGGTGAAGTCCGAGGACGTCCATCTGACGCCCACCGAGTTCGACCTGCTGGTGTGCCTGGCGAACACCCCGCGCGCGGTGCTCTCCCGCGAGCAGCTGCTGGCCGAGGTGTGGGACTGGGCGGACGCCTCGGGCACCCGCACGGTCGACAGCCACATCAAGGCGCTGCGGCGGAAGATCGGCGCCGAACGCATCCGCACGGTGCACGGCGTGGGCTACGCCCTGGAGACGCCGACACCATGAGCGGTGCCGGGCGCCAGGCCGCACGGAGGAGCCCCGGGGAGGGACCCTGGGGCGGCGTACGCCCGTTCTCGATCAAGACCAAGCTGGGCGCGCTGGTCGTCATCTCGGTGCTGATCACCACCGGTCTGTCGATGATCGCGGTGCACACCAAGACGGAGCTGCGCTTCATCACGGTCTTCTCGATGATCGCCACACTGCTGATAACGCAGTTCGTGGCGCACTCGCTCACCATGCCGCTGGACGAGATGAACACGGTCGCCCGCTCGATCTCGCAGGGCGACTACACGCGCCGCGTGAAGGAGAACCGCCGGGACGAACTCGGCGACCTGGCCGGGACGATCAACGTCATGGCCGACGAGCTGGAGGCCCAGGACCGGCAGCGCAAAGAGCTGGTGGCGAACGTCTCGCACGAGCTGCGCACCCCGATCGCCGGGCTGCGCGCGGTGCTGGAGAACATCGTCGACGGGGTCACCGAGGCCGACCCGGAGACCATGCGCACGGCCCTGAAGCAGACCGAGCGGCTCGGCCGGCTCGTGGAGACGCTGCTGGACCTCTCCCGCCTCGACAACGGCGTCGTGCCGCTGAAGACGCGGCGGTTCGAGGTGTGGCCGTACCTGTCGGGCGTACTGAAGGAGGCCAACATGGTCGCCTCCGCGCGCGCGGGCATCGCCTCCGGCTCCGGCAGCCACACGCGGACGGACGTCCATCTGCACCTCGACGTCTCGCCACCGGAGCTGACCGCGCACGCGGACCCCGAGCGCATCCACCAGGTCGTCGCGAACCTGATCGACAACGCGGTCAAGCACAGCCCGCCGCACGGCCGCGTGACGGTGAAGGCGCGGCGCGGGCCGCAGCGGGAGTCGCTGGAGCTGGAGGTCCTGGACGAGGGCCCCGGTATCCCCCGGTCGGAGTGGCACCGGGTGTTCGAGCGGTTCAACCGCGGAGTGGTGACCCGGCCGCACGGACCGGGCAGCGACGGCGGTACGGGACTCGGGCTCGCGATCGCCCGGTGGGCGGTGGATCTGCACGGCGGCCGGATCGGTGTGGCCGAGTCCGAGCGGGGCTGCCGGATCATCGTCACCCTTCCGGGACCGTCTTCCGTCCCGAGTTGACGTAGGGTTCGAACCGGAAGCACAAGATCCACGACGGTCGCTGCCGTTCCCGTGCGGCTGGACACGTGTGATCAGGGGCAGGCCCGCGCCACCCGTCGAACGAAGACGCGCCGGGCCGATGCCGGTGCACCCTCTCACCTGCGGAACCACGCTTGTTTCCCGCCATATCAAGCCCTAAAACAAGATTTCCGATGTGACTTACACGACGATGAACGGGCCCGACCTGACCTTCGCGGTCTTGGAGGCGTAGCCTTTATTCCCGCTGTCCATCACCTTGTGAAGCGGAAGAGGGCGGTTGCCGCCGTGTCGCCACAGTCCCCCAGTAACTCGAGCTCCCCCAGCCTTCGGCCGGGCGGTGCCCCCACGACCGACGACCAAGCCGGGAAGAACCCCGCTGCCGCGTTCGGTCCGAACGAGTGGCTCGTCGACGAGATCTATCAGCAGTACCTCCAGGACCCGAATTCTGTAGACCGCGCCTGGTGGGACTTCTTCGCCGATTACAAGCCGGGGGCTCCTGCCACCCCGGCTCCGGCGGGTACTGCGGCCGCGGGGGCCGCAGAGACCACCTCCCCCACGCTCGACTCCGCTCGCGCGGGGGGAACCCCGTCGGCCCCGCAGGCCCAGCCCGCGGCTCCGGCCCCCGCGGCCCCGAAGCCCGCAGCGGCTCCGGCCCCCGCGGCACAGGCCGCCCCCGCCCCGGCCAAGCCGGCGCAGCCCGCACAGGCGCCCGCTCAGCCGAAGGCCAAGGCCGCCCCCGCCGCTCAGGCCCCCGACGGCCCGGAGCTGATCACGCTGCGCGGCCCGGCCGCCGCGGTCGCGAAGAACATGAACGCCTCACTGGAGCTGCCGACCGCCACCTCGGTCCGCGCGGTCCCGGTGAAGCTGCTGTTCGACAACCGCATCGTCATCAACAACCACCTCAAGCGCGCCCGCGGCGGGAAGATCTCCTTCACGCACGTCATCGGCTACGCGATGGTGCAGGCCATCAAGGCCATGCCGGCGATGAACTGGTCGTTCGGTGAGAAGGACGGCAAGCCGACCCTCATCAAGCCGCCGCACGTCAACCTCGGCCTGGCCATCGACCTGGTGAAGCCCAACGGCGACCGCCAGCTCGTCGTGGCCGCCATCAAGAAGGCCGAGACGCTGAACTTCTTCGAGTTCTGGCAGGCCTACGAGGACATCGTCCGCCGTGCCCGCGACGGCAAGCTGACGATGGACGACTTCACCGGAGTCACGGTCTCCCTGACCAACCCTGGCGGCCTCGGCACCGTCCACTCCGTGCCGCGTCTGATGCCCGGCCAGTCCGTGATCATGGGCGTCGGCTCCATGGACTACCCGGCGGAGTTCCAGGGCACCAGTCAGGACACCCTGAACAAGCTCGGCATCTCGAAGGTCATGACGCTCACGTCGACCTACGACCACCGGGTGATCCAGGGCGCCGCCTCCGGCGAGTTCCTCCGCCAGGTCGCGAACCTTCTGCTCGGCGAGAACGGCTTCTACGACGACATCTTCGAGGCCCTGCGCATCCCCTACGAGCCGGTCCGCTGGCTCCGGGACATCGACGCCAGCCACGACGACGACGTCACCAAGGCCGCCCGCGTCTTCGAGCTGATCCACTCCTACCGGGTCCGCGGCCACGTCATGGCCGACACCGACCCGCTGGAGTACCGCCAGCGCAAGCACCCCGACCTGGACATCATCGAGCACGGTCTCACCCTGTGGGACCTGGAGCGCGAGTTCGCCGTCGGCGGCTTCGCCGGCAAGTCGATGATGAAGCTGCGTGACATCCTCGGCGTGCTGCGCGACTCGTACTGCCGCACCACCGGCATCGAGTTCATGCACATCCAGGACCCCAAGCAGCGCAAGTGGATCCAGGACCGGGTGGAGCGCCCGCACTCCAAGCCGGAGCGCGAGGAGCAGCTGCGCATCCTGCGCCGCCTGAACGCGGCGGAGGCCTTCGAGACCTTCCTGCAGACCAAGTACGTCGGCCAGAAGCGCTTCTCGCTGGAGGGCGGCGAGTCCGTCATCCCGCTGCTCGACGCGGTGATCGACTCCGCGGCCGAGTCCCGGCTGGACGAGGTCGTCATCGGCATGGCCCACCGTGGCCGCCTGAACGTCCTGGCGAACATCGTCGGCAAGTCGTACGCGCAGATCTTCCGCGAGTTCGAGGGCAACCTCGACCCGAAGTCGATGCACGGCTCCGGCGACGTGAAGTACCACCTGGGCGCCGAGGGCACCTTCACGGGCCTGGACGGCGAGCAGATCAAGGTCAGCCTGGTCGCGAACCCCTCCCACCTCGAGGCGGTCGACCCGGTCCTCGAGGGTGTCGCGCGCGCCAAGCAGGACATCATCAACAAGGGCGGTACGGACTTCACGGTCCTGCCGGTGGCGATCCACGGCGACGCGGCCTTCGCGGGCCAGGGCGTGGTGGCCGAGACCCTGAACATGTCGCAGCTGCGCGGATACCGCACCGGCGGCACGGTCCACATCGTCATCAACAACCAGGTCGGCTTCACCGCCGCCCCCGAGTCCTCGCGTTCCTCCATGTACGCGACGGACGTGGCCCGCATGATCGAGGCCCCGATCTTCCACGTGAACGGCGACGACCCCGAGGCCGTGGTGCGCGTCGCCCGTCTGGCCTTCGAGTTCCGCCAGGCGTTCAACAAGGACGTGGTGATCGACCTCATCTGCTACCGCCGCCGCGGTCACAACGAGTCGGACAACCCGGCCTTCACCCAGCCGCTGATGTACGACCTGATCGACAAGAAGCGCTCGGTGCGCAAGCTCTACACCGAGTCCCTCATCGGTCGGGGCGACATCACCCTGGAAGAGGCCGAGCAGGCCCTGCAGGACTACCAGGGCCAGCTGGAGAAGGTCTTCACGGAGGTCCGCGAGGCCACCTCGCAGCCGGTCGCGGGTGACGTCCAGGCGCCGCAGGACGGCTTCCCGGTCGCGGTCCCGACCGCGGTCTCCGCGGAGGTCGTCAAGCGGATCGCCGAGTCCCAGGTCAACGTCCCGGACCACATCACCGTTCACCCGCGTCTGCAGCCGCAGCTGCAGCGCCGTGCGGCGATGGTCGAGGACGGCACGATCGACTGGGGCATGGGCGAGACCCTCGCCATCGGCTCCCTGCTGCTGGAGGGCACCCCGGTCCGCCTGGCGGGCCAGGACTCCCAGCGCGGCACCTTCGGCCAGCGCCACGCGGTGCTGATCGACCGGGAGACCGGCGAGGAGTACACCCCGCTGCACTACCTCTCCGAGGACCAGGCCCGCCTGAACGTCTACAACTCCCTGCTCTCCGAGTACGCGGCGATGGGCTTCGAGTACGGCTACTCGCTGGCCCGCCCCGACGCCCTCGTGATGTGGGAGGCGCAGTTCGGCGACTTCGTCAACGGCGCCCAGACGGTCGTCGACGAGTTCATCTCCTCGGCCGAGCAGAAGTGGGGCCAGACCTCCGGCGTCACCCTGCTGCTGCCGCACGGCTACGAGGGCCAGGGACCGGACCACTCGTCCGCGCGTCCCGAGCGGTTCCTCCAGCTCTGCGCCCAGAACAACATGACGGTGGCCATGCCCACGCTCCCGTCGAACTACTTCCACCTCCTGCGGTGGCAGGTGCACAACCCGCACCACAAGCCGCTGGTCGTCTTCACCCCGAAGTCGATGCTGCGCCTGAAGGCCGCGGCCTCGAAGGCGGAGGAGTTCACCACGGGGCAGTTCCGCCCGGTCATCGGGGACGGCTCGGTCGACCCGGCCGCGGTCCGCAAGGTCGTCTTCTGCGCCGGCAAGGTCTACTACGACCTCGAGGCCGAGCGGCAGAAGCGCGGCGTCACGGACACGGCGATCATCCGCATCGAGCGCCTGTACCCGCTGCCGGGTGCCGAGCTCCAGGCGGAGGTCAACAAGTACCCGAACGCCGAGAAGTACCTGTGGGCGCAGGAGGAGCCGGCGAACCAGGGTGCCTGGCCGTTCATCGCGCTCAACCTGATCGACCACCTGGACCTGGCGGTCGGCGCGGACATCCCGGCGGGCGAGCGTCTGCGGCGTATCTCGCGTCCGCACGGCTCCTCCCCGGCGGTGGGCTCCGCCAAGCGCCACCAGGCCGAGCAGGAGCAGCTGGTGCGTGAGGTGTTCGAGGCGTAGGGCCTCCGGCACACGCGCTGAGGGGCCCGGCCCCGAGTCCCCACGGACTCGGGGCCGGGCCCTTCCTCCGCATACGCTGGCTCCGTAGAACCCTGGCCCATGGCCGACCCACAGGAGAGCATCTGTGTACTTCACCGACCGAGGCATTGAAGAACTGGAGAAGCGGCGCGGTGAGGAGGAGATCACCTTCGAGTGGCTCGCCGAACAGCTGCGGACGTTCGTCGACCTGAACCCGGACTTCGAGGTGCCGGTGGAGCGCCTGGCGACCTGGCTCGCCCGGTTGGACGACGAGGACGACGAGTAGGACGAGTAGGACGACGAAGCGGACGACGGGTAGGTCGTCCATCAGCGGTCTGACTGCGGGGCGCCTGTACGGCGCCCCGTTCTGCGTGCCTCGTGAGTGTCTTGACTTCCGGCAACCGCGATATATCGTGTCTTTGAGAGGACGCGATATGGCGTGTCCTGGCCGGATCCCGCCGAGGAGGACATCCATGTCCGAGTGGAGCGTCACCGAGCCCCAGAAGCTCACCTTCGACACCGCCGTGAGCGACCTGCACGTCCGCATCGTCAACGGAACGGTGAACGTGGTGGGCACGGACGAAGGTTCCGCACGCCTGGAGGTCTCGGACATCGAGGGCCCACCCCTGGTGATCACCCAGAGGCGCGGCGTCCTCACGGTGGCCTACGACGATCTGCCCTGGAAGGGCTTCCTGAAATGGCTCGACCGCAAGGGCTGGCGGCGCAGTGCGGTCGTCTCCCTGGCGGTCCCCGCCGGCACGCGCGTGGAGGTGGGCGTGGTCGGCGCCGGCGCGGTCGTCTCCGGCATCCGCGGCCCGGCGGTGATCAGGGGAGTGACCGGCGACACCACCCTGGTCGGCGTCGCGGGCCCCGTCCGCGCGGAGACCGTCTCGGGGAACCTGGAGGCCCAGGCGGTCACCGGCGACCTGCGGTTCCACTCGGTCTCGGGAGACCTGACCGTGGTCGAGGGCTCCGGCCCCTCCGTCCGCGCCGACTCCGTCAGCGGCTCCATGATCGTGGACCTGGACCCGGACGGCCCCACGGAGGTCAGCCTCACCAGCGTCTCCGGCGAGATCGCCATCCGCCTGCCCCACCCGGCGGACGCCGAGGTCGTGGCGAACACGGCGAGCGGCACGATCTCCAGCGCTTTCGACGGACTGCGGGTGCACGGCCAGTGGGGCGCCCACCAGATCACCGGCCGGCTCGGCGCGGGCACCGGCAGGCTCCGGGCCACCACGGTCTCCGGTTCCATCGCCCTGCTGCGCCGCCCGACCCGCGAGGACGGGGAGAGCACCCCCTGGGAGGCCGAGCCCCCACGGAACCCCGGCGCCGGCCCCACACCCGACCCGGTCGACACCGCGCCGGCCGCTCCGGGGGACAATTCCGTCTCCGGCCGGGGCGCCGACCCCACCGACACCCCGGCCGACGGCACGACCGACAAGAAGGTGCTCTGACATGCCTCCCGTCTTCGCCCACGGCCGCCTCCGCCTGTACCTGCTCAAGCTGCTCGACGAGGCCCCGCGCCACGGCTACGAGGTGATCAGGCTCCTGGAGGAGCGCTTCCAGGGGCTGTACGCCCCCTCGGCGGGTACGGTCTACCCCCGCCTGGCCAAGCTGGAGGCCGAGGGCCTGGTCCGGCACACCACCGAGGGCGGCCGCAAGGTGTACTCCATCACGGACGCCGGCCGCGCCGAACTGGCCGACCGCAGCGGTGAGCTGGCCGACCTGGAGCTGGAGATCCGCGAGTCGGTCGCGGAGCTGGCCGCCGAGATGAGGGCCGATGTGCGCGGCGCGGCGGGCGACCTGCGCCGCGAGATGCGGGCGGCGGCCTCCGAGGCCCGTCGGGGCACCACGGCGGCAGGAGGCCCGGCGGGCCCTTCCGGGGAGTTCGGCGGCATCGGTGACAAGGAGGCCTGGCGCGCCGCCGAGGAGGAGATGCGCCGGGTCAAGCAGGAGTGGAAGGAGCAGGCCCGCCGCGCCAAGGACGAGAGTCGCCGGGCCCGCGAGGAGGCCCAGCAGGCCCGTCGCCAGGCCCAGGAGGCCCAGGCCCGGGCACGGGCACAGGCGGAGGCGGAGATGCAGCGGATCGCCCGGCGGGTCCAGGACCGCGTCCAGGACCACTTCACCCGCGGCGACTGGCCGACCGGCGTCCGCGAGGGCCTGACCGAACTGGCGAAGGACTTCGGCGAGTTCGGAAAGGGCCTCGGCAAGGAGTTCGGCAAGGACTGGCCCTTCGGCCGCACCCCCGAGGGCACGGCCGGGTCCACGCCCGGCCCCGAACCGGACCACCCCTCCACTCCGGAGGACTTCCCGGCCGCTTACGAACCCTCCTGGGCCCACGCGGACTTCACGGGCGATCCGGCCCGTGACCTGGACCGACTCTTGGACCGCTTCCGCGACGACATCCGCGACACGGCCCGCGACCACGGCATCACCGCCAGCCAGTTGCGCGACGCCCGCCATCACCTCTCCGCGGCTGCGGCCCGCATCACATCCCTGCTCCGCCCCCCGACTCCCTGACCCCGCCGCCGGCGGACCAGCCCGGGCCTTCCAGCCCCGAGCGGCCCGCCCCCAGCCGACCGAGTCGGCTGGGGGTGGGCGAAAACCCCGGTCACCCGGCCCCGGCCTCCCCGTTCAGCACCCGCGTCACCGCCTCGTACGACACCCCCACGTCGGCCAGCACCTCGCCCGCCACCCCCGGCAGGACAGTCAGCGCCAACAGCAGATGCTCATCCCCGATGTGCCTCTCCCGGCGGCCGAGAGCAACCCGCAGGGCCTTCTCCAGCACATCCTTCGCCCCCCGGCCGAAACTCAGCCGACGCCCGTCCCCCCGGCCCCGGCCTCCACCGTCCCAGTCCCCGGACATGGCCCCGACGCCGTGCGCCTCCTCGACCCGGGCCACGACCTCCGACACATCGATCCCCAGCCCCGCCAGCGCGTCCGCGTCCGCCCGGGTCAGCCCCGCACGCCGCCGCGCCTCCGCCAGGGCCCGCCGCACCGGCTCCCGGCGCTCGGCGAGCCCCAGGGCGGACAGCGCGAAGGACGCCCGGCTGCCCTCCCGGTCGAGGAGAGCGAGCAGCAGATGCTCGGCACCGACAGACCGCGCCCCATCCCCCTCCGCGTGCGTGAAAGACCCCTTGACCACGGCCCGGGCGTCCTTCGTGAACCGCTCGAACATCAACGCCTCCCGTACTTCTTGTGCACGGCCTGCCTGCTGACACCGAGCTCCGCGGCGATCTCCTGCCACGACCAGCCCTGATTGCGCGCATTGCGCACCTGCACCGCCTCCAGCTGCTCCAGCAGTCTGCGCAGCGCGGCCACGGCCCGCAGTCCGACCCGCGGGTCTCGATCGCCTGCGCGCTCGGCGAGATCCGTTGCTTCCGTCATGATGTCAACCTACGTTGACGGAAGCTCCATGTCAACCTTAGTTGACATCCGCGCCGTGAAGAAGGCGGGTCCGGCACCCCGGACCCGCCTGACAGCCCTTCCCAGCCCTTCCAGCCCTTTCAGCCCTTTCAGCCTGAGGAGACCTGAGGAGTTCAGAAGCTGGTGAGCACGATCTTCCCGAACTGCTCCCCGGACGCGAGCCGTTCGAAGCCCTCACGGGCCCGGTCCAGCGGCAGCTCCTCGTCGATGACGGGCCTTACGCCGGTCGCGGCGCAGAAGGAGAGCAGGTCCTCCAGCTCGTCCTTCGTGCCCATGGTGGAGCCGACCACCTTCAGCTCCAGGAAGAAGATGCGGGTCAGCTCGGCATGCGAGGGCCGGTCCCCGCTGGTGGCCCCGGAGATGACGAGCGTGCCGCCGGGCCGGAGCGACTTCACCGAGTGGGACCAGGTGGCGGCGCCCACGGTCTCGATGACGGCGTCCACCCGCTGCGGCAGCCGCGCTCCCGGCTCCACCGCCTCCACGGCCCCCAGCTCCAGGGCCCGCTTCCGCTTCGCCTCGTCGCGGCTGGTGGCGAAGACCCGCAGTCCCGCCGCCTTGCCGAGCACGATCGCGGCCGTGGCGACACCGCCGCCCGCGCCCTGCACGAGAACCGAGTCGCCGGGCCGCACCCCGGCGTTGGTGAAGAGCATCCGGTACGCCGTCAGCCACGCGGTCGGCAGGCAGGCGGCCTCGGCGAAGGACAGTTCCCTGGGCTTGGGCAGGACGTTCCAGGTCGGTACGGCGACCTGTTCGGCGAAGGTGCCCTGATAGCGCTCGGTGAGGATCGAGCGCGGCTCGTTCGGGCCGACGCCATGGCCGGTCTGGCCGATGACGGAGTGCAGGACGACCTCGTTGCCGTCCTCGTCGATGCCGGCGGCGTCGCAGCCGAGGATCATCGGGAGCCGGTCCTCGGGGAGGCCGACGCCGCGCAGGGACCAGAGGTCGTGGTGGTTGAGGGAAGCGGCCCGCACCGTGATGGTGCTCCAGCCGGGACGGGCCTCGGGAGCCGGACGCTCCCCCAACTCGAGGCCGGTGAGCGGCTGGTCGCGGTCGATTCGGGCGGCGTAGACAGCGAACATGGGCTCGACGATAGGTGCGCCGTCCAGCCGACGGAACCGCGGGGCGCTGTGACACATGCCCTCTTGCGCGACAGCACCCACTCGGCCCACCCGCCTCCGACAGGCGTCGAGGGCACCCTCGCCATCACCCGATCGGCCGGGCGGGCGGGTAAAGAAACGGCCCCGCCCGAACGGACGGGGCCATTCAGCGCAACGTCAGCGACGAGCGACGCCCTCGGCACGAGCAGCAGCCGCGACCGCCGCCGTGACCGCCGGAGCGACCCGCTCGTCGAACGGCGACGGAATCACATAGTCGGCGGCGAGATCGTCACCGACCACCGCGGCCAGCGCCTCCGCCGCAGCGATCTTCATGCCCTCCGTGATCCGTGTGGCCCGCACCTGCAGCGCCCCCGCGAAGATCCCGGGGAAGGCCAGCACGTTGTTGATCTGGTTCGGGAAGTCCGAGCGCCCGGTCGCGACGACCGCCGCGTACTTGTGCGCCACCTCCGGGTGGACCTCCGGGTTCGGGTTGGCCATCGCGAAGACGAAGGCGCCCTCCGCCATGGAGGCCACGGCCGCCTCCGGGACCGTACCGCCGGAGACGCCGATGAAGACGTCGGCGCCCGCGAGGGCGTCCTCCAGCGAGCCGGTGAGGCCCGCCTTGTTGGTGAAGGAGGCCAGCTCACGCTTGACCGGCGTCAGGTCCTCCCGGTCCGCCGACACGACGCCCTTGCGGTCCGCCACGGCCACGTCCCCGATGCCGGCTTCCACCAGCATCTTGGCGATGGCGACACCGGCCGCGCCGGCGCCCGAGATGACGGCCCGCAGCTGTCCGATCTCGCGCCTGCTCAGCCGGGCCGCGTTCCGCAGCGCCGCGAGCGTCACGACGGCCGTACCGTGCTGGTCGTCGTGGAAGACCGGGATGTCGAGGCGCTCCTGCAGCCGGCGCTCGATCTCGAAGCACCGGGGCGCCGAGATGTCCTCCAGGTTCACTCCGCCGAAGGACGGGGCGAGCCGGACGACGGTCTCCACGATGTCGTCCACGTCGGTGCAGTCGAGCGCGATCGGCACCGCGTCGACGCCGCCGAACTGCTTGAACAGGATCGCCTTGCCCTCCATCACGGGGAGGGAGGCCTGGGGACCGATGTCCCCGAGTCCGAGCACGGCCGTGCCGTCGGTCACGACGGCCACCACCGAGGACTTCCATGTGTAGTCGTTGACCAGGTCCGGCTGTTCCGCGATCGCGGTGCACACGCGCGCCACACCGGGCGTGTACGCGAGGGAAAGGTCGTCCTTGTCACGGACCGGCACGGTGGCCTGCACAGCCATCTTGCCGCCGCGGTGCAGCGCGAACACCGGATCGAAGGAATCGAGGGGCTCGGCCCCGCCGTCCTGATCCGTACTGGCGTCGCTGCGAGGATTGACGATCTCCGCTGCCACTTTGTTTTACCCCTTAGGTATGCATGGTTTGAGGGTCGACCACTCCTGGTGAGGGGTGGGCGGGCACCGCGTACGGCTCGATTGCGGATACGTACGAGCACATACGCGACGGGCGCGCCGCACACGCGCCCTGAGCCCCGGATGAGGGGTGTAAAGAACCTTCTTACCGGACGGACGGTACCCACGACGAGTCCATTAGGTGCAAGGTCACATCCCGGAACCGCGAAGCGACGCGCGGATGGCACGCGGCCGACGGCCCGGATGGGCGCGCAAGCACGCAGGCCCGGCCGGCGGGGTCCGGCGCGCAGGCGCCCAAGCCCGGCCGGCGGGGTCCGGCGGGCGGGTGATCACATCGTGAGACGCGCCGAAGATTTTCCGGCCGGAGTGCTGGATTCCCGCAGATGTTCGGCGGTGATGGACCGGGGATGTACCGACCTGATGTGATTCGGGGGCACCCGTTATCCGATTTTGACATAGTGACGCCCCTGAATGGCGTAGTCCGAATGGCAAGATGCCGTAAACCCACGAGGTCGCGACACGCGAAGGTGTGTGTTTCCGTCGACCCATCGGCAACTCTTCCCATCCGCCGGAGGAACCACGATGACCGCAAGCTCCACCCGTCGTACCACCGCCGCGCACTCCCGTCTGGCCGCGGTCGGTGCGATCGCGGTCGCAGGCGCCCTGCTGCTCACCGGCTGCGGTGACCAGACCAAGGACAAGAACAACGACTCCGGCAGCGCGACCAGCAGCGCCCCGCTGGCCGACAAGCTCCCGCAGGACATCCGCAGCAAGGGCAAGATCCGGGTCGGCTCGGACATCGCCTACGCCCCGGTGGAGTACAAGGACTCCTCCGGCAAGGTCGTCGGCCTGGACCCCGACCTGGCGGCGGCCATGGGCAAGCAGCTCGGGGTGACGTTCGAGTTCCAGAACGGCACCTTCGACGGCCTGCTCACCGGTCTGCGCTCGGACCGCTACGACATCGCGATGTCGGCGATGACGGACAACAAGAACCGTCAGGAGGGTGTCGACCCGGACACCGGCAAGAAGGTCGGCGAGGGCGTCGACTTCGTCGACTACCTGACCGCCGGCGTCTCGATCTACACGCGCAAGGGCGACACCAAGGGCATCACGACCTGGGAAGACCTGTGCGGCAAGAAGCTCGCCGTCCAGCGCGGCACCACTTCCGAGGACCTGGCCAAGCAGCAGGCCAAGAAGTGTCCGAGCGGCAAGAAGCTCGCCATCGAGGCGTTCGACGACAACCAGCAGGCCCAGACCCGGCTGCGCTCCGGTGGCGCGGACGCCGTGTCCGCCGACTTCCCGGTCGCCGCGTACGCGGTGAAGACCTCCGGCAGCGGCAAGGACTTCCAGATCGTCGGCGACCAGGTCGAGGCGGCCCCGTACGGCATCGCCGTCGCCAAGAAGGAGACCCAGCTGCGGGGCGCCCTCCAGGCCGCGATGGACGCGATCATCGGGAACGGCGAGTACCAGAAGATCCTCGAGAAGTGGGGCGCTCAGGACGGCGCCGTCAAGAAGTCCGTCGTCAACGGCGGCAAGTGACCCGCGGCAGCGCCAGCGGCCACTGAGAGGCAACACCCGTGACTGACATTGACAAGACGGCGGGCCCGAAGGACACGCCCCCGGCCGGCGCGGAGGCCATCAAGGCCATTCCGGTCCGGCATTACGGGCGCTACGTCACCGCCGTCATCGCGATCGCACTCCTCGTCGCGATCATCTACGCGTTCGGACAGGGCCAGATCAACTGGCACGCGGTACCGGACTACTTCTTCGACGACCGGATCATGACCGGTGTCTACAAGACCCTCCTGCTGACGGTCCTGTCGATGCTGATCGGAATCGTCGGCGGCATCGTCCTGGCGGTGATGCGGCTGTCGAAGAACCCGGTGACCTCCGCGATCGCCTGGTTCTACATCTGGTTCTTCCGCGGCACCCCGGTCCTGGTCCAGCTGTTCCTCTGGTTCAACCTGGGCCTGGTCTTCCACTACATCAACCTGATGCCGCTCTACAAAGACGAGTGGTCGAACTTCATGACGCCGCTGCTGACGGCGCTGCTCGGCCTGGGTCTGAACGAGGCGGCGTACATGGCCGAGATCTGCCGGGCCGGTCTGCTCGCGGTGGACGAGGGCCAGACCGAGGCGGCCCACGCCCTGGGCATGAGCCACGGCAAGACGCTGCGCCGGGTGGTCATCCCGCAGGCGATGCGCGTCATCGTGCCGCCCACGGGCAACGAAGTGATCAACATGCTGAAGACGACCTCGCTCGTGGCGGCCGTCCAGTATCCCGAGCTGTTCCGTTACGCCCAGGACATCGGCCAGAACTCCGGTGCCCCGGTGGAGATGTACTTCCTCGCCGCGGCCTGGTACCTGATCATGACCTCGGTCCTGAGCGTGGGCCAGTACTACATCGAGCGCTACTACGCCCGTGGCTCCAGCCGCCAGCTGCCGCCCACGCCGTGGCAGAAGGTGAAGGCCAACATGCTGTCGCTGGGCCGCCCGAAGGGAGCGGTGGGCGCATGACCGACAAGCTGAGCAAGAAGCAGGACACCCCCGCGCAGGGCACGGTCCCGATGGTCAGGGCGGAGGGCGTCCACAAGTCCTTCGGCCACGTCGAGGTGCTCAAGGGCATCGACCTGGAGGTGAAGCCGGGCGAGGTCTTCTGCCTCATCGGCCCCTCCGGCTCCGGCAAGTCGACGTTCCTGCGGTGCATCAACCACCTGGAGAAGATCAACGCCGGGCGGCTGTACGTCGACGGCGAGCTGGTCGGCTACCGCCAGCAGGGCGACAAGCTGTACGAGCTGCGTGACCGCGAGGTCGCGACGAAGCGCCGGGACATCGGCATGGTCTTCCAGCGCTTCAACCTGTTCCCGCACATGACGTCCCTGGAGAACGTCATGGAGGCGCCGGTCCAGGTGAGGGGCGTGAGCAGGACGCAGGCCCGGGAGCGGGCCATGCAGCTGCTGGAGCGCGTGGGCCTGGCCGACCGGGCCGGGCACTACCCCTCGCAGCTCTCCGGCGGCCAGCAGCAGCGTGTGGCGATCGCCCGGGCCCTCGCGATGGACCCGAAGCTGATGCTGTTCGACGAGCCGACCTCGGCCCTGGACCCGGAGCTGGTCGGTGACGTCCTTGACGTCATGCGCGACCTCGCCGAGTCCGGTATGACCATGGTCGTCGTCACCCACGAGATGGGCTTCGCCCGCGAGGTGGGCGACAGCCTGGTGTTCATGGACGACGGTGTGGTGGTCGAATCCGGCCATCCCCGGGATGTCCTGACCAACCCGCAGCACGAGCGGACGCAGTCGTTCCTGTCCAAGGTTCTCTGACACGTCGCCGGGGAAGGGCGGTACGGGCTCTCCGTACCGCCCTTCCCCATGCGGCGAGGACAACAGGCGGTGCTTCGGCGCCGGTTGCCGCAGCCGGGCCCGCGTGAGCGGGAACCTTTCGTCCTTCCGGCGTTTGCGGGGGTCCGGGGGCGGTGGCCCCTCGGTGCAGCACGAGCGGCAGGGGCGGCAGCCGGGCCCCGGGGCCGAGGGCGATGGGCGGCCGGACCGCCGGCGCCAGTGCGAGGGGCAGGCCCCCGGGACACGGAAGAGGGGGTACGCACCCCTCGTACCGCCTCCGCGGCGCGCGGCTCGCACCTACTTCAGTGCCAGCAGCAGGGTGTCCGACGGGGAGCACCACACCGGCCGGGCCTCGCCGAAGCCCTGCTCGCGCAGCACACGCGCATGCCAGGCCGCCGAGGGCATGTCCCCGTCGGCGTGCTCGCCGTAGATCTCGAAGCGCTTGGCGGTCGGCTCGGCGAGGACGGGATCCTGGGCCGCGAGCTGCCACCACTCGGCCCAGTCCAGGGCCCCGTCCCGCTTGGCCTGATCCATGCGCGCGTGGCGCCGGGCGCGCTCGGCCGCGTTGATCCGGGGCGTCGTCTCGTCGATCATGTGGTCCGCGTTCATGAAGACACCGCCGTCGCGTACGAGTTCCGCGACCTGACCGTAGAGGGCCGCGAGGGGTTCGCTGTGCAGCCAGTGCAGGGCCGTGGCGGTCAGGACGGCGTCGTAGGAGTCGTACGGCAGCTTCGCCGTCCAGTCGGGATTCTTGAGGTCGGCGGTGACGAAGGAGACCCGGTCGTCGCCCTCGAAGGTGCCGCGCGCGATGGCGAGCAGCGCCGGGTCGAGGTCGACGCCGGTGCTGGTGGCCTCCGGGAAGCGGGCGAGCAGCCGGGCGGTGATGCTGCCGGTGCCGCACGCCAGGTCGAGCACGCGCGGGGCGGTGCCCACGAGCGCCTCCACCATGTCGAGCATGATCCGGAAGCGTTCCTCACGGTCCGGCATGTACCACTCCTGCTGCCGGTCCCAGCTCTCCTGCCAGGCCGCCCAGTCGGTCCCGGTGCTCGTGGTCATGGACCCTCAGCTCCCCTCGTTCCGCGTAATACCCTGGATACACGACCGGCTGTTACCCGACCGCAGACACGACACCATAAAGCGCCACCGTAAGGACTACAAGTGGAACTGGCCTATTACTCGGATTACGCCGTGCGTCTCGTCAACAGCGAGGAACCGGCCCGGGGCAAGGACACCCTGACCTCGGTCGAGGCCGTCCGCGACCTCTTCGGCGCCAACTCGTCGGCGGCCCGCCGCGCCACGGACGCCGATGTCACACGCTTCCGCTCGGTCCGGGCCCGGCTGCGCGCGGTCTTCGAAGCGGCCGACAAGGACGACGAGACCCTCGCCGTGGACCTGCTGAACTCACTGCTGCTGGAGTTCCCGGTGAGCCCCCAGATCTCCGGGCACGACTACCGCGACGAGGACGGCCGCCCGCTGTGGCACATGCACCTGGCCGACCACCCGTCCAACGCCACCGCCGGCTACGCGGCGATCGCGGCGATGGGCCTGGCCTTCCACCTGACCGAGTACGGCGTGGACCGCCTCGGCCTGTGCGAGGCGGCCCCGTGCCGCAACGCCTACCTCGACACCTCCACCAACCGCTCCCGGCGCTACTGCTCCGACCGTTGCGCGACCCGCGCCAACGTGGCCGCCTACCGGGCCCGCAAGCGCCTGGAGGCCGACCGGTCGGAGAAGAGCGGCCTCGCGGCCGAGAGTGCCCAGCGCACCAGCGTCAGCGGCGAGCGCTGACCGGCCGGCAGGGGCCGGTACCTGAACCGGGCCTTGCCCAGGATGAGTTCATCCGGCACGACCCCGTAGTCGGTGCTGTCCCCACCCGCGTACGGATTGTCCCCGAGCACCCACCAGCCGCCCTCGCGCCGCTCCACGGCCCGTTTGACGACCAGCAGGTCCTGCTGGAACGGATGACGCAGGACCACGACGTCCCCTGATCGGATCACGGCCCCGTACTGCAGCAGCAGCCGGTCACCGTGCCGGAGCGTGGGCACCATGGACGGGCCCGTCACCTCGGCCAGCCCCAAGGGCGCCACGGCCCTCCCCCGCTCGGTCTCCTGCGACGGCTCCGGCATCCCCGGCACCTCCCCGGTCCGTTCCTCCACCAGTCTCAGTCTCACCCTGGACTTTTGTCCTAAGCCCTAGGGGGCGCCCGAGAAATCGCCTTCCACAGGGAGTAATGTCGCACCTGAGAAGACGATCACGAGGAAGGAATGCTCCATGCTTTCCCGCCTGTTTGCCCCCAAGGTCAAGGTCAGCGCCCACTGCGACCTGCCCTGCGGCGTGTACGACCCGGCCCAGGCCCGCATCGAGGCGGAGTCGGTGAAGGCCGTCCAGGAAAAGATGGCCGGCAATGACGACCCCCACTTCCAGGCGCGTGCCACCGTCATCAAGGAGCAGCGCGCGGAACTCGCGAAGCACCACGTCTCCGTGCTCTGGAGCGACTACTTCAAGGCCCCGCACTTCGAGAAGTACCCGGAGCTGCACCAGCTGGTCAACGACACCCTGAAGGCCCTCTCGGCCGCCAAGGCGTCCACCGACCCGGCGACGGGCCAGAAGGCGCTGGACTACATCGCCCAGATCGACAAGATCTTCTGGGAGACCAAGAAGGCCTGATCTTGGATCATGCCGCTTGACCTGCGATTTTGTTCGGTCGCTTGGTCCACCTTCCGCACCCGGCCCACAGGCCGCCGACCACGGCGTCCCTGGCGGTCCGGGTGCGGTCGTCTCCGCACCCCGGACGCCGGGCAGCCCGGCGGACCGAGCACCTCCGACTCCCTCTCCCCGGGCATGCCCCTACGCGGAGCCATGCGCGGAGAACCGGAAGCAACGCTCCGCCGAAGCGGCAGGACGCTGTCGTGTGCCCCTGTGCGAAGCTGAGGGAATGACCGCCCTGGAGGACCTCAGACGGCTGCGGCGCGTGCGGGACCGTATGGACCGCGAGTACGCCGAGCCCCTCGACATGACGGAGCTGGCCCGCAACGCCCTGATGTCCCCCGGTCACTTCCAGCGCAGCTTCCGCAAGGCCTTCGGCGAGACGCCGTACAGCTATCTCATGACCCGCCGGATCGAGCGGGCCAAGGCGCTGCTGCGCCGGGGCGATCTCACCGTGACCGAAGTGTGCCTCGCCGTCGGCTGTACCTCGCTCGGCTCCTTCAGTTCCCGCTTCACCGAGCTGGTCGGCGAGACGCCGAGCGCCTACCGGGCCCGCGACCACGAGGCGAGCGCGGTGATCCCGTCCTGCGTGGCCCGTACGCTCACCCGCCCGCGCCGCCGGCCCTGGTGAGGTCCCGCGCGCCACGGCCCGAAGAGGGCCTAGCGTGACCCCATGGACGTGAAACTCAAGCAGTGCTTCATCGCGGTGGACGACCACGACAAGGCCCTGGCCTTCTACCGTGACGTGCTCGGCCTGGAGGTCCGCAACGACGTGGGCTTCGAGAACATGCGGTGGGTGACGCTGGGCTCGCCTCTCCAGCCGGACGTGGAGATCGTGCTGGAGCCGCCGGGCGCGAACCCCGACGCCTCCCCCGCCGACCGGCAGGCGATGGCCGAACTGCTCGCCAAGGGCATGCTGCGCGGGGTCATCTTCACCACCGAGGACTGCGACGCGCTGTTCGAGCGGGTGCGTGGGTCCGGAGCGGATGTGCTGCAGGAACCGACGGACCAGCCGTACGGGGTGCGCGACTGCGCCTTCCGGGACCCGGCCGGGAACCAGCTGCGCTTCCTCCAGCGGCCCACGCAGTGAACGCCCCCGGCGCTCGGGGGACTTCACGCCTACACTCCCGAACGTGATCATTCGCTGGACCTACGCCTTCGTCGACCGGCCCGCCGCACGCCTGGCCGAGGCGCGCGCCTTCTGGACGGCCGTGACCGGCACCCGGCTGTCCCAACTTCGGGGCGACCAGGGCGAGTTCCTGACGCTGCTGCCCGGCGGGGCCGACGGGACGGACGCGTGCGTGAAGCTCCAGGGCGTCGCCGAGACAGACGGCGGCGCCCATATCGACCTCTGCACCGAGGACGTGCGGGAGTTGATCCGGGCCGCCCGCGAACTCGGCGCGGATCTCGTGGCGGACCACGGCGACTGGGCCGTCCTGCGGTCGCCCGCGGGCCCGTTGTTCTGTGCGGTGCCCTGGCACGGGGAGACGGTACGGCCGCCGGTGGTGGCGGGCAGCCGCCTGGACCAGGTGTGCCTCGACATCCCGCCGTCCGCGTACGACGCCGAGACCGCCTTCTGGGACCGGCTCACCGGCTGGGAGCGGCAGCCGGGGTCCCGGCCGGAGTTCACGGTGCTGAAACCGCCGGCGGGCCTGCCCGTGCGGCTGCTGCTCCAGCGGCTCGACGACGAGCGGCCGGCCTCCGCCCACCTGGACCTGGCCTGCGCGGACATCGCCGCCGTCCGCTCGCGGCACGAAGAGCTGGGGGCCGCCCTCGTGCGCCAGGGCGCCCACTGGGCGGTGCTGCGGGATCCGGCCGGCGGCACGTACTGCCTGACCGGCCGGGACCCGGAGACGGGCGGCCTGCCGGGCCGCGATCAGCGAACCGTCGACGTGGAGAAGCACTGGACCCGGGTGCCGGCGGGGTCTTCCGGGGGCCCGGCCGTCGGACTCGGCGAGCAGCCGTGGCCGTCCAGTGGCTGATTCACGCCGTTCACCTCCGGCGGGGGCGACGAGCCGTCCCCGTACTCCCACCGGTACGGGCCCTTCGGCCGGGCCTCCTCCTGGAGCACGAGCGTGAGGCCTCCCCCGACGGCCACGGCCATCACCCACGCCGTCACCGCCCACCGCCGCCACCAGCGGCCCACACCCTCAGGCCGGCTCACCCCCAGGGCTCCACGTCCACCACGGCATGGGCCGGCACCGGCCCGTACACGTGCGGGAACTCCTCGCCGCCCGGCTCCACGGCCTCGTACTTCACCGGAACTCCGACCCGGGCCGGGTCGACTGCCAGGACGATCAGCTCGTCGGGACCGTCGTAGTCGCCGTAGAGGAGGTCGGCGATGCGCGGGAGCTGCTCACGGGTGGAGAAGTGGATGAAGCCCTCCTCCTGAAGGGTGCGGCCACGCGTCGACACCTCATAGGCGCCTCGCTCGCGCGCCGCCTCCCACAAGGAGCGCTCGGTGACATGGAAGATGCGGGGCAGTTTCGGCATGCGCCCACGCTACGGCGCCGGCCGGACGAGGCGCGTCCGCGGACGGCGCTTTCCCGACACGGGCCCGGTATCACTTCCCGCCGGACTCCTCGGGCTGTTGCCGTGCGGCCGGGGCGACGGGCGGGGCGCCGGGTCCGGCGTGGGCCGGGCAGTCGGGATTGCGGCACGGGCCGGGGCCCCAGACCGGCACCCAGGCCCCCAGCGTCTTGTGCCGCCTGACAACGGTTTCGACGGGCTGTCCGCAGACGGGACAGACGGATTCGTCCCTGGCCATGCCCTCAGGGTAGAGCGGGCGCGGGCCCGACGCTTCCCGGCGGACGCCGGCCCGCTCAGTGCCGCCTGGCGTTATTCCGCACGACGACGCCGTTCGTGAGGGCCCGCACCCCGTCGAGGGTGCACTCCTTGATGTCGGGTCCGGCGCCGAACATCGTCCTGCCCGTGCCGTGGACGATCGGGTGAGACTTCCTGACGAGTTCGTCGATCTCGTCGAGCGGTTCTCCGGCGACGCACGAGCCGCCGCACAGGTAGACGCCCAGGCCGCCCTCCTCGGCCTTGAGCGCCCGGACCCGGCCGGTCAGGTCGTCCCGCCGACGCCGTGACGTCGAGGTACTCCTCGTCCAGGAGTGTTCGCAAGGTGGTTTCGGGGCGCTCAGTGGCGGGCCCGCGCACTGCGGGGAGGAGCGGGGCCCGCCTGGCCGAAGTCCCCGGTGACCGCGCGGGGTCAGGAACCGCACGGTCCCGGGGACTCCGGGGTTCTTCTCGGCTGCCGGGGGCGGCAGCACTCAACCGCTGCGCCGGGTCACGAACTCGGCCAGCGCCAGCAGGCCGCCCGCCGCCTCGGGGTCGGGGACCGCGCGGGCCAGTTCCTGCATGGCGCGGGCCATCCGGTCGGCCGCCTCGGCCTGCGCCCAGTCCCGGCCGCCGGCCCGCTCCACGAACTGTGCCGTGCGAGCGATCTCCCGGGCCGTCTCCACCTCCTCCGTGAGGTGCGGCTTCCCGTACAGCGCGGCGAGTTCGGCCGCCGCCGGAGTGCCGGAGGTGAGCGCCGCCACCACCGGCAGGGACTTCTTGCGGGCGGCGAGATCCGCGCCGACCGGCTTGCCGGTGTGCCTCGGGTCTCCCCATATACCGATGACGTCATCGATCAGCTGGAAGGCGAGCCCGGCCTGCCGTCCGAACCCGTCCAGCGCGGCCGCATCCTCCTCCCCGGCACCCGCGTACAGCGCTCCGAGGGCGCAGGCGCAGCCCAGCAGCGCGCCGGTCTTCGCCTCGGCCATGACGAGCACTTCGTCGAGGGTGACCTCGCCCGGGGCGCGGCGCTCCAGGTCGGTGTCCGTGTGCTGGCCGGCGCACAGCTCCACGACACACGCCGCGAGCCGGGCCGCGGCCGGGGCGGAGGCCGGGTGCGGGTCCTCGGCGAGCAGCCGGAGGGCGAGCGCCTGCAAGGCGTCCCCGGCGAGGATCGCGTCGGCGTCACCGAACACGGTCCAGGCTGTGGGCCGGTGCCGCCGGGAGGTGTCCCGGTCCATCACGTCGTCGTGCAACAGCGTGAAGTTGTGGACCAGTTCGACCGCCGCTGCCGCCCGGACGGCCGCTGCCCGGGCCGCGGAGCCACCGAGCGCGGCGGCCGCGGCGAGAACGAGCGCGGGCCGTATCGCCTTGCCGGCGTTGCCCGCCGCCGGGCTGCCGTCCGCGTGCTGCCAGCCGAAGTGATAGAGGGCGATCCGGCGCATGGAGCCGGGCAGCGACTCGACGGCCGCACGCAGCGCCGGGTCGACCAGGGCGCGGGTGCGCTCCAGCAGCACCGCCGCCTCCTGCCCGTCGAGCGGACCGGCGGCGCCGTCGCCCCTCGTCCCCCGCCTTGCCGCCGTCGTGCCCGGGCGCGGCACGGCGGGGGCTCGCTGTTCCGTGTCCGTCATGAACTCGGCCACGCCTCCCGCCTCCCCCTCGCCAGGTCCGGGGGCGCCCGCGTCGCCGGCCCGGCCGGTCGTGCACCTCGGGGGTGTACCCGCCGCGGCGGGCGGGGACACCGCCGCGACGTGCGGAGACGTCACCTCCACCGGCCGATCTCGACGTTCTCCAGTACGCCGAGCGCGTCGGGCACCAGGACGGCGGCCGAGTAGTAGGCCGTCACCAGGTACTTGATGATGGCCTGTTCGTTGATGCCCATGAACCGGACGGAGAGGCTGGGCTCGATCTCGTCCGGGATGCCGGACTGCCTGAGGCCGATGACACCCTGCTCCGCCTCGCCGGTACGCATGGCGATGACGGAGGTCGTACGGGCCTCGCTGATCGGGATCTTGTTGCACGGGTAGATCGGCACACCGCGCCAGGTGGGGATGCGGTTGCCGGCGATGTCGAGCGTCTCGGGGACCAGGCCCCGCTTGTTCAGCTCACGCCCGATCGCGGCGATCGCGCGCGGGTGGGCCAGGAGCAGCTTGGTGCCCCGACGGCGGCTGAGCAACTCGTCCAGGTCGTCCGGGCTGGGCACGCCGTCGTGCGGCTGGATCCGCTGGTCGTACTCGCAGTTGTGGAGGAGACCGAACTCCCGGTTGTTGACCAGCTCGTGTTCCTGGCGCTCCTTGAGCGCCTCGACCGTGAGCCGCAGCTGCTGCTCGGTCTGGTTCATCGGCTGGTTGTACAGGTCGGCCACGCGCGAGTGGATGCGCAGCACGGTCTGGGCGATGCTCAGTTCGTACTCGCGGGGCCGGGGCTCGTAGTCCACGAAGGTGTGCGGGATGTCGGGCTCGCCGGAGTGACCGGCCGCCAGCTCGACCTCCTTCTCACCGTACTTGTTGGTCCGCTGCTCGGGGATGGCGCGCGCACGCTCGAGGTGCTCCCGCAGCGAGTCGGAGCGCTCCGCCACCTGCTCGAAGTCCTGGCGTCCGAGGATCAGCACCGTGGTCGCGGTGTCCGCGCGGACGGTGTACTCCCAGATGGCGTCCGGGTCGAGCAGCGCCTGGTCACCGAAATAGGCGCCGTCGGCGAGGACTCCGAGGACGGCGTCGTCGCCGTACGGGCCCGTGCCGACCTTCTCCACCCTTCCGTGGGCGAGCAGGTACACCTTGTCGGTCTGGTTGCCGAAGTCGGCGATCACCTCGCCGGGCGCGAAGTCGCGCTGGCGGCAGCGCCGGGCCAGCTCCGTCAGCACCTCCTCGTCCTCGTACGACCGCAGGACCGGCAGCTCACCGAGTTCGGCCGGGATGACCTCCACCTGGTCCCCGGTCTTCACGAAGGTGATGCGGCCGTCGCCGACGGCGTACGTCAGGCGCCTGTTCACCCGGTAGGTGCCGCCCTGGACGTCCACCCAGGGCAGCGTGCGCAGCAGCCAGCGGGAGCTGATCTCCTGCATCTGCGGGACGGACTTGGTGGTGGTGGCCAGGTTCCGCGCGGCCGTCGTCCCGAGGGACTGCTGCGGCCTGCCCTGATCCGTGCGGACCTCTTCGCCTACCGACATATGGAAGTGCCCTCTCCTGTATGCCCGGTGCCGAATCGCACACCGGTCTCGCAGACAAGCCTTCCATCACGGAACGCATACGCACCATTACCCGAAAGAGCGGGAATGGATCATCGCACTACTGGGCAGAAAGAGGGATCTTGCCCAGCCCGGCCCCTGATGCCCGACCTGTCCGGATCGGCTCGCACGGCGTGCGAACCGTGTGGTCCGACACGTCCGGTTTCGGTAGAAGCACCGGTAGGAGAGGGCCGCGACCGCGGCCGTAGGGCACGGCACGAAGGAGTCGGTCATGGCCCCACCCATGTCCGCGAGCGGATTTCTGCACGCGCTTCAGGCGGAGGGCGTCACGGTCGTCGGGGTCGGCGACTGGCGGCACCACAACCGCAACCACAAGGGCCCCTGGGGCCCCGTCCACGGCGTGATGATCCACCACACGGTGACCAGGGGCAGCGCGCACACGGTGGAGGTCTGCCGCGACGGCTTCCCGGCGCTGCCCGGCCCGCTGTGCCACGGCGTGATCACCAAGGACGGCACGGTCCACCTGGTCGGCTACGGCCGCGCCAACCACGCCGGCCTCGGCGACGACGAGGTCCTGCGCGCGGTCATCGCCGAGAAGCGTCTGCCGCCCGACAACGAGGCGAACACCGACGGCAACCGGCACTTCTACGGCTTCGAGTGCGAGAACCTGGGCGACGGCGAGGATCCCTGGCCCGAGGCGCAGCTGGACGCGATCGAGCGGGCGGCGGCCGCGGTGTGCCGGCGGCACGGCTGGACGGAACGGTCGGTCATCGGTCACCTGGAGTGGCAGCCGGGGAAGGTGGACCCGCGGGGGTTCACGATGGCGTGGCTGCGGGAGCGGATCGCCGAGCGCCTGAAGGGGTAGCGCCGTGGGGGATGCGGACCGTCGCCGGGTGCGGGTCCGTCGTCGCCGGTCGCACTGTTCCCCGCACCCCTTCGGGGGCGTCTCCCGCGCCGGGCGACAATGAAGCTGTGACCAGCCCCGACCCGCTCACCGCCCGCCTCCCCTCCCCCCTCCAGGAGGTGCGCGACGACCGTTTCGACCGTCGCGGTGTGCGCCTGCTCCTCAAGCGGGACGATCTGATCCACCCGGAGCTGATCGGCAACAAGTGGCGCAAGCTGGTGCCGAACATCGAGGCGGCCGGGGGCCGTGCGCTGGTCACCTTCGGCGGGGCCTACTCCAACCACCTGCGGGCCACCGCCGCCGCCGGCCGCCTCCTCGGCTTCCCCACGGTCGGCGTGGTCCGCGGCCAGGAGCTGGCCGGCCGCACCCTCAACCCCTCCCTGACCCGGTGCGCGGCCGACGGCATGCGGTTGCACTTCGTGGACCGGGCGACGTACCGGCGCAAGTCCGAGCCGGAGACACTGGCCGGCATCCTGCGGGCGGCCGGCGCCGGGGACGCGTACGTCGTGCCGGAGGGCGGCAGCAATACGGCGGCCGTACGAGGATGCCGTGCCCTCGGCGAGGAGCTGCGGGGCCGGGCCGACGTGGTGGCGATCGCCTGCGGCACGGGGGGCACCCTGGCCGGGCTGGCGGCGGGCCTGGGGGCCGGGCAGCGGGCGTTGGGGGTGCCCGTGCTCAAGGGGGGCTTTCTGGAGGCCGGGATACGCGGGTTGCAGGAGGGTGCCTTCGGTGGCCGGCGGGGCGAGTGGTCCCTCGACGAGCGGTTCCACTTCGGGGGGTACGCGCGGACGACCCCCGAACTGGAGGCTTTCGCCCAGGATTTCGAGGAACGGCACGGGCTCCTGGTGGAGCGGCTGTATGTCGCCAAGTTGCTGTATGGACTTGTCAGTCTTGTAGAGGAAGGGGCGATCGCGGGTGGGACGACGGTGGCGGCGGTGATGACCGCGTGACCAACGCTTCGGTCTCTTCTCGGTGCCGGACGAGTCGCCGGCGGACGATTCCCTCTCACGCGGTCTCCCGGTAGGCCGCGGCCTCCTCCAGGTCCAGCCGGCGCAGCAGCACCCGCAGCATCTCGTCGTCGATGTAGCGGTGGTCGCGGAGGTTGACGAAGACCTCGCGCTCGGCGCTGATCATCTCGCGGGACAGCCGGCGGTAGGTGTCGTCCACGGACTCGCCGGTGACCGGGTTGGTCTGGCCGAGGCGCTCCCAGACGGAGTTGCGGCGGCGCTCCAGGACCTGGCGCAGCCGGTCGGCGAGCGGTGGGGGAAGGGTGTTGCGCTCGTCGGAGAGGAGTTCGTCGAGGCAGGTCTCGGCGGCCCGGGAGGCCTGCGCCTGGGCGTTGGCCTCGGCGAGCGTCTCGGCCTGCCGGTCGCGGCCGGGGAAGCTCAGCAGGCGGATCAGCGGCGCGAGCGTCAGGCCCTGCACGACCAGCGTGCCGATGACCGCGGAGAAGGTCAGGAAGAGGATCAGGTTCCGCTGCGGAAAGGAGCTGCCGTCGCCCACCTCGAGCGGGATCGAGAAAGCGATGGCCAGCGACACCACACCCCGCATCGCGGCCCACGACGTCACGATCGGTGCCCGCCAGGTCGGGTTCTCCTCGCGCTCGCGGATGCGGCGGGACAGCAGGCGCGGGAGGAAGGTCGCCGGGTACACCCATACGAACCGGGTGACGACGACCACGAGGAAGACCGCGACCGCATACCAGAGGGCGTCGATCCCGTGGTACTCCCGAAGGCCCCGGAGCACCAACGGCAGCTGGAGGCCGATCAGCGCGAAGACCGCCGACTCCAGCAGGAAGGCCACCATGCGCCACACCGCCGCCTCCTGGAGGCGGGTGGCGAAGTCGACCTCCCACGCGCGGTGCCCGAGATAGACCGCGACCACCACCACCGCGAGGACGCCGGAGCCGTGGACCTGCTCGGCCACGCCGTAGGCCGCGAACGGGATCAGCAGCGAGAGGGTGTTCTGCAGCAGCGCCTCCTTGAGGTGCGTGCGCAGCCAGTGGATCGGCACCATGAGCACCAGTCCGACGAGGACACCGCCGACCGCGGCCCGCAGGAACTCGCCGATCCCGCCGATCCAGGTGGCACCCTCGCCGACGGCGGCGCCGAGGGCCACCTTGTAGGCGGTGATCGCGGTGGCGTCGTTGAGCAGGGACTCGCCCTGAAGGATGGTGGTGATCCGGGACGGGAGCCCCACCCGGCGCGCGATCGCGGCGGCCGCGACCGCGTCCGTCGGTGCCACCACCGCACCCAGCACCACAGCCGCGGGCAGCGGCAGCCCCGGCACGACGAGGTAGGCGACCCAGCCCACGGCGAAGGTCGCGAAGAGCACGTACCCGATCGACAGCAGACCCACGGGCCGCATCTGCGCCCGCAGGTCGAGGTACGAACTCTCGGTGCCCTCCTTGTACAGCAGCGGGGGCAGCACCAGGGGCAGGACGATCTCGGGGTCCAGTGTGTAGTGCGGCACCCCGGGGAGGTACGAGACCGTCAGGCCGACCGCGACCAGCAACAGCGGCGCGGGCACCGGTGTACGGCGCGCGGCTCCCGCCACCGCCGCGCTCCCCGCCACCAGCAACAGCAGCGGCATCACGTCCATGTCCTCGCCCGCCCTCTTTCCGCGCGGTCACCCGCACACCCGTCGTAATCTGGCAATCATGAAACAGTGCACGCACGCCGACGCGCTGCCGCACCCGGAACCGGAGGCGCTGAACGAGACCTGCCCGGAGTGTCTGCGGGACGGCACGCACCCGGTGCAGCTGCGTCTCTGTCTGACCTGTGGCCACATCGGCTGCTGCGACTCCTCGCCGGGGCGGCACGCGACGGAGCACCATGAGAGGACCGGTCATCCGGTGATGCGGACCTTCGAGCCGGGCGAGGACTGGCGGTGGTGCTTCGTCGACCATGTCCTCGTCTGAGCGCGCGCTCGGACGGCACTCACGTGCGGTCTCGTCCCGCGTTCCCGTCCGGCCGGGTTTTCGTGTGACACTGCTTGCGGCCGCGGCCGCACGACGGTTCGAGCGTCTGACGTCTGGGTACGTCAACCCGGCGCGCGCTCTTCCCATTTGGGCCCGCCGACCCCCTAGACACGGAGCGTATCCACAGCTTTACTGTGAGTGACGCCAGGGGGCCCGGGGTCCCGGGACAGGAACGTTCGGAGCGCGATAGCGTCACCGCGGAACCACCTACGCGTTACCCCGGGGGGCGACCATCGGCCCCGTAAAGCTTGTACCACCATGGAGGTGAGGGTGTCCCAGATCGCAGGCGAGCCCGTGGCGAACCAGGACTTCGTGGAAGTCCGGCTTCCGGCTGCGGGTGCCTACCTGTCGGTGCTGCGGACGGCCACGGCCGGTCTGGCGGCCCGCTTGGACTTCACCCTGGACGAGATCGAGGACCTGCGCATCGCCGTGGACGAGGCCTGCGCGATCCTGCTCCAGCAGGCCGTGCCCGGCTCCGTGCTCAGCTGCGTCTTCCGGCTCGTCGACGATTCGCTGGAGGTCACGGTCTCGGCGCCGACCACGGACGGCCACGCCCCCTCGCGGGACACCTTCGCCTGGACCGTGCTGTCGGCCCTCGCGGGCAAGGTCTCGTCCGCCGTCGACGAGGACAAGACCGTGTCGATCAGCCTCTACAAACAGCGCGGCGCGGGCCCCGGCCCGGCGTGAGGAACGGGGACGGTCCGGTGCGGGACGAAGAGCGCGGCACACGCGAGCTGCCGACCGGGGACGGGGGAGCCCCCTGGTCGAACACGGCCGAGACGTCCGGGGACGGCCCGCGGGACGGTTCCCGGCGTATGGCGGACGGCATCGACGGCATCCCCGAGCAGGCCAGGCCGCACCCGGAGGACGACTCCGCACGGGGCGGCAGTGACAGTGCCGTGCAGGGCGCACCTTCGCGGGGACGCGGCGGGGTCGCCCCCGCCGGCCGCGCGAAGGCTGGGCCTCGGGGAAGGGCTACGGGCGGGACGATGAGCGAGCACGAGCGGTACGCCGAGGACGACGCGCCGGGCAAGGAGGCCGTGCAGGCCGCACCGCACGCCGCCCAGGACCGCAGCGGGGCGCGGGCGATGTTCGTCGAGCTGCGCAAGCTGGACGCGGGCAGCACGGAGTACGCGGAGCTGCGCAACAAGCTGGTCCGGATGCACCTGCCGCTCGTGGAGCATCTGGCGCGGCGGTTCCGCAACCGCGGCGAGCCGCTGGACGACCTCACCCAGGTCGCCACGATCGGCCTGATCAAGTCCGTCGACCGGTTCGACCCGGAGCGCGGCGTGGAGTTCTCCACGTACGCCACCCCGACCGTCGTCGGCGAGATCAAGCGGCACTTCCGCGACAAGGGCTGGGCGGTCCGCGTGCCGCGGCGGCTGCAGGAGCTGCGGCTGGCGCTGACCACGGCGACGGCCGAGCTGTCCCAGCTGCACGGCCGCTCCCCCACGGTCCACGAGCTGGCCGAGAAGCTCGCCATCTCCGAGGAGGAGGTCCTGGAGGGCCTGGAGTCCGCGAACGCGTACTCCACGCTGTCCCTGGACGTCCCCGACACCGACGACGAGTCACCGGCGGTCGCCGACACCCTCGGCGCCGAGGACGAGGCGCTGGAGGGCGTGGAGTACCGCGAGTCCCTCAAGCCGCTGCTGGAGGACCTGCCACCGCGCGAGAAGCGGATCCTGCTGCTGCGCTTCTTCGGGAACATGACCCAGTCGCAGATCGCGCAGGAAGTCGGCATCTCCCAGATGCACGTCTCCCGGCTGCTGGCCCGCACACTGGCCCAGCTACGGGAGAAGCTGCTGGTGGAGGAGTAGAGCGCCTGTCTACTCGGCCCGGCCCGGTCCCTTGATACCGAGGGCCCGGGTCGTCTCGCCGTTGACCAGGAGCACCAGCGCCGCCACGGCGACCACCGCCAGGGCGATACCGGCCGGGATGGCCATGCTGTCGGCCTGAACCAGGTTGTAGGCCACCGGAAGGGCCATGACCTGCGTGATCACCGCCGGACCCCGGCTCCAGCCGCGGCGGAGCAGCAGCCCGCGCGCGGCGAGCAGCGGCAGCAGCGCGAGCACGACCAGCGTGATCCCCAGGGTCACGGCCTGCTGCCGGTCGTCGGGGTCGCCGGTGAGTCCGAGGACGAGCACCCAGAGGCCGCCGGCCACCAGGGCGACCCCCTCGAGCCCGGCCAGCACGGCCGCATACGTCAGCCGCCGCGGACGCGGCCCGGCGGCCTCGGCGGTGTCCGCGCTGTCCTGGGCGTGGTTCTGCTCACTGCTCACTCCAGCAGGGTAGCCCGCCCGCCGGAACGCCCTCCCGTGCCCGGTACCCGCGAGTGCCCGGACTCACGCGCTCTTCTCCTCCCCGATCCCCACCTCGGTCTGGGCCGGGTACCACCCAGTAGGTACGCTGCCATGCATGCGTGCACTTCTCGTGGTCAATCCGGCGGCAACCACCACAAGCGCGCGCAGACGTGATGTGCTGATCCACGCGCTGGCCAGCGAGATGAAGCTGGAGGCGGTCACCACCGAGTACCGCGGACACGCGCGCGACCTCGGCCGGCATGCGGCGGAGAGCGACGACATCGACATGGTGGTCGCCCTCGGCGGTGACGGCACCGTCAACGAGGTGGTCAACGGCCTTCTGCACGGCGGCCCCGCCCCGGAGCGGCTGCCCGGCCTGGCCGTCGTCCCCGGCGGCTCCACGAACGTCTTCGCCCGGGCCCTCGGCCTGCCCAACGATCCCGTCGAAGCCACCGGCGCCCTGCTGGACGCCCTGCGCGAGGGCCGGGAACGGGTGGTCGGCCTCGGGCTGACCTCCGGCACGCCCGGCACCGAGGACGAGGCGGTCCCGGCCCGCTGGTTCACCTTCAACGCCGGGCTCGGCTTCGACGCGGGCGTGGTCGGCCGGGTCGAACAGCAGCGCGAGCAAGGCAAGAAGTCGACACACGCGTTGTACGTACGTCAGGTGATCCGGCAGTTCCTCGGCGAGCCCAACCGCCGGCACGGCACGATCACCCTCGAACGGCCCGGCGAGGACCCGGTCGAGGATCTCGTCGTCGCCATAGCCTCGAACGCGTCCCCTTGGACGTATCTCGGCAATCGCCCCATGTACACATCGCCTAAGGCCTCGTTCGATACCGGCATCGACGTGCTCGGTCTCAGCCGTCTGTCGACAGCCGCGGTTGCCCGGTATGGCACCCAGTTGCTCACTTCGTCCCCCGACCGGGGACCCCAGGGAAAGCATGCCGTCTCATTGCACGACCTGGACCGGTTCACCTTGCATTCGAAGGTGCCTCTGCCCCTGCAGATGGACGGTGACCACCTGGGGCTGCGTACAAGCGTGACGTTCACAGGCGTACGCCGTGCACTGCGTGTGATTGTGTGAGCGGAACGGGCGAAAGTCCTTTCACTCGAACGTTTAGGCCAGGATCCACCCCATGGAAGTACGGCTGTGACCTAGTCGACACCGAGGAATCAAAAAAAACTTTCCGGAAGGGGTTGTATCCGCCGCTGAGGTTTGCGAGTCTCTACGTGGCGATCGGGACGGCCCGCAACACCAGCCTCCACTGATCACCAGAACCCCTCTTCAAACACAGGACCACGCCGGGGAAGACTCGGCGGTCGGCCCTTCACTTGTTGAGGGATTCGTGAAAGCGTTCACATTCACAAGCAACTTGCACGTAATACCAAGGAGAGGTAGCAGCCATGGACTGGCGTCACAACGCCGTTTGCCGCGAGGAAGACCCCGAGCTCTTCTTCCCCATCGGCAACACCGGTCCTGCGCTGCTGCAGATCGAGGAAGCCAAGGCCGTCTGCCGTCGCTGCCCGGTGATCGAGCAGTGTCTGCAGTGGGCGCTCGAGTCCGGCCAGGACTCCGGCGTCTGGGGTGGTCTCAGCGAGGACGAGCGTCGCGCGATGAAGCGCCGTGCCGCCCGCAACCGGGCTCGTCAGGCCTCCGCCTGACACTCCCACCCCTGCTGACAGCCTGAGCTTGGCGGCGCGTACAGCGAGTACGCATCTCCCGCCCCCGAGCCGCAGCGCGCAGTACCCCCGATGCGCATAGCTTCGAGCTTAAGCCCCGGATCACCCAGTGGTCCGGGGCTCAATGCTGTGCGGAGCGCGTTCCCGCTTCGGCCCGTTACTTCTGCGCCCGCACCGGAATGTCCAGGATCACCCGCGTCCCCCGCCCCGGCGCCGGGACCATGTCGAAGGTGCCGCCCAACTCGCCCTCCACCAGTGTCCGTACGATCTGCAGGCCGAGGTTGCCCGAGCGGTGCGGGTCGAAGCCCTCGGGCAGGCCGACGCCGTCGTCCTGGACGGTGACCAGGAGGCGGGCCTCCTTCGAGGTGCCGCCGCGGACCGCGGAGACCTCGACCGTGCCGGTGTCGCCCTGGCGGAAGCCGTGCTCCAGGGCGTTCTGCAGGACTTCGGTGAGGACCATCGACAGCGGGGTGGCGACCTCGGCGTCGAGTATCCCGAACCGTCCGCTGCGCCGGCCGGTCACCTTGCCCGGCGAGATCTCGGCGACCATCGCCAGTACCCGGTCGGCGATGTCGTCGAACTCCACGCGCTCGTCCAGGTTCTGCGACAGCGTCTCATGGACGATCGCGATGGAGCCGACCCGTCGTACGGCCTCCTCCAGGGCCTCCCGGCCGCGGTCGGAGTCGATGCGCCGGGCCTGGAGGCGCAGCAGGGCGGCGACCGTCTGGAGGTTGTTCTTGACCCGGTGGTGGATCTCCCGGATGGTCGCGTCCTTGGTGATCAACTCGCGTTCGCGGCGCCGCAGTTCCGTGACGTCCCGGCACAGCACCAGTGAACCGATGCGGGTGCCCTTGGGCTTGAGCGGGATGGCCCGGAACTGGATGACCCCGTCGTTGGCCTCGATCTCGAACTCGCGCGGCGCCCAGCCGCTGGCCACCTTGGCGAGCGCCTCGTCCACCGGGCCCCGGGTCGGGGCGAGTTCGGCGGTGGTCTGCCCGAGGTGGTGGCCGACCAGGTCGGCGGCGAGGCCGAGGCGGTGGTAGGCGGACAGGGCGTTCGGGGAGGCGTACTGGACGACGCCGTCCGCGTCCAGCCGGATCAGGCCGTCGCCGACGCGCGGCGAGGCGTCCATGTCGACCTGCTGGTCGGAGAAGGGGAAGGAGCCGGCCGCGATCATCTGCGCGAGGTCCGAGGCGCTCTGGAGGTACGTCAGCTCCAGGCGGCTCGGGGTGCGGACGGTGAGCAGGTTGGTGTTGCGGGCGATCACGCCGAGGACGCGGCCCTCACGGCGTACGGGGATGGACTCGACCCGTACGGGCACCTCTTCCCGCCACTCCGGGTCGCCCTCACGCACGATCCGGCCCTCGTCCAGCGCCGCGTCCAGCATGGGCCGGCGGCCGCGCGGGACCAGGTGTCCGACCATGTCGTCCTGGTAGGAGGTCGGGCCGGTGTTGGGGCGCATCTGGGCGACCGAGACGTACCGGGTGCCGTCGCGGGTCGGGACCCACAGGACCAGATCGGCGAAGGAGAGGTCGGAGAGCAGCTGCCACTCCGAGACCAGCAGGTGGAGCCACTCGAGGTCGGAGTCGTCGAGGGCCGTGTGCTGGCGTACGAGTTCGTTCATGGAGGGCACGTGTGCGAGCGTACCGGGGCCCCGCGGGTGGCCGAAAAACACCCGCGGGCCGCGGCGCCTGGAAGGGACCCTCAACCCTCCCGGCACCGCAGCCCGGAGCATCATCGGCCGCGGGGTGTGCGGTCCCGGTCGGCCGAAGGTCGAGGAGCCGGGGCAGTCAGGGCAGAGAGCTCCGGTTCCTCGATCCGCCTTCCTGTGCGGGGAAGACGGAGGCTTGTTCACTTGGATTGTGGACTAGACCATGAAGGCGTGTCCATGGTGCGACCGCACGCCCCCGAAGAATGGCACGCGATGCCACGCAGCCTAGCCCGCCCCGGTCAGTCGTGGGGCCAGATGGTCATGGCAATTTCCGCCAGGGACTCCAGTTCCGCCCGGCTCGCCCCGTCGCGGGCCTGCTGGGACATGCCCTGGAGCAGGGCGCTGGCGTACCGGGCCAGGGCGGCCGCGTCGGTGCCGGCCGGCAGCAGCCCGACGGCGACGTCGGCGCGGATCCGGGTCTCGAGGGCGGCGATGCTCGCGTTGCGCCCATCGCGCAGCAGCGCCTCCACCTCGGGGCTGGTGCAGTTGGTGGCCGCGTGCACGACCAGGCAGCCGTACGGATGGGCCGGGTCGGTGTACTCGGCGGCGGCCTCACGGAGCATGCGCGCGACGGCCGCCCGCGCCGTGGGCTCCTCCGCGAGGGCGCGGTCGGTGAAGGCGCCGTGCGTACGGGCGTAGACCTGGACGACCTCACCGAAGAGGGTCCGCTTGTCGCCGAAGGCCGCGTAGAGACTGGGCGCGCCGATACCCATGGTCTGGGTGAGGTCGGAGATCGAGGTGGCCTCGTACCCGTGCTCCCAGAAGGCCATCAGAGCCTTCTCCAGCGCGGTGGCCCGGTCGAAGGAGCGGGGCCGGCCCCGCGTCCGGCTCTTGCCGCCCTGCTCCTGCGTGTCCTGACCCGTCGCCATGGGCTCATTTTATAGCGACCCCTAGAAAAGCTGCGGTGGATGGGTGTACCGTCTTTCTGTAGCGACCATTAGAGAATTATGGAGGGCGGTCATGGGTGCGCTCACGGGGAAGACGGCGCTGGTCACGGGCGCGAGCCGGGGGCATCGGTCGGGGGATCGCCGAGCGGCTGGGGCGCGGCGGGGCACGGGTGGCCGTGCACTACAGGCAACGAGATGGCCGCGAAGGAGACCGTCGCGGCCATCGAGGCGGCCGGCGGCTCACGATCGGGGTGGAGCTGGGGACGCCGGGGGACGCCGAGCGAGGCTCCCTGCACCTGAGCCGTCCGGGCTCCGTGCGCTCGTCACCCCGGCCGGCGCACGCCGATTCTGTTAGATTGGTCTAAACCACATAGGAGACGCACAGAGCCCTCTTCAGGAACGGCAGGCCCAAGCGTGGAAGTTGTCATCGTTCCGGACGCCGCCGCGGGCGGCGAGCTGATCGCCGAGGCCATCGCCCGGCTGTTGCGACGCAAGCCCGACGCCCTGCTCGGCGTGGCCACCGGCTCCACCCCGCTGCCCGTCTACCAGGCGCTGACCGCCAAGGTGCGCTCCGGCGCCGTGGACGCCTCGCGGGCGCGGATCGCCCAGCTCGACGAGTATGTGGGACTGCCCGCCGACCACCCCGAGTCCTACCGCTCGGTGCTGCGCCGGGAGGTGCTGGAGCCGCTCCGGATAGGCATGGACGCGTTCATGGGCCCGGACGGCACGGCCGAGGACGTGCCGGCGGCGTGCGAGGCGTACGACCGCGCGCTCGCCGAGGCCGGCGGGGTCGACCTGCAGCTGCTCGGTATCGGAACCGACGGGCACATCGGGTTCAACGAGCCGTGCTCCTCGCTCGCCTCGCGCACCCGGATCAAGACCCTCACCGAGCAGACCCGGATCGACAACGCCCGCTTCTTCGACGGTGACATCGAGCAGGTCCCGCACCACGTCATCACCCAGGGCATCGGCACGATCCTGGAGGCCCGCCACCTGGTGCTGCTGGCGACCGGCGAGGGCAAGGCGGACGCGGTCGCCGCGACCGTCGAGGGCCCGGTAGCGGCGGTCTGCCCGGCCTCCGCGCTCCAGCTCCACCCGCACGCCACGGTGGTCGCCGACGAGGCGGCTGCGGCCAAGCTCAAGCTGGCGGACTACTTCCGCCACACCTACGCCGACAAGCCGGACTGGCAGGGGCTCTAGCCACCGAGGCCGCTGCGGCGACACCGGCGCCGGCGCGGGGCGGGCCGGCGGGACCGGGGCGCCGTCCAACCGCGCGCACTGCGGCCCGATGGCCTAGACCAACAGAGGGCGCACCGGTATACAGAAGAGATCACGGAGCGTGCGGGTGGACTCCTGACACACGAAGCCGTGCCACGATGTGAGCCGTGGCCGATGCCAGGTCGGCCGCTTTCGGCATCCGGAGCCGGGAAGGCAGAGCATGAGCACCGACGTCAGCAGTGCGGAGAACGAGGCCGGCACCACCGTCCGTACCGCGCGCGTGCCCAAGTACTACCGCTTGAAGAAGCACCTGCTCGACATGACGGAGACGCAGGCGCCGGGCACGCCGGTCCCGCCCGAGCGCACGCTGGCCGCAGAGTTCGACACCTCCCGCACCACCGTCCGCCAGGCCCTCCAGGAACTGGTCGTGGAGGGCCGGCTCGAACGCATCCAGGGCAAGGGCACCTTCGTCGCCAAGCCGAAGGTCTCCCAGGCGCTGCAGCTCACCTCGTACACCGAGGACATGCGCGCCCAGGGCCTGGAGCCGACCTCGCAGCTGCTGGACATCGGCTACATCACCGCCGACGACCGGCTCGCCGAACTGCTCGGCATCACCGCCGGCGGGCGCGTGCTGCGCATCGAGCGGCTGCGCATGGCCAACGGCGAGCCCATGGCGATCGAGACCACCCATCTGAGCGCCAAGCGCTTCCCTGCGCTGCGCCGCTCGCTCGTGAAGTACACGTCCCTGTACACCGCGCTCGCCGAGGTCTACGACGTCCACCTCGCCGAGGCCGAGGAGACCATCGAGACCTCCCTGGCCACCCCCCGTGAGGCGGGTCTGCTCGGCACCGACGTGGGTCTGCCGATGCTGATGCTCTCCCGGCACTCCCTGGACCGCGAGGGCAAGCCGGTGGAGTGGGTGCGGTCGGTGTACCGGGGTGACCGGTACAAGTTCGTGGCACGCCTGAAGCGACCGCAGGACTGACCGCGCAGGCGTCTTCACGCCATGACCCCGAAATCGACATACCGTTATGCGGACGAGGTCTTCCCGTGCCATGACGCCGTCACCTAGATTGCCTGCGCATTACACAGGTGATCAGCGAGGGGACGGAGCCATGGCATGTCCGAAACACCTGAAATGAGACCCCCGGTCGTCACACCGACCCGGGTGATCATCGGCCTCTGTCTGATCGCGCCCTTCGTGGCGATGCTGTGGGTCGGCTCGTACGCCAAGACGGACCCCACGTTCATCGGAATCCCGTTCTTCTACTGGTACCAGATGCTCTGGGTGCTGATCTCCACGATGCTCACGATGGTCGCGTACCAGCTGTGGCAGCGCGACCAGCGCTCCCGCAAGGGCGCGGCGGGGGGTGCCGCGAAGTGAAGGACGGCGTCAACGGCGTCGCGCTCGGCGTCTTCATCTTCTTCTTCCTGGCCGTCACGGTCATGGGCTTCCTGGCCGCGCGCTGGCGCAGGGCCGAGAACGAGCACTCGCTGGACGAATGGGGCCTCGGCGGACGGTCGTTCGGTACCTGGATCACCTGGTTCCTGCTCGGCGGCGACCTGTACACGGCCTACACCTTCGTCGCCGTACCGGCGGCGATCTACGCGGCGGGCGCGTCCGGCTTCTTCGCGGTGCCGTACACGATCCTGGTCTACCCGCTGATCTTCACGTTCCTGCCCCGCCTGTGGTCGGTCTCGCACAAGCACGGCTATGTGACGACCTCCGACTTCGTGCGCGGCCGGTTCGGCTCCAAGGGCCTCTCGCTGGCGGTGGCGCTCACCGGCATCCTGGCGACGATGCCGTACATCGCGCTCCAGCTCGTGGGCATCCAGGCGGTGCTGGACGTGATGGGCGTCGGGGGCGGGGAGAACACGAACTGGTTCGTGAAGGACCTCCCGCTGCTCATCGCCTTCGGTGTGCTGGCGGCCTACACCTACTCCTCCGGACTGCGCGCGCCCGCGCTGATCGCGTTCGTCAAGGACACGCTGATCTACATCGTCATCGCGGTGGCGATCATCTACATCCCGACCGAACTGGGCGGCTTCGACGACATCTTCGCCAAGGCGGGCGAGAGGTTCTCGACCACGGGCGTGGGCGGTGTCGTACCGGCCCCGGCGGGCCAGTGGACCTACGCCACCCTGGCGCTCGGCTCCGCGCTGGCCCTGTTCATGTACCCGCACTCGATCACCGCGACCCTGTCGTCCAGGAGCCGTGAGGTGATCCGCCGCAACACCACGATCCTGCCGCTGTACTCGCTCATGCTGGGCCTGCTGGCGCTGCTGGGCTTCATGGCCATCGCGGCCGGGGTGAAGGTCACCAACGGGCAGCTGGCGATCCCTCAGCTGTTCGAGGACATGTTCCCGGACTGGTTCGCGGGCGTGGCCTTCGCGGCGATCGGCATCGGCGCGCTGGTGCCGGCGGCGATCATGTCCATCGCGGCGGCGAACCTCTTCACCCGCAACATCTACAAGGACTTCATCAAGCCGGACGCCACGCCGAAGCAGGAGGCCCAGATCTCCAAGATCGTGTCGCTGCTGGTGAAGGTGGGCGCGCTGGTCTTCGTCCTCACCATGGACAAGACGGTCGCCATCAACTTCCAGCTGCTGGGCGGCATCTGGATCCTGCAGACCTTCCCGGCCCTGGTCGGCGGCCTGTTCACCCGCTGGTTCCACCGCTGGGCGCTGCTGGCCGGCTGGGCGGTCGGCATGGTGTACGGCACGGTCGCCGCGTACGGGATCGCCTCCCCGACGCAGAAGCACTTCGGTGGCAACGCCAAGGAGATCCCCGGTATCGGCGAGATCGGCTACATCGGCCTCACGGCCTTCGTGCTGAACGTCGTCGTCACCGTGGTGCTCACCGTCGTCCTGAAGGCCGCGAAGGCCCCCGAGGGCGTCGACGAGACCAGGCCGGAGGACTACACGGCCGACGCGGGCGACCCGGGCGTCCAGGTGGAGCTTCCGTCGGCGACAGCGGGCGCCGGTCACTGAAGCGCCCCAAGGTGCGCGGAAACCGCGCGACCGGCCGCACACGACCCGCAGCGGGCCGCCGTCGTCAAGCGACGACGGCGGCCCGCTGTGGTCACTCTCGTCGCCTACACGTTGACGCTATGAAGCGGCGCGACACAACATCTGGGGGTGACATGGCAGCCCGGCACTAGATGTATGCTCATCCTCGCTGTCACCGCAGGGGAATCCGGTGCGAATCCGGAACTGTCCCGCAACGGTGTACTTGCGTGCATCCGCACGCCTGTTCAGTCCGAGGACCTGCCGGCAGCGCGCCCGGCCGTCCGGTCCGGGTGCCGTGAGACGTCCGGGCCTCGTGGAGTGGGCCGGTGGACGCGGCGCCGTGCGCGCTCGTGGCTGCCCGCTGCCCTCCGCCAGGCCCCGTGCCGAGCGAGGGAGAGCCCCACGTGACCATCGCGCCAGCCGACCCGGCTTCAGTCAGCGAACTGAAGACCGACGGTCCCGGTGCCGCGCTGCTGCGGACCCTGACCGAGCTGACCGCCGACCTCCCCGACGCCGACCCCGGCCGGGTCGCCGCCGCAGCGCTGCGCGGCCGGTCGGCCCACGCCGACGAGGCGGAGCTGCGCGAGCTGGCCACGGAGGCGGCCGCCGGCCTGATCTCGGAGGACCCCGCCTACTCCAGGCTGGCCGCCCGCCTGCTGACCCTCGCCATCCGGGAGGAGGCCGCCTCGCAGGGTGTCACGTCCTTCACGGAGTCCGTCACCGTGGGGCACCGGGAGGGGCTCATCGCGGACCGGACCGCCGCGTTCGTGCGGCTGCACGCCGAGCGGCTCGACGCGCTGATCGACACCAGCGCCGACGACCGCTTCGGCTACTTCGGCCTGCGCACCCTGCACAGCCGCTACCTGCTGCGGCACCCGATCACCCGCAAGGTCGTCGAGACGCCACAGCACTTCATGCTGCGCGTCGCCGCCGGCCTGGCCGAGGACGACACCACCCGCTCGGTGGACGAGGTCGCGGCGCTCTACGCGCTCATGAGCCGCCTCGACTACCTGCCCTCCTCCCCCACGCTCTTCAACTCCGGTACGCGGCACCCGCAGATGTCGTCCTGCTACCTGCTCGACTCCCCGCTGGACGAGCTGGACTCCATCTACGACCGCTACCACCAGGTCGCCCGCCTCTCCAAGCACGCCGGCGGCATCGGCCTTTCGTACTCCCGCATCCGTTCGCGCGGTTCGCTGATCCGCGGCACCAACGGGCACTCCAACGGCATCGTCCCGTTCCTGAAGACCCTGGACGCCTCGGTGGCCGCCGTGAACCAGGGCGGCCGGCGCAAGGGCGCGGCCGCGGTGTACCTGGAGACCTGGCACTCCGACATCGAGGAGTTCCTGGAACTGCGCGACAACACCGGTGAGGACGCGCGCCGTACGCACAACCTGAACCTGGCGCACTGGATCCCGGACGAGTTCATGCGCCGGGTCAACGCCGATGAGCAGTGGTCGCTGTTCTCCCCGGCGGACGTACCGGAGCTGGTGGACCTGTGGGGTGAGGAGTTCGACGCCGCGTACCGCAAGGCCGAGGCCGCCGGGCTCGCGAAGAAGACGATCCCGGCCCGTGACCTGTACGGCCGCATGATGCGCACGCTCGCGCAGACCGGCAACGGCTGGATGACGTTCAAGGACGCCGCCAACCGCACGGCGAACCAGACGGCGACCGCGGACCATGTCGTCCATTCGTCCAACCTCTGCACGGAGATCCTGGAGGTCACCGACGACGGGGAGACGGCGGTCTGCAACCTGGGGTCGGTCAACCTCGGCGCCTTCGTGACCGCCGGGGACATCGACTGGGAGCGGCTGGACGAGACGGTCCGCACGGCCGTCACCTTCCTCGACCGCGTCGTGGACATCAACTTCTACCCGACGGAGCAGGCGGGCCGCTCCAACGCCAGGTGGCGCCCCGTCGGCCTCGGCGCGATGGGCCTGCAGGACGTCTTCTTCAAGCTGCGTCTGCCCTTCGACTCCCCCGAGGCGAAGGCCCTGTCCACCCGGATCGCCGAGCGCATCATGCTCGCCGCGTACGAGGCCTCCGCCGACCTCGCCGAGCGCAACGGCCCGCTGCCGGCCTGGGAGAAGACCCGTACGGCCCAGGGTGTCCTGCACCCCGACCACTACGGAGTGGAGTTCACCTGGCCGGAGCGCTGGGCGGCGCTGCGGACGCGGATCGCGACCGTCGGCATGCGCAACTCGCTGCTCCTCGCCATCGCACCGACGGCCACCATCGCGTCCATCGCGGGCGTGTACGAGTGCATCGAGCCGCAGGTGTCCAACCTGTTCAAGCGCGAGACGCTGTCGGGCGAGTTCCTGCAGGTCAACTCGTATCTGGTGCAGGACCTGAAGAGCCTTGGTGTCTGGGACGCCCGCACCCGGGAGGCGCTGCGCGACTCCAACGGCTCGGTGCAGGACTTCACCTGGATCCCCGAGGAGGTGCGGGCGCTCTACCGCACGGCGTGGGAGATCCCGCAGCGCGGCCTGATCGACATGGCCGCGGCCCGCACTCCGTTCCTGGACCAGGCGCAGTCCCTGAACCTGTTCCTGGAGACGCCGACCATCGGCAAGCTCTCCTCGATGTACGCGTATGCCTGGAAGTCGGGCCTGAAGACGACGTACTACCTGCGCTCCCGCCCGGCGACGCGCATCGCCCGCGCCGCCCAGGCGCAGACCCGGACGTCCATCCCCGTCCAGCAGGCCGCCGACCCCGACGCGGTCGCCTGCTCCCTTGAGAACCCCGAGTCCTGCGAGGCCTGCCAGTAATGACCGCCCGTAACACCAACCTGCTCGACCCCGGCTTCGAGCTGACTCTCCGCCCGATGCGCTACCCCGACTTCTACGAGCGCTACCGGGACGCCATCAAGAACACCTGGACCGTGGAGGAGGTCGATCTCCACTCGGACGTGGCCGACCTCGCGAAGCTGACGCCGGCCGAGCAGCACCTGATCGGCCGCCTGGTGGCGTTCTTCGCGACGGGCGACTCGATCGTGGCGAACAACCTGGTGCTGACGCTGTACAAGCACATCAACTCCCCGGAGGCGCGCCTGTATCTGTCGCGCCAGCTGTTCGAGGAGGCCGTGCACGTCCAGTTCTATCTGACGCTGCTCGACACCTACCTCCCCGACCCGGACGACCGCGCCGCCGCCTTCGCGGCCGTGGAGAACATCCCGTCCATCCGCGAGAAGGCCGGGTTCTGCTTCAGGTGGATGGACGCGGTGGAGAAGCTGGACCGGCTGGAGTCCACGGCCGACCGCCGGCGTTTCCTGCTCAACCTGATCTGCTTCGCCGCGTGCATCGAGGGGCTGTTCTTCTACGGCGCCTTCGCGTACGTCTACTGGTTCCGCAGCCGGGGTCTGCTGCACGGTCTGGCCACCGGCACCAACTGGGTGTTCCGCGACGAGACGATGCACATGTCCTTCGCCTTCGACGTGGTCGACACCGTCCGCAAGGAGGAGCCGGACCTCTTCGACGACGAGCTGCAGCAGCAGGTCACCGACATGCTGAAGGAGGCCGTCGAGGCCGAGCTGCAGTTCGCGCGCGACCTGTGCGGTGACGGCCTGCCGGGCATGAACACCGACTCCATGCGGCAGTACCTCGAATGCGTCGCCGACCAGCGTCTGACGCGTCTCGGCTTCGCCCCGGTGTACGGCTCGGAGAATCCCTTCTCCTTCATGGAGCTGCAGGGCGTTCAGGAGCTGACGAACTTCTTCGAGCGCCGCCCGTCGGCGTACCAGGTCGCGGTGGAGGGCACGGTCGACCTGGACGAGGACTTCTGATCCCTCCTTCCTCCCCGGGCTTCCTGGGCCTCCCGGAGCTGCCGGTCGATGCGCCTGTCGCGCACCACACCGAGCACGGACGGGAGGACCAGGAGGACCAGGATCCCGAGGACGGTGAGCATTCCGATCAGGCCTTCGATCTGGTTTCCGTTCATGACACCACTGTCGCGCCGAATGCTCCTTACCGGGAGTGGCAGTACTGCCACACATCTTCAAATTCCTGCCACCGCCGAGGCATACTGGCAGCATGCTGAGCAATGTCGTGGCCGTGCTCCTGGACGGCGTGAACCCCTTCGAACTGGCCGTGGTATGCGAGGTGTTCGGCACCGACCGCAGCGATGAGGGCCTGCCGGTGTACGACTTCGCGGTCGCCTCGGCCGAGGGCCCCACGCTGCGCTCGCACGCGGGCTTCTCCCTCCAGGTCGAGCACGGCCTGGAACGCCTGGAGTCGGCCGACCTGATCGCCGTGCCGGCCGGCGCCTGCTACGACTCCCGCGAGTTCCCGCCCGAGCTGCTCCAGGCCCTGCGCCGCGGGGTGGACCGCGGCGCCCGGGTGCTGAGTGTCTGCTCGGGCGTCTTCGTGCTCGCCGCGGCCGGATTGCTGGACGGCCGGCGCTGCGCCGTGCACTGGCACCACGCGGACGAGCTCGCCCGCCAGTATCCGAGGGTGACCGTCGAGCCGGACGTCCTGTACGTGGACGAGGACCCGGTGATCACCTCCGCCGGCACCGCCGCCGGGATCGACGCCTGTCTGCACCTGGTGCGCAGGGAGCAGGGCCCGGAGGTCGCCAACAAGATCGCCCGCCGGATGGTGGTGCCGCCGCACCGGGACGGTGGACAGGCACAGTACATCGAGCGGCCGCTGCCGAGGACCTCGTGCGACACCGTCGGGGAGGTCCTGGCGTGGATGGAGGCCCACCTCGACCAGGAGGTGACCGTCGAGCAGCTCGCCGCCCGCGCCCACATGGCACCGCGCACCTTCGCCCGCCGCTTCCAGCAGGAGACGGGGACCACGCCCTACCGGTGGATCCTTCGCCAACGGGTGCTGTTGGCACAGCGGTTGCTGGAGGGCACGGACGAGACGATGGACGCGATCGCCTGGCGCACCGGGTTCGGTACGGCGGCCGCGCTGCGGCACCAGTTCGTCCGGGCGCTCGGGACGACCCCGAACGCCTACCGGCGTGCGTTCCGGGGCCCGGAGGCCGCCTGAGCGCGCGCCGGTATCAGGACCGGCCGGTCGGCAGGGGCGGCCAGGAACCGCCCCTCACCCATCTCCTCACCACGCCACGGGCTTCAGCAGCAGGTTGTGCGGGCGCAGCGTGATGCCCACACGGGTGCCGTCGTTCGACCCGCTGACCTGCTCGAAGCGGTACTTCGCCGAGATCGCCGCGGTGATCAGGATCAGCTGCGTCATGGAGAAGTGGTCGCTGGGGCACTTGCGGTTGCCGACGCTGAACGGGCTCATGGCGTACTTCGGCACCTCCTCGGCCCGCCCGGGCAGCCAGCGGTCGGGGTCGAAGTCGAGGTGGCGGACGTACGAGCGGGCGTCGCGTTGGATCGCGTACGGGCTGTAGACGATGTCCGCCCCGGCCGGAATGCGATAGCCGCCGAGCGCGGTGTCGGTCACCGCGCGCCGCGTCAATATCCATACGGCGGGCCTGAGCCGCATGGCCTCGACGACGACATTGTTGGTGTGCGTGAGGGCGCGAACGTGCTCGAATCCGACCGGCCGGCCACCGGTCACGGATTCGACCTCGGTCCGTACCTTCTCGGCGTGTTCCGGGTGCTCCGCGAGGATGTGCAGCAGCCACATGATCGTGGACGCGACAGTTTCGCTGCCGGGGGTGAGTATCGCGACAACCTGGTCGTGGATCTCCTGTTCCCCGATGGGTTCGCCATTGTCGTCCTTCGCCTCCAGCAATGCCGTCAGCAAATCGTCCGGCTTTTGACCAGATGCCCTCCGCTCCGCGACGATCTCGTCGACCAGCAGATGCAAATCGGCCAGAGCCCGGTTGAATTCGCGGTTGGCCGGAAACGGCAGCCGGTACAGCGGTCCGAGCGGGATCACCATCCTGCGGTACATTCCCCGGAAGACGGTGGCGAGGTCGATACTCAACCGCTCGGCACGCTCGTCCATGTACTCGCCGCGCAGCAGGCAGCGGGCGGCGATACGGACGGCGACCCGGAAGGACTCGGAGGTGCAGTCGATGATCTCGCCGGGCCGCCATCGCTCGGTCAGCGCGTGTGCCTCCTCCTCCATGACCGGCCCGTAGTCCGGTATCGCGTCCAGCCGGAACGCGGGCTGGATGGTCCGCCGTTGCCGCCGGTGCCGGGGGCCGTTGGCGGTGGCCACGCCCTCCTTGCCGAGCAGCCCTTCGAGGGACTCCCACAGCGGGCCGTCGATCTTGAAGTCAGGGCTCAGGGCCAGCGCGCCGGTGAGCGCCGGCGTGGTGACGGCGTACACCGTCTTGGGTCCGAGCCTCAGGCGTACGACGTCGCCGTGCTCGCGCAGCCGGGACATGAAGGCGAGCGGGTCGCGGACCAGCTTCAGGCCGTGCCCGAGGCCCGGTACGGCACCCCCGGCCAGGGGCGGTTCGCGCAGTTCGGTGGCCTCGGGCCTCACGGACTCGACGGTCATTTCTCACCTGCCGCTTCGTTGGTGACGTACGGGGGCGTGGACCGGTCGTCCCAGTTGTCGACCATGTACCGGCCGGACTCGTGGTGGAACCAGTAGACGGAGCTGAACCAGTTGCGCATATTGCCGACACAGGTGCGGACGGCGACGCTCAATTCCTTGCCGCCGACCGTGCCGTCGGCGATCTCATCGGCGAATCGCAGGGCGTCCCGCTCGGCGTCGAGGAATTCACTGACGCATTTCTCGACGCGCCGCCTGACTTCGTCCACGGCTTCTTCGAGAGTCAGCCCCTCATGACTGATGAGACTGATTCCTAGATTGTGGACCTCGTCACCCGCTATTTCCTTCGGCAGTGAGCACAGATCGTTGTACCAGGCGGCAAATTCCTGACTCAGTAGCGCGGCCCGCTGATAGGCAGGGTTTTTCCGTACCGCGTCCGGGAGTTCACACTCGGCACTCGGCTCGAGCAGGTCCGTCCATATCCAGTGCGCGAAGGTGTGACGGCGCAGGGCGAGGTATTCCGCGACCCCGGGTATGTATCCCTCGGTGCGGTTGCGGAACTCGCGGTCGTAGGCCTCGATCACCGCGTGGAAGTGCCGGGCGAACCGCTGGTTCCAGGTCTGCGGCAGGAAGCCGTACAGCCGCAGCATGCTGTCGGCGAAGGCCGCGACCATCGGGTCGGGGTGGTGCAGATGGTGCCCGGGTGCGTCGAGGGCCGCGTGCAGGCGGTACCTCAGCCGGCGCCAGTCGGCCACCCGGCCTTGGACGACGTAGCGGTCGTGGCGGTCGTCCCAGACGAAGAACCAGGCGCTGTAGTCGGCTATGGCCTGCAGGACCTCGTCCGGGGCACTGGTGTAGTAGCCCGCCATGAGGTCGGTGTAGCACAGCCCATCGGCATGTTCCCGCACCTTGTCCGCCGGCATGAGCCGTTTTTCCAGCAGCCAGCGCCGCGTCTTCTCCTGGAGCCGCGGCCAATACGGGTGCAGTCGCCGGGGAAAGGCGGACTCGATCACCGGGAGTGCCAGTGAGGGTGGGACCACGACCGCCGTCGATGTCACTGTGGTGCTGTGTGGGAAAGCTTGCACAGAACAAACCCCTCTCAGCCGCCGGGAGCGCACACCCCTCGTTGAGCCGGGCGTGCGCCGTTGCGTATCCCGCACTTCCATTCAGCACCACAACTCACCGTCCTGGGAACGGATTTGCTCCACTCACTACCGTTCGGTGCCGAGAATCCCCCTCGCGTGACCGGTTAAGGGCCCCGGGAACGCAGAAGCGATCGGTTGCACGACGCACGTACGAGCGAACCGCGGTCATATGAAGGGCGCCCGACCGGGAGTGATCCCGGTCGGGCGCCCCAACGGCCCTGCGGTGACTAGTCGTTGGCGACCACGGGATAACGTGGCTCGTTCTCGGCCATCTGCCGCAGCGCGTCCTTGCGGTCCCGCTTGGACAGCCGGTCGATGTAGAGGTAGCCGTAGAGGTGATCGGTCTCGTGCTGCAAACAGCGGGCGAAGTAGCCGGTGCCGCGGACCCTGATCGGGTTGCCCTTCTCGTCCTGGCCGGTGACCTCGGCGTAGTCGGGACGCGCGAGCGGCGCGTACGCGGTCGGCACGGACAGGCAGCCCTCGTTGCTGTCGTCCAGCCGGCGCTTGTCGGCGGGCAGGTCGACGGGTTTCGGGTTGCACACCACGCCGACGTGCCGGACGCCCTCGTCGTCGGGGCAGTCGTAGACGAAGACCTTCAGGTCGACACCGATCTGGTTGGCGGCCAGGCCCACGCCCTCGGCGGTGCGCTGGCTGGCGAACATGTCCGCGACCAGCTGCTGCAGCTCCTCACCGAACTCGGTGACGTCCTTGCACTCCTTGTGCAGCACCGGGTTGCCGACGACGGTGATCGGGCGCGAGGTCCCGCGCTCCCGCCAGGCCGTCTCGCGCTCCTCGCAGTCCTCCGTGTCGACGACATAGCCCTCGTCGTCGACGGGGAGCACTCCCGCGTCCTGCTGATCGGTGTCCTGCTGCGCCATGACCGACGTACGCCTTCCTGCAAGCCTGGAAAATTCTGCGAGTACAGCCTAAAGGTGGCCGGTCACCGGCGACTCAGCAAACCTCTTCGAGATCGCGCCAGTCCCTGGAGTCCGGGCTGTCCGCGACCCATCCGTCGAGCAGCCCCCTGACCAGGGAGGCCGGCGCCGCGACGCCACACTCCCGCTCCGGCACCCACAGCTGCCCGTCCGTGCGATGACCGAGCGGACCGGGATGACCGGGCTCACTGTGGTCATGGGGGTCCAGGTGCACACCCTCGCCCTCGTCCGACGGCATCCGGGACTCCGAACACATCCGGCACAGCAGCCGCACCGACGACGACCAGTCCTCCGCGGCGAACCCGGCGTCGGCCGCGAGCTGTTCCAGCGCGTCCCGGTCCGCCTCCGTGGCCGCCTCCAGCAGGACCACCCAGGTGGGCACGGGGGACGGCGCCCACAGCTCGATCTCGTCGAAGACCGGGTAGGAGTGCCCGGTGGACATCGTGCGCTCGCCGTGCGGGACGCCGTCGTGCAGGACGACCTCGCCCCAGCGCCGTCCGGACGAGGGAAGCGGGATGGACAGCACCTCTATCCGCGCCGGGTCCAGTCTGCGGCCCCACACGACCTCGGCCTCGCCCTCCGGGGAGAGCCGTACGGCCGCGCTGCCCAGCTCCATGCCGACGGGTTCACCGGAGCCGGTGGCGCCTCCCCCGGCCTTCGGCCGGGAGGTGCCGGGCACCTTCAGCCCGTACGCCTGCCAGGCGCGGCGGGCCAGCGGCCAGTCCTGCAGGGCGGTCGCGGCGATGCCGACGTTCCACCAGTCGGGAGCGCCGGTCTCCCGGTCCAGGAGGGCCACGGCGCGCAGTCCGGCCGCGCGGGCCTGCTCCCAGTCGTGCCGGAACTTGTGCAGCAGCGCGAGGTTGAACCAGGACTCCGACAGCCAGGGCTCCAGGTCGGCGGCCCGTGTCAGCAGCTCGCCCGCGTCCTCGTACCGGCCGTCGCCGATCAGCGTGAACGCCCGGTCGGTGGCCTGCCGCCAAGAGGCGGAGGGCCGGTGCCGTCCCTTGCCGAAGATCCTCACGATTCCCGCCTGCCAGTTCCAGTTCCGCACAGTGGGCTGGCTTGTGCCCCCGGACACCCTCTCCCTCGCATCCAACCACGTGCGGTGGGAAAGGCGCTCATTACCCATGGGTTACCCAGCCATGGACGAGGTCAGACAGTGCCGTCCGTCTCCCGTCGCCCTCGGCCGGCCCGCTCTCGTGCCATCCCCGGGGCTGGGCGAGGACCCGGGCGAGCGACTCCACGACCTCGGGAGCGTAGTCCCCGGCGGTGCCGAGGCGCAGCTCCTCCAGTGCCCGCAGGGGCCCCTCGGGCCCGGCGTCCCGGGCCTTCTCCTCGTAGGCGTTCACGGCCCGGACGATCCGCGCGGCGACCGGCTGCTCGGCGTAGGGGTCGGCCTGCCGCTCCACGACGACGGCGACGGCCGCGTCGACGCCGGTCTGCCGGACGACGGCCCCGCCGAGCAGGGCGATGCGCCGCTGCTCCTCGGGGGGCAGGCCGGCGGTGGCGCCGGCGGGGACGGGGTCGACCAGGCTGAGCTGTCCGATGTCGTGCATGAGGGCCGCGTACTCCAGCACGGTCAGCTCGGGTCCGGTCAGGCCCAGGTCCCGGCCGACGCCGAGGCTGAGCGCGGCGACGCGGTGGGCGTGCCCGGTGGGGGTGCAGCCGGCGATCTCGGTGGCGCGGGCGAGGGAGGCGATGGTCTGCCGGTAGGTGGCGTGGACGGCCGCGTAGCGGCGGACGGAGAGCTGGGTGAGCAGCAGGGGCAGGCAGAACACGGGCAGTGCCCAGAGTCCGGCGACGGCGACCGCGAGCGCCATCACCGCGCCGGTGGCACAGACGGCGGAGCCGATGCCGAGCAGCCCGCGCAGTTCCTCGCGCAGCAGCGACCCGAACGGCCAGCGGGTGCGGCAGTGGGCGAGGGCGGCGGCGAGGACGGCGTCGCACAGAGCGGTCAGGCCGAGCAGGGTGACGAGGAGCAGGGCATAGGCGGGGCCGTCCCAGGAGGCGAACACGCCCCGGTTGTAGAGGGGTTGGAAGCAGACGGCGGCGAAGCCGACGGTGAGGACGCGACGGGCCAGGTGGTCGAGCGTGGGCGTGCGGCCGGACCAGATGTGCGGGACGGCGCCGAGCAGGGCGGCGATGAGGACGACGGTGACGACCTGGGCGGCGTCGTGCTCGGTGGGCCGCCCGGCGACGGTGCCCAGCAGGGCGTACGACAGCGATCCGGCGGCGCCGAGAGGCGCGGCCCGCCGTACCGGGACGCCGCTCCACCTGGTCAGTTCACCGACGGCTATGAGCACCCCGAAGGCGAGGGCGACGCCCCGCCCGTCCAGGCCGGTCCACAGGGTGACGGCGAGGGAGCCCGCCGCGGCGAGGGCGGCGGCGCCGTGGATGAGCCGCAGGGCGGTCATCGGGGCGTCCCGGTGCTGGGGATCCGCTCTTCGGGTGCCGGGTCGTACGACGGCTCGTCGGCGGTGACCGCGGGGTGCCAGCCGTAGTGGCGCAGGGCGCGGACGAACGCGGCGACCACGCGGGGGTCGAACTGGGACCCGGCGCAGCGCTCCAGCTCGGCGACGGCCGTCTCGACCGGGCGCGCCCTGCGGTAGGAGCGGGTGGAGGTCATCGCGTCGAAGGCGTCCGCTACGGCGACGATCCGGGCGCACTCGGGGATCTGCGTGCCGACCAGGCCGTACGGGTAGCCGCTGCCGTCGAGGCGTTCGTGGTGGTGCAGGATCGCCGCGCGGGCCTCGCCGAGGAAGGAGATCCCGCGGACCATCTCGTGCCCGTACTCGGGGTGCAGTTCGATGATCCGCCGCTCCTCGGGGGTGAGAGGTCCGTCCTTGCGCAGCAGCCGGGTGGGGACGCCCAGCTTGCCGACGTCGTGCAGGATGCCGGCGAAGCGCAGCACCTCGACGCGTTCGTCGTCCATGCCGAGTTCGCGGGCGATCATCACGGAGGCCTGCCCGACGCGTTCGCTGTGGCCGCGCGTGTAGCCGTCCTTGATGTCGACGGCCTGGACGAGGGCGCGGATGGTGGCCTGGTGGGCGGCGCGTTCGCGGTGGTACTGGGCGAACACCCACGAGGAGACGTACATCGGCAGCAACACGAGCAGCGCGGCGACCGGGCCGTACGGGCTGCGCCACAGCACGGCCATCATCAGCCCGGCGAGTCCGTGCACCGCCACCGGCGCGAGCGAGCGGGACAGCCCTCGCCAGGCCCGGCGCAGCGCCAGGTTCCCCCACTGCCCGAACGGCGTGGGAGATGCCCCCGTGGCGACGGCGCGGATGCCGCCGTCGAGGACGGTGAGGATCACGCAGAAGGCGAGCACGGCCGCGCCGGCGGGCAGCAGCGCGTGGGGGAAGTCGCAGGCGACGACCGCGTCCCGGCCGCCGAGCGCCCCGTGCACCTCACCGGCGCCCCACACGGCGAGCGAGGGCTGCGCGGCCCGCCAGACGCGCCGCGGCAGCGCGGGCCGGTGCCCGACGGGGCGGAGCAGGACCGCGGGCAGCGGGACGAGCGCGGCGGCCGACGGGGGCAGCAGGAACGCTCCGGCGAGCAGTACCGGGTAGAAGGTGCAGCCGAAGCGACGCCGTACGACGTGCTCGCAGGCCGCGTAGACCGCCATGAGCAGGAAGACCGCCCACCAGGGGGCGCGGGTCGCGGGCAGGGGCACCGCGCAGAGCACGGCCAGCAGGGCGACACAGGCCACATAGCCACGTGCCCTCGCCGGTAGTGCCTCCATCGCGTCCCTCCCCCGACCATGCCTGTCCAGGCTCGGAGCCTAGGGCGGGAGTCGGGGGTGCGGGGCTTATGACCTGAGGATTAGCACGTTCGGGTGATGACCCGGCGGTCAGTTCTCCGGAGCGGTGGCGGTCACGTCGTGCTCGGGCACGGTGTGGCCGGAGCGGATCAGCTCGATCCGCCCCATGACCTTGGCGCGCAGGTCGGCGGGGACGTCGTCATGTCCGCAGCACCGCTTGACCAGCTTCTTCACGGCCTGTTCCAGGCCGTACTTCTCCAGGCACGGCGAGCATTCCTCGAAGTGGTGCTGGAACTTGTCGCGATCGATGTCCGGCATCTCACTGTCGAGGAACTCGTACAGGTGGTCGAGGACCTCACTGCAGTCCGTCTCGTGCGGCTCTCCGCAGCTCATGAGCCCGAGCCTTTCGCTTCGTTCGACTCTCCCGCGCCGGCCGGGACCAGCCCGCGCTCACGGGCGTAGTCCTCCAGCATGCCGCGCAGTTGACGGCGGCCCCGGTGCAGCCGGGACATCACCGTACCGATGGGTGTCCCCATGATGTCCGCGATCTCCTTGTACGCAAAGCCCTCGACATCCGCGAGATAGACGGCGATGCGGAACTCCTCGGGGATCGCCTGCAGCGCTTCCTTCACGTCCGAGTCGGGCAGGTGGTCGAGCGCCTGCGACTCGGCGGAGCGCAGACCCGTCGACATGTGCGACTCGGCGCGGGCGAGCTGCCAGTCCTCGATCTCCTCGGCCGCGCTGCGCTGGGGCTCGCGCTGCTTCTTGCGGTACGAGTTGATGAACGTGTTGGTGAGGATCCGGTACAGCCACGCCTTGAGGTTCGTGCCCTCGCGGAACTGGTGGAAGGACGCGTACGCCTTGGCGTATGTCTCCTGCACCAGGTCCTCGGCGTCGGCCGGGTTGCGCGTCATGCGCAGCGCGGCCGAGTACATCTGGTCGAGGTATTCGAGCGCGTCGCGCTCGAAGCGCGCACTGCGCTCCGCGGTCGACTCGGAGGAGACCTCCGCGCTCACGCCCTGGCCCTCGGGCAGCTCCGCCTGACCGTTGTCGGTCCCTGCGTCGGTCCCAGTGACCGGACCCACCTCCTCAAGATCCCGGGCAGGACCGAGACCGGTCCCACTCGATTCGGAGGATAGAACACGACCCGTGCCTGCCGCCGCTCGAATAGGAGCGGTCCTGGCCGCGTGCAGCACCGTCCAGTCCAGGTCAGTGCTGCGCTGACGGCTCGGGCAGATGGTCGAACCCATGCGGCGGACTTCCTTCCCTACGACGTCGGTGCCGAGGCCTCAGCACTTCTGTCGGCCACAACAGTGGGCCACCGTGCGGCATTCCCGGTGGTCACCCGAGTGACGCGATCCACTCGGCGACACCGCCGCCGATGATCTCCAGGGCCTGCTCCTGCGTGAGGGCCGCGCGCTTGGGGACGGCGAACCCATGGTCGCCGTGGGGCACCTCGACCAGTTCGAAGCCGCCCTCCGGAAACTCCCCGGGCCTTCCGAAGGGGTCGTTCCCGCCCTGCACGACCAGGGTGGGCACCCCGGCGCCCAGCAGCTCCTGCGCGCGGGACTTCTCCGGCTTGCCCGGCGGGTGCAGCGGGAAGCTCAGCGCGAGCACGGCGTGCGCGCCCAGCTCGCCGGCGGTACGGCAGGCGACCCGGGCGCCGGCGCTGCGCCCGCCGGAGATCACCGGCAGGCCGGGCTTCGCGAGCGCGGGCCACACCCCGCGCCACCCGGTGTCCAGGGTCTTCGGCGCGGGCGCGACCTTCCTGCCCGCGACCCGCCAGGGCTGCTCGACGAGGGCGACGGTCACCCCGTGCGCGGGGAGGGTCCGCGCGAGCGCCTGGAGGTCGCGCGCCTCGATGCCACCGCCGGCCCCATGGCCGACGGCCAGCACCAGCCGCGCCTTGTTCGCCCTGTGCCAGGTGACGCGTGCGGTCCCGGCCCCGGTCTCGACAGTCTCGATCATGCTGGGGATCACGTTAGAAGAGTGTGCCCTCTTCCGGTGCCTCCAGCTCCTTCAGCAGCTCCGGGCCGTTGTTGCGGACGTTGCTGACGGCCGTGGAGACGGGGTAGGCGCGCATCAGGCCGGCCGGCGGCGGGGCCAGCAGTCCGCGCAGGTCGTCCGGGTCGGTGCGGGAGGGGTCCAGCCACGCGTCCCAGCGGTCCGGGGTGAGCATCAGCGGCATCCGGGGGTGGATCTCGGCGAGGGCGTGCGGGCCCTCGGCGGGGGCGACGGCCAGAGGGGTCTGCTCCGCCTCCGTGGTGATCACCGAGCAGGTGACCCACCAGGCCTGCGGGTGGTCGTCGGGCAGGGTCCGGTCGCGCCAGAACTCGTACAGCCCGGCCATCGCGAACACCGAGCCGTCGGCGGGCAGCACGAAGTACGGCTGCTTGCGCGGCCGCTTCTTCTTGCCCTCGGCCTCCAGATCCCGCTCCTGCGTGCCGGTGACCCACTCGTAGTAGCCGTCGGCGGGCAGGACGCAGCGGCGGGCGGCGAAGGCGCGGCGGTAGGAGGGCTTCTCGTGGACGGTCTCCGCTCGGGCGTTGATCATCCGGGCGCCGCCCTCGGGTGTCCTGGCCCAGGAGGGCACCAGGCCCCACTTCAGCCTGCGCAGCTGGCGAACCGGACGCGGGGAGTCCGCGTCTTTCAGGGGACGGTCGAGGACGGCGTAGACCTCCTTGGTCGGAGCCACGTTGTAGTCCGGCTCCAGGGCCTCCTCGGGCTCCCACTTCTCGACCTCGAAGACTCCCGCGAGGTCCTCGGGCCTACGACTCGATGCATACCGTCCGCACATACGTGCCACACTGCCAGACTCCGTACCAGTACAGGGAGCCACTCGGACACATGGACAGCCTCGCCGCCACCGCGCTGCCCGACCTCTGGGACCGGCTCACCGGCACCCAGCCCGACCCCGCCCTGTGGGTGGTGCTGGCCACGCTGGGCGCCGCGCTCGCCGTGGTGGTCCCGCCAACGATGTGGCGGATATCCCGCAACGCGATCACCATCGCGCACGAGGGCGGCCACGGCCTGGTCGCGCTGCTCACCGGCCGGCAGCTCACCGGCATCCGCCTGCACTCCGACACCAGCGGCCTCACGGTGAGCCGGGGTAAGCCGTACGGCCCGGGCATGATCCTCACGGCCGCCGCGGGTTACACCGCGCCCTCGCTGCTGGGCCTGGGTGGGGCCGCCCTGCTGGCCGCCGGGCGCATCACGCTGCTGCTGTGGGCCGCGACCGCCCTGCTGGTGGTGATGCTGGTGATGATCCGCAACGCGTACGGCGTCCTGACGGTCGTCCTCACGGGCGGTGCCTTCCTGCTGGTGTCCTGGCTGGCGGGACCGCAGGTGCAGGCGGCGTTCGCGTACGCGGTGGTGTGGTTCCTGCTGTGCGGCGGGGTACGGCCGCCGTTCGAGCTGCAGGCCAAGCGGTCGCGGGGAGGGGCCGGGGACTCGGACGCGGACCAGCTGTCCCGCCTGACGCACGTGCCGCCGGGCCTGTGGCTGTTCCTGTTCCACGCGGTGTCGCTGTGCTCGCTGATCGGCGGCGGGCGCTGGCTGCTGGAAGGTTGATACCGGGCCCTCCTTATAAAGTGGCCCCATGGCCCCGAACACCGCCCCTACCGCCCTCTGGCCCGCCCCGCACGCGAGCGGGGCCGTCGACGCGACGGTCCACGTGCCGGGGTCCAAGTCGGTCACCAACCGCGCCCTCGTCCTCGCCGCCCTGGCCTCCGAGCCCGGCTGGCTGCGCCGCCCGCTGCGCTCCCGCGACACCCTGCTGATGGCCGGTGCGCTCAGGGCCATGGGCGTGGAGATCGAGGAAGGGGTCGGCCCCGACGGCACCGGTGAGGCCTGGCGGGTACTGCCCACGGACCTGCACGGCCCTGCCACGGTCGACGTCGGCAACGCCGGCACCGTCATGCGTTTCCTGCCCCCGGTGGCCGCGCTCGCCGACGGCCCGATCCGCTTCGACGGGGACCCCCGGGCGTACGAGCGTCCCCTGAACGGCGTGATCGACGCGCTGCGTGTGCTCGGTGCCCGGATCGACGACGACGGCCGGGGCGCGCTGCCGCTGACCGTGCACGGCGGCGGGGCCCTGGACGGCGGCCCGGTCTCGGTCGACGCATCCTCGTCCTCCCAGTTCGTCTCGGCGCTGCTGCTGTCGGGGCCCCGCTTCAACCAGGGCGTGGAGGTCCGGCACACCGGCGCGACCCTGCCCTCCGTGCCGCACATCCGGATGACGGTGGACATGCTGCGCGCGGTCGGCGCCCAGGTGGACACCCCGGAGTCGGGCGGCGAGCCGAACGTGTGGCGGGTGACGCCGGGGGCGCTGCTCGGCCGGGACCTGACGATCGAGCCGGACCTGTCGAACGCGCAGCCGTTCCTGGCGGCGGCCCTGGTGACGGGCGGCAAGGTGCTGATCCCGGACTGGCCGGCCCATACGACCCAGCCGGGCGACCGGCTGCGGGAGATCTTCACCGAGATGGGTGGCTCCTGCGACCTCACCGACTACGGGCTGGTCTTCACCGGTTCGGGTGCCGTCCACGGCATCGATGTCGACCTGAGCGACGTCGGCGAGCTGACCCCGGGCATCGCGGCGGTCGCCGCACTCGCCGACTCCCCCTCGACCCTGCGGGGCGTGGCCCATCTGCGGCTGCACGAGACGGACCGGCTGGCCGCCCTCACCAAGGAGATCAACGAACTCGGCGGTGACGTCACCGAGACGGCCGACGGCCTGCACATCCGGCCGCGCCCGCTGCACGGCGGCACCTTCCACACCTACGAGGACCACCGCATGGCGACCGCCGGCGCTGTCATCGGCCTGGCGGTCGAGGGCGTGCGGATCGAGAACGTGGCGACGACGGCGAAGACCCTGCCGGACTTCCCCGAGCTGTGGACCGGGATGCTCGGGCAGTAGGGATCTGACGCCATGCGCCGCTACGGCAAGCACACCGACGAGGACGACATCCGCAGCCGCCCCAACCGCAAGGGCAACCGGCCGCGTACGAACATCCGGCCCAAGCACGAGGACGCGGCCGAGGGCCTGGTCCTCACCGTCGACCGGGGGCGGCTGACCTGCCTGGTCGAGGACCGGGTCGTCATGGCGATGAAGGCGCGTGAGCTGGGCCGCAAGGCGGCCGTCGTCGGCGACCGGGTGGCCCTGGTGGGCGATCTGTCCGGTCAGAAGGACACGCTCGCGCGGATCGTGCGCATCCAGGAGCGCACATCGGTGCTGCGGCGCACGGCCGACGACGACGATCCGTACGAGCGGGTGGTCGTCGCCAACGCCGACCAGCTGGCGATCGTCACGGCCCTGGCCGACCCCGAGCCGCGCCCGCGCCTGATCGACCGCTGCCTCGTCGCGGCCTACGACGGCGGTCTGGAGCCGCTGCTGGTGATGACGAAGTCGGACCTGGCCCCGCCGGAGAAGCTCCTGGAGCTGTACGGCGCCCTCGACATCCCGTACGTCGTCACCAGCCGTGAGGAGTTGGAGAACGGCACCGCGGTGGCCCGGGTGCGAGAGCAGTTGGACGGCAAGGTCACGGCGTTCGTCGGGCATTCCGGCGTGGGCAAGACGACCCTGGTGAACGCGCTGGTGCCACGGGACCGGCGTCGTTCGACGGGCCATGTCAACGCCGTGACGGGACGCGGCCGGCACACCACCACCTCGGCGCTCGCGCTGCCGCTGCCCGGCGGCGCCGGCTGGGTCGTCGACACCCCGGGCGTACGCTCCTTCGGGCTGCACCACGTGGACCCGTCCCGGGTGATCCACGCCTTCCCGGACCTGGAGCCGGGTACGGAGGGCTGCCCGCGCGCGTGCAGTCACGACGAGCCGGACTGCGCGCTGGACGCGTGGGTCGAGAAAGGTCACGCCGACCCGGCGCGGCTGTATTCCCTGCGCCGGCTGCTGGCCACGCGGGAGCGGACGGAAGGCGACTGACCATCGCGTTGTTTGCCCGGGCGGGAGGCCGGTAAGTGCATAATCGCACCGAGCCGGAGATCCGGACCAACGGGAGGACAGGGCATGGCGTGGCTGCTGGTCATCGTCGCCGGAATTCTGGAGACCGGTTTCGCCGTGTGCCTGAAGCTCTCGCACGGGTTCACCCGTCTGTGGCCGACGATCGCCTTCGCGTCCTTCGCGCTCGGCAGCTTCGGCCTGCTGACCCTCTCGTTGAGGAAGCTCGACGTCGGTCCCGCCTACGCCGTGTGGACCGGGATCGGCGCGGCGGGCACCGCGATCTACGGCATGGTCTTCCTCGGTGACCTGGTGTCCACCCTGAAGATCGTCTCGATCAGTCTCGTCATCGTCGGGGTGATCGGCCTGCAGCTGTCGGGCTCCGCCCGCTAGGGCACGGGGCTGCGGCATGGGCTCCGAAGGGCGTAACGATCCGTCCCGGCATCACGATCCGGGGCGCCTGCTGGCCGAGTTCGCCGGCCGGGTGCTGGTCGTCTGCCCCCGCTGCGGGGGCCGCGCGCACATCGCTCCCCGGCCCGGGCTCCCGGCGCCGGCCTCCTCCGAGCTGCTGTTCCAGCCCCGGCGACTGGTCTGCGGCGCGTGCGGCGCCGTCGCCGGCTGGACGGCGGACATGCGCGGCGGCGGGCTGGTCGCGGCTCAACCGGGCGGCACCGAGGACCCCTTCCTCGGCCGGCCGCTGTGGCTGCAGACCCGGTGTGCCGGCCGGATCCTGTGGGCCTACAACGAGGAGCACATCGAGGCGCTGGCGGCCTATGCCGGCGCCGCGTTGCGCGAGCGGAGCGGTGCGCGTCCGACGCGGGCGATGTCCGCGCGGCTGCCCCGCTGGATGAAGGAGTCCGGTCATCGCGCCGAGGTGCTGGCCGGTCTGGAGAGGCTGCGCGCACTGTCCCGGCGTTCGGCTCCCGCCGACCGGTCCGATGCCGCGCACGAACGCGGTGACCGTCCCCGGAAGTACAGGGCCCTGTACTTCCGGGGCCGTCCCTACGAGTCCTGACGGCGTCAGACCCACGGCACCGTCCGGTCGGGGGCACACGGCACAGCGCGTCACACCGCGGTGGGCGTCACACCGTCCGCCGGGGGGAGCACCGCCCGCACCAGCTCGGCCATGCCGCCCTCCCCCGGCGGCGCCGACACGCAGGACAGGGCGAGTCGTACGACCAGTTCGCAGGAGAGGGCCAGCTCGGCGGTGCCGGCCCGGGCGGTGGCGCCGGGCCCGGTCAGCGCGGTCACCGCGCGGTCCCGCACGACCCGCACGAACTCGCGGGGCGTCGGCAGGGGCCTGTCGGCCCGGCGCTGAGCGGGCACCGCGGAGGAGGACGGCACGCCCGCGAACTGCGGCGCCGGCAACCGCTCGCTCCAGGAGCCGGTGAGCACGGCCCGGCGAGCGCGTTGTCCCGCGCGGCGGCGGCCGTCCACTCGGCGGTGGCGATGAGCCGCTCCCCGGCTTCGGTGGAGCTGCCGAGCGCCCGCTCCACCCCGGCGAGGTAACCGTCGGCCTCCCGCCGGACCAGGGCCCGGGCCAGCCCGTCCTTGCTGCCGAACTCGTTGTACAGGGTCTGCCGGGACACCCCGGCCGCCGCGGCCACGTCGACCATCCGCACCGCGGACCACGGCCGGCGCGCGAGAGCCGTGTAGGCGGCGTCCAGTAGCGAATCCCGGGCAGCAGGCATCCTCGCCTCCCTGGGGGCGGAGCGACTCTGCGCCCAGATTTGACGCGCTTGTATGCACTGTCAAGGGTTCGCGGCGGTACGGGCGGTGTTTCGGCCGTCGGGGCGATTGCCGTCGCGGTGCGGGCGGTGCCCCGGCTGTGGCGCCATGGGGCCCGGTCGCGCGGTTCCCCGCGCCCTGGAGAGCCGCAGCCGCCGTATCCGTCCGGCGCGGCCACCGCGCGCACCCTCGTCCACCCCGCCCCTGGTAGCACCCGAACCCACCCGGCGGATACCGTTCGTCACATGCCGGACTACCTCGACGACCTGCGCCTCGCCCACGTCCTCGCGGACGCCGCCGACGCCGCCACCATGGACCGCTTCAAGGCCCTCGACCTGAAGGTGGAGACGAAGCCGGACATGACCCCGGTGAGCGAGGCGGACAAGGCAGCGGAAGAACTCATCCGCGGCCACCTCCAGCGCGCCCGCCCGAGGGACGCGATCCTCGGCGAGGAGTACGGCGTCGAGGGCACCGGCCCCCGCCGCTGGGTGATCGACCCGATCGACGGCACCAAGAACTACGTCCGCGGTGTCCCCGTCTGGGCAACGCTCATCTCCCTGATGGAAGCCGGTGAGGGCGGCTTCCAGCCCGTCGTCGGCGTCGTCTCCGCCCCCGCCCTCGGCCGCCGCTGGTGGGCCGCGAAGGGCCACGGCGCCTTCACCGGCCGCAGTCTGACCTCCGCGACCCGCATCCACGTCTCCCGCGTCGGCGAGCTCGCGGACGCCTCGTTCGCGTACTCCTCGCTCTCCGGCTGGGAGGAGCAGGGCCGCCTCGACGGCTTCCTGGACCTGACCCGCCAGGTGTGGCGCACGCGCGCGTACGGCGACTTCTGGCCGTACATGATGGTCGCCGAGGGCTCCGTGGACATCTGCGCCGAGCCGGAACTGTCCCTGTGGGACATGGCCGCCAACGCGATCGTCGTCACCGAGGCGGGCGGCACCTTCACCGGCCTCGACGGCCGCCCCGGCCCGCACAGCGGCAACGCCGCCGCGTCCAACGGTCTGCTGCACGACGAGTTGCTGGGGTATCTCGACCAGCGCCGCTGACCCACGGGAGAACCGCGCACGCCCTCAACTGGCGCCGCGCGCCCTCTTGTTGACCCTCCCTTTGCCTGGCACTCTGAGCCCACCCCTACTTGTGAACTTGTGCAGCGCCGAAGAGGCGCCTCCGGCGCCGGGCTGCACAACGGCAGGGATTCCCAGGAGGTGGCCCCATCCATGCTCGTCCGTGACGCCATGAGCACGGTGATCCTCACCGTCGGCCCCGCCCACACCCTCCGCCAGGCAGCCGCCCTGATGTCCGCCCGCCGCATCGGCGCCGCCGTGGTCCTCGACCCGGACGCCGGCGGCATCGGCATCCTCACCGAACGCGACATCCTCAACTCCGTCGGCCTCGGCCAGAACCCGGACACGGAACACACCCACGCCCACACCACCACCGACGTCGTCTTCGCCACCCCGACGTGGACCCTTCAGCAGGCCGCCCACGCCATGACCCATGGGGGCTTCCGGCACCTGGTCGTCCTCGACGGCGGCGACGTGGCCGGCATCGTCTCGGTCCGCGACATCATCCGCTGCTGGGTCCCGGCGCCCGAACCCGCACCCGTGCCCTGAGCATGCGAAGCGGGCCGGACCCCAGAGCACCTCGGGGTCCGGCCCGCCCGGCCGCGAAGGCGGCCGGCTCAGCCGCGCAGCGCCTGCACCGCCGTCTCCAGCCGCTTGCCGAAGCCGGCGTCGGCGTTGCGGAAGTTGCCGATCGCGCGCTCGACGATGTCCTCGCGCGAGACCTGCGAGAGGGAGCCCGCGAGGTTGGCGGTCAGACGCTCCCTCTCCTCCTCCGACATCAGCCGGTAGAGGTTGCCCGCCTGCACGAAGTCGTCGTCCTCGGCGTGCACCGGCGTCGGGTGGTCGCCGGTGCCGGCCGTGAAGCCGTCGAACGGCTGCCACAGCGGACGGCCGGTCTGCTGCGGCCCGCCGAAGCTGTTCGGCTCGTAGTTCTTCGCACCCCCGTGGCGGCCGTCGTAGAGGTGGCCGTCACGGGAGTTGGTGCGCGCCTCGGTGGCGTGCGGGCGGTTCACCGGCAGGTGGTCGGCGTTGATGCCGACGCGGTAGCGGTGTGCGTCGCCGTACGCGAAGAGCCGGCCCTGGAGCATCTTGTCGGGCGAGGGGCCGATGCCCGGCACGAAGTGCGCGGGGCTGAAGATCGACTGCTCGACCTCGGCGAAGACGTTCCGCGGGTTGCGGTTCAGCTCCAGCCTGCCGATCTCGATGACCGGGTAGTCGGCGTGCGGCCACACCTTGGTCAGGTCGAACGGGTTGAAGCGGTACGTCGCCGCGTCGGCCGCCGGCATGATCTGCACGCCCACGGTCCAGCTCGGGAACTCGCCGCGCTCGATCGCCTCGCGCAGGTCACGCTGGTGCGAGTCGGGGTCCTTGCCCGCGAGGAGCTCGGCCTCCCCGGCGGTGAGGTTCATGATCCCCTGGTCGGTCTTGAAGTGGTACTTGACCCAGAAGACCTCGCCGGCCTCGTTGTTCCACTGGAAGGTGTGCGAGCCGAAGCCGTCCATGTGGCGATATGACGCCGGGATGCCGCGGTCGCCGAACAGCCAGGTCACCTGGTGGGTGCTCTCCGGGCTCAGGCTCCAGAAGTCCCAGACGTTGTCCGCCTCCTGGCTGCCCGTGTACGGGTCGCGCTTCTGGGTGTGGATGAAGTCCGGGAACTTGATCGCGTCCCGGATGAAGAACACCGGGGTGTTGTTGCCGACGAGGTCGTAGTTGCCCTCCTCGGTGTAGAACTTCAACGCGAAGCCGCGCGGGTCCCGGACGGCGTCCGCCGCGCCGAGGTTGCCGGCCACGGTCGAGAAGCGCAGGAAGACCTCGGTCTCCTTGCCGGCCCCGGAGAGGAACGCGGCGCGCGTGTACTTCGTGACATCGGCGGTCACGGTGAAGGTGCCGTAGGCACCCGCTCCGCGGGCGTGCACCACGCGCTCCGGAATGCGCTCACGGTTGAAGTGGGCCAGCTTCTCCAGGAGCAGCTGGTCCTGGACGAGCACCGGGCCGCCGACGCCCGCGGTCTCGCTGTTCTGGTTGTCGGCGACCGGGGCACCGGCCTCCGTGGTGAGCGGTCCCTGCGTCACGTGCGCCTCCTGCGTCATCACTGACTAGTCCTGTTCCAGTCCTGCCCTTGGGCCAAATCCGCTCTCGATCCTACAATGGACTCTGTCTAACTCAAAGCCCGATCCAATCTCACACCTGTTCCCAAGCTGGTCCGCGCTGCTGTTAGGCTGGTAGCCATGAGCGACCTTCTGGAACGGCTGCGTGGACGCGGATGGCGGATGACCGCGCAGCGACGCGTGGTGGCCGAGGTCCTCGACGGCGAGCACGTGCATCTGACGGCCGAAGAGGTCCACTCGCGGGCTGTCGCGAGGCTGCCGGAGATCTCCCGCGCGACCGTCTACAACACCCTGGGCGAGCTGGTCTCCCTCGGCGAGGTGCTGGAAGTCACGACGGACAAGCGCGCCAAGCGGTACGACCCGAACGCGCACCGGCCGCATCACCACCTGGTCTGCGCCGAGTGCGGCTCGATCCGTGACGTCCACCCGACGGGCAACCCGCTCGCCGACCTTCCCGACTCCGAGCGCTTCGGCTTCACGGTGTCGGACGTCGAGGTGACGTACCGCGGCCTGTGCCCGAACTGCGCGAGCGCGTAGCCGCATACAGCAGGGAAGAGCCCCGGCGCCTTCAGGCACCGGGGCTCTTCCCTGCGTTCTTACGCCCTACCCGCCGACACAAAACCGAGGGCCGGAACCCATCTCTGGATTCCGGCCCTCGGCCTTCAGTAGCGGGGACAGGATTTGAACCTGCGACCTCTGGGTTATGAGCCCAGCGAGCTACCGAGCTGCTCCACCCCGCGTCGGTGAACACGACATTACGCGAGGCAAGCCAACGGAAGCAAATCAATGGGGGTCCGAGTGGCCGGGGTCACTTCTCACCCAGCCGAGACCGCTCAGGCGCATCCCGGCGTCACGCGGACAGCTCCTCCCGCAGGGCGTCCCGCAACCGCCCCGCCCGCTCAGCCACCTCCGCCGGCCCCAGCGCCACCGCCCTGTCCGCCCATTTCTGGCCCTCCGCCAGCTCCCCGCGACGCGCGTAGACAAGGGCCAGCCGCAGTGCCGCCCGGCCATGCCCGGCGTCAGCGGCCCGCGTCCACCACACGGCGGCCTCCGGCTCGCTGCCCTCGCGTGCCAGCAGCAGCCCCAGATTGAAGGCGCCGTTGCGCGACCCGGCCTCCGCCGCCGCCCGGTACCACCGCGCCGCCTCCACCACGTCACCCCGGGCGGCGGCCAGCATGCCCACCCGCACCTGCGCCCGCCGGTGTCCCTGGGACGCGGCCCGCTCGTACCACTCCTCGCACTCGGTCTTCTCGTGCACGACCTCGCCCAGCTCGTGCGCGGGCTCCGGCGGCCGCCGCGCGTCGAGCAGGGTGGCCAGCCGGTATGCGGCCTCCGCGCTTCCGCCGCCGGCGGCACAACGCAGATGCCGTTCGGCCTCCTGCTCGTCGCCCTCACGCAGCCGGGCGATCCCGACCTGCAGCGCGGCCTCGGTGTGCCCGGCGGCCGCCGCCCGCTCGTACCAGCGCAGCGCCATCTCCGCGTCCTGCTCGGTGCCTCGCCCGGCGTACAGGATGCCGAGGTTGAACGCGGCGTCCACGCTCCCGGCCTCGGCGGCCTTGGAGAACCACGGCTCGGCCCCGGTCGTGTCACCTCCCTGGAGCAGCAGGATGGCCAGCGCGTTGGCCGCCTCCCGGTGCCCGGCGTAAGCGGCCCGCCGGTACCACTGCTCGGCCTGCGCGGTCCGCCCCTGCTCGGCGCAGAGCAGCCCGAGATTGTAGGCGCCGTTGTCGTCGCCGGCGTCCAGTGCGGCCCGGTACCAGCGCTCGGCGGTCTGTGTCTCCCCGCGCTCGGCGTGCAGCGCGCCGAGCGCGTTGGCCGCGTTGCCGTCGCCCTCCTGGGCCGCACGCAGCCACCACACGGCGGCGCTCTCGGTGTCCCCGGCGTCCCGCAGCAGGAAGCCGAGGGCACAGGCGGCGCGCGCCTCACCGTCCTTGGCGGAGGTCAGGTACCAGCGCCCGGCCTCCTTCAGGTCGCCGCGCTTCTCCAGGATCGCCCCCAGGTGCAGCGCGGCCCGCCGGTGGCCGCGGGCGGCGGCCTGCCGGTACCACTGTTCGGCCTCTTCGACAGCGTTGTCAGCCGCGGTCTCCTCTTCATGTCCGGCTCTTCGGTCCAGCGCGCGCGCGAGCCGGTAGGCGGCCTCCCGGTGCCCGCACTCGGCGGCGGCCCGCATCCAGTGCTCGGCGCCGACGTCCCCGCGGTGCTCCAGCAGGTCGGCGAGCGCGTAGGCGCCGAGGGCGTGGCCCTGCTCGGCGGACTGGCGCAGCCAGTACTCGGCGGCCGGCTCGTCTCCGCGCTCGCGGTGGTGGCGGCCCAGCGCGTGCGCGGCGGCGGCGGAACCGGCGACGGCGGCGATCCGCCACCAGCCGGCGGCCTCCTCGGCGTAGCCGCGCTGGTGCAGGAGGACGCCCAGGTTGTTGGCGGCGGCCCGGTCGCCGGCCGCCGTGGCGGCCCGCAGGTGGGGTTCGGCTCCGTCGAGGTCGCCGCGGCGCAGCAGCATGGCTCCGAGGACGCTGACGGCCTCGACGTCGCCGGTCTCGGCGGCCAGCCGAAGGCGTAGCTCCTCGGCGGCCTCTCCCATGTCGTCCCGTTCGCCGTGGGATGCCTCCTCGCCGGAAGGCTGCACAAATCGCCCTGTCCCGAACAGAGTTGCCTTGTCCCCCATAACGTCCATCGTCGCACCACCTGCAACCTGGGTATACCCGGTATACCCGGTATACCGCAGCCCATGAGGTCACTTGAGCGTTTTGTCGACATGCCCACAGAGAGACAAGTCAAACACAAAAACGCCAACTCCCCACGGCGGCGCGGCCGTCCCTCCCCCTCAGGACATGAGTTCGCACACCACGAAGGCCCGGATCTCTTGGAGGATCCGGGCCTTCGACTGCAGTAGCGGGGACAGGATTTGAACCTGCGACCTCTGGGTTATGAGCCCAGCGAGCTACCGAGCTGCTCCACCCCGCGCCGTTGCTCGGTAACCGTACCACGGCGCGGGGTGGCCTTGATCAACTCACGCTCTTGTCGGTGCTCTTGTCCGTGCTGTTGTCGCTGCCCTTGTTCTTGTCGGCCTTGGTCTGCGCCTCCCGGGCCCGCTCGAGCGCGTCCTTGAGGTCCTTCTGCGCCTTGTCGTACGCGGTCCAGTCCGGTCCGTTCGGCTGCTTCAGGGCCTCCTGCCCGGCGTCGAAGGCCTTCTGGGCGTCTTTCAGGGCCTGTTGGACGGTCGGGTTGTCGGACGGAGGCGGGTTGGTGGTGCCGGTGTCCGGTGGCGTGGTGGTCGAACCCTTCGCCCCGAAGACCTTGTCGAGCGCCTCGCCGAGCGTGTCCTCGAACGCGGTCTCGCCCTCGTAGGTGACCAACACCTTCCGCAGCAGCGGGTACTTGAGTCCGCCACCGCGTACGTAGACCGGCTCCACATAGAGCAGTCCCCCGTCCAGTGGCACGGTCAGCAGGTTGCCGTACTCGACTTCCGAGTCACCGCCCTTGAGGAGCTTGATCGCGGCGGCGATGTCCTGTTCGGAGTTGAACTGGCTCTGGACCTGTTTGGGTCCGTCGACGGTCGTACTGGTCGGCAGTTTCAGGATTCTGATCTTGCCGTAGTCGCTGCTGCCGGCTTCGGCGTCGACCGACATGAACGCGCTCAGGTTGTACCGGCCGTTCGGCGTGAACGTCGTCGACAGCGAGAACGCCTGCTTGGTCTGGTCGGGCATCTTCATGCTCAGGTAGTACGGCGGCACCGCGTTGCCCGACTTGTTGGTCGGGTCGTCCGGCACCTGCCACACCTCGCTGCCGGTGAGGAACGTCTGGGCGTCCGTCACGTGGTAGCGGGTGAGCAGCTCGCGCTGGACCTTGAACAGGTCCTGCGGGTACCGCAGATGGTCCATCAGGTCCGGGGAGATGGCGCTCTTCGCCTCCACCGTGCCGGGGAAGGCCTTCATCCAGGTCTTCAGCACCGGGTCCTTGGTGTCCCACTCATACAGCTTGACCTCGCCGGTGTACGCGTCGACGGTCGCCTTCACCGAGTTGCGGATGTAGTTGACCTGGTTCTGCTGGGCCACCACCGCGCGCGAGTTGTTCGTCGCGGTCAGCGAGTCGGCCGTGGTGTCCCCGAGGGTCGTACGGGACGCGTACGGGTAACCGTTGGTGGTCGTGTACGCGTCGACGATCCACTGGATACGGTGGTTCACGACCGCCGGGTAGGCGTCGCCGTCGATGGTCAGCCAGGGGGCGACCGCCTCGACGCGCTCCTTGGGCGTGCGGTTGTACAGGATCCGCGAGCCCTTGCCGATCGCACCCGAGTACAGGATCTGCGGCTCGTTGAACGCCACCGCGTACGCCGCCCGGTTGACCGGGTTGTCGAGGTTGACCCCGCTCCCGCCCTGGTAGCTGGTGGTCTTCTCACCGTCGTCGTCGGAGTAGTCGATCTCCTTCTGGGGACCGCCGACGATGGAGTAGGTGGTGGTCTTCTCGCCGTAGTAGATCCGCTGCTGGTACGTGCCGAGATCGCCGCGCGACGGCAGGTCGTACTCGGTGAAGACCGGCTCGCCGTTGGCGTTGGCCTCGGTGCCCTTGGCGGCGACCACGCCATAGCCGTGCGTGTAACGGAAGTGGTCGTTGATCCAGTTGTTCTTCGGGACGCCGTCCAGGTTCAGCTCACGCAGACCGAGGACGGTGTCCTGGTCCTTGCCGTCCTTGGCGGCGTACCGGTCGACGTCCAGGTTGGTCGGGAACCCGTAGTAGTTCTTCATCTGCTGAAGGACCTGGAACGTCGGCGAGACGATGTTCGGGTCCATGATGCGGATGCCGGCCGCGTCGTCGACCTGGTCGCGCAGCTTGGTCTTGTCCGAGGCGGTGGACTTGCCCGCGTACTCGGTGACCTTGGTGTCGTCGATGCCGTACGCCTCGCGGGTCGCCGTGAGGTTCTTCTGGACGTACGGGGCTTCCTTGGCCTGCTCGTTGGGCTGGACCTGGAACTTCTGGACGATCGCCGGGTACAGGCCGCCGATCAGGATCGCCGAGAGGACCATCAGGCCGAAGCCGATGACCGGGAGCTGCCAGGTGCGCCGCCACAGGGTCGCGAAGAACAGCAGCGCGCAGATGACGGCGATGCAGAACAGGATCGTCTTGGCCGGCAGGTAGGCGTTGGCGTCGACGTAGCGCAGGCCGGTCCAGTTGCCGGTCGCCTTGAAGTCGCTGGACTTGACGGCGAGGCCGTACCGGTCGAGCCAGTAGGCGACCGCCTTGAGGGCGACGAAGATGCCGAGCAGGACCGACAGATGCCCGGTCGCGGCGGCCGTGGCCCGCGCGCCCGGGCTGGTGACGCGCAGCCCGCCGTACAGGTAGTGGGTGAGCGCGGCGGCGATCAGGCACAGGATGGCGGCCGCGAAGCCGAAGCCCAGCAGGAAGCGGTACCAGGGCAGATCGAAGGCGTAGAAGGCGACGTCGAGGTGGAACTGCGGGTCCTTCTGGTGGAAGGGCACACCGTTGACCCACATCAGCCAGGTCCGCCACTGGCTCGACGCCGAGGCGCCGGCGATGAGTCCGACGAGGGCGGTCACGGCGAGCAGCAGCCACTTCTTGTACGGCGCGATGCCCATCCGGTACCGGTCGAGGCTCTGCTGCTCCATGGACATGGCGCTCAGCGGGGGCCGCAGCCGGTGCGCGAGCCAGATGTTGACGCCGACGGCCGCCGCCATCAGCAGACCGAAGACGAAGAACAGTCCGATCTTGGTCCACAGCATGGTGGTGAACACGGACGAGTAGTGCACCGAGCGGTACCACAACCAGTCCGTCCAGAAGCCCGCGAACATGGTGAACGCCATGCCGAGGACGGCCAGGACGCCCAGTGTCATGAGCAGGGTCCGGACCCGCCGGGACGGGCGGCCCGCTCTGATCCGTGGCCCCGTCGGGCCTCCGCCGCGGTCCGGCATCTGGAAAGCCAAGGTGCGCACCTCGAAGTTCGCTGTCGATCCGTCAGGCCCTCGTGTTCGCGGGCCCGCCGTGGCCCCCCGTGATCGCGGGCCCACACCTATGCAACTTACTCACGGTTTACTCGGTTCCCGATTCCGGCCGGGAACGAGGCAGGATTGTGACCATGTCCAACACTCCCATGGCAGCGAGCCCGCTCACCCGGGCCGTACTCGAGATCGACGAGTACGCCTCCGGCCTCGGCTGGGACCAGCCCGCTCGCCTCTTCGCCCTCGTAGACACCGCACGGCTGCGGGTCCAGGAACCCTCGCTCGCGGCCCAGCTGGGCCTCGAGGACGAGTCCGAGACCGCCGGTCTCACCCCGATCGAGCAGGACGAGATCCCGTCCGGCACGCCGCTGGACGAGTTCCTCGGCACCATCGCCTGGCCCGACGCGGTGGTCGGCTGCGCGCTCACGGTGCAACGCCTGATGCTGCCGCCGTCGGCCGAGGCACAGGTCCCGCAGAACCTGAGCGAGGCCGAGCTGGCCACGTGGGTGGCCGAGCACCCCAAGCGCCAGGAGGTCCGGATGACGGTCGCGGTGCTGCGCGACGGCAGCCGTGAGTCGGCGCTGCGGCTGCGCGAGAAGGACTCCCCGACGGAGGTCCTGACCGGGCCGGACCTGGTGCCCGGCCTCGCGGAGGCGCTGTCCGCGACGTTCGCGGACTGACGTCTCGACGGTACGGCGATGGGGGCGCCCCGGGTCCACGGGGCGCCCCCAGCCGTGTCACGGGCGGCTCAGCCCTTGGTGGTGCACCCGGGCAGCGCCGCCGTGTTCCCGCTGCGGATGTCCTTCAGCGCGTCGAGCGCGTCCCCGATCGTCTTGACCTTGACCAGGGTGAGGCCGCTCGGGGTGTCCTTGGCGGCCGCCGCGCAGTTGTCGGCCGGCGTCAGGAAGTACCGGGCGCCCTTGCCGCGCGCACCGACGGTCTTCATCTGAATGCCGCCGATCGGCCCGACGGTGCCCTTGTCGTCGATGGTTCCGGTGCCGGCGACGAACGTGCCGCCGGTGAGGTTGCCCGGAGTGAGCTTGTCGTAGATCCCGAGGGCGAACATCAGACCGGCGCTGGGCCCGCCGACATCGGCGAGCTTGATGTCGATGGTGAACGGGAAGGTGTGGTCGGTCCCCGCGGAGATCCCGACGATGGCCCGCTTGGCGCCGCTGTCGTCGGAGGCCGTGGTCGTGATCGTCACGTCCTGCGTCCTGGCCGCCGTCCTGTTCGCCTTCTCGGCGGCGGCCTGCTCCTTGGCGGGGACGACGGTGAAGACGACGTCCTGCCCCGGCTTGTGCTTGGTCACCAGCTTGGCGACGTCGGCCGGCTGCTTGACCGCCGTGCCGTCCACGGCCTTGATCACGTCACCGGCGTGCAGCTTGCCCTCGGCCGGGGAGCCCTTGACGACGGTGGAGACGATCACCCAGGACTTCACCGGGATGCCCAGTTCCTTCAGGGCGGCGACCTTGGCGCTCTCCTGGGACTGGCTGAACTCCTCGGCGTTCTCCTGGGTGGACTGCTCCTCCGTCTTGCCGTCCGGGTAGAGGGTGTCGTGCGGGACGATCTTGCTGTCGTGCGCCAGCCACCCGTAGACGGCCTCCACCAGGTTCATCCGGAAGTCCGCGCTGGTCACCCGGACGGTGGTCATGTTCAGGTGACCGTCCGCCGGGTAGCTCCGGTGCCCGGAGATCTGCAGCACCGGCTCGCCGTCGTGCTCTCCCAGCGTGTTCACGGTCGGGCCGGGAGACATCTCCGCGTACGGCACGGGGATGAGCACTCCCGCGCACAGGAGCGCGATCAGCATCAGGGTGGAGGCGAGCATCGTCGCGGTGCGGCGTGGCATGCCACGACAGTACGGGACGCCTCTGTCAGCGCACCGTCAGGGCACCCACGTCATGCGCCGCGCGTACCCGAGTCGGACTTCTCCATGGCCGCACGGAAGCGCGCGTACCCGTCCAGCTCGGGACCGTCACTGCGCGCCCTGCGGGTCCGAGTGGCCCAACTGCCCCACAGCCCGGCCGCTATCGCAGCCACCAGCGGAATCAGCAACCAGGCGAGTGTCGCCATGCCGACCTCCCAACCCATGAGCGCCCGCAACTGACTGATCAGCAGATTAACCATCCGCGCTGACAACGCTCACGCGAGGGTGCCGGTTACGCAACCCGAGGGGCCTGTACGCCGAAGGTGACGGAGTCGGCAGACGCCGACCGGTCGGAGTCAGCAGGCGCCGACCCATTCGTCGGTCCCGTCGGAGAACTTCTGGTGCTTCCAGATGGGCACTTCGTGCTTGAGGTCGTCGATCAGCTTGCGGCAGGCGTCGAAGGCCTCCGCCCGGTGCGGGCAGGCGACGGCGACGACGACGGCGAGGTCCCCGACCCGCAGGTCCCCCACGCGGTGGACGGCGGCCAGCGCGCGCACCGGGTGGTCCGCGACGACCTTCTCGGCGATCCGCCGCATCTCGGCCTCGGCACTCGGATGGCAGGAGTACCCGAGCGCGTCCACGTCGGCGCCCCCGTCGTGGTTCCGCACGGTCCCCACGAACAGCGCGATACCGCCGGCCGCCTCGTCCCCGACGGCCTGGAACACCTCGTCCACGGAGAGCGCGGTCTCCCGGACACCGATCAGCTTGATGGGATCCTGCGCCGCCTGCTCACCGGGGTGCTCGTTCGTCTGTGCCATGCCCCCATCGTGCCGCACGCCTCCGGCATCCCGGAATACGGCTTTCACCACGCACGCGCGCGGGGGCGTTCGGAGTGTTCTACAGACGCCTCACACGCGCCGTCGTGCCTTCCGAGCCCGCCGTACGACAGCCGCCGCGCCCAGCAGGGCCACCGTCGCCCCGGCCGCCCCCGCAGCCGTCGCGTCCTTCCGCCCCAGCCGCCGCCCGGCGACCGTGTGCCGCCCGGCGACCTCCTCCAGCAGCTCCGCGAGCACTTCCTCGTTGGTCCACTTCGGCCGCCACCCGGCGTCGTGCAGCCGGCTCCCGCTGACCACCCAGGGATACATCGTGTAGGCCAGATCGCCCGCCGGAGACGGCGTGAGCCCGATCCGGTGCAGCCGAGCCGCCGCGCCGAGCGCCACCGCGGACGGCAGCTCCATCCGCCGGATCCCGCTCAGCTCCTCGACCTCCTCCTGCTCCAGCCACCCGTCGCAGCCGACGGCCAGTTCCCCGTCGACCTTCTCCAGGACGGCGTACTCCAGAGCACCGCAGAGGTCCTCGACGTGGCAGAACTGCCATGCCGGCCGCGACCCTGCCACCACCAGCAGCCGGGGCGACTCGAAGTACCGGGTCAGCGCGGTGTCCGTACCCCCGACCAGGACGGCCGGCCGCACGACGGTGACGTTCAGCCCCGGGTGTGCCCGAGGAGCCCGCCGCGCCAGCCGCTCGATCTCCAGCAGGTCGCCCACGCCCGTGGCCTCGGCCGTCGCGCGCAGCTCGGCGTCCTCCGAGAGGGGCAGCTCGTTGTCCGGCAGCGCCCCGTAGACCATCGCCGAGGTGCACAGCACCACCCGGTGCACTCCGGCCGCCGCCGCGGCCGTCAGCACGGTCTGGGTCCCCCGGACGTTGTAAGCCGTACGGGCCGCCGGATCGGTCTCCAGGTCGAGGTCGAGCGCGAGGTGCACGACCACGTCCGCGCCGCGCAGCTTGTCCGCGATCGCCGGGTCACGCACGTCGAGGATGTGCCACTGGGCGTCGGCGCACTCCCCGCGCCGCTCGTCGATGGCGATGACCTGCTTCACCTCCGCGGAGGCGGCGAGCCGCTCGGTGAGGAGGGCGCCCACCCCGGCGGCGGCGCCGGTGACCGCGACGACGGGCCCGCGCACGGCGGGAGGGGTTGAAGGGTTTCGCGCTGCGCGAACCTGCGGATCTGGGGAACTCACCGGGCGTCTCCAGCGGTTGTCTTCAGTACGAACGCGAGTGACGCGTGCGTACCAGGTGCATCCATCCTGCCGCAGGCCTTCCGCGGGCGGAGCACCGAGGCCCGATCGGGTCCGGGTGTCTACGCTGGGTGGTGACGTCGGGCAGCCGCGCCGCCGGAGAGAACCGGTGGCCTTACCAGCCGAGGAATCCCGTGAGTGACACCCCATTCGGATTCGGCCTTCCGCCGGAGGAGCCGGAAGACGGCGACGAGGGCAAGGAGAAGGACCAGCAGAGCGGCGGTGGGCAGGGACCGGCCAATCCGTTCGGTTTCGGCGGCCTGCCCGGAGCCGGAGGCTTTGGCGGCCCCGGCGCCGACAATCCGCTCGCAGCCATGTTCGGTTCCCTGAACCCCACCGACCTGGGCGCCGCGTTCCAGCAGCTGGGCCAGATGCTCTCCTACGAGGGCGGCCCGGTGAACTGGGAGATGGCCAAGCAGATCGCCCGCCAGACGGTCGCCCAGGGCGCCCCGGACGGCACGAAGGACGCCAGCGTGGGCCCCGCCGAGCGCAGGACGGTCGAGGAGGCCGTCCGCCTGGCCGACCTGTGGCTGGACGACGTGACGTCCCTGCCGTCGGGCGCCGCCTCGGCGGTGGCCTGGTCCCGCGCGGAGTGGGTCGAGGCGACCCTGCCCGCGTGGCAGGAGCTGGTCGACCCGGTCGCCGAGCGGGTCGGCGCGGCCATGGGCGATGTCCTGCCGGAGGAGATGCAGGCCATGGCGGGCCCGCTGATCGGCATGATGCGCTCGATGGGCGGCGCCATGTTCGGCACGCAGATCGGGCAGGCCGTCGGCGTGCTCGCGGGCGAGGTCGTCGGCTCCACCGACATCGGCCTGCCGCTGGGCCCGGCCCGGAAGGCCGCGCTGCTCCCGGCCAACGTCGAGTCGTTCGGCAAGGACCTCGGCGTCCCGCAGGAGGAGGTGCGGCTCTACCTGGCCCTGCGCGAGGCGGCGCACCAGCGCCTGTTCGCGCACGTGCCGTGGCTGCGCTCGCATCTGTTCGGCGCGGTCGACGGCTACGCGCGCGGGATCAAGGTCGACACGGCCAAGCTCGAGGACGTGGTCGGCCAGTTCGACCCGCAGAACCCGGAGCAGTTGCAGGACGCCCTGCAACAGGGCATGTTCCAGCCGGAGGACACGCCCGAGCAGAAGGCCGCGCTGGCCCGTCTGGAGACCGCTCTGGCGCTCGTCGAGGGCTGGGTGGACGCGGTGGTCCACGCGGCCGCGAAGCCGCGTCTGTCCTCCGCCGACGCCCTGCGCGAGACCCTGCGCCGTCGCCGCGCGACCGGCGGCCCGGCGGAGCAGACGTTCGCCACCCTGATCGGCCTGGAGCTGCGCCCGCGCCGGCTGCGCGACGCCTCCCGCCTGTGGGCCTCGCTGACGGACGCGCGCGGGGTGGACGGCCGGGACGCCTTGTGGCACCACCCGGACATGCTGCCGACCGCGACCGACCTGGACGACCCGGACGGCTTCGTCCATCGCGAGCAGCTGGACTTCTCCGAGCTGGACAAGATGCTCGGCGAGGCGGCGGGCGGCTCCCACCGCAAGCCCGACCTGCGCGAGAAGGACGACGAGGCCGGGGGCGACGACGCCCAGTGAGCCTTCATGACGACGCGGTCCTCGTACTCAAGGGGTACGAGGACCAGGAAGAGCTGCGCCAGGCCTACCTGGACCACCTGGCGGCCCACCCGGACGGCGTGTGGAAGGCCTGCCACGCGGGTCACATCACGGCGAGCGCCCTGGTGATCGACCCCGAGCGCGGCCGGGTGCTGCTCACCTTGCACAGGAAGCTGCGGATGTGGCTGCAGATGGGCGGCCACTGCGAGCCGGGCGACCCCGGCCTGGAAGCGGCCGCCTTGCGTGAGGCGACCGAGGAGTCCGGCATCGCCGGACTGACGCTGCTGCCCGGCGGACCGGTGCGCCTGGACCGGCATCCCATCCCCCCGCCGTGCCACTGGCACTACGACGTCCAGTACGCGGCCCTGGCCCCGCGCGGCGCCGAGCACGCGATCAGCGACGAGTCGCTGGACGTGCGCTGGTTCGTCTACGACGAGGTGGCGGACGTGGCCGACGAGTCCGTCGTACGGCTGCTCGAGGCGGCCCGCGCCCGACTCTGAACGGGTGAGGGGCGGCCGCACAGGCGGCCGCCCCTCACACCTGCCTTCCGGACGGTCAGCTCCAGACGTTTCCCTGGTTCTGTCCGCGCGCCCCCTGCTGCCCCATGCCGAACTGGGCGGCGAGGCCCTGGCCGAGCTGCGCGTTCTGCGGCGGCAGCAGCTCGCTGGGCTGTACCAGCGCGAACCCGGAGCCCATGAAGCTCAGCTCCCAGCCCTCACCGGTGTTGCCGCGCCGGCGCCAGACGCCCGACGAGTGCGTCTGGGCCTGCATCTGCACGCGCAGCCCCGTGGACCAGGCGACGATCGCGTCGGCGTCGCAGTTGACGTACTTGTCCGGCGTGACCTGCATCAGCAGCGGCGCGCCCGAGGTCATCAGGGCGACCTTGCCGCGCCCGGTGATGTTCAGCTGGTACTTCCCGGAGCCGGAGATGCCGTACTGGCTGTCGACGGCGATGACCTCGTGGTGCAGCGACGAGTCCATGGCGAGGACGTAGCTGCTGTCGACGGTCAGCCCGTCCTGCTCGATGTCCATGACGTGCACATGCTGGGCGAGGTTGGCGAGGTAGACCGTGCCCTGGCCGTGACAGCGCATCAGGTCCAGGCCCTCGCCGGTGTGCGCACGCGCGCGTGCCTGGTTGTTGCTGCGGTACTCGGCGTCGAACTCGACGAGTCCCTGGTAGGCGACCATGGTGCCCTTGCGGGCGAGGATGTCGTCGTGGCCCTCCAGGGTGACGCGGAGCATCTGCTTGTTCTGCAGGCTCCAGCGCTCCTGGGTCTGCAGGTCGTTGTGCGCGAAAAGCGGGCTCTGCATGGTGTTCTGGCTCCCCCTCAGCCCCGGAACCGGAGGCGGTCGGTGCTGTCCTCGCTGGGCTGGACGACGACGATGCCCTGGCCGGAGAAGGCCATCTGGTAGGCCTCGCCGCTGCCCCGGCCGATCAGTGACTGCGCCTTGAAGCTGCGCTTGCCCTTCACCTTCAGGTTCGGGGACCAGGCGACGAGTGCGTCCGGGTCGACGTACGTCTCGTCCTCACCGCCGCCGCAGTCCACGACGATCGGCTTGCCCCGGGAGGTCAGTGCGACCCAGCCCTGTCCGGAGATCTTCGTGTTCCACAGCCCCTGCCCGGCGAACTTCGCGAGTCCCTTGACACGCTCCACGCCCCAGCTGAGGTGTGCGTCGAAGGCGAGCAGGTTGGTGGCGTTGACGGAGATGCCGTCGCCGTTGAGGTTGATCACGACGACGTCGGCGCCGTAGTCCGCGAGGTAGAGCAGGCCGTCGCCGGAGCACTTCATCAGCGGGGCGCCCTCGCCGGTGACCCAGTCGCGGGCGATCTGGCGGACGGCCGGCGGGTTGGGCTCGTACTGGATGAAGCCTTCGTAGGCGACCATCGACCCCACACGCGCGAGGAGGTCGTTCCCGGTCTGCATGGCGACCTTCAGCATGTGGTTGCCGTGGTTCTCCATACGGGCGGTGGCGGGTGCGGGGGCGTAGCCCGCGAGCGGCTGGTTCATGACGGGCTCCCTCAGACCTCGTACGGCTGGACGACGATGAAGTTCCCGGGCGCGCCCCGGAACTGCAGGTTGACGCTCTCCCCGGTGTCGCCCGGGTAGGCGTTGCGGCGCATCCGGACCTGGCTGGAGACGATCACCTGGGAGGCGGCCGACCAGGCGACCACCGCGTTGCAGTCGGCGAACGTCGTCGGCGTCACGGGCAGCACGACCGGCGTGCCGTGCGTCTTGACGACGATCGTGCCGGTGCCCTGGAACTGCATCGTGAACAGCGCGCCGCCCGGGATGCCGTGCCCCTCGATGCGGCGGACCTCGTACTGCAGGCTCTCGTCGAAGGCGAGGACGTTCTCCGCGGAGACACAGATCGCGTCGCCCTGCAGCTCGACCGGGTGCAGATGGGTGGAGTTCTCGGCGAGGAACACCTGCCCCTGGCCGGTGCAGCGCATCAGCTGCATCTCCTGGCCGGTGGCGTTGCCCACGATCCGGCCGGCGAAGCCCGCGCCCTTGTAGCTGAAGTCGACCTTGCCCTGGTAGAGCACCATGCTGCCCTGCCGGGCCAGCACGGGCTGGCCGCCGATGCCGAGGTCGACACGGATGAGCTTCTTGTTCTGCTGCGTCCAGCGCTGCCCGGTGGGCGTCTCCTTGAACGTCTGGAGCGCCGCCGTCACCCCGGCGCCGCCCTGGGGGGCGCCCTGCGGCACTCCGTACGGGGCGGCCTGCTGGCCGGGCACCTGGCCGTAACCCGGGGGCATGGGCGCGGTGGGCTGGCCGCCGTAGGAGGGCGGCTGCTGACCGTACCCGGGAGGCATCGGCGCGCCGGGCTGGGCACCGTACGACGGCTGCTGCGGCGGCTGGCCGTAGGGCGCGGGCGCCGGGGCCGGGGGCGGGACGGTGCCGCCGGCGGGCGGGGTCAGGGGGGCGATGACCGTCGGTGCGGCGTGCACGTTCGGCGCGGGCGCCGGGGGCGGGGTGTGGCCGGGCGGCGGCGCGAAGCCCTGCGGCGCGGGCTGCGGCGCGGGGGCGGGCGCCGGAGCGGGCGCGGGGGCGGCCGGGGCACCGAACGCGGGCGGCGCACCGGCCTGGGCGGGCGGGGCGAATCCGGGCGCGGCGCCGGACGGGGGCTGCTGCGGGGCGGCGGGCGCTTCCTCCTGGAGCACCTCGCCGCCGAAGTTCTTCAGCAGCGCTTCCAAGCCGCCGTCGAAGCCCTGGCCGACGGCGGCGAACCGCCAGCCGTCCTTGAAGTAGAAGTCACCGAGCATCACGGCCCGCTCGGTGGAGAACTCCGAGCCGTCGAAGGAGTACCGGGCGACCTCCTCGCCGCCCGCCACGATGCGCAGGTATCCGGGAGCGATCTGCGACATCTGGCCGGCGCCGTCGATGGTCGCCGTGAAGGACAGCCTGCGGATCTGCGACGGGATCCGGTCGAGCGTGACCCGGAACGACTCCGTGTCGCCCGCCTGGGCGCCCAGCAGCTGAACGGACTCCTCGGGGGACTTCGGCTGATTGAAGAAGACGAAGTACCGGTCGTCCGACAGGCGCTCGTCGGCGTCCAGACCGAAGCAGCTGATGTCGAAGCTCAGTCCCGGGGCGGAGATCTGCACGCCTACGTACAGATCGGTGCCCGCCGTGAGGTCACTGATCCTGGCCTTGTGGCCGCGTTGGAATTCCCTGGCCATGCGTTACGACCGTCCCCCATCCCGAATGTGAGTGCGTCGCGCCAGGCTAACGGCAATGGCCGACATCGACCCCCGTCGGGCCTGGTCGGTACAGACCCGGTACACAACCGCACCCGACCGCGCACCCGGGCCGGTCGGCCGGGACGCTCACTCCTCCTGCGCGCCGGGCACATGTGGCAGCCGTTCGGCGGCGACCACCCCTTCGAGGTAGCCGCGGGCCCGCTCGGTGCGGGGATAGGCCTCCAGCAGTCTCCAGAAGTCGGGCCCGTGTCCGGGGACCAGCAGATGCGCCAGCTCGTGGCAGAGCACGTAGTCGATGACGTACTCCGGCATGCCCTGCAGACGGTGCGAGAGCCGGACGCTGCCCTCGGCCGGGGTGCACGAGCCCCAGCGGGTGTTCTGATTGGTGACCCAGCGCACGGAGGCGGGCCGGGTCCGGCCGCCGAAGTACTGGGCCGACAAGCGCTCGGCACGCTCGGCCAGCTCGGCGTCGCCCAGCTGCCGCCGGCTCTCCCGGGCGGCGAGTTTGTCGAGCATGACGGTCACCCAGCGCTGCTCCTCCGCCTTCGACATCCGGGCGGGGATCAGCACGACGGTGCGATCGCCCTCGCGGTACGCGGAGACCGTCCGGCGGCGCCGGGCACTCCTGCGGACCTCGATCGCGCTCGCCCCCGAACCGCCGGGCGGCTGGCTCGTCGTGCTGCGCTGTGGCTTTCCGGCGCGGTGCAGTGGGTCGGCGGGCACGCCCCGACGTTACCCGCTGGGCGTGGCCGAAGTCCCGGCTCCGGTGCGGTTCGATGGCGATCCCCCACCATGTGCTTGATTGGTATGACCGATCCATACATCCGTTTTGCATTATTTCGCCCCGGCTGATTTGTGTGACGAACATCCCCTGCCTGTGGATAACCTTCGGCATCCGACGCACCGGCCGGGCATGCTGGCAGGCGTAGGCGGAGCGTGACCCGCTCCGCCGGCGACCGGACGTTCCGGGATGTTTCAACGGATACGGGGGCCAGTCATGCATCCGATGGTGAAGCCGGCGCTGCGGCGCGGCTGGCGTGATCTCAACACCGTGCAGTTCGGGATGACCCCGGCGCACGCGATGACGCTGGGACCGATGGACACGGCGACGGGCGGCTTCCTGGAACTGCTCAACGGCACCAGGGGGCTGCCGCTGCTGCGCCGGGAGGCCCGCCGCATGGACCTGCCGGACGGCCATGTCGACGCGCTGGTGGAGCGGCTGGCCCGCGCGGGCCTGGTCGACGACGCGCGCGGCGGCGGGCCGGCCGCGGCCGCGCTGCGGGAGAAGGAGGACGTCCTGCGGCGGCTGCGCCCCGACCTCGCGTCACTGACCCTGACCACCTCCGAACCGGGCGGCGCGCTCGCCCGGCTCGCCGCCCGCCGTGCACTGCGGGTGCAGGTGCGGGGCGCCGGGCGGGTCGGCGCCGTCCTGGCGTCGGTTCTGTCGGGCACCGGCGTCGGCGAGGTCGATGTACGCGACGGGGGCCGCGTGGAACCCTGGGACGTGGCACCCGGCGGGCTGCCCGCCGAGTCCATCGGCGAGCGCCGCGACACGGCGGCGCGGGCCGCCGTGCGCCGCGCGGCACCGGACCGCCCGCCGCGCCGCCCGCACGCCCCCGGCTCCGGCGCCGAGGAGCCCGGCCTTTCCCTGGTGATCCTCACGCCCCGGGACGAGGTGGCCGTGCACGCGCCCGATCCGTTCACCGCCGAGCCGCTGATGGCCTCCGGGACACCCCACCTGTACGCCGGTGTCGTGGAGGGCACGGGCGTCGTCGGTCCGCTGGTCCTGCCCGGCGAGTCGGGCTGCGCCGGCTGTCTGCACGAGGACCGCACGGACCGGGACCCGGCCTGGCCCCGGTTGATCTCCCAGTGGCGGTCCGGCCGGGCCCGCCGGATCGGGGCCTGCGATCTGACGCTGGCCACGGCGGTCGCCGGACTGGCCGCGGCGCACGCCCTGGCCTTCCTCGACGGCGAGTCGCCATCAGGCATCGGGGTCCGCTGGGAGGTGTCCCTACCCGGTCTGAACTGGCGTTCCCGACCGGTCTGGCCGCATCAGGCATGCGGATGCGGTGCGGCGGAGAGAGGAAAAAGCGAGCACTCCTCAACCGGCGGGCAGCCGCGCGAGACAATGGCGGTGCAACGGCCGTCGACGGAGCGACGACGCGAGGCAGGCGCGGCGCGGCCGACTGGGACCTGGAGGGCGCATGTCTGATCTTCCCCGCAAGGCGGTCACCCGGACCGCCAAGCTCGCCGCGCTCCCGCTCGGCTTCGCCGGCCGGGCGACCTGGGGGCTGGGCAAACGGATCGTGGGTGAGTCCGCGGAGATCGTCGGCCGGGAGCTGCAACAGCGCACGGCCGAGCAGTTGTTCAAGGTGCTCGGGGAGCTCAAGGGCGGCGCGATGAAGTTCGGGCAGGCCCTGTCGGTCTTCGAGTCCGCGCTGCCCGAGGAGATCGCCGGCCCCTACCGCGCGGCCCTGACCAAGCTCCAGGAGGCGGCACCGCCGATGCCGACCCGCACGGTGCACACCGTGCTGGAGGAGCGGCTGGGGCCGGACTGGCGCGATCTGTTCGAGGAGTTCGAGGACAAGCCCGCGGCCGCGGCCTCGATCGGCCAGGTGCACCGGGCGGTGTGGCACGACGGCCGTGAGGTGGCCGTCAAGGTGCAGTACCCGGGCGCCGGCGAGGCCCTGCTGTCCGACCTCGGCCAACTGAGCCGCTTCGCACGGCTGCTGGGACCGCTCATCCCGGGCATGGACATCAAGCCGCTCATCGCGGAACTGAAGGACCGCGTATCCGAGGAGCTGGACTACGGGCTGGAGGCCCAGGCCCAGAGCGCGCACGCGGAGGAGTTCGCGGACGACCCGGACGTGGTGGTCCCCGCGGTGGTGCACCAGTGCGAGCAGGTCCTGGTGACCGAGTGGATCAACGGCATCCCGCTGTCGGAGATCATCGCGGGCGGCACCCAGGAGCAGCGCGACCGGGCCGGCCAGCTGCTCGCCCGCTTCCTGTTCTCGGGCCCGGCCCGCACCGGCCTGCTGCACGCCGACCCCCATCCGGGCAACTTCCGTCTGCTGCCCGGCGGCCCGGCCGGCGAGGAGGACTGGCGCCTGGGCGTCCTGGACTTCGGCACGGTCGACCGGCTCCCCGGTGGACTGCCCCTGCCGATCGGCGTGTCGCTGCGGTTGACGCTGGACGGCGACGCCGAGACGGTCTACGAGCTCCTCTGCGAGGAGGGCTTCGTGAAGGAGTCCATAGAGCTGGACCCCGACGCGGTCCTGGACTACCTGCTGCCGATCATCGAACCGGCCCGGGTCGAGGCGTTCACCTTCACCCGCTCCTGGATGCGCAGCCAGGCCGCCCGCATCGCCGACCCCCGCTCCCCCGCCTATCAGCTGGGCAAGCGGCTCAACCTGCCGCCGGCCTATCTGCTGATCCACCGGGTGACCCTCAGCACGATCGGGGTGCTGTGCCAGCTGGGCGCCACGGTACGGCTGCGAGAGGAACTGCAGGAGTGGCTGCCGGGCTTCGTACCCGAGGACGACCCGACCGAGGAGGAACCGGCGGGCGCGTGACCGGCCATCACCAACAACGGCTCGAAGGCCCCCTGACCCGCTGCTGACGCCCCGGCGTCTCACAGTCTCCGGGGCCGGCCGGCCGACGGTGACCGCACTCGATCTCTTCACCGTCGGCATCGGTGACGTACCCGAGGGCGCCGTTGACGTGCACGGTCACCGAGCCCGGCCGGTAATCGACCCCGGTAGTCGACCTCAAAGGGCTCGTTGCCGCGCGTCGTCCCGGACGGCGCATCCCGCGCTGCCACCACTGCCCCGCATCGAGAAGATCGCCTCGGCGGGCACATGCCGGGAAGCGCACCCCGTCGCCGGGACGGGGGCTCACCACCAGGACGAGTCCAGTCGGCCCTCGATCGCCCGTAGGCTCTCCCTGGAACAGGTGTCGCAGAAGTACTGGCGGATGCCGTTCTCCACGGAGCAGGTCCAGGTGGCCGGCTGGGGGACGTCGGCGGGTGTGCCGCATCGGGCGCAGACGAGAGGGCGGCGCTCCGGGGTGGAGCCGCCCTGATCACTGTCTCCGGGAAGACTCGTCACCCGGTGACGATAACCCCGCGACCGGCGGATCGCCGTGCACAACGCACCGCGGGGGCCGGTCCGTTCGGCCGGACCGGCCCCCGCGTCGAAGACTTCGCCTCCCCCGGGCCGGGAGGCCACCGCTTCTCGGATGTGGTGGTTACTGCATGACGGCCATGGCGAGCGCGCGGCGGGCGCGCAGCGAGGCGCGCTCGGCCCGGCGCTGCATCCGCTGGGCGACCACCAGGCGCATGGCCCGGCGCTCGCGCACGGCGTCATGGAGTCGCTCGTGCATATGCGCACGAGCCAGGGCTTCTTGCATGAGTTGCATCTCTCGGTTCCTGTTCTGCCGCGCTTCGGTCGCGCCGGTGGTGGTGAAGTCTGAGGTCGCGGAGCCTGCGGGCTCGCTGGTGGACGGCTTCATCGGGGCCTGCTTCTTGGGGTCGTGCGTGAGGGGGCGGTCGATCGTTCCTGCGGTGTTCATGCTGTGACCGGGTTCTTCCGCGGGCGGCCACGCGGCCGCTTCCGGGCGACGACGACGCCCTGGACGAACAGCTCGCCACCCCAGACGCCCCAGGGCTCACGCCGCTCCTTGGCCCCGGCGAGGCAGGCCTCGATCAGCGGGCAGGTGCGGCAGAGGGACTTGGCGTACTCCACGTCCGCGGGCGACTCGGCGAAGAAGACCTCCGGGTCGTAGGAGCGGCACGGAACGGGTACGCCGAGGTTCTCGATGGCGTCGTCGAGCGCGGTGAGCGCGGTGAGGGGGGTCAAGGCGGAGTCCTCCGTGGGGCCGGGCGGGGGGATCGTTTGTGAAGGCGGTACGGACGGGGCGTGCGCTTCGAGTTGCACGGTTGGTCTTCCTCGTCTGGTCGGTCCGGCCGGTTGACCGGGTGTCGGCTTGGTACCGGGTTCTTTTCTTGTCCCGAGGCCCCTTCGCTCCGTCGTCCCCGTTCGGGGAAAACAGAAGGGCCGCGGATCCCGGGTGGGGTTCCGCGGCCCTGAAGGCGCCGGCCTGATCGGCGATCAGGCTGGATCACTCCAGGGTTCTGGCCCACGGAAGGCCCACATCAGGTGGTGCTGCGTCGTCTGCTTCCGGAATCCGGCACCGGCCGCCGCAAAGGCATAGGCATGTGCCTGTGCCGCTACCGCTTCCAGTGCCTTGTTCGGTCGCTCATTGCGCTCGCAGACGGGAAGGCCCGCGAGAGGCAGGGAGGACGCCGGACGGACGGCACGAATGCCGGACAGACCGGTGCCCTGGTTCGAGGCGCCGAGCATGCACGTGGAGACGGTCGAGCGATCGGTCAGTTTGGCCGTGCTGATGGTGCTGAAGTTGATGCTGATCACTGGACTCGCCTCCTCTCGGCGTCTCAAGGACTGGGTGAACCAGCCCATTCGGATATGCAAGTACATCACGGAAGAAGGGCCTTGGAGAAGGCCGCTGCTTCCGTGCCTAGAACCTATGGGGATTGCTGGCGCATGCGCAAACTATTTTTTCGACGAGTTCGCGTCAGTCGCTCCCGTCGTCCTCGTCAGGCTCCTGGCCTGCGCAGAGGGCCAGAACGTCGGTTCCGTAGCTACGCAGCTTGCGGCTGAGGACGCCGGGGATGCGGGAGAGCTCGGCGGGGCTCTCGGGCCGCGCCTCGGCGATGGCCATCAAGGTCCGGTCGGTGAAGACGCAGAAGTCCGGCTGCCCGCTGCGCGCGGCCTGGACCGCCCGCCACTCCCGGAGACGTTCGTAGAGCCCTTCGTCCATGTCCGAGGGACAGTCCTCGCAGCGCATCAGCTTCATCTCGCCCGCGTCGGTCAGCGTGCGGCCGCAGACCCGGCAGCGGGCCGGAGTGCGCTGGGTGCGCCGGGGCGCGGCGACGGTGCCCCCGGCGACCCCGCGCTCGACGCCTCCACCGGCGCCGGAGACGGTGTGGCCGACGGTGGCGGTGGTGCCAGGGCGCAGGCCGTCGAGGAAGCGGCTGGGCCGGCGGCTGGGGCGGCCTCCGGGCGAGCGGGACAGTGCCCAGGACAGATGGAGCCGTTCCCGGGCCCGGGTCACGCCGACGTAGAGGAGCCGGCGTTCCTCCTCGACCTGCTCATCGGTCTTGGCGTAGGTGATGGGCAGCATGCCCTCGGCCACGCCGACCAGGAAGACGGCGTCCCATTCCAGGCCCTTGGCGGCGTGCAGGGAGGCGAGGGTGACGCCCTGGACCGTCGGGGCGTGCTGGGCGCCCGCCCGCTCGTCCAGCTCCGCCACGAAGTCGCCGAGGCTGGCGCCGGGCTTGGCGGCGGCGAGGTCATGAGCGAGGTTGACCAGCGCGGCCAGGGACTCCCAGCGCTCTCTGACGGCACCGGACCCGGCCGGGGGTTCGGTGGTCCAGCCCTCCCCGGACAGCACCGCGCGCACCTGCGAGGGCAGGTCCACGGCGCCGTCCAGCAGGGAGTCGTTGCCGCCGAAGCGGGCCGCGCCGCGCAGGGCGACGCCGGCCCTGCGCACCTCGGGCCGGTCGAAGAAACGCTCGGCGCCGCGCAGCTGGTAGGGGACCCCGACGTCGGCCAGCGCCTGCTCGTAGGTCTCGGACTGGGCGTTCGTACGGAACAGGACGGCGATCTCGGCGGCCGGGACGCCCGCGTCGGTCAGCTCGCGGATGCGGCGGGCGGCGCCCTCGGCCTCGGCGGGCTCGTCGGTGTACTCCGTGTAGACGGGCTCAGGCCCAGGGGCGCGCTGGGAGACCAGTTCGAGCCGGTGGTCGGCGGCGCGGCCGCGGGCCTGGGCGAGCAGGCCGTTGGCGAGGTGGACGACCTGGGGGGTGGAGCGGTAGTCACGGACCAGTTTCACGACGGTGGCGCCGGGATGCCGGGCCCGGAAATCGAGGAGGTGGTCGGGCGTTGCGCCCGTGAACGAGTAGATGGTCTGGCTGGCGTCACCGACGACGCAGAGGCTGTCGCGGTCGCCGAGCCACAGCTCCAGCAGCCGCTGCTGCAGGGGGCTGACGTCCTGGTACTCGTCGACGACGAAGTGCTGGTACTGCGCGCGGATCTGTTCGGCGATGTCGTTCCGGTCCTGGAGGATGGCGACGGTCAGCAGCAGGACGTCCTCGAAGTCGATCACCGCGCGGTCGCGCTTGAGATCCTCGTAGGCCGTGTAGAGGTGGGCGATCTCCGCGGGGTCGCGCGGGGCCTCGCGACCGGCCTTCACAGCCGCGTACGGGTAGTCGGCGGGAACGGTCTGGGTGACCTTGGACCATTCGATCTCGGCGGTGACGTCCCGCAGCTCGCCCCGGTCGAGCCTGGTGCCGCAGGCGGCGGCCGCTTCGGCGACGAGCTGGACCTTGCGGTCGATGAGCCGGGGCATGCCGCCACCGATCGCTTTCGGCCAGAAGTACTGGAGCTGGCGCAGGGCGGCGGAGTGGAAGGTACGGGCCTGCACGCCGTGGGCGCCGAGCTGGCGCAGCCGGCCGCGCATCTCTCCGGCGGCGCGGTTGGTGAAGGTGACGGCGAGCACGCTGGACGGCTGCAGGATCCCGGCGCGGACCCCGTAGGCGATGCGGTGCGTGATCGCCCGCGTCTTGCCCGTGCCCGCCCCGGCCAGCACGCACACCGGCCCTTGCAGGGCGGTGGCCACCTCGCGCTGCTCGGGGTCGAGCCCTTCGAGCACCGCGTCGGCCCCACTCGGCGGAGCCGAACACTGGGAACCGCCGGTGCCCTGTGGGAAGAGGGTGGAGTGCGTTGCTGCTGTCACACCGCAATGCTGCCAGGTCGCCGGAGACTGCCGTGCCGGTTGTCCACAGGCGGGTACCGGTAGTCGTACCAATGCGGCAGGTGTCGCGGCCGGGGGTGCTTACCCCGGGCGGGAATGGCGCGCCGGTCGCTTACGTTCTCCACCTGGACGACCTTTCCGAGCTGCCTGAGGAGCACGAGAGACATGCAGGGCACTGTGACGATGTACAGCACGACTTGGTGCGGCTACTGCCGGCGGCTGAAGAGCCAGCTGGACCGGGAGGGCATCGCCTACACCGAGATCAACATCGAGCAGGACCCCGATTCCGCCGCGTTCGTGGAGAAGGCGAATGGCGGAAACCAGACGGTCCCGACCGTGCTGTTCTCCGACGGCACCACCCTGACGAACCCGTCGCTGGCCCAGGTGAAGCAGAAGCTCGCCGCGTGACGCTTCGCGGGTTCACCGCGGTGACCTCACCGGGTTCGCCGCGGTGACCGCGCAGAAGGGCGGCCCCTGATCTGTCAGGGGCCGCCCTTCTGCTTCCCGGCCCTACGCCTGTGGCCTGTCCCACACCAGGATGTAGCGCCACAGCAGTCGGCGCCGAAAGCGGCAGCCGGGCAGCAGTCGGCGGGCTGCCGCGCGGACCTCGCCCCAGTGCATGGGCGGTTCCTCCACGGGCATGCCGGCGGGGCTGCGCTTGCCGCCCCGCACGCGCGTGTACAGCCAGCTCACGGGGAGCCCGCATCCGCTGATCACCCGGTCCAGCACGGTGTGGTTGTACGCCAGCCCGACGACGATCAGCCGGCCGCCGGGCGCGACGAGCCGGGCCAGGGCGCCGGTCGCGTCCTCGAAGCGGGCGTGGTGCACGACGGCGACCGCGCTGACGACGTCGTAGGCGCCTTCCCGGAGCGCACTGCCGTCGAGGTAGTCGGCCTCCACGAAGGCGACGTTCCCGGACGGTGGTTTCCCCGGCCGAAGCTTCCCGCGCTTCGCGGGTCCTCCTGCCCGTGCCTGCCGGATCATTTCCGGTGAGCGGTCCACGCCGATGACCGTCTCCGCGCGGGCCGCGAGCTTGCGGACGAGGAGGCCGTCGCCGCAGCCGACGTCCAGGGCCGTGCGGCAGCCCCGGGGTACGGCGGCCAGCACGGCCCGATGGTAGTGGACGTTGTGGTTCCAGTACGGGCCACCGGCCACCTGTGACGCCTCAGACGAAGCTGCGCGTCGGCAGCGGCTTGCCGTACCACATCTCGATCAGGCGGGCCGCGATGGAGATGCCGTAGGGCGACAGCACCTCACCGGACTCGAAGGCCTCGTGCAGTTCCTCGCGGGAGAACCAGCGGGCCTCGTGGATCTCGTCGCCGTCGACGTCGATCTCGGTCGAGGTGGCGCGCGCCATGAAGCCCAGCATCAGGCTGGACGGGAACGGCCACGGCTGGCTGGCGACGTACTCGACCCGGCCGACGGTGACGCCGGCCTCTTCGTAGACCTCGCGGCGCACCGCCTGCTCGATGGACTCGCCGGGCTCGACGAACCCGGCGAGCGTGGAGAAGCGGCCCTCGGGCCAGTGGACCTGGCGGCCGAGCAGGATGCGGTCGTCCGCGTCGGTCACGGCCATGATCACGGCCGGGTCGGTGCGCGGGTAGTGCTCGGCGCCGCAGGCCGGGCAGCGGCGGATGTGGCCGGCGGCGGCGATGACCGTGCGCTCGCCGCAGCGGGAGCAGAAGCGGTGGGTGCGCTGCCAGTTCTCCAGGCCCACCGCGTGCACCATGAGCCCGGCGTCGCGCGGGGACAGCAGCAGGCCGGCCTCGCGCAGCCCCGCCGGGCGGGCCGACTGGTCGATGCGGCCGGGCAGCGCGTCCTTCTGGAGCGCGAAGTAGCTGACGCCCTCCTCGTCGATGCCCAGGAAGTAGCGGTGCGCCTCGGTGAGCGGGGCCTCGAAGGACGGCGTCATGACGAGTTCGGTCCGGCCGTCCGGGGTCTCGTCGACGAGCACCTGGCCGCCGGAGACGACGAAGCAGCGGGTCGTGGGGTGGCTCCACGCCGCCGCGAGCCAGGCCTCGTCCAGCCGGTGGTGGGCGGCGCGGTCGATGCCGCTCGGGGCGGTCAGCGAGATGGGTCGGTCTGCTGTGTCGTCGGTCCAGGTGGTCACGGGTGCTTCCAACTCCCCCAGTGCAGCGGTTCGTATCGGCGGACGGTTCGGCAGGTCAAAGGGCGGGAGGGCACCGGGTCGGTCGGGGGCGGCGGGGCGTTCGGGGCGGTTCTTCCAGTGTGCCCCGCCCGCGGTGCCCTTCCGTACGGCGCCGGCCGGTCAGGGCGTGGGACGCCAGGTGCCGGCCAGGTCGGCCCACAGGTAGGCGCTGGTCTCGACGCCCTTGAGCAGGAGGTCCAGTTCCAGCTTCTCGTTGGGGGCGTGCCAGCCGTCGGAGGGGATGGAGATGCCCAGGAAGAGCACGGGGGCGCCGAGGACTTCCTGGAGGTCGGCGGCGGGTCCGGAGCCGCCCTCGCGGGTGAAGCGGACCGGTCCCTCGAAGGCGCGGCCCATGGCGCGGACCACGGACTGCAGCGCGGGGTGGTCGAGCGGGGTCAGGCACGGGCGCGTGGCCGAGCCGAAGTCGATCTCGTACCGGATTCCGGCGGGCACCTGCTCGGCGGCCCAGGCGCGGACGGCTTTTTCGACGAGGTCGGGGTCCTGGCCGGCGACCAGCCGGAAGGACAGCTTCACCATCGCCGAGGACGGGATGATCGTCTTGCTGCCGGGGCCCTGGTAGCCGCCGCCGATGCCGTTGACCTCGGCGGTCGGACGGGCCCAGATGCGCTCCAGGGTGGTGTGCCCGGCCTCGCCGTGGGTGGCGTGGGACTTGGCGGTGCGCAGCCAGCGCTCCTCGTCGAAGGGCAGCTCGGCGAACAGCTCGCGCTCGCGGTCGGTCAGCTCGATGATGCCGTCGTAGAAACCGGGGATCGCGACGCGCGCGTGCTCGTCGTGGAGGGCGGCGACCAGACGGGCGGCGGCGGTGGCCGGGTTGGGCACGGCACCGCCGAAGGAGCCGGAGTGGATGTCCTGGCCGGGGCCGTACAGACGGATCTCGCACTCGGCGAGGCCGCGCATGCCGGTGCACACGGTCGGGGTGTCCTCGGACCACATGCCGGTGTCGGAGACGATCACGGCGTCCGCGGTGAGCCGGTCCGCGCGCTCCTCCACAAGGGCCCGGAAATGGGGGGAGCCGGATTCCTCCTCGCCCTCGACCAGCAGCTTCAGGTTGACCGCGGGGGCGGTGCGGCCGGTGGCGGCGAGGTGGGCGCGGACGCCGAGTGTGTGGAAGAACACCTGGCCCTTGTCGTCGGCCGCCCCGCGCGCGTAGAGACGGTTCTCCCGGAGGACCGGCTCGAACGGGTCGCTGTCCCAGCCGTCCTCGCGGGCGGCGGGCTGTACGTCGTGGTGGCCGTAGACGAGGACGGTGGGCGCCCCGGGGTCGCCCGAGGGCCACTCGGCGAAGACGGCCGGGGCGCCGGGTGTCTGCCAGACCCCGGCGGTCGGGAAGCCGGTCTCCTTGAGCTTGGCGGCGAGCCAGTCGGCGCTGCGCCGTACATCGGGCGCGTGGTCGGGCCGGGCCGACACGGAGGGGATGCGCAGCCATGCGGTGAGGTCGTCGAGGAAGGCGGCGCGATGCTGCTCGATGTACGCGCGGACGGCGCTGTCCGGGGTCTGGCTCATGCTCACGAGCCTATCCGCCCGCCCCGGCATCCTCGGCGGGCGGTTCGTCACACCCAGGTTGTCTCCCGCACCACAGTCAGGTCGCCTCCCGTGCGCTCTCCGGCTCGCCCGTGAGCAGCCGCTCCAGTGCGTCCCGGTCCGGCAGGCCTTCGGGGCGTACGACCTCGCCGCTGCGCACGTACAGGAAGGCTGCCGTGACGGACTCGGCGGGCACGCCCTGCTGCTCGGCCCAGGCCAGCCGGTACACGGCGAGCTGGAGCGGGTCGGCGGTGCGGGTGCGGCTGGTCTTCCAGTCGACGATCTCGTACGTCGTCTCGTCGCCGTCGCCGGTCCTGTAGACGGCGTCGATGCGGCCCCGTACGACGCGGCCGGCGAGGGTGAGCTGGAACGGGGCCTCGACCCGGTAGGGGGTGCGCCGGGCGTACTCGCTGCGTTCGAAGGCCTCTTTCAGTGCTTCCAGGTCGCGTTCGTCGGCGATCTCGGCGTCGCCGCCGGGCAACTCGTCCGGTTCGAGTAGGGGCAGGGTCAGTTCCTCGAAGCGCGTTTCGACCCAGGCGTGGAACCGGGTGCCTCGGCGCGCGGCCGGTTGCGGGGGGCGCGGCATGGGGCGCGCGAGTTCCTGTGCGAGCCCGTCCGGGTCCTCGGCGAGCTGCAACAGCTGGGACGCGGTCAGCGTGGCGGGCAGGGCGACGTCCGTCACGGTCCGCCGGGCGCGCAGCAGCTCTCCGGTGAGGGCGTCGAGGTCGCGGTCCCAGGAGGCGAGGGTGCGGGCCTCCTCGGGGGTGAGGGCGGTGTGGGGCTGCGGTTCGGAGGACCGGGGGCGGTCCTGCGGTGCCGGTGCCTGGTGGGGAACCGTCGGCCGGTCGGCGCTCCAGGCGTCCCGGCCGGCCGGACCGTCCTGGGCGGGGATGTCCGCGCCACGCGTGCGCTCCGCGACCAAGGTTTCCTCATACGGGTGCCCCTCGCCGAAGGCGCCCTCATACGGGGCCTCCTCGTCGTGGGCGTCCTCGTCGTAGGCGCCCTCATACGGGGGCTCCTCGTCGTAGGCGTCCCCGTCGTAGGGGAAGTCCTCCTCGTACGGCTCCTCGCCGTACAGGTCGTCGTCCGGCGGCGCGGGCCAGTCCGGATCGTCGAGGGCGGCGGGGTCGTGGGCGGCCGGCGGGTGGCCGTCGTCCCGGGCGGCGAGGGCGTCCAGGTGGGCGAGGACGGTGTCGGCCGCCGCGCGCCGGCGGGCCAGGGCGGCGGCGTCCAGCGGGAGCGGCCACACCTGGTCGGCGGTGGCCGAGTGCAGGGCCGGGTTCTCCTCGTCCTCGGCGGGCTCCTCCGCCCAGGCCTCGATCTCGCCGTGCCCGGCGGCGCAGTGGTCGTACAGGGCCTGAAGGAAGTCGGAGGGACCGCGCGGCTTCTTCTGGCTGGGGCCCCACCAGTGGCCGGAGCCGAGCAGCAGGGAACGGGGGCGGGTGAAGGTGACGTAGCCGAGGCGGAGCTCCTCGGTGTGCTGGTGGTCCTTCATGGCCTCGTGGAAGGCCTTCATGCCGCGCGAGTCCCAGGAGTCGACGTCGGGCAGGGTGTCGGTGTCGCCGCGCAGGGCGTGCGGGAGCACCTTGGCCTGCGCGGTCCACTTCTCCCGGCCCTGGGCGCTGGGGAAGGTGCCGTTGACCAGGCCGGGGACGGCGACGACGTCCCATTCCAGGCCCTTGGACTTGTGCGCGGTGAGCACCTTGACGGTGTTCTCGCCGCCGGGCAGGGCGTTGTCGAGTCCCTTCTCGTACTGTGCGGCCGTCCGCAGGAAGCCGAGGAAGGCGAGCAGGGTGGCCTCACCGTCGCCGGCGGCGAAGGACGCGGCGACGTCGAGGAAGTTGGACAGGGTCTCGCGGCGGCGGGCGGCCAGGGCGTGCGGGGACGCCGACAGCTCCACCTCCAGGCCGGTGACCGCGAGAACGCGGTGCAGGACGTCCATCAGCGGGTCGGACAGGGAGCGGCGCAGGTCGCGCAGTTCGGCGGCGAGGCGGGCGAAGCGCACGCGTGCGTCCGGGGAGAACGGCAGCCGGTCGTCGGCACCTTCCTCGAAGTCCCCTGCCGCCGGCGTTTCGAGGAACGTGTCGAGGGCGTCCGCGAGCGATATCACCTCGGACGGGTCGACCCCCTCGACGGCCGCGGCGAGCCGGCGGTCCGGGTCGTCTGTGTCGCCCACGCGCGCGTGGGAGACCAGCAGGCGGGCGCGGCGGCCGAGGAGGGCGAGGTCGCGGGGGCCGATGCGCCAGCGCGGTCCGGTCAGCAGACGTACCAGGGAGGCGTTGGCGCCGGGGTCCTGCAGGACCTCGCAGACGGCGACGAGGTCGGCGACCTCCGGCAGATGCAGCAGCCCGGACAGGCCGACCACTTCGACGGGGATGTCACGGGCCACGAGGGCGCCCTGGATCTGGGCGAAGTCGGTCGCGGTGCGGCACAGTACGGCGATCTCGCCGGGGGCCGTGCCGGTGCGTACGAGGTGGGCGAGGGAGTCGGCGATCCAGTCGATCTCCTCCGCGTGGGTGCGCAGCAGGGCACAGCGGACCGTGCCGTCGCGTTCGGCGCCGGGGGCCGGGCTGAGTGCCTCCACGCCCGCGTGCATGGCGCGCAGGGGTTCGGCGAGGCCGTTGGCGAGGTCGAGGAGGCGGCCGCCGCTGCGCCGGTTCTCGCTGAGCGCCTGGCGGGTGGCGGGCCGGCCGTCGGCGTGGGCGAAGTGCGCGGGAAAGTCGTCCAGGTTGGCGACCGAGGCGCCACGCCAGCCGTAGATGGCCTGGCAGGGGTCGCCGACCGCGGTCACCGGGTGGCCGGTGCCGCCGCCGAACAGGCCCGCCAGCAGGACGCGCTGGGCCACGGAGGTGTCCTGGTACTCGTCCAGCAGCACCACGCGGAACTCCTCGCGCAGCAGGCGTCCCACCTCGGGAATGCGGGCGAGGCGGGCGGACAGCGCGATCTGGTCGCCGAAGTCGAGCAGATCGCGCTCGCGCTTCGCCGCCCGGTAGCGCACGACGAGGTCGGCGAGTTCCCGGCGGGCGGCGGCCGTATCGGGGACTTTGCGCAGGTCGGCGTTGGTGAGCTTGGCGCCCTCCAGCGTGCGCAGCAGGTCGGCGTCCCAGGCGCGCAGTTCCTCGGGGCCGACGAGGTGTTCGGCGAGTTCGGAGTCGAGGGTGAGCAGGTCGCTGACGAGGTCGGCGAATGAGCGGGTCAGCGCCGGGTAGGGTCCGGGCGCCTCGCGCAGCACGCGCGCGGCGAGCTGGTAGCGGGTGGCGTCGGCCAGGAGGCGGGAGGTGGGCTCCAGGCCGAGGCGCAGACCGTGGTCGGTGAGCAGGCGCCCGGCGAAGGCGTGGTACGTCGAGATGACCGGTTCGCCCGGCGGGTTGTCCGGGTCGATGGCATCGGGGTCGGTGACGCCGGCCTTGATCAGTGCCTTGCGGACGCGTTCGGCCAGCTCACCGGCCGCCTTGTTGGTGAAGGTCAGGCCGAGGACCTGTTCGGGGGCGACCTGCCCGGTGCCGACCAGCCAGACCACGCGGGCCGCCATCACGGTGGTCTTGCCCGACCCGGCTCCGGCGACGATCACCTGCGGGGCGGGCGGCGCGGTGATGCAGGCCGTCTGCTCCGGGGTGAACGGGATGCCGAGGAGCTCCTTGAGCTGCTCGGGGTCGGTGATACGGGCGGGCATGTCGAAAGAGGCTAGCGGCGGGCACTGACAGTCGAGGACGGATCGACCGCCCGGAGAGGAAGAACCGCAGGTCAACACGTGGGGTGCCGTACGTCACTCCCCCCCGGCCGCGCATCACTCGACCACGTGGCGTCCCTCGGGACGGGCGCTGCACGAGGCGCGGAACGCGCAGTGCGTGCAGTGCTGGCCGGTGCTCGGCGTGAATCGCTCGTCGAGGACCTTTCCGGCGGCGGTGGCCAGCAGCTCGCCGACCCACTCCCCCGCCAGCGGCTCCTGGTTCTGCACCTTGGGCAGGCTCTCGCCGCCGTCTCGCTTTGCGGCGCCCTGCCTGAGGTGCACCAGTTCGGCGCCGCCCGGTTCGGGGCGCACGCCGTCGAAGGCGGCGTCCACGGCGCCTTCGCTGACGGCGAGCTGGTAGACGGCGAGCTGGGGATGGCGGGCCACCTCGGCGGCGCTCGGTGCCTGTTTGCCGGTCTTGAAGTCGACCACGTAGGCCCGGCCGTCGCCGTCCGTCTCCACGCGGTCCATCTGGCCGCGGACACGGATCGCGTAGTCGCCCGCTTCGAGGGTGACGTCGAAGTCCTGCTCGCTGACGACGGGGGTGCGGCCGGTGCGGTCCAGCACGTGCCAGTTCAGGAAGCGCTCGAGCGCCACGCGCGCGTTGTCCTTCTCCTGTCGCGACTTCCAGGGGGCGTCGAAGGCGAGCGCGTTCCACACCGAGTCCAGGCGTTCCATGAGGACATCGAGGTCGGCGGGGGTGCGGCCGGAGGCGACCTCGTCGGCGAGGACGTGGACGACGTTGCCGAAGCCCTGCGCGGTGGTGGCGGGCGCGTCGGCTTTCACCTCACGGCCCAGGAACCACTGCAGCGCACAGGTGTGGGCGAGCTGGCCGAGGGCGCTGCCGGAGAGCACCACGGGCTGGTCCCGGTGGCGCAGCGGCACCTTGCTCTCGGTCGGTTCGAACATGCCCCACCAGCGGTAGGGGTGCGCGGACGGTACCAGCGGGCGGCCGTCCTCGTCGGCGAGCGCGGCGAGCCGGGCCAGGCGGCGGGCAGCGGCCTCGCGCAGGGTGGCGGACGCGCGCGGATCGACGGTGGTGGCGCGCAGCTCGGCGACGAGCGCGGCGACCGACAGGGGGCGGCGGGGGCGCCCGGTGACGTCCTCCGGCTCGACGCCCAGTTCCGTCAGGAACCGTGAGGGCTGGTCGCCGTCGTCGGCCGGTGCCTTCACCGCGGTGACCACGAGGCGCTCACGCGCGCGCGTGGCGGCCACGTAGAACAGGCGGCGCTCTTCCGCGAGCAGCGCGCCGGGGGTGAGCGGTTCGGCGAGTCCGTCGCGGCCGATGCGGTCGGCCTCCAGCAGCGAGCCCCGGCGGCGCAGATCGGGCCACAGCCCCTCCTGGACGCCGGCGACGACGACGAGCCGCCACTCCAGTCCCTTGGAGCGGTGCGCGGTCATCAGGCGGACGGCGTCGGGGCGTACCGCGCGGCGCGTGAGCGTATCGGCGGCGATGTCCTCGGCCTCGATCTCCGCCAAGAAGTTCAGGGCGCCGCGGCCGCCGGTGCGTTCCTCAGCGCGCGCGGCGGTGGCGAACAGGGCGCACACGGCGTCCAGGTCCCGGTCGGCGTTGCGGCCGGCGGCGCCACCGCGCCGGGCGGCCCGCTCCAGGCGTGTGGGCCACGGGGTGCCCTCCCACAGGTCCCACAGCGCCTCCTCCGCCGTGCCGCCGCCCGCGAGGCGTTCGCGGGCCTTGCGGAGCAGTGCGCCGAGGCGCTGCGCCCCGCGCGCGTACGCCGGGTCGTGCACGGCCAGGCGCTCGGGTTCGGCGAGCGCACGCGCGAGCAGTTCGTCGGACGGGGGTGGCAGCGGGTTGCCGGCGGCCCGTTCCTCCTCGCGCAGGGCCCGTCCGAGACGGCGCAGGTCTGCGGTGTCCATGCCGGCGAGGGGGGAGGCGAGCAGGGTGAGGGCGGTCTCGGTATCGAGCCAGGCGGTGTCCGGGGTCCGCTCTCCGGCGCCTTCGGCCGCGGCTTCTCCGGGGGACGGTTCGCCTTCCACTTCCTCGCCAACCGGTTCAGCCTCTGCTTCTTCAGCGGCCGGTTCGGCCTCCCCGTCTTCAGCGAACGGTTCAGTTGCCCCGTCTTCAGTGAGCGCTACAGCCTCAGCTTCTTCAGCGAACGGTTCGGCCGCCCCGGCCTCCGCGGACGGTTCGCCCTCCGCGGAGAGCGCGGTGGGCTCCTGCTCGCGGCGCCGTGCCTCCGCCGTCGCCACCGCCCGCAGGGCCGCCAGCAGCGGTGCCACCGCCGGCTCGTGGCGCAGCGGCAGGTCGTCGCCGTCGATGTCCAGCGGGACACCGGCCGAGCCGAGGGCGCGGCGGAGGGTCGGGAGGGCGCGGGCTCCGGCACGTACGAGAACGGCCATGTCGCCCCAGGGGACCCCGTCCTCCAGGTGCGCGCGGCGGAGGATGTCGGCGATGTTGTCCAGCTCCGTACCAGGCGTCGGGTACGTGTAGACCTCGACGCTGCCACCGTCCCGTACGGCGGCCGGCTCGCGGTGGGCGCGCACCTTGTCGGCGGGCAGCCGGGTCAGTGGCATGCGCTGGGTGATCAGGCGGGTAGCGGCCAGCAGGGCGGCGCCGGAGCGGCGGGAGGTGCGCAGCACCTCGACGGGAGCGGGACGGCCGTCCGCGCGCGGGAAGACCGTCGGGAAGTCGAGGATGCCGTTGACGTCGGCGCCCCGGAAGGCGTAGATCGACTGATCGGGATCGCCGAAGGCGACCAGGGTGCGCCCGCCGCCGGCCAGCGCGTGCAGGAGCCGTACCTGGGCGGGGTCGGTGTCCTGGTACTCGTCGACGTACACGGCGTCGTACTGGGCGGCGAGCCGCGCGGCCGCCTCGGGGCGGCGGGCGAGCAGGACCGCGCGGTGGACGAGTTCGGCGTAGTCGATCACGCCCTGCAAGTCGAGTGCGTCCAGATATTCGGCGAGGAACGCGGCGGCTGCCCGCCAGTCGGGGCGGCCGATGCGGCGGGCGAAGGCGTCCAGGGCGTCGGGGCCGAGGCCCAGCTCGCGGCTGCGGGCGAGGACCGCGCGGACCTCGTCCGCGAAACCACGCGTGGTCAGGCAGGCGCGCAGTTCGTCCGGCCAGCGCACATGGGCCAGCCCGAGCCGCTCCAGCTCGGGCTGGCCGGCGAGCAGCTCGCGGACGGTGACGTCCTGCTCGGGGCCGGAGAGCAGGCGCAGCGGCTCGGCGAACAGGCCGCTGTCCTGGTGGGCGCGGACCAGTGCGTAGCAGAACGAGTGGAACGTGGTCGCCCGGGGAGCGCGGGCGGCGCCCATGCGCAGGGCCATGCGGTCGCGCAGGTCGACGGCGGCCTTGCGGCTGAAGGTCAGCACCAGGAGCCGTTCCGGGTCCCCGCCCCGGGCGATCCGCTCGGCCACCGACTCGATCAGCGTCGTGGTCTTACCGGTGCCCGGACCCGCGAGGACGAGCAGCGGTCCGGACCGGTGGTCAACCACGGCCCGCTGCGCCGCGTCCAGACGAGGGGGGTCCACTGCGGCCGGCGGGGTACGGATCAGTCGGTAAGCGCCGCGGCTCCCCTGCCGCACCTGGGGGTGCGGCAGGCGCCTGGTGGAGGAAGGGGTGCTCACGTGGTTGGCCGGTCCTGGTGGTCGTGCTGGCGGGCGGGCGGTCACGCGTGCGAGACGGTGGCCGCGGGGTGAGGGGGGCACGCGGAGCCGACGCTACGCCGCCGCTCCGGACGGAAGCAGAGCTTCCGTTCATTCCCTCGCGGCGCTCGCGCCACGCGAGTCCCACACCTCACGAACGTACGTCATGCCACGGACGTCCCGTCTGTCCCCCGAACGGACCAGCGGCCCTTCCCGGTGGCATCCGATGGCGGAAGCTGTCAGGTGTGACCCTCCGCGTATGCACCGCCGTCCCATCGGGCCCGCCGCATGTCGAGCCGCGGCAGATGTCCCTCGGTGGTCCGGCCCGCCTCCTTCAGCGGCGTGCCCTCCGCGCGGTAGTGGGCGAGCGCGCGCAGCTCGTGTCCGGGCAGCAGCACGCCGTCGGCACGCACCACGCGCCACCACGGGACGGCGCCTCCGTAGAGGGCCATCACCCGGCCGACCTGGCGCGGACCTCCCTCGGCGAGCCACTCGGCGACATCGCCGTACGTCATGACCCGCCCCGGCGGAATCCGCTCGGCGACCTCAAGGACCCGCTCGGCGTACTCCGGCAGCGCGTCCGCGTACTCCTCGCGGGTCTCCCCGGCGGGCCTTCGCTCACTCATTCGCTCCATCCTGCCGCACCCCACCGACATCCGGTCGCGGACCGCGCGCACCGCCCCTCTCGCCCCCGGGCGGCGCTTCCGGCAGACTGTGCGCCCGCGCATCCACACCCTGGTGCCCGCGTGTGCCGGTGGGACATGCCACCATCGTGCGGGCGGTGACCGGTGATACGAGACCAAGAAGAGACCATGAAGCAGCAGGGCGTGCACCCCGAAGGCGCGGCGGGCACCCCTGACGCCGCCGCGCGCCCCGACACCGCCCGCGCGGGCGAGGGCGACACCGGCGCGCACCGGGAGGACCCTGGTCCGCGCGAGAACCATCCCACGGGCGCGCGTGCCGAGGACGACGGCACGCGCGCGCGTGAGGGCAGCGGCCCGGACGGCTCACGTGCGGGCAGCGGCGCTGCGCACGAGGACCACGGCGCACGCGCGAGTGAGGATGACGACCCAGGCAAGGGGGCGCACGTGCCGGAGAACCCGCCCCCCGACCACGGTCCGGGCGCCGGCGACGACCCCCACGCGGAGGAGGTCGAGGGCGACGAACCGCTGCTCCCCGCGCGTGTGCACCGCCCCTCCGACCTCATGCGGCTCCTGGTGGGCGTGCTCGCCATCGTCGTGCTGCTCTCGATCTCCGCGTTCGCGCACGGCACCACCTCGGGCCTCGAACAGGACATCAACAAGGGCACCGGGCAGGCGCCGGACCTGCTCATCAAGATCGCTGGACTGGCGTCCAGCATCGCGATCCTCCTGGTCCCGGTCGCCTTCGCGATCGAACGGCTGATCAAACGGGACGGGCTGCGCATCGCCGACGGCGTCCTGGCGGCCGTCCTCGCCCACGGCGTGACCCTCGCCACCGATCTGTGGGTCGCGCGGGCCGCCCCGGACTCGATCCAGGAGGCGCTCACCCAGCCCTCGCCCGGCGACATCCACGCCCTGACCGACCCCGTGCACGGCTATCTGGCGCCCGTCATCGCCTATATGACGGCCGTCGGCATGTCCCGGCGCCCCAGATGGCGCGCGGTGCTGTGGATCGTGCTGCTGCTCGACGCGTTCTCGATGCTCGTCACCGGCTACACCACGCCCTTCTCGATCGTCCTGACGGTGCTGATCGGCTGGACCATCGCCTACGGCACCCTCTACGCGGTCGGCTCCCCGAACGTCCGCCCCACCGGGCAGACCCTGATGGCGGGCCTCAGGCACGTCGGCTTCCACCCCGTCAGCGCCGCCCGCGAGGAGGCCACCGAGACGGAGAACGGCGACCGCGGCCGACGCTACTTCGTCACCCTGGAGGACGGCCCGCCGCTGGACGTCACGGTCGTCGACCGGGAACAGCAGGCGCAGGGCTTCTTCTACCGCGCGTGGCGCAATCTGACCCTGCGCGGCTTCGCCACCCGCTCCAGCCTCCAGTCGCTGCGGCAGGCACTGGAACAGGAGGCCCTGCTGGCGTACGCCGCGATCGCGGCCGGCGCCAACGCGCCCAAGCTGATCGCCACCTCCGAACTGGGCCCCGACGCGGTCATGCTCGTCTACGAGCACACCGGCGGGCGCACGCTGGACTCGCTGGCCGACGAGGACATCACGGACGAGTTGCTGCGCAACACGTGGCACCAGGTGCGGGCGCTGCAGTCGCGGCGCATCGCGCACCGCAGGCTGGCCGGCGACGCGATACTGGTGGATCACTCCGGCAGGGTGATCCTCGCCGAGCTGCGCGGCGGCGAGATCGCGGCCGGTGATCTGCTGCTGCGCATGGACGTCGCCCAACTGGTGACCACGCTCGCCCTGCGGGTCGGCGCCGAGCGGGCCGTGGCCTCGGCGGTCGGCGTGCTCGGCCCGGACGCGGTCGCCGACTGCCTGCCGATGCTCCAGCCGATCGCGCTGACCCGCTCCACGCGCGCGACGCTGCGCCGACTGGCCCGCGAGCGCGCCCAGCGCGAACGCGAGGCGGTGCTCGAGGCGTCCCGGCAGGCCAAGGCGGCCCCCCTGGGGGAGACGTCCGAGACGACGCCGCCCGTCCTGGAAAAGCCCGACAAGAAGACCGTCCGCGCCGAGCAGCGCGCAGAGAAGCGGGCCATCGACGAAGCACTGGAAGAGGCCCGTGAGGAGGACCTCCTCACGCAGATCCGGCACGAGGTGCTGCGGATCAGGCCGCAGGCGCCCGTCGAACCGGCCCGCCTGGAGCGGGTGCGGCCGCGCACGCTGATCAGCTTCATCGCCGGCGCCATCGGCGCGTACTACCTGCTGACGCAGCTCACCCACATCGAGTTCGGCACGCTGTTCGCGCAGGCCCAGTGGGGCTGGGTGATCGCGGCGGTGCTGTTCTCCGCGCTCAGTTACGCCGCCGCGGCGATGGCGCTGCTGGGGTTCGTGCCGGAGCGGGTGCCGTTCCCGAGAACCGTGGCGGCGCAGGTCGCCGGGTCGTTCGTGAAGATCGTGGCACCGGCCGCGGTCGGCGGTGTGGCCCTCAACACGCGCTTTCTGCAGCGTGCGGGCGTGCGCCCCGGGCTCGCGGTGGCGAGCGTCGGCGCGTCGCAGTTGTTCGGACTCGGCTGCCACATCCTGATGCTGCTGTCCTTCGGCTATCTGACCGGTACCGAGAAGACACCGTCCCTGTCGCCGTCCCGCACGGTCATCGCGGGCCTGCTGACCGTGGCGGTGCTGGTCCTCGTCGTGACCTCCGTGCCGTTCCTGCGGAAATTCGTCGTCACGCGCGTGAGGTCGCTGTTCGCCGGTGTCGTACCGCGCATGCTCGACGTGCTGCAGCGGCCGCAGAAGCTCGTCACCGGGATCGGCGGCATGCTCCTGCTGACCGCCTGCTTCGTGATGTGCCTGGACGCCTCCATCCGTGCCTTCGGCGACGGCTCGGTCTCGCTGAGCATCGCCAGCGTCGCCGTCGTCTTCCTCGCCGGCAACGCGCTCGGCTCCGCGGCGCCCACCCCCGGTGGCGTGGGCGCGGTCGAGGCGACCCTGACCGTCGGTCTGATCGCCGTCGGCCTGCCCAAGGAGGTCGCCGCCCCGGCCGTCCTGCTGTTCCGACTGCTCACGCTGTGGCTGCCGGTGCTGCCGGGCTGGTTGGCCTTCAACCACCTGACCCGCAAGGGCGCCCTTTAGCCGCGGGGCCGATCCGCCAGGACCTGACGGGGGCCGCACCGGTCCGGATGCGGCGCGCGAGGCCGATCAGCCAAGCCGAGCGCGGAAGCCTCACCGGGCCGGATGCGGCGTGCGCGGGGCGTACCTCGTACGGCCCGTGTCCCGCGCGCCCCGGCCTGCGCGCCCTCAGGATGGAAGCATGGCGAACCCCTCCCGGCTGCGCGCCGCCGCCCTGACCACCACCGCCGTCCTGCTGTCCGTCCTGCTGACCGGATGCGGAGACAGCGCGAAGGACGGGGACGTCACGGCGCAGAAGCTGGACTGGAAGGACTGCCCCGCCCCGTCCGAGGCGGAGGGTGGCGGCAGCGCCCCGTCCCCGCTGCCGAACGGGACGAAGTGGCAGTGCGCCACCATGAAAGCGCCCCTGGACTGGGCCGAGCCCAAAGGCGACACCATCGACATCGCCCTGATCCGGGCCCAGGCCGGCGGCCCGGCGAGCAAACGGATCGGCTCGCTCGTGTTCAACTTCGGCGGCCCCGGCGGCAGCGGCGTCGCCACGCTGCCCGCCTTCGCCCAGGACTACGCGGCGCTGCGCACCCGCTACGACCTGGTCAGCTTCGACCCGCGCGGGGTCGGCCGCAGCGCACCGGTGAAGTGCGAGAGCGACGCCCAGCTGGATGCCTACTTCCAGCAGGACGCGACGCCCGACGACAGCACCGAGCGCACCCAGTTCCTCGAGCGCACGAAGCAGTTCAACGCGGCCTGCGAGAAGAACTCCAGGAAGATCCTTGCGCACGTGCGCACCACGGACGCGGCCCGCGACATGGAACTCATGCGCCAGGTCCTCGGCGACGACAAGCTGCATTACTTCGGCATCTCGTACGGCACGGAACTCGGCGGCGTCTACGCCCACCTGTTCCCCCGGCGCGTCGGCCGGGCCGTCCTCGACGGCGTGGTCGACCCCACGCAGACCCCCGAGCAGAGCGCGCTCGGACAGGCCAAGGGCTTCCAGCTCGCACTCGACAACTTCGCCGAGGACTGCACGTCGAAGGCCACGGAATGCCCGGTCGGGGACACCCCGCAGGACGTGGAGAACCGCATCGCGAAACTGCTGAACGACCTGGAGAAGAAACCGATCCCCGGCATCCTCCCGCGCCAGCTCACCCAGACCGCCGCGACCAACGGCATCGCGCAGTCCCTGTACTCGAAGGACTTCTGGGAGTACCTCACCGAGGGGCTGGAGCAGGCGTACGACGGCGACGGCAAGATCCTCTTGCTGCTGTCCGACTCGATGAACGGCCGCGACGACAACGGGGAGTACAGCAACATCGCCGCGGCGAACGTAGCGATCAACTGTGCCGACGACAAGCCCCGGTACACCGCGGACTACGTGCAGGGGAAGCTGCCCGAGTTCCGCGCCGCCTCGCCGCTGTTCGGGGACTACCTGGCCTGGGGCATGGTCAGCTGCACCGACTGGGCCGTGCCGGGCGCCGCCGACCACCCCGACGTCAGCGCACCCGGATCCGCGCCCATCCTCGTCGTCGGCAACACCGGTGACCCGGCCACTCCGTACGAGGGCGCGAAGAAGATGGTGGACGCGCTCGGCAAGGGCGTCGCCGTGGAGCTGACGTACAAGGGGCAGGGGCACGGGGCGTACGACAGCAGGAACAAGTGCGTGCAGAGCGCGGTCAACGGCTACCTGCTGAACGGGAAGACGCCGAAGGCCGGCACGGTCTGCTCCTGACCCGACGGTGACGCTCAACGGAAAGCGCAGGTCAGCGGGTTATGCACAGGCCGTAACGGGACTGACGCGGTGCGCCTACGATGGCCTGGACGCCCGGCGCGGCACGACGCGCCGGGCCCTGCGAGGGGGTGCGCATGTGGCGATTCCTGCGCTGGACGGCCGCCGTGGCCGCGGCGCTGCTGGTGGCCGGCTGCGGCGGTGGCTCTTCGGACGGGGACGGGAAGGGGAACGAGGGCAAGGGGACGGCCACGGCTCCCCCGACCGCGTCCTCGACACCACCGTCCACCGGGGGCCTTCCGGCCTCCCTCACCTCCCAGCGCCTCGACTGGCACCGCTGCAAGGCCACCGGGGGCGCCCCGGCGCCTGGCGACGGCTGGCGGTGCGCGACGCTCAAGGTGCCGCTGGACTGGTCGGAACCGGACGGCGCGACGATCGACCTCGCCCTGATCCGCGCCCAGGCGACCGGAGGCGATCGCATCGGCTCGTTGCTGTTCAACTTCGGTGGCCCCGGCGGCTCGGGCGTGTCGATGATGCCGTACTACGCGTCCACGGTCTCCTCCCTCCGTGAGCGCTATGACCTGGTGAGCTGGGACCCGCGCGGAGTCGGGGCGAGCGAGGGCATCCGCTGCCGGGCCGACCGGGAGATCGAGGCCGCCGAGGACGTGGACGCCACCCCGGACACCCCGGCCGAGGAGAGCGCGTACCTCGCGGACGCCGCCGGCTTCGGCAAGGGCTGCCAGAGGGCCGCCGACCGACTGCTGGCCCACGTGTCCACGACCGACACCGCACGCGACATGGACCTGATGCGCCAGGTCCTCGGTGACGCGCGGATGCACTACTTCGGCGTCTCCTACGGCACCGAACTCGGCGGCGTGTACGCTCACTTGTTCCCGAAGCGGGTCGGACGGCTGATCCTCGACGCGGTGGTGGACCCGACCGCGGACACGGTGGGCCACGCCGAGAACCAGGCCCGCGGCTTCCAGCGAGCGCTGGACGACTACCTGAAGTCCACCGGCCAGGACCCCGAGCAGGGCTCCCGGAAGATCGCGGCCCTGCTCAAGCGGATCGACGCGCAGCCGCTGCCGACGTCGTCGGGGCGGAAGCTGACCCAGACGCTCGCCGTCACGGGGATCGTCCTGCCGCTGTACCGCGAGTCCAGCTGGCCGCGGCTGACGGGAGCGCTCAAGTCGGCGGAGAAGGGCGACGGTTCGCAGCTGCTGGCGCTCGCCGACGACTACAACGAGCGGGACTCCTCGGGCCACTACGGCACGACGTCCCACTCCCAGCGGGTCATATCGTGCCTGGACGACAAGCAACGGCCGACGCTCGCCGAGACGAAGCGGCGACTGGCGGAGTTCGAGCGGATCTCGCCCGTCTTCGGGGACTTCCTGGGCTGGGACACCGCCGGCTGGTGCCACGGATGGCCGGTACCGGGCCAGTTCGACACCCCGGAGGTCGGCGCACCGGGCGCGGCACCGATCCTGCTGGTCGGCAACACCGGCGACCCGGCGACCCCGTACGAGGGTGCCCGCAGGATGGCCGACGAGCTGGGCAAGGGTGTCGGCGTCGAACTCACCTGGAAGGGCGAGGGACACGGGGCGTACGGCAACGGCAGCGACTGCGTCGACTCGACGGTGAACGCCTACCTGCTGAAGGGAACGGTGCCGGAGGACGGCACGGTCTGCTCCTGACGCGGACGGGCCCCGGGCGCCTGTCGCTCCCGGGACCCCTGCTCCGCGACTCACTCGGGAGCGACTTCGCGACTCAGCTCCAGCGCTGGGCCTTGAGGCCGCCGTCGAACCCCGTGTAGAGCAGGCCGCCGTTCTGCCCGAGCGTGAGGCCGGTCGCGTCACATCACTCTCGCCGTCGAGCCCGGGACGACGAAAGGCCCATGGCTCTGGACGGGTCAGAGCCATGGGCCTCTTCGGTGCTTCCGCTCGGCTACGGGCCGATCAGTAGACCGGCTTGTCCGGTTCGATCTGGTTGACCCAGCCGATGACGCCGCCGCCGACGTGCACCGCGTCCGAGAAGCCGGCCGACTTCAGGACCGCGAGGACTTCCGCACTGCGGACACCCGTCTTGCAATGCAAGACGATCTTCTTGTCCTGCGGAAGGGTCTCCAGGGCGGTGCCCATGAGGAACTCGTTCTTCGGGATCAGCCTGGCGCCGGGGATCGAGACGATCTCGTACTCGTTGATCTCGCGGACGTCGATGATCTCGATGTTCTCGCCGTCGTCGATCCACTCCTTGAGCTGCTTCGGGGTGATCGTCGAACCGGCGGCGGCCTCCTGGGCCTCCTCGGACACGACGCCGCAGAAGGCCTCGTAGTCGATCAGCTCGGTGACGGTCGGGTTCTCGCCGCAGACCGCGCAGTTCGGGTCCTTGCGGACCTTGACCTGGCGGTACTGCATCTCCAGGGCGTCGTAGATCATCAGGCGGCCGACCAGCGGCTCGCCGATGCCCGCGAGGAGCTTGATGGCCTCGTTGACCTGGATGGAGCCGATGGACGCGCACAGCACGCCCAGGACACCGCCCTCGGCGCAGGAGGGGACCATGCCGGGGGGCGGGGGCTCCGGGTAGAGGCAGCGGTAGCAGGGGCCGTGCTCGGACCAGAAGACGGAGGCCTGGCCGTCGAAGCGGTAGATCGAACCCCACACGTACGGCTTGTTCAGCAGCACGCACGCGTCGTTGACCAGGTAACGGGTCGCGAAGTTGTCGGTGCCGTCGACGATCAGGTCGTACTGGCTGAAGATGTCCATCACGTTGTCGGCTTCCAGCCGCTCCTCGTGAAGGATCACGTTCACGTACGGGTTGATGCCCTTGACGCTGTCGCGCGCGGACTCGGCCTTGGAGCGGCCGATGTCGGACTGGCTGTGGATGATCTGGCGCTGCAGGTTCGACTCGTCGACCTCGTCGAACTCCACGATGCCGAGCGTGCCCACGCCCGCGGCGGCCAGGTACATCAGCGCCGGCGAGCCCAGGCCGCCGGCGCCTACACAGAGCACCTTGGCGTTCTTCAGCCGCTTCTGCCCGTCCATCCCGACGTCGGGGATGATCAGGTGGCGGGAGTACCGGCGGACCTCGTCTACGGTGAGCTCAGGAGCTGGCTCGACCAGGGGTGGCAGCGACACGGGAACTCCGTTGGTCGGTCAATCACTACAGTTGTTCTCCCCGTAACACTGCCACGGCCTTCTTCATTCCGAGACACCCGTTTCGAGTCGCGAGACGATGTCGTCCCAGTAGCCGGGCATCGTCTCCCAGGGGTTCACGCGGCCGCCTCCGTCGGTGCGGTCCGTGAAGTAGATCGTCGCAGCTCCTTGCCAGCGGGCGATACGCAGCGCCTCGTCCAGGTGGCCGCGCGGCACGCCGTGCACGAAGTGGCAGAAGCGGTCGGGCGGGTAGTCGGCGGTCCACTCGGCGACCTGCGACCAGCGGTAGTCGGACCAGGCGCCGGAGAAGGTCACCAGCTGGTCGGCGCTCTCGGCATAGCCCGGGTGCGGGTGGCTGCCGTGGCCGAGGACGATGTGGGCGGTGTCACTGATCGCCCGGAGCGTGGTGATCGCGCGGCGGACCTCGGGGAGCGCGGGGCGCTCGATGGGGCAGCGGTCCAGCAGGAAGCCGTCGGTCCGGTACCAGTCGAGGTAGCGGTGGGCGTCGGCGAGTAGATCACCGAAGGCGCGGGCGCCGTAGGTGAGGTCCAGGTGGCCGAGGACGCGGACGCCTGCGGTGCGCAACCGGCCCGCGGCTTCCAGGCAGTGCGGGTCGGGCCGGGTGCCGGGGCCGGCGGCCACGTCGAGGACCACCCAGTCCAGCCGGGTGCCCGGGCGGGCGAGTTCGGCCCACTGGGCGGGGGCGACGAGCGGGTGGGCGTAACCGGGGATGCCGAGGGCGGTGCGGACGCCGGTGCTCGTGACGCCCGCGGTGGCGCTGGTCAGATGCGGCATGCCGCCTCCATCCAGATGTCCGCCAGGGATTCCTCGAGGTTGATCCGGGGCCGCCAGCCGAGCCGGTCGCGCGCGGTGCGCACGTCTGCCTGCTGCCAGCTGCCGCAGCCGTCCGGGTACGGGTACGCCATCGGGGCCGCGTGGTCGGAGTCGGCGCGCGGGTGGCCGACGGCGCCGCGCAGCGGGCCGGGCGGGGCGTCGAGCTCGTGCAGGGCGCCGCCGTACCCGGCCACGCGCGCGAGGACCGCGGCGGCGTCGCGGAGGCGGACGGCACGGCCGGAACCGATGTTGATCACGCCCTGCGCGGCGGAGAGCGAGGCGGCGTGCACGGCGCGGGCGACGTCGCGTACGTCCACGAAGTCACGCTGGACGCCCAGCCCGCCGAGCTTGAGTTCCCCGTCGCCGGACTGCATGGCGCGGCGCATGGCCTCGGCGAGGCGGCCGAGCGGGGAACCGGCCGGGGTGCCGGGTCCCGCGGGCGAGAAGACGCGCAGGACGACGGCGTCGAGGCCGGAGCCGAGGACTAGTTCGGTGGCGGCGAGTTTGCTGACACCGTACGGGCCGCCGGGGCGCGGTACGGCGTCCTCGGCCGTGGAGGAACCGGGCTGGCTCGGGCCGTACTCGGAACCGCAGCCGATCTGCACCAGGCGGGCGCCGCAGCCGCTGCGGCGCAGGGCCTCGCAGACGGTGGCGACGGCGACGGTGTTGTGCCGGGTCAGTTCGCGGGCGCCGCCCCGGGTGGCGCCCGCGCAGTTGATGACGACTCCGGGGTGCACCGCGTCGAGGAAGCGGGTGAGCGCGCCCGGGCTGCCGGTGGCGAGGTCGAAGCGGACGTCGGCGTCGTCGCCGCGGCCGAGCGCGGTGAGCTGGACGGCCGGGTCGGCGAGCAGGCGGTCGGCGACGAAGCGGCCGATGGATCCGTTGGCTCCGATCAGCAGGACTCTCATCGGGCGGCTCCCGGGGTGTGCGCGCCGGTGGAACCGGCCGGCGCGAAGGCTCCTGCGGCCGCTCCGGCGGTTCCGGTGGCTCCGGACGCTCCGGGTCGGGAGGTGGTCATCTGGCGTTCTCCTTCAAGGGGGTGGTGCGGGTGCCTCCGGCGGTGGGCCGGGAGCCGGTGGCCGTCGCGCGGTGCTGTCAGGTGCTCCGGGCGGACGGCGGCGGGCTCGGGTGGGACCGGCGGCGGAAGGTTCACTCGGGTGCTCCCGTGGGCGCGTGGGCCGAGGCCTGGGTGAGGATGCGGACGGCGTGCGGCAGCAGCGCCAGGGCCGCGGCGCCGCAGGCGAGGGCCGGGACGGCGGCCGCGCCCCAGGTGTCGACGAGGGTCTGCGCGGGGGCCGCGAGGAAGGCACAGCCGGGCAGCCGGCCGGCCGACGGCAGGGCGAGGGTCACCGCCTCCGTGGCCGCCGCGGCGCCGAGGGCGAGGGCGGCGGCGTGCCGGTGGTGGTGCACGGTGAGCAGGCGGGCCAGCAGGAGCAGGGCGCCCAGGGCGAGGGCCTGCGGGTAGGCCGCGGGTTCGCGCAGGGCGGTGCCGCACAACAGGAGCAGGACCGTGAGGGCGCCGAGGAACAGGGCGAAGGTGCCGAGCAGCAGCGGTTTCACGGCCGACGTGAAGTCCCGCAGGCCCCGGCTGCCGGCGAGCCTGCGGCGGGCGCCGGCGGTGAGCAGATGGGCGCACCAGGCCGCCGGGGCGCAGGCCAACGTGAGGGCCAGGACGGGCGCGGTGGCGGTGGGCCAGGGGCCGTCCGGGGCTCCGGTGGGCAGGGCGTCGGGGCCGCCGGTCAGGACGGCGTCGAGCAGACCGTCACCGAGGAGGGCGTAGCCCAGCAGCCAGAGCGTCCAGACGCGCGTGCCGCTCGCCGTGCTCCACGGGCGTGTGCCGGGCGGGCCGGCCAGGGGGCCGCGACGCAGTGTCGCGCGTGTGGCGAGAGCGACGGCGAGGGTGCCACCGAGGGCCACCAGCGGGCGGGGCTGTCCGTGGCTGAGCCGCAGTGCCGCCACGGTGGCCGCCCCGAGGGTGCCGGGCAGGAGGGTGAGCAGGACCCAGCCGGTGCGGACGCCGGGCACGGGCAGGGGCTCGGGCTCCGGGCGCGGATCTCCGTTGCGCGCCACGCGCGCGTACAGCTCCTCGGCGAGCGAGAAAACGTCCCGGTGCCGGAAGCGGGCGGCGGCCCGGTCGGTGACCCCGTGCGCCTCCAGCCCGGCCGCGATCTCCAGCGGGTCCACGGCCCGCTCACACAGCTCACGGTGCCGGTGCAGCAGCGCTTTCACCGGGTCCCCGGCCCCGCGCCGAGGTGCGGGGGTGCGCCTCTTGCCGCACTCCGGCTCCGCTATGGCATCTGCGACGGCCGACCCGGTGCCGCGCCCGCCGGCCTGCTCGCCGGGCCGGACCGCACCGGATGCGGAGGCCGACGGCGCGGACGGCAGCTCCCCGCCCGCCCCGGCCGATGGCGAAGGGCCGGCGCAGCGCGCAGAGGCCGGCAGCGCCGCAGTGCCGGAGCCGTCCGGGCCCTCGGTGGGCGAGGCCGAGTCGTCGCTCCGCCCACCTCCCAGCCACTTCCCCGACCGCGCGTCCCAGGGATCGGCACCGCCGGGCATTCCCGGCCGGTCGCCTCCGCGCGCGCTGGGGCCCTGGCCGCCCTCAGCGCCGGACCGGTGCGCGAGAGCCGCTCCGCTCGACCCGCGCAAGGCATCACCGCCCTCCTGGCGCGACCGGTAGGCGACAACCGCTCCGCTCGGCTCGCCCACGGGATGACCAGCGTCGCCGCGGGACCCGCGACCAGGAGCGGAGCCGAGGCCGTCCGGGTCGGCCGCCGCGGGGGAACCAGGTCCGCCCCACTCACCCATCGCACCGCTGCCCTCGTCACCGGAGCGGTCGTCGAACGCGCCCATCACGCCCCCTCCGCAGCCGCCGGCGGCGTCGCGCGCACCGGGACGCCCGTGGCCCAGCCGGGGATGCCCCGGGGCAGGACGGGGGCCGTGGGGCCGGTCCAGCGGCCGGGGACGTGGGACTCGGCGGGGGTGGCGAACGGCAGCGGCTCACCGGCCTCGTCGAGGACGACCCGGCGGACCGGACAGTGCGAGACGATCTCCAGGTAAACGCCGTGGAACGCCGCGATGTTCTGCTCGACGGTGAACAGTTCGAGCGCCCGGGCGCGCGCGGCGGCACCGAGGCGCGCACGGCGCTCCGGGTCGCGCAGCAGCGCCAGGCATGCCTCGGCGAGCGCCCGCGGATTGCGCGCGGGCACGACGAGGCCCGTGCCGCCGATGACCTCCACCACCGCGCCGACGTCCGTGGACACCGTGGCCCGGCCGCAGAACATGGCCTCGACGAGGCTGACCGGGAATCCCTCCACCACGCTGGACAGCACGACGACGGCGCCGGCCGCGTACGCGTCGGGCAGGGTCGGGGCCTCCGGGCCGTCGATCTCCTCGAAGGAGACGGGGTTGTCGCCGACGGCGTGCACACCCTCCGCCTCGTCCGGGAAGAGCTGGGCGGCGAGCGCCCGGCAGTGGCCGAGGTAGGCCTCGCCGTCGGGTCCGGAGGGCGCGCCGACGATCCGCAGGCGCGCCTTGGGCTCCTCCTTGCGGACATCGGCGAAGGCGTGCAGGAGGGAGACCAGGTCCTTGGCGGGTTCGACGCGCCCGACCCAGACCAGGGTGCCCGGGTCGGAGCGGTCCGGGGACTCGCCGGCCTCCGTGAAGCGGGCGGCCTCCATTCCCGGGGGGACCGTGCGGATCCTGCTCCGGTCGGCACCGCACCGTTCCTGCCAGCGGCGGGCGTGGGCGTTGCCGGCCGTGAGGATCTCGGCCCGGCGGTAGACCTCGGTGGCGAGCCGGCCGTGGAAGGCCGCGAGCAGCGCGCGCACGGCGGGGGCGGCGGCGTGGGGGCCGAGGGCCAGGTAGTGCGAGCGGAGTCGGACGCCGTACTCGGTGACCAGCAGCGGTACGTCGGAGAAGTGCCGGGCCAGCAGTCCGGGAAGGGCGGCGGGGCCGCCGGCGGTGGCGTGGCAGAGGTCGGCCGCGCCGAGGCCGTCGTCGTCGTACCAGTCGAGGGAGAGGGGACGCAGGGCGCGTTCGAGGTGTGTGGTGACGGTGAGCAGATCCGGTACGCGCGCCTCGCCCGCCGTGCGCAGCGCGCCGGGGGCCCGGCAGGCGCGTTCCAGGGTGCGTACGGCGGTGTCGGAGCGCAGGGCGGCGACCAGTCCGCCCTCCTCGCGGGCGAGTTCGGCCAGCCCGTACAGCGCGTTGCCGAAACGGTCCGCCAGGTCATCGGTTCGGGAATCGGGCCCGGCGTCGGACCCGGCGCACACCGCCCCGACCAGCTCGCCGTAGCACTCGGTGAAGCGCCGGCGTGTGCGCCGCCCGTAGGCCCGCCCGTCTCCCCCCGCCACCCTTCCGGGGAGGCTCGGGCCGCCCCTCCAGGTGTCGCCCTCGGCCGTCCACAGCGGCGCCGTACGCACCCGGCTGACCTGCGGCGGGAGCGGGACCCAGCCCTCGTCCTCCTGGTGGCGGCTGCGGCTGAGCGCGTAGATGTCGAACTCGTGCTGCGCTAGCCCGCGCACAAGCCGGTCGCACCAGAGTCCGGCGTCACCGCTCACAAACGGGTAGCCACCCTCCGTAAGCAGTCCGATGCGCACGTGTGCACCCCCGATCTCCCTTCTGGGGAGCCGCCGTTGTTCCGACGGCTCGCAGCGGGACGAACGTAAGCGGACAAGGCGGTGGCGCGACGGACGGTTGTGTCGATCTGCACGGCCGCACGGGCCGCCAGTTGCCGGGCCAGCAGCAGGTCGTCCT
>NZ_JBEXRL010000015.1:0-178933 GCF_040613075.1 Streptomyces sp. NPDC006314 | reverse complement strand
CGCATCAACCACAACCCACAACTGCCGTGGTCCTTCCTCGCCCACACCGGACTCACCATCCACCCACCCCACCCACCGAACTTACGAAAAGATCAGTAAGGGCATCCAAGCGGATATCTGGGCAGGTCCAGTTGGCGCCGCCCGGCAAAGGCACAGGAGCCTAGCCGGGCGGTGCCTTCGCGTGTGGTGGTTTCCTGAAATCAACAGGGTGAAACGAGATGTGAGCTTTCACACGCAACTCAGAATTGCCACCCGCCGTCCGGTTACGGCAGAGTCTCAGTCCTGTCAGGCCCCGCATACGGCACACGTGTACCCCTGGGGGTACCGCCCACGCCTCACGGCAGTGGGGGAGGTACCGCACCACAGCAGCACCATCAACTCCATAGCGCCGCCGTATGCCGCCCGAGCACCACGCGGCGCTCCCCTCGGGGGAGTTGCCCACCGGGTCCGTGCCTCCCGTGACCCCGCAGTTGGGAGGCCAGTGCCAGGGGCACGATTGCGTCCGCCAGGGTCACCGAAGCGGGCGATGCTGGAAGGAAACCGTGTGAGCCGGATTTCGGTCCGGGGATTCGCAGTGGCCTCGGCCACCGCGGTCACCGCCGTCGGAAGCGTTGTCGGCGTTGCCTCGGGTAGCACCGCGCAGACCAACGACGCCGAGGCGACGGCAGCCGACACCACGCTCCTCGCGGACATACCCGCGGGTCAGCAGGCGCAGGTGCAGACCGCGTCCCTGACGCAGCAGGCCGACGCACAGGCCGTCGCCGCGGACGCGAGCGCCAAGAAGGACGCCGAGGAAGCGGCCCGCAAGGCCGCCGCCGAGACCGCGATCGCGAAGAAGGAAGCCGCCGAGAAGGCGGCCGAGGAAGCCGCCAAGGAGCGCGCCGAGGCGAAGGCCGCGGCCAGCCGCGACGACGTCCGCGACTCCTCCAGCTTCCCCACCCAGAGCAGCTACTCCGTGGCGCAGATCCAGGCGATGGCGCGTCAGATGGTGGTCGGCGGCCAGTTCCAGTGCTTCAGCAACATCGTGGACCACGAGTCCAGCTGGAACTACAAGGCGGTCAACGCCTCCTCCGGTGCCTACGGTCTCTTCCAGGCCCTGCCCGCCGGCAAGTACGCCTCCGCCGGTGCCGACTGGCAGACCAACCCGGCCACCCAGATCAAGTGGGGCCTCAACTACATGAACAGCCGCTACGGCAGCCCCTGCCAGGCCTGGTCGTTCTGGCAGGCCAACCACTGGTACTAGGCCGCCCGGCCCCCGCTCGACCTCGCGCAGCCCCTTCCCGTCCCATGGTGAGGGGCTTTCGCCCTGTACGGTCGTATCCGAACGACTCCAGGGGGGAGTGGTGACGAGCACCCGGGGACGCGGGGGAAGAGGACGGATCATGTCGCGAGTGCCAGGGTGGCTCGGCCGGGTCGGGGCAGGTCTCACCGAGATGAGCGAGCGTCTGAACGAGCGCCGGGCCGAGGTGGAGAAGGAGCGCACCGAGTCCGAGCCGGCCGACGTGCCCCTGGCCTTGGACCCGGCACCGGCCGCTCGCCGGCCCGCGCCGCCGGCCGGCCCCCGCCCCGACCCGGCCGAGGCCGTGCCCTGGGGGGTCCGGGTCGCGGCCGAGGCCGGCTGGCGCCTGCTGGTCCTCGCCGGCACCGTGTGGGTGCTGATGCGGGTCATCAGCGCCGTGCAGCTGGTGGTGTTCACCTTCGTCATCTCCCTGCTGGTCACCGCGCTGCTGCAGCCGACGGTCGCCCGGCTCACCCGCCGGGGGGTGCCGCGTGGCCTGGCCACCGCGCTCACCGCCATCAGCGGCTTCGTCGTCATCGGCCTGATGGGCTGGTTCGTGACCTGGCAGGTCATGGAGAACATCGACACGCTCTCCAGCCAGATCCAGAACGGCATCGACGACCTGCGCAACTGGCTGCTGAAGAGCCCCTTCCACGTCACCGACAAGCAGATCAACCAGATCGCCCAGAACCTCCGCGAGGCGATCGGCGCCAACGCCGACCAGATAACGTCCGCGGGCCTGGAGGGCGTTCAGGTCATCGTCGAGGCCCTCACCGGCATTCTGCTGGTGTTCTTCTCGACGCTGTTCCTGCTCTACGACGGTAAGCGCATCTGGCAGTGGTTCCTGAGGCTGGTGCCCTCCGCCGCCCGCCCGGGCGTGGCCGGCGCCGGCCCGCGCGCCTGGCGCACCCTGACCGCCTACGTCCGCGGTACGGTCCTGGTCGCCCTCATCGACGCGATCTTCATCGGCATCGGCATCTACTTCCTCGACGTGCCGATGGCCGTCCCGCTGGCCGTCTTCATCTTCCTGTTCTCCTTCATCCCCCTGGTCGGCGCGGTCGCCTCCGGCGCGCTGGCGGTGATCGTGGCGCTCGTCACCCAGGGTGTCTTCACGGCGGTCATGACCCTCGCGGTCGTCCTCGCGGTCCAGCAGATCGAGGGCCACGTCCTCCAGCCGTTCATCCTCGGCCGGGCGGTCCGTGTCCACCCGCTGGCGGTCGTGCTGACCGTGGCGGCCGGCGGCATGGTGGCCGGCATCGGCGGTGCGGTGGTGGCCGTACCGCTGGTGGCGGTGACGAACACGGTGGTGGGGTACCTGCGGCAGTATTCGCGGGACATCCAGCAGCAGCACGCCTCTCCCGAGCCCGCGGACGAGGCGGCGCCCGAGAACGCGGAAGACCCCGCCCACCAAGGGTGAGCGGGGTCCCGGCGGGGCGGCCTACTCGGCCAGCACAGCCTCTGCGTCGAGGGTGACGCCGACCGCCTGAACCACAGAGGCGATCTTGAACGCCTCCTGGATCACCTCGCGCTCCACGCCGGCCTTGCGCAGCACCTGCTCGTGAGAGTCCAGGCACATGCCACAGCCGTTGATCGCGGAGACCGCGAAGGACCACAGCTCGAAGTCGACCTTCTCCACGCCCGGGTTGCCGATGACGTTCATCCGCAGACCCGCGCGCAGGGTGCCGTACTCGTGGTCGGACAGCAGGTGCCGGGTGCGGTAGAAGACGTTGTTCATCGCCATCACCGCGGCGGCGGCCTTCGCGGCCGTGTACGCCTCCGGCGTCAGGTTCGCCTTCGCCTCCGGCTCCAGCTCACGCAGCACGATCGGGGAACGGGAGGCGATGGCGGTCGCCAGCACCGTGCCCCACAGCTGCTGTGCCGGCAGTTCCGAGTTGCCGATGACCGAGCCCAGGTTGAGCTTGAGGTCCTTGGCGTAGTCCGGGACGCGGGACTTCAGGGAGTCGAGCGACATGGGTCACTCACCAGCCAGCAGCGCGACCGGGTCGAGGGTCTCCTCGCCCTTGCTCCAGTTGCACGGGCACAGCTCGTCGGTCTGCAGGGCGTCGAGGACCCGCAGGACCTCCTTGGGGTTACGGCCCACGGAACCGGCGGTGACCATGGTGAACTGGATCTCACGGTTCGGGTCGACGACGAAGACGGCACGCTGCGCGAAGCCGTCCTCGCCCTCGATGCCGAGTTCGCGCATCAGCTCGTGCTTGGAGTCGGCCATCATCGGGAAGGGCAGGTCGGTCAGGTCCGGGTGGTCCTTGCGCCAGGCGTGGTGGACGAACTCGGAGTCACCGGAGAAGCCGAGGATCTGGGCGTCGCGGTCGGCGAACTCGTCGTTCAGCTTCCCGAACGCGGCGATCTCGGTCGGGCAGACGAAGGTGAAGTCCTTCGGCCATGCGAACACGACCAGCCACTTGCCCTCGTAGGACTTGTGGTGGATCTGCTCGAACTCCTTGCCCTTCTCCAGTGAGACGCAGGCGGTCAGTTCGAACTCGGGGAACTTGTCACCGACAGTGAGCACAGGCTCTCCTTGTAGCGAAGAAAAACCCCTTTTGAGGGTGTTTCCCATGGGTTGGACGTTGTCGATGTTGGCACAGGGTGCATTGATTAGGGAAATAGCTACACTCGGTCGTGTTGATCGGAGGTAGCTATCAGTGACTGTCAGTAATGGTAAGCGGAGGCAGCCGAGCCTCGCCCAGCTACGGGCCTTCGCCGCCGTGGCCGAGTATCTGCACTTCCGGGACGCGGCGGCCGCCATCGGGATGAGCCAGCCCGCCCTGTCCGGCGCGGTCTCGGCGCTGGAGGAGACCCTCGGGGTGACCCTCCTCGAGCGTACGACCCGCAAGGTGCTGCTCTCGCCCGCGGGGGAGCGTCTCGCCGTGCGGGCGAAGGCGGTGCTGGAGGCGGTCGGCGCGCTCCTGGAGGAGGCCGAGGCGGTCCGGGCACCCTTCACCGGGGCACTGCGGCTCGGGGTCATCCCGACCGTCGCGCCGTATCTGCTGCCCACCGTGCTGCGGCTGGTGCACGAGCGGTACCCGCACCTCGATCTGCAGGTGCACGAGGAGCAGACCGCCAACCTCATCGACGGCCTGAACTCCGGCCGGCTCGACCTGCTCTTGCTGGCCGTGCCGCTGGGCGTCCCGGGAGTCGTGGAACTCCCCCTCTTCGACGAGGACTTCGTGCTCGTCACCCCGCTCGACCACTGGCTCGGCGGCCGCGAGGGCATCCCGCGCGAGGCCCTGAAGGAACTCAACCTGCTGCTCCTGGACGAGGGGCACTGCCTGCGCGACCAGGCCCTGGACATCTGCCGGGAGGCCGGCCGGGAATTCAAAGGGGCGGGGCGGAGCCCCTCGGTTGAGGGTGGTGGTGGGCGACGGGAGGGCGCGCCGGTCACCACCACGGCCGCCGGGCTCTCCACGCTGGTCCAGCTCGTCGCGGGCGGTCTCGGCTGCACCCTGCTCCCGCGCACCGCGCTGAAGCTGGAGACGACCCGCAGCAGCCAGCTCCTCACGGGCTACTTCGCCGAGCCCGCGCCCAGCCGCCGTATCGCCCTGGCGATGCGGGCCGGGGCGGCGCGCGGCGCGGAGTACCGGGAACTCGCGGCCGCCCTGCGCGAGGCCATGCGTTCGCTGCCGGTGCGGGTGCTGGAGCGGGACGTGTGAAGGGCCCCTCCTGGCGGAAGGGCCCTTGGCGCACCGCGCCGCTACTCCGTGCGCAGCCCCTCCGGGCGCATCAGCCGAAGCAGTGGCGGCAGGCTCAGCAGGGTGACGGTGAGGACCACCGCGGCACCCGCGCCGGCCATCGACAGCACGCTCGCCCAGTCGACGGTCACCGGGGTGGCCGTCATCTTCAGCAGCACCGCGCCGAGGGTGAGGCCGACCGCCGAGGCCAGCAGCAGGCCGAGGGCGATGGGGAGCGCAGTCTGCCACAGCACCGACAGGCCCAGCGTGCGGCGCCGGGTGCCGAAGGCGACCAGCGACGACAGCAGCTTGCGCCGCTCGCGCAACTGCTCCAGCTGGGAGACCAGCAGGCTCGCCCCGATCAGCGCGAGGACGCAGACCGCGCCGATGAACAGGCCGGTGCGCAGCGAGGCGTACTTCGTGGACTGCTCGGTCGCCGACCAGTTCCAGACGTAGGAGAGGGGATCCAGCCGCGCGGCCGTGTTGCGTACCTGATCCTCCGCGTCCGGCACCGACGGATCGAGGCGCACATAGACCTGGTCGGACACCGTCGGGATGGCCTTCGCGGGCAGTGCGGACGGGGTGACCAGCAGGCCGTTGACGCTGCCCTGCAGCGAGTCCCTGCGGGCGGTCGCCCGGCGCAGGCCGGCCGGTACCGTCCAGGGGATCTCCCTGCCGCGCACGCTCTCGGAGAAGGTGGGGTCGAGGTAACCGCGCCGGCCCGGCCGCATGAAGACGCGCAGGGCGGCCTCGTCCTCCTCGGTGCTCACCGTGAACACGTCACCGTCCCGGCAGGACGGCAGACGGGCCAGCTCACGCAGGGCGGAGCAGTCGCCGACAGTGACGCTTGCCGAGGTGCCGGGGTCACGGCGCCGGTCGCCGAGCGTTCCGGTGGAGATCGCCACCGACGCCCGTACGCCCTTGGTGCGCTGGAACTCCCGCCCCGCGGACACCCCCTGCGGCCGATGGGACAGATCGATCTCCATCTGCGCACGGAGGGGGTCGCGGCCGGTGTCCTTGGTGTACTGGCTCTCCACGCCCGCGAACAGCATCTGCAGCGCGATCGCCCCGGCCACGGCCACCGCGATCCCGTTGACCATGCGGGCCGCCGTACCGCTGCTCAACTGCAACCGGCGAACGGCCAGTTGCCAGGAGACCGCACCGGATCCGAGCCGGGCGACGACCGCCTCCACGAGCCACGGCAGCAGCGCGGTCACACCGACCAGCAGCAGCATCACACCGCCGACGACCAGGTACTGGTTGAAGTCGCCGTGCGCGCGGCCGTTGCCGATCATCGGGTACAGCATCGCGAGGCCCGCCAGCGGCAGCAGCAACCGCCACCACAGGCGGCGCCGGGCCTGCCTGGCCGTGCGCACCACACCGAGCGGTTCCACGACCACCCCGCGCATGGCGAACAGCGTGACCAGCACGGCGGCGGTTGGGACCGCCACCGCGACCAGCGCGACGAGCACGGGGGAGGGGTTCAGATAGCTGGGGAAGAAGCTCTCGCCCAGCACCTCGACGGAGCCCGCCGCCTGCCGCCCGATCAGGAAGAACACCGTACCCACGACCAGCCCGAGCAGCGCCCCGGCCAGGGCCTCGCCCGCCGCGATCCGCCGGGTCATCCGGCTGTCGGAGCCCACCAGCCGCAGCGCGGCCAGCCTGCGGTCGCGCCGCTCGCCGCCGAACCGTACGGCCGCGGCGATGAACACGGCGACCGGCATCAGCAGCACGACGAACACGACCAGCATCATCATGATCAGCACGGGGTCCGCCCGCTCGGTGGTCGGGTGCGGATCGCCGAACGCGCTCAGCCGCACCACCCGCGTGCTGTCCGGCCTCGCGGTCAGTTCCCCGTTGCCCGCGTAGTAGGCCAGTTCGTGCGAGCCGATCAGCCCGCTCTCACCGATCGTCCCGGTGATCCGGTACGGGATCCGCTCCCGCAGCAGCTTCGCCCCGTCCGAGGAGAGCAGTTCCCGCAGCGTGGGTGAGACGACCATCTCGCCGTTGGCCGGAAAGCGGTCGACGCCCGGCGGCAGCGGCGCTCGCGGGCCCTCGGGCCTGAGCAGGCGGCCCCGGATGTCCTTGGACCGCCACCTGGTGTCGGTCGCGCTGACCAGCACGGTGTTCTCGCCCTTCGGCGGCATGGCCACGCCGTAGGTGAGATCCTGACGGGCCTGCTCGCGCTGGTGCCGCACGGTCAGCACGTTCGGCAGCGAGGTCGTCAGCAGCAGCAGGGCCACGCCCAGGCCGACACCGGCCGCCGTCAGCAGCATCCGGACCCAGCCCTCGCGCCCGCCGGTGAAGGCGAACCGGACCCCCATGCCCAGATCCCGGGCCCATTGCCGCACGTTCATATGGCCCGCTCCATGTCCCGGGACTTGCCGTCGCGTACGACGATCTCCCGGTCGGAGTAGGCGGCCACCCGGGCCTCGTGCGTGACCAGCACGACGGCCGCGTTGGTGGAGCGGGCCGCGTCGGTCAGCAAGTCCATCACGCGCTCGCCGTTGAGGGAGTCCAGCGCGCCGGTCGGCTCGTCGGCGAACAGCACCCGCGGCCCGGTGACCAGCGCCCGCGCCACCGCGACGCGCTGCCCCTGGCCGCCGGAGACCTCGCCGGGCCGTTTGCCCTTGAGGTCGTCCACCTCCAGGCGCTCCATCCAGCCGAGCGCGGACCGCTCGGCCTCCTTGCGGGAGGTGCCGTTCAGCCTGAGCGGCAGGGCCACGTTCTCCACGCAGGTCAGCTCGGGGACGAGCTGGCCGAACTGGAAGACGAACCCGAACTCGCTGCGCCGCAGCGCGCTGCGCTCGGTGTCGCTCATGGTCGCCAGCTCGCGGCCGGCGTAGGTGATCGAGCCGGAGTCGGGCGGCACGATCCCGGCGAGACAGTGGAGCAGCGTCGACTTCCCGGAGCCGGAGGGGCCCATCACGGCCACGACCTCACCGGGGTGGATGGAGAACGCGGCGCCGTCGAGGGCGACCGTCGGGCCGTAGGCCTTGCGCAGGTTCTCGGCGGCGAGCAGGGAGCCGGGGGGAGGCGGGGTGCTGGTCATACGGCCACCGCCGCACGGAGCTTGTCGAGGCGCGCCGCGGTCAGTTCCAGCCAGCGCAGGTCGGCTTCCAGGTGGAACAGGGCGTGGTCGCAGATCAGCTGGTCGGCGAGATCGCCCTTGCGCTTGCGGTCGGTCAGGATCCGCATGCTGCGCAGGTGCTCGGCGCGCTGGGTGTCGAGGATGTCGGCCGCGTCCCGGTGGGTGAGGAGCGCGAGGACGACCTTGGTGTAGAGGGTCGACTGGAGGTACTCCTCCGGCTTCTCCGGGGTGGCGAGCCAGTGCTCGACGTCGGTGACGCCGGCGTCGGTGATGGCGTACCGCTTGCGCTCGGGCCCGCCGCCCGCCTCGATCCCGTCGACTTCCACGAGGCCGTGCTTCAGCAGCCGGGACATCGTGGAGTAGACCTGGCCGTAGTGCAGCGGCCGGTCGTGACCGAACTTCTCGTCGAAGGCCCGCTTGAGGTCGTAGCCGTGGCGCGGGCCGGACTCAAGGAGCCCTAGGAGGGTGTGACCGATGGACATGCGGAGCACTCTACATACGGTGTATACGCAGGATGTATACACCGAGTGTGCAAACCATGGCGGGGGGTACGGTCCCGCAGGTGGGAGCCGTTTGTCACGGTTCTGAGACAGGCGGTCGGCCCCTGCGGGGCAACGGCCCGGTCTCCTTCGGCAGGCGTCCGGCCTCGGCCAGCGCCTTGCGCAGCAGGAACTCGATCTGGGCGTTCGCCGACCGCAGCTCGTCCCCCGCCCACCGGGCGAGCGCCTCGTACACCGACGGGTCCAGCCGCAGCAGCACCTGCTTGCGCTGCTGCGGTCGGCGCTTCGGATTCTCCGAGGAGTCCGTCACTGGTAAAGGGTCCCGGTGTTGAGGACCGGCTGCGGGGCCCGGTCACCGCACAGCACCACCATCAGGTTCGACACCATCGCCGCCTTGCGCTCCTCGTCCAGCTCCACGATGTCCCGCTCGGAGATCCGGGCGAGCGCCGCCTCGACCATTCCGACGGCGCCGTCCACGATCTGCCGGCGGGCCGCGACGACCGCCCCCGCCTGCTGCCGCTGGAGCATCGCCGAGGCGATCTCGGGAGCGTACGCGAGATGGGTGAAGCGTGACTCGATGATCCGCACCCCGGCCGCCTCCACCCGTGCCTGCAGTTCGACGGCCAGCTTCTCGGTGATCTCCTCGGCGTTGCCGCGCAGCGACAGGCCGTCCTCCTCGTGCGCGTCGTACGGGTACTCGATGGCGATGTGCCGTACGGCCGTCTCGGTCTGCGTCGCGACGAACTCGGAGAAGTCGTCCACCTCGAACACCGCCTGGGCGGTGTCCTGGACCTTCCAGACCACGACCGCGGCCAGCTCGATCGGATTGCCATAGGCGTCGTTGACCTTCAGGACGGCCGTCTCGTGGTTGCGCACCCGGGTGGAGATCCGGGTCCGGGAGGTGAAGGGGTTCACCCAGCGCAGGCCGTCCTGCCGGATCGTGCCCCGGTAGCGCCCGAAGAGCTGGACGACCCGCGCCTCGCCGGGCGCCACCGTGTTCAGCCCGCGCATCGCGATGACGGCGGCGAGGAAGACGAGGACGCCGGCGGCTATGAGTCCGCCCTTGGCGCCGGCGGCGGAGACCGCCGAGGAGACGGCGAACAGTGCGGCGGCGGCACCGAGCCCGAACAGTCCGAGCAGCAGGGCGAGCCCGCCGCCGATGCTGTGCGCGGTGAACTCCCGTACCCGTGGGGCGGGCATCTCGGGCACGTCGGCGGTGGCGGCCGCCGCCTGGGCGGGCTCGTGTGCGGGCTCGTGTGCGGACATGGGTGGCCCCCCGTTCTCGGTGGCGCTCCACTCGAAGCGCCTAGCTTGCTTCTAGCTAAGTGATATCACTTTAGCGTGTCAAGCAACCTTACGGCGCTCATACCCGTCGGTTCCCTTGGGGTGGGTGCTGATTGTCACGTCCGTAAAAGAGCGGATCGGACGCCCTTTGTCATATAGACGGGTGTTAGCTTTCGGAGCTGACCCCGAGAGCGGAAGCGAGCGTAGGGACCCATGGGACGAGCGGAAGAGAGACGAGCGCGACAGCGCGGTGGCCACCGCGCGGCGCCCAAGGGCCGCCGCTCCACGCCCTCGGCCGGCACCGGGGCCGCCCCGGCCGGCGGCAAGCCCGCCAAGAGCCTCATACGCCGGATATTCACCTGGAAGAAGATCCTTGGGACCTTCTTCGGGGTGTGCCTGCTGGGCATCGCGGGCTTCATCGGCCTCTACCTGTACGTGGACATCCCCGAGGGCAACGCCGCCGCGCAGCAGCAGAGCAACGTCTACAAGTTCAGCGACGGGACGATCCTGGCCCGCAAGGGCGAGGTCAACCGGGAGATCGTCGATCTGGCCAACGTGCCCCGCAAGGTCCAGCTGACCTTCGTCGCCGCGGAGAACAAGAGCTTCTACCACGACGTCGGCGTCGACTTCAGAGGCACGGCCCGGGGCCTGCTCAACACGCTGTCCGGCAAGGGCAAGCAGGGTGGTTCGACGATCACCCAGCAGTACGTCAAGAACTACTACCTCAACCAGGACCAGACCGTCACGCGCAAGCTGAAGGAAATGGTCATCTCGCTGAAGGTGGACCGCGAGAAGTCCAAGGACGACATCCTCGCCGGCTACATCAACACCAGCTACTACGGCCGCAACGCCTACGGCATCCAGGCCGCCGCGCAGGCCTACTACCACGTCGACGCCGAGGACCTGAAGGTCGAGCAGGGCGCCTACCTCGCGGCCCTGCTCCAGGCGCCGAACCAGTACGACTGGGCGATCGCCACGCCCACCGGCAAGCGGCTGGTCAAGGAGCGCTGGAACTACGTCCTGGACAACATGGTCGAGGAGGGCTGGCTGCCCAAGGCCAAGCGGGACGCCATGACGTTCCCGATACCCAAGGAGCCCAAGGGCGCTCCCGGCCTCGGCGGGCAGAAGGGCTACCTCGTCGAGCTCGCCAACCAGCAGCTTGAGCAGCAGCTGATGGATGAGGAGGGATTGAGCCAGGGCCAGGCGGCGAGCGCGGTCATCGACAAGGGCTGGACCATCACCCTCAACATCGACCGGAAGAAGCAGGCCGCGCTGGAGCGTGCCGTCAAGACGCAGCTGACGAGCAGGCTCGACAAGAAGCGGCGCAAGGTCGACGGCGACGTCCAGGCCGGCGCCGTCTCCATCGATCCCAAGACGGGCAGGATCGTCGCGCTGTACGGCGGGCAGGACTACTACCAGCACTACTTCAGCAACGCCACGCGCGCCGACTACCAGCCCGCCTCGACGTTCAAGCCGGTCATCCTCGCCGCCGCGCTTGAGCAGAACGCCACCACGCAGGACGGCAAGCCGATCACCGCCGACACGGTCTACGACGGCACCAGCCGCCGCCAGGTCCTGGACCACGGCTCCAGGGTCGGCTTCGCCCCGCCGAACGAGGACAACCGGGACTACGACAAGATCACCGTTCAGAACGCGATGAACGCGTCCGTCAACTCCGTCTTCGCGCAGATGGGCGTGGACGTCGGCATGGACAAGGTCATGAGCACGGCGAACAAGCTCGGCATGGACACCAAGGGCATGCAGGCCGTGCCCGCGCAGACGCTGGGCTCGATGGGCGCCAGCCCGCTGGAGATGGCCGGGATGTACGCCACCCTCGCCAACCACGGCGACAGGGTCACGCCCACCATCATCAAGGCGGCGGAGAAGAAGGGCCGTACGGTGCGCTTCCCGGAGGCGGTCGGCGGCTCGGTGATCAGCCGGACGAGCGCGGACACGGTGACCTCCGTGCTCACCGGCGTGGTCGACGACGGTACGGCCCAGGAGTCGGTGGCCGGCAACCCGCTGCGCAACGGCCGGCAGGTGGCGGGCAAGACGGGTACGTCCGACTGCAACCGCTCGGCCTGGTTCACCGGTTACACGCCCGACCTGGTCACCTCCGTCGGCCTGTTCGGCGAGGCGGCCAAGGCCGGCGGCACCGGGTGTGAGGGCGAGCCGGTCAAGAAGGGTGCCCAAGTCCCGCTGAAGGGCGCGATGGGCGGCGGCCGCGTGAACGGCGGCGGACCCCCGGCGAAGATCTGGGCCGCGTACACCTTCGGTGTGACGAGCCGGGCCAAGTTCGACCTGAACACCACCCAGGGCGCGGCCGTCGAGCCGACCCCGACCCCGACGTGGTCCCCGTCGCCGTCGCAGACTCCGTCACAGACGCCGAGCAGCAAGCCGCCGACGACGTCCCAGTCGCCGTCGCAGACTCCGTCGCAGACGCCGTCCCAGACTCCCTCGCAGACGCCGTCCCAGACCCCGAGCCAGACGCCGAGCAGCGGACCGCCGACGGACCCCATCACGGAGGATCCGCTCGACCCCGACGAAGACTTCGGTCCGTAGGCGCGCACGAGAAAGGGCGCCCGGAGTCCTCCGGGCGCCCTTCGCCGTCACGCGGGCGGACCTCAGCCCCGGTTCAGCTCGAACCAGACCACCTTGCCGGTGCTCAGCCGGGTCGCGCCCCAGCGCCGGGTCAGCTTGTTGACCAGATACAGGCCGCGGCCGCCCTCGTCCGTGGCCCGTGCCTGCCTCAGGCGCGGCAGCTGCGGCACGTCGTCGCCGACCTCACAGCGCAGCACGTCCGTGCGCAGCAAACGCAGGGTCACCGGCCGGGACGCGTACCGTACGGCGTTCGTCACGACCTCACTGACCAGCAACTCCACCGAGTCCGTCAGGTCCTCCAGGTCCCAGCGGGCCAGCGCGCGCCGGGCCAGCCGGCGGGCCTGGCCGGGAGCGGAGTCCTCCGGCTCCAGCGTCCAGTACGCGACATCGCTCGGCGCGATCCCGTCGAAGCGGGCGGCGAGCAGCGCGATGTCGTCGTCCCGGTCACCCGGGCCGAGCATGTCCAGCACCTCGTCGCACAGCGCTTCCAGCGGCGGCGGATGGTCGGGGCCGGTCAGCTGCGCGGTCGCGGCGAGCCTCTCCCGCAGCTGCTCTATGCCGGTCCACACGTCCCGCAGCCGGGACTCCACCAGACCGTCCGTGTAGAGGAGCAGGGTGGCCCCGGCCGGCGCGTCCAGCTCGACCGCCTCGAAGTCGACCCCGCCGACCCCGATCGGCGCGCCCGGCGGCACCCGCAGCACCTCGGCCCGGCCGCCCAGGTGCAGCAGTACGGGCGGCGGATGGCCGGCGTTGGCGATGGTGATGCGGTGGGTGACCGGGTCGTAGACGGCGTACAGGCAGGTCGCCATGCGGTCGGTGCCCAGGCGCTGCGCCTGCTCGTCCAGGTGGTGGAGTACCTCCTGCGGCGGCAGGTCGAGCCCGGCCAGCGTCTGGGCCGTCGTACGCAGCTGGCCCATGATGGCCGCCGAGGTCATGGAGTGCCCCATGACGTCACCGACGACCAGCGCGACCCGGCTGCCGGGCAGCGGGATCGCGTCGTACCAGTCACCGCCGACCCGCGCGGTCTCCGCGGCCGGCAGATACCGGGAGGCCAGCCGCACCCCCGTCGGGCGGGGCAGGGTCTCGGGCAGCATGGTGCGCTGCAGCTCGTCGGCGATGTAGGCCTCCCGGCCGTACAGCACCGCCTTGTCGATACCGAGCGCGCTGTGCGTGGCCAGCTGCGCGGCCACCAGCAGATCGTCCGCCTCGAACGCCGGCCGCTCCGGGCGGCGCAGGAACAGGGCCGCGCCGATCACCCGGCGGCGGCCGCGCAGCGGCGCGAGGATCGCGTGCCGGTCCTCCGGTACGACCGCCTCGCCGCCCTCGCCGAGCAGCTCGGGCAGTGCGGCCCGGGCGGCGGGCGCGTCGGCGAACACCGGCCGCACCCCGCGCAGCACCTCGTTCAGCGCGCCGCCGGGCCGCACCTCGCACAGCTCGGTCGTCAGTGCGGACAGATCCGCCAGCGCGGTCGGCTCCGGCTCCGGCTCGAAGGCCGACGGCAGCAGCACCCCGTCGGTGTCCCGCTCCTCCGGTATGCGGTCGGTCCGGCGCAGCCGCAGCACCACCGGTCCGGTGGGCCGCTCGTCGCCGACCGGCAGCGGGTCGCGCAGATAGACCAGGATCGCGTCCGAGAAGGTCGGCACGGTGGCCCGGCACAGCCCCATCACGATCTCGTCCAGGTCGAGCCCGCGGGCGATGCGCCGGGTGGCCGCGCCGACGAACCGCAGCCGGTCGCCGTCGCGCCGCATCGGCATGGGCCGTCCCGGCGGCAGTCCCCGCCCGGTACGGCGCTCCGGACCGCCCGGCGCCCGCTCCTGCTCGGCACCGGGCTGCGGCGGGATGGCCTCCGGTGCCGGACGCGGGCGGTGCGCCCCGGGTTCGGCGGTGGCGGGCTGGGAGTGCTCGGGGCCGTTGACTGGGGGCTCCTTCCCCTTGCCGTCCTTTCCCTTGCCGCAGGGCGTGACCGTTGCCGGGCCGCCGGACGGCGTCCCGTCGGCCCGGGCCTGCACGGGTAAGGCCGGGCTGCCGGGCGGCTTCGGGGTATGCAGGAGCGCCCCGCGGGCCTCCGCGGGGTCCACGCCCGGCTGGGGGCGTTCGAAGGAGGTGGGCTGCTCCGTCACGCGTGTCGCATCCATCCGTCCGGGGCTACGCGCCGGGCGCGCAGTTGGTCCCGCAGAAATCCCGATACCCGCAATACGTGCCCCAGGAACGGGATTCCCGCGTGCTCAGAGGTTGTCGCCGTGCCACCGGCGGGGCCGTGGCGGCCGGCGGTGGTGTTGCCCTGGTACCCCTCGCTCACGTCCTGCCGCCCCTCGGTGACGATCGGTCAAGCCCAGCCCATGCGCCGGGAGTTGCATTTACGCGCCCTTGCGGAGGACGATCCTACGTTTCTTGCCGGGGGGCGCATCAAGGGTCTCATGAGGACACGTGCGCGGGCGTACGGTCCCAGTCATCGGGGAGTGACGGTACCGTCCAGGACGGATCCGGGCGCCAGTGCGGCCAGTCGTCCGAGAACGGCGGCCCCCAGGCCTCGATCACCGCCACCGCGTCCCGCCCGGCCGCACGCACCCGCTCGGCGGTCGCCTCGTCCATCAGCCCGTCCCGCTGGGCCTGCGCGAACTCGTCCTCGTCCCGCCAGTGCCAACTGCGGTCCGGGTGCACGGAAATGTCCAGGAAGTAGTCCACGGAGTCCACGCCGCCCGACCAGCGGGTCAGGGGCTGTTCGAGGTTGACGTACCAGTTCTTGAACCGCCAGCCCGGCTCCCAGAACAGCCACACCGACCAGGGCCGGCCGGGCTCGGCGAGCTTCAGCACACCCGTGCCGAACCACCGGTCCCGCTGGACCGTGCGCGGCTTGGTGTAGCGGGACCCCAGCGGCTCCAGGTGCACGGGTGTGCCGTCGGCCAGGACCGGGCGCACGCACTCGGTGCCGGGCGCCATCCACACCGCGAGCAGCTCCGCGTCGTCGCGTACCACGGTGACGGGCCGCGCGATGTGGACGTGCTCGCCGGCGTTCTCCCGGTAGCGCCACAGGATCCGCGTTCCGGGGGTCCAGTACGTGACAGGTCCCGCTTCCACTCGTGTCACCGCTCCGTCGTCCGCCATGGACAGATATTAGGTGCCGTAGGCATACGACGCTGCGGCGCCCGTCACGGTTGTACAGCGGTGGCCGGAAAGGTTCGCTCCTGGTTACGGACGCGTCATCCGCAGGACGTCCAGGGCCTCGTCGAGCTGCTCCAGCGTCAGGTCGCCGCGCTCGACGTACCCGCTCTCCAGGACGACCTCACGGATCGTCCTGCGCTCCGCGAGGGACTTCTTGGCGACCTTCGCGGCTTCCTCGTAACCGATGTACTTGTTGAGCGGGGTGACCACGGAGGGAGAGGACTCCGCGTACTCGCGGGTGCGTTCCCGGTCGGCGGTGATGCCGTCGATGGTCCGGTCGGCCAGCAGCCGCGAGACGTTGGCGAGCAGCCGGATGGATTCCAGCACGTTCTTGGCGATGACCGGGAGCATCACGTTCAGCTCGAAGTTCCCGGCGGCACCGGCGGTGGTGATGGTGGCGTCGTTGCCGATGACCTGTGCGGCGACCATCAGCACGGCCTCGGGGACGACCGGGTTGACCTTGCCCGGCATGATCGACGAGCCCGGCTGGAGGTCGGGCAGCCGGATCTCCGCGAGACCGGTGCGCGGCCCCGAGGACATCCAGCGCAGATCGTTGGCGATCTTCGTCAGGCCGACCGCGATGGTCCTGAGCTGCCCGCTGGTCTCCACGATCCCGTCCCGTGCGCCCTGCGCCTCGAAGTGGTCGCGGGCCTCGGTGAGCGGCAGCCCGGTGGCCCGGGCGACCTCCTCGATGACGGCGGCGGAGAACCCGGGCGGGGTGTTGATGCCGGTGCCGACCGCGGTGCCGCCGAGCGGCAGCTCGGCCAGCCGGGGCAGCGAGGCGCGCAGCCGTTCGACGCCGTAACGCACCTGGGCCGCGTACCCGCCGAACTCCTGCCCGAGCGTGACCGGCGTCGCGTCCATCAGATGCGTCCGCCCGGACTTCACCACGTCGGCGAACTCCACGGACTTGCGCTCCAGGGAGGCCGCGAGGTGCTCCAGGGCCGGGACCAGGTCATGGGTGACCGCCGCGGTGGCGGCGATGTGCATGGAGGACGGGAAGACGTCGTTGGACGACTGCGAGGCGTTGACGTGGTCGTTGGGGTGCACGTCCCGGCCGAGCCGCTCGGTGGCGAGGGTCGCGATGACCTCGTTGGCGTTCATGTTGGAGGAAGTGCCGGAGCCCGTCTGGAACACGTCCACCGGGAAGTGCTCGTCCCACTCTCCCGCGGCGACCTCACCGGCCGCCTCCTGGATCGCCTCAGCGACCTCCTCGTCGAGGACCCCGAGTTGGGCGTTCACCTTCGCCGCGGCCGCCTTGACGCGCGCCAGCGCCTCGATATGGGCCCGCTCGATCCGCTGCCCGGAGACGGGGAAGTTCTCGACGGCTCGCTGGGTCTGCGCCCGCCACTTCGCACGGGCCGGGACCCGGACCTCGCCCATGGAGTCGTGCTCGATCCGGTACTGCGGCTCTTCGGTCGTCATCGTCGTACCTCCGAAAACATGAGCACCTGTCGCGGCACACCTATTCCCAAACTGACTACCCGCCAGTACACACCGGTGGTAACACCTGCTTCGGGGAGGCGTCATGAAACGCGTCAGATCCAGGATCAGATGTACGGCCGTCGCTGTCGCGGCGGCCGCCACCGTGTTCGCGGGCCTCACGGCCCCCGCCGGCCACGCGGCCCCGGCCACCGCGGCCGCCACCCCCCTCCCGGACGGCCTGGAGCGCATCCGCGCCGCCGAGGCCACCGCCCTCTACGGCGACCCGGCCGAACGGCCCCTCGCCGACCGCAAGACCGCCCTGATCTCCCTGGGTGACAGCGAGATCTCCGGCGAGGGCGTCGGCACCTACGAACCCGGCACCAACGGCCCGGACAACTGGTGCCACCGCTCGCCCCAGGCGGCCATCCACCGCACCGGGATACCCGCGGACGTCACCTACAACGTCGCCTGTTCGGGTGCCTACACCGGCAACATCCGCATCGGCGGCAGCAAGCAGTACGCCGACGAACCCGTGCAGAGCGACAGCCTCGCAGTGAAGGCCCGCAACACCCGGATCACGATGATCGTGCTGGTCGTCGGCGCCAACGACGACCTGCAGTTCGGGCCCGTCATGACCGACTGCGTCACCCGCTGGCTCACCCTCCAGGGCGCCTGCGCGCCCGCGTACGACCCCGGCTGGCAGGCACGCGTCGACAGCCTGGTGCCGAAGGTGGAGGCCACCGTCGCCGACCTGAAGACGGTGATGCGCGACGCCGGATACGCGGACGGCGACTACACACTCGTCCTCATGGGCTACCCGAGCCCCATCGGCCCGGACATCCACGACAACCCCGGCTACCCCGGCAAGCTGCCCGGCGGCTGCACCGGCCACGACTCCGACGCGGCCTGGGGCCGCAACAGCGCCGTCCCCCGCTTCGAGCGGGGCGTGCGCCGGGCGGCCCGCGAGAGCGGCGCCTCCTACCTCGACGCCTCCCGCCTCTTCCACGGCCACGAGGTCTGCATGGAGGACACCTGGGCGCGCGGCCTGTACGTGGACGTCACCAACCCCTTCCCGCCCGACTCCAACTCGGTACGCCAGTCCTTCCATCCCAACGCCCGGGGCCACGGAGCCTTCGCGGCCTGCCTGACCCGGTTCTACGACTCCGGCTACCGCGAGGCCGGTTGCGCCGACCCGGCGAGCACCGGAACGCCCGAGCTGTACCCGGGAGCCTGGGACGACGCCTTCCGCCCGCTGGCCAACCAGGCCACGGGCACCTGCGCCGACGCCTCGGGCGGGTCGAGCGCGAACGGCACCGAGGTGATCGGCTGGGACTGCCACGGAGGCCGCAACCAGGGCTGGTGGTACGACACCGAACGGGGCTCGCTGCACGTGGAGCTGACCCACGACCGGTGCCTCGACGTGCCGGGTGGCTCGTTCACCGCCGGCACGGGCCTGATCCTGTGGAACTGCCACGGCGGCGAAAACCAGCGCTTCGTCCAGCAGTCCGGCACCCTCCGCCCGGCCGCCGCGACGAACCTGTGCCTGACGCTGGGCGCGGCCAGGGACCGGATCCGGTTGCGGAGCTGCGACGGGTCGGCGAACCAGCGCTTCGGGTGAAGACAGCCTCGGGTGACGACGGTTTCGGGTGACGAGAAGAGCCCCTGGCCATGGCCAGGGGCTCCGCACGGTACCGCTACCGGGTCAGCCGAGGCCGGGCCCGCGCACCGGGATGCTCGTGAACGTCGGCTGCGGAGCCGGGTCCTGGAAGAAGTCGTTGCCCTTGTCGTCGACGACGATGAACGCCGGGAAGTCCTCGACCTCGATCTTCCAGACGGCCTCCATGCCCAGTTCCTCGTACTCGAGGACCTCGACCTTCTTGATGCAGTCCTGGGCGAGGCGGGCGGCCGGGCCGCCGATGGAGCCGAGATAGAAGCCGCCGTGCGCGTCGCACGCGTCGGTGACCTGCTTGCTGCGGTTGCCCTTGGCGAGCATCACCTTCGAGCCGCCCGCCGCCTGGAACTGCTCCACGTAGGAGTCCATGCGGCCGGCCGTCGTCGGGCCGAAGGAGCCGGAGGCGTAGCCCTCGGGGGTCTTCGCGGGACCCGCGTAGTACACCGGGTGGTCCTTCAGGTACTGCGGCATCTCCTCGCCCGCGTCCAGCCGCTCCTTGATCTTGGCGTGCGCGATGTCGCGGGCCACGACCAGCGGGCCGGTCAGGGACAGGCGGGTCTTCACGGGGTACTTGGTCAGCTCTGCGAGGATGTCGTCCATCGGCTGGTTCAGGTCGATCCTGACGACGTCGCCGGCCTCGTCGAGGTGCTCGTCCGTGGTCTCCGGCAGGAAGCGCGCCGGGTCCTTCTCCAGCTGCTCCAGGAAGACGCCCTCGGCGGTGATCTTCGCGACGGCCTGACGGTCGGCCGAGCAGGACACGGCGATGGCGACCGGGCAGGACGCGCCGTGCCGGGGGAGGCGGACGACCCGGACGTCGTGGCAGAAGTACTTGCCGCCGAACTGCGCGCCGATGCCGATCTTCTGCGTCAGCTCGAAGACCTTCTCCTCCAGCTCCTTGTCCCGGAAGCCGTGGCCGAGCGGCGAGCCCTCGGTGGGCGCGTTGTCCAGGTAGTGCGCGGAGGCGTACTTCGCGGTCTTCAGCGCGTATTCGGCGCTCGTGCCGCCGACGACGATCGCCAGGTGGTACGGCGGGCAGGCGGCCGTACCGAGCGAACGGATCTTCTCCTCCAGGAACTTCATCATGGAGGCCTCGTTCAGGACGGCCTTCGTCTCCTGGTAAAGGAAGGACTTGTTGGCCGAGCCGCCGCCCTTCGCCATGAACAGGAACTTGTAGGCGCCGCCGTCCGTGGCGTACAGCTCGATCTGGGCCGGCAGGTTGGAGCCGGTGTTCTTCTCCTCCCACATGGTGAGCGGAGCCATCTGCGAGTAGCGCAGGTTCAGCTTGGTGTAGGCGTCGTAGATGCCGTGCGAGAGGTGCTTCTCGTCCTCGCCTCCGGTGAGGACGTTCTGCCCGCGCTTGCCCATCACGATCGCCGTGCCGGTGTCCTGGCACATCGGCAGCACACCGGCCGCCGCGATGTTCGCGTTCTTCAGCAGGTCGAGCGCGACGAACTTGTCGTTGTTCGACGCCTCGGGGTCGTCGATGATGCGGCGCAGCTGCGCCAGGTGGGCCGGGCGCAGGTAGTGCTGGATGTCGTGGATGGCCTCCTCGGCCAGCTTGCGCAGCGCCTCCGGCTCCACCTTGAGGAACGTCCGCCCGTCCGGCCCCTCGACGGTGGACACGCCCTCGGAGGTCACCAGCCGGTACGGAGTGGTGTCCTCTCCCTGGGGGAGCAGATCGGTGTACGCGAACTCAGGCATCTCAGCCCATTCCTCACTCTGACGGACGGCCGCCCGCCGACGCTGGCGGGCCTCACCAGCCTAGGACCTGCCGCCGCCGGCGAACCTGTGAGGTAAGGCTCAGTGGGAGAGGCCCGGGGTTCTCCACAACCCTAGTCGCGATCTATCGCGTTTCGGTACGCTGCTGCCGTGGACCTTCAGAAGCCCGCCCCCATCCAGGACGCCGGACCGCGCGTCTCCGAAATGCGCGCCTCGGACGCCGACCGCGACCGGGTCGCCGACATCCTCCGCGAGGCCCTCGCCGAGGGCCGGTTGACCGCCGACGAGCACGCCGAGCGCGTCGAAGGGGTGCTGCATGCCAAGACGGTGGGTGAGCTGGAGGTCTTCATCCGGGACCTGCCCGCCGCCCACCGGCAGCCGTCCGGCCCCGCCTACGCGCCCGTCCCGTCCCGCCCCACGCCCGGCGCGATCCCGGCCGAGGCCGACGCCAACGTCGTAGCGGTGTTCAGCAGCGCCATGCGCCGGGGCCGCTGGCGAGCCGGCCGCCGGCTGCACGCGTACGCGATCTTCGGCTCGGTCGAGATCGACCTCAGCGAGGCGATCTTCGAGTACCAGCAGGTCGTCATCAAAGCCGTCTCGGTCTTCGGGGACGTCCAGATCCGTGTTCCCGAGAACATCTCGCTGCGCGGCACCGGCGGCGGGGTGCTGGGCGCCTTCGAGGTGAGCCCGCTGGACTCGGTCGAGTCCGACGCCCCGGTCGTCTACGTCGACGGCTGGGCCGTCCTCGGCAGCGTGGAGGCGCGGCCCAAGCGCGGCAAGCTGGTGGCGGACATCATGGAGCGCGTCCAGGACACGGTGGACCGGAAACTGCGCAGACACCTGGACCACTGAGGGGCGCGAATCCGCGGGTGACCGTAGGGGTCAGGTCCGCTCTCGCACCGGCGAAGGGGCGTGAACGAGCCGCCGCGCGCCCGTAGTGGGAAACGCAGTGCATAGGCGCGCGCACAGCGGGTAGGCCTTGCTGCATCGTCGCTCGCTCGCGAAGCCGTCGTCAGGAGTAGACCGTGCTGCAACCGCCGCCTTCGTCCCTGCAGGTAGCTGCCGTGCCGGCCCAGCGGGTGTCAGCGCGAGACAGGGATCAAGACGCTCCCTGGCACACCGAGGCGGTGTGCCGGCGTGACGAGGCGGGTCTGTTCTTCGCTCCGTCGAAGGAGCCGACGGCCGCGCGGCTGTCCCGCGAGGAGGCGGCCAAGCGCGTCTGCGCACGCTGCCCGGTCATGGTCGAGTGCCGCGAGCACGCCCTCCTTCAGCCCGAGCCCTACGGCGTCTGGGGTGGCCTCACGGCGGCGGAACGCCGCGTTGTCCTGGCGAGGCGCCGCCGCCGGGAGATGGAACTGAAGAAGGCGGCACGGGCGACGGCGGCCAATCGCATAGCCGGCTGAGCGTGTCGGGGCGCCCTCTCCGCACCGAGGGCGCATCCCTGCCGAAGGGGCGCGGGACTGTGTCCGACACGCGGCTTCGCCGCGTGGGCGCGACCGGCCACGCGGATCCGCACGCGCCGGTGATCCCGCCGCCCCCTCCGCTTGGGCGCTGCTACTTGGCCCGGTCGAAATCGATCGCGCTGTAGGCCCGCAGCTTGCGCAGCCGGTGCTCGGAGTCGATCCGCCGCACCGTCCCCGACTTCGACCGCATCACGATCGACTCGGTCAACGCGGTCTCGGAGCGGTACCGCACCCCGCGCAGCAGCTCACCGTCGGTGATGCCGGTCGCCACGAAGAAGACGTTCTCCCCGGAGACCAGGTCGTCGGTGGTGAGCACCCGGTCCAGATCGTGCCCGGCGTCGATCGCCCGCTGCCGCTCCTCATCGTCCTTGGGCCACAGCTTGCCCTGGATCGTGCCGCCCAGGCACTTCACGGCGCAGGCCGAGATGATGCCCTCGGGAGTGCCGCCGATGCCGAGCAGCAGGTCGACGCCGGTGCCCTCGCGCAGCGCGTACACCGAGCCGGCGACGTCGCCGTCGGAGATCAGCTTGATGCGTGCGCCGGCCTCCCGGACCTCCCGGATCAGGCCCTCGTGCCGCGGCCGGTCCAGGATGACGACGGTGACGTCCTCCGGCGCGGACCGCTTGGCCTTGGCGATCCGGCGGATGTTGACCTCGACGGGCGCGTTGATGTCGACGAAGTCCGCCGCCTCCGGGCCGGTGACCAGCTTGTCCATGTAGAACACGGCGGACGGGTCGAACATGGCGCCGCGCTCGGCGGCGGCAAGGACGGCGATCGCGTTGGGCATGCCCTTGGCCGTCAGCGTGGTGCCGTCGATCGGGTCGACGGCGATGTCGACCTCGGCACCGGTGCCGTCGCCCACCCGCTCCCCGTTGAAGAGCATCGGGGCCTCGTCCTTCTCACCCTCGCCGATGACGACGACACCGTTCATCGACACGGTGGAGACGAGGGTCCGCATGGCGCGCACCGCGGCGCCGTCGGCGCCGTTCTTGTCGCCGCGCCCCACCCAGCGGCCCGCTGCCATCGCGGCGGCTTCGGTCACCCGGACGAGTTCCAGGGCGAGGTTGCGGTCGGGAGCCTCGGAGGGAACATCGAGCTCGGACGGCAGGTGATGATTTTCGGTCATCGGAGCGCACCTTTCTGATACGACGACGGCCGGATGAGGGTCTTGGTCCCCGACTCTATCGTTAGGCAGACAAAATGAGCAGGGGACCCCACGGATGAGCGCTTGGGACACCTGCGACGATAGGGGGCGTGGCAGGTTCGAACGGTAAGCAGAAGACGGCCCGGGACATGATCCTCTCCCTGGCTCTGATCGGGATCGCGGCGGCGGTCGTCTACTTTCTCACCATCCCGCACGACGATCACGCTCCCGACCTCAAGCGCGTGGACTACCGGGTCGAGCTGCTCACGGCCCGGCGCGCGGTGAGCTACCCGGTGGCCGCGCCCGAAGGCCTGCCGAGTACCTGGAAGGCGACGTCCGTGCGCTTCCAGGGCGGGGACTCCGACCGCTGGCACCTGGGCTTCCAGACCCCGGACGGCCAGTACGTGCAGGTCGAGCAGTCCACGCAGAGGCCCGCCGACTTCATCGACGAGGCCAGTCAGGGCGGGTCGGTGACGAAGCAGACCGAGAAGATCGGCGACCGTGCCTGGACCCGCTGCACCGGCGGCCGCTACGACGCCCTCGTCCTGCGGGACACGCCCGGCTCCACGACGGTGGTGGCCGGTACGGCGTCCTTCGCCGAGCTGACGAAGATGGCGGCGGCGCTGAAAATGCAGTGAGAACCGCGTACGACAGAGGCCCCCGGCGCTGCCGGGGGCCTCTTCGTCTGCGAGTGGTGGTGGGTGCGGTGCTCAGACCGTGGTGACGACGTCGTCGTACGCCAGCCGCGGCGAGCGCGGGTACCAGGCGTCCGGGCCCGGCCGGCCGATGTTCACGACCATCAGCGGGGTGTGGTCGTCGTCCAGGAACTCCTTGCGGACACCCTCGAAGTCGAAGCCGGTCATCGGGCCGGCGGCCAGACCGGCGGCGCGGACGCCCACGATGAAGTACGCGGCCTGCAGGGCCGCGTTCAGTGCCGCGGAGCCCTCACGGGCCGGGCGCTCGGCGAAGAAGACGTCCTTGGCCTGCGGAAAGGCCGGGAACAGCGCCGGCAGCTCCTCGTGGAACTCGTTGTCCGCGGAGAGGATCGCGACCAGCGGGGCGGTGGCCGTCTTGGCCCGGTTGCCCTCGGCCATGTGCCGCACCAGGCGCTCGCGGGCCTCGGCGGAGCGGACCAGGGTGATGCGCAGCGGGGTCTGGTTGAAGGCGGTGGGGCCGTACTTGACCAGGTCGTAGATCGCCTGGACCTGCTCGTCGGTCACCGGCTCGTCGGTGAAGGTGTTCGCGGTGCGGGCCTCACGGAACAGCAGGTCCTGGCTGGCGGGGTCAAGAACGAGAGACATGCGGGACTTCCTCGAGTGCGCGTCCGGTCCGGGACGCCGGACCGGCTGACGGCACGACCCTACGCCAAATGAAGTTCAACCTTCAACGAAAGTCGGGGTGTGGTGATCCGCTTCACAACCCCGGGAGTGCCGCGCCTACTCGGCGTCCTCTTCCTCGGCCTCCTCGGCCAGCGCCGCGTCCAGCCGGGCCCGCGCCCCCTCCAGCCAGCGCCGGCAGACCTTGGCCAGCTCCTCACCGCGCTCCCACAGCGCCAGGGACTCCTCCAGCGTCGTACCGCCCGCCTCCAGGCGCCGTACGACCTCGATCAACTCGTCCCGCGCCTGCTCGTACGAGAGCGCCTCGTCCACCCTGCTGGTCATTCGCCTGCCTTCACTGTGAATTCACCGTCGGCCACCCGGGCGCGCAGCACCTCGCCCCGCGCGACCTCCTCCGGGTCCCGGACCACATGCCCATCGGCCTTCTGCAGCACCGCGTAACCCCGCTTGAGCGTGGCCGCGGGGGAGAGGGCGACCACGCGCGCGTGGGTGTGCGTCAGCTCCGAGTCCGCGCGGTCCAGCAGATGCCCGAGGGTCCGCCGGCTCCGCTCGATCAGGGAGGCCACCTGATCGGCCCGTTCGTCGATCATCCGGTGCGGGTCCTCTATCGAGGGCCGGGCCAGCGCGTGCGCAAGGCCGCGCTCCTCCCGCTCCAGGAACGCGTTCATGCAGCGCCGGGCGCGATCCCGCAGCATCCGCACCCGCTCGGACTCCTCGCCCACGTCCGGCACGACCTTCTTCGCCGCGTCGGTCGGGGTGGAGGCGCGCAGGTCGGCGACATGATCCAGGAGCGGGTTGTCCGGCTCGTGCCCGATGGCGGACACGACGGGCGTACGGCACTGCGCCACCGCCCGTACGAGCTGCTCGTCCGAGAAGGGCAGCAGGTCCTCCACGCTGCCGCCACCGCGGGCGACGATGATGACGTCCACCTCGTCGATCTCGTCCAGCTCCTTCACCGCCTGCACCACCTGCGGGACGGCGTGCACGCCCTGCACGGGGACGTTGCGCACCTCGAAGCGGACGGCGGGCCAGCGGTGCCGGGCGTTCTCCAGCACGTCCCGCTCCGCGGCGGAGGCACGCCCGCACACCAGGCCGATCAGCTGCGGCAGGAACGGCAGCGGTTTCTTCCGCTCCGGCGCGAACAGTCCCTCGGCCGCGAGCGCCTTCTTCAGCCGCTCCAGGCGTGCCAGCAGCTCGCCGACGCCGACGGGCTTTATCTCGGCGGCCCTGAGCGACAGCTGGCCACGCGGGGCGTACCACTCGGGCTTCGCCAGGACGACGACGCGGGCGCCCTCGCCGACGACGTCCGCGACGGCGTCGAAGACCTGTCGGTAGCAGGTCACACTGACGGAGATGTCGTACGAGGGATCGCGCAGCGTCAGGAACACGACCCCCGCGCCGGGGCGCCGCGACAACTGCGTGATCTGTCCCTCGACCCACACCGCCCCGAGCCGGTCGATCCAGCCCCCGATCATCCGGGACACCTCGCCGACGGGGAGCGGGGTTTCGGGGGACGAGTTCACAGCCATGCGGCGAGCGTAACGGGCGCCACCGACAACGCGCCGTCGGCCTGCGGGCCACCTCTCGCCGCGGGTCCGTCATGGCTCGTCGCGCGGTTCCCCGCGGCCCTGGGGAACCGCGGTGCCGCCGGCTTCCCGGCTCCGCAGCCGAACGCCATCACGATCGTGGCCACCTTGACACCCGCGCCACCGCACCGCGGTGTCCCCGGCGTCCAGCGCGCCGAAGACCCCGGCCGGCGCCATCGGAGCGAGGAACAGCAGCCCGCAGTCCCACGAGGACCCGGAAGCCGAGGCCCCGGAAGCCGAGGCCGCGCCGCAGCCGGTGCCGCGCCCCGACCGTGGAGGCCGTCGTTCCGGTGTCGGACACAGGCACGAGTTCTCCCCGCGGGGCGACGGACACGCGATCTCTGCGCCCCCGCACGCGGCCTTACGATGGGACGCATGACCGCTTCGCCTGGCCGCCGTGTCCTGCTCGCCGCCCCCCGGGGCTACTGCGCCGGTGTGGACCGCGCCGTGATCGCCGTCGAGAAGGCCCTCGAACAGTACGGGGCCCCGATCTACGTCCGGCACGAGATCGTCCACAACAAGTACGTCGTGCAGACCCTGGAGAAGAAGGGCGCCGTCTTCGTCGAGCGGACGGAGGAGGTGCCGCCCGGCAGCATCGTCATGTTCTCGGCGCACGGCGTCGCCCCCGTGGTGCACGAGGAGGCCAAGCGGGGCCGCCTCGCCACCATCGACGCCACCTGCCCCCTGGTCACCAAGGTCCACAAGGAAGCCGTCCGCTACGCCACGGAGGACTACGACATCCTCCTGATCGGGCACGAGGGCCACGAAGAGGTCATCGGCACCTCCGGCGAGGCTCCCGACCACATCCAGCTGGTCGACGGCCCCGAGGACGTCGCCAAGGTCGAGGTCCGCGACCCGTCGAAGGTCGTGTGGCTGTCCCAGACCACCCTCTCCGTCGACGAGACGATGGAGACCGTCGACGCCCTGAAGACGAAGTTCCCGGGCCTCGTCTCGCCGCCCAGCGACGACATCTGCTACGCCACGCAGAACCGCCAGCTCGCCGTGAAGCAGATGGGTGCCGAGGCGGAACTGGTCATCGTGGTCGGCTCGCGCAACTCCTCCAACTCCAAGCGACTGGTCGAGGTCGCCAAGCTCGCCGGCGCCCGCGACGCCTACCTGGTGGACTTCGCCGACGAGATCGAGGAGGCCTGGCTGGAGGGTGTCACCACGGTCGGCGTCACCTCCGGTGCCTCCGTGCCCGAGGTGCTGGTCGAGCAGGTCCTGGAGTGGCTCGAAGAGCGCGGTTACGGAGACGTGGAGATCGTGAAGGCGGCCGAGGAGTCCATCACCTTCTCGCTGCCCAAGGAACTCCGTCGCGACCTGCGCGAAGAGGCGGCCGCCCTGGTCGCCCAGCGGGGTGGCTCGGGCGCCTCGGACACCGCCACGCGCTGACGGGCGGCCGCGCGCACCGCCGTACGGCCGTAGTGACGGTCGGTGCTCCGTCGTAACGTGGTGCCATGGAGATCTTCGGCGTGGACATCGGCGGATCCGGGATCAAGGGCGCCCCCGTGGACCTGGACAGGGGCGACCTGGCGAGGGAGCGCTGCAAGGTGCTCACCCCGCACCCGGCGACGCCCGACGGCGTGGCCGACGGGGTCAAGCAGGTGATCGACCACTTCGGCTGGACCGGCCCGGTCGGGCTGACCTTCCCAGGAGTGGTCACCGGCGGCGCCACGGTCCGTACCGCGGCGAACGTGGACAAGAGCTGGATCGACACGGACGCGCGCGCGTTGTTCAGCGGCAGGCTCGGCGGGCTGCCGGTGACCGTGGTCAACGACGCGGACGCGGCGGGCGTCGCCGAGATGCAGTTCGGCGCCGGACGGGACAGGCGGGGCACGGTCATCCTGCTCACCTTCGGCACCGGCATCGGCAGCGCCGTCTTCGTGGACGGGGTCCTGGTCCCGAACACGGAGCTGGGCCACCTGGAGCTGAGCGGTCACGACGCCGAGAGGCGTGCCTCCAGCAAGGCCAAGGAGGACCACGACCTGAGCTGGCAGCAGTGGGCGCACCGCGTCCAGAAGTACCTGGCCCATGTGGAGATGCTGTTCTCCCCGGAGCTGTTCATCATCGGCGGCGGCGTCAGCCGCAAGGCGGACAAGTTCCTGCGGTTCATCGAGGGCATCAAGGCCGAGATCGTGCCCGCGCAACTGCAGAACAACGCGGGGATCGTGGGCGCGGCGATGAGGGCCGCGCAGCAGGCCTAGCCGCTCAGACCCGTCGCCGGCGCCGCCGTACCCACCGCACCCGGCGGACGAGGACGATCACGCCGGCGGTGAGCGTCCCCCCGTACAGCCAGCCGGCCTGGAGGGCGAGCCCGGTGACCAGCCCCATCAGACGGCCGGGCAGCCCCCCGCTGCCGTCGGCGATGGGGAGCAGCCCCACGGCGAACGCGATCGGTACGACCACGGGCGCGCTCAGCAGGTCCCCGTCGCGCACCCACAGCGCGATCAGGGTGCACATCAGCAGGAACAGGACCCCGTACAGCGGCGGGGACCCGCCGAACAGGAGCTGGTCCAGACAGCCGAGCAGGAACATCACCACCGCGCCGAACAGGCCGCTGCCGAGCCCGGTCAGCCGGGGGTTCGGCAGCCGCTTGCCCGGCGGCACCGGCCGGGAGGCCCGGACCTGCCGTAAGGCCCGCTCCGAGCCCGGTCCGGGCCTGCGTTCGCCGCCGGGCCTGCGCCGGGCCTGTGACGGCAGGGAACCCTGCGGCGTGCCTCGTCGCCGTCCGTCGTTCGGGGGTCGCGTCCTGTGTTGCTCCACTGGACCAACTTAGGTCTGTTTATGTGTCGATTCGCCCATCAGACACGCCGATGAGGAGAGCTTGGCCAGGTGTCGACGCTCCCGCGGGCCCCCCGCCCCGGACGCCGTAGACTGGTGGATCGGCCAGTGTGTCTGGCCCCTGGCAGCCCCTGGCCCTCTCATTTACGGGAAGTCGCAACGTGTCGCTCACGATCGGAATCGTCGGCCTGCCGAATGTCGGCAAGTCGACCCTGTTCAACGCCCTGACCAAGAACGACGTGCTGGCGGCCAACTACCCGTTCGCCACGATCGAGCCGAACGTCGGCGTCGTCGGCGTCCCCGACGCCCGGCTCGCGAAGCTGGCCTCGATCTTCAGCTCGGAGCGCATCCTTCCGGCCACGGTCGACTTCGTCGACATCGCCGGCATCGTGCGCGGCGCCTCCGAGGGCGAGGGCCTGGGCAACAAGTTCCTCGCGAACATCCGTGAGTCCGACGCGATCTGCCAGGTCATCCGCGCCTTCAAGGACGAGAACGTCGTGCACGTCGACGGCAAGGTCTCGCCGAAGGACGACATCGAGACGATCAACACCGAGCTGATCCTCGCCGACCTGCAGACGATCGAGAAGGTCCTGCCGCGCCTCCAGAAGGAGTCCCGGATCAAGAAGGACATCGCGCCCAAGGTCAAGGCGGTCGAGGAGGCCAAGGAGATCCTGGAGAAGGGCGACACGCTCTTCGCGCACGGCATCGTCCAGGGCACCGAACGCAACGAGCTGCTGCACGACCTGCACCTGCTCACCACCAAGCCCTTCCTCTACGTCTTCAACGTCGACGAGGACGAGCTGACCGACGAGGACTTCAAGAACGAGCAGCGCGCCCTGGTCGCCCCCGCCGAGGCGATCTTCCTCAACGCCAAGCTGGAGGCCGACCTCGCCGAGCTGGACGAGGAGGAGGCCCTGGAGCTGCTGGAGTCCGTCGGGCAGCACGAGCCCGGCCTCGCCACCCTGGCCCGCGTCGGCTTCAACACCCTCGGCCTGCAGACCTACCTGACGGCCGGCCCCAAGGAGTCCCGCGCCTGGACCATCAAGAAGGGCGCCACGGCCCCCGAGGCGGCCGGTGTGATCCACACCGACTTCCAGAAGGGCTTCATCAAGGCCGAGGTCATCTCCTTCGCGGACCTGGTCGAGGCCGGCTCGGTCGCCGAGGCCCGCGCCAAGGGCAAGGCCCGCATGGAGGGCAAGGACTACGTCATGCAGGACGGGGACGTGGTGGAGTTCCGCTTCAACGTGTGAGCGGATGGATAACACCACGTCGCTGACGTGGCAAACATGCAGGTCAGAAGGGGTCGGACTCTGTCGAGTCCGACCCCTTCGTCGTCACCGTGCTGGATCGGTGCCGGATATCCTGACGTGGGCTCAGCAGTAGTCAGGTCTCGTAGACGGTGGACCGGTGTCCCACATGAACGACCCAGACCACCAGCTCTCCGTTGTCGATCGTGTAGACGACGCGGTAGTCGCCGACGCGCAGACGGCGTCGTTCGGGCTGGGACACGAGTGCGGTGGTGTTGAAGCCGAGAGGGTCGGTCTCCAGCTCGGTCAGCTTGGCCAGGATGCGCAGCGCCATGTCGCGGGGGATCTTCCGAAGCTCGGCCTGCGCCTCGGGGCGGAAGACGGTTCGGTACTCACGCACCGCGTGCCAGCGTCTCCCTCATGATGTCCTCGATCGGGATGCCGGGCGCGGGGTTGGCCATGCGCTCGTCGATGATCCGATTGATCTCGCGCTCTTCCCACTCCTGGTACTTGCGCAGCACCTCGATGGAGACGACGGCGGCGACTTCCTTGCCCCGCCGCGTGATCACCGTGGGTACGTCGTCGCGATCCGCGCGCTCCACGACCTCGGCCAGATGTGCGCGTACGTCACGGATGGACTCTATGCGCAGCGGATGTGTCATGCGCTCAAGCGTACCGAGTGTCCCATGTGTACACAACGGCGCCGTGGCGGTGGGGCAGGCCCGCTTCGCCGCCGTCGCGGGTGCCGGATGAACCCCTACCGTGCTGGATCGGTGCTGGACACGATCTTCCAGAGGGTCGTTTGCGCAGGTCAGAGCTCTGCGCCTGACGTTCCGCTTCAACGTGTGGCGGGCGCCCTATCGCCACGCCAGCAGCGAGCCAGGCCGGACACGGTGAGCTGTCCCCGCGTTCGGACCGGCGCCGCGTGCGACCAGGAGCGAGCCGAACGCCCTTGGGGTCAGTGGGAGTCGGCCGGTCGTTTCGGCGGGGGTGGGAACGCGGCGTGGGCGAGCAGCCCGTCGACGAACGCGCGGAGGCCCTGGAGATAGGTGTCTCGCGCGGCCAGCGTGGCCCATTGGTCGCCGATGGCGGCCAGGCACGGCACCTGGGAGGGGTCGAGGCCGCTGAAGGCGGTCTGGCGGCTGATGGTCCGCTCGTCGTCGGCCCGCCGCGGGACGGAGTGGGCGCGGACGAGGATCTCGCCGACGGTGTAGTACCAGATGCTGCGGAAGACCTCGACGGCCCGTGCGGGCGTGCATCCGCAGTCCCCGGCCCCGGACACGATGGCCTCGACCATCCACAGTGCCGATTCGTCGAGGAGGCCGACGAACCCGTCGACGGTCAGGATCTCCGCGGCCCACGGCCAGGCCGCGAGGGCGTCGTGCATCGCGGTGGCGGCCGCGACGATGCGGTCCCGCGGGTCGCTGGGCAGCGGGGGGCGGTCGATCTGGTCGATGTAGTGATTGAGCAGGAGGACCAGCAGGTCCTCCTTGTTCTGCAGGTGGTGGTACAGCGTCGTCGCCCCGATGCCGAGCTCGGCGGCCAGCCGGCGGATGGTCAGCTTCTCCCAGCCGTCCCGGTCGATGAGCCGACGTGCCGCCGCCAGGATCTGCGTGCGCGAGGTCACCGGTGGCCGGCCGGTGCGGCCGTTGGGCGCGGGTGGTCGGGGCATTGCCCCATCATGCCGTGCCGCCGTCACACCCCGCGAAACGGGTGCGTGCCCGGGCTTTCGAGTTCACAGAGGCGGGTTCTCAGTGCTACTTTCGGAACACGTTCCGAAAGTTGACCGGCGATCTCGCTGAGGACGGAGTCCACGATGACGAAGGGGACGGAAGAGATGGAAAGTACGGGTGCCCGGCCGGGACTCACGCTCGCCGCGGTGGCCGTCGTGCAGTTCATGGTGTCGCTGGACCTCTCGGTCGTGAACGTCGGACTCCCCGAGATCGCCGCCGGCCTCGGCTTCAGCGCGGCCGGTCTGACCTGGGTGATCCACGCCTACGCCCTCACCTTCGGCGGGCTGCTCCTGCTGGGCGGCAAGGCCGCCGACCGGTACGGCCGCAAGCGGGTCCTGCTGTTCGGGCTCGGCCTGTTCGGGGTCGCCTCCCTCGTCGGCGGCTTCGCCCAGGAACCGGGCCACCTCGTCGCCGCCCGGGCCGCGCAGGGCATCGGGGCCGCCGCCCTGGCCCCGGCCGCGCTGGCGCTGCTGACCGCGACGTTCCCCACGGGCAAGCCCCGGGTGCGGGCCTTCGGGGTCTGGAGCGCGATGAACGCCGCCGGAGGCGCCCTCGGCGTCCTGGCGGGCGGCCTGCTCACCGAGTACGCCGGCTGGCGCTGGGTGATGTTCGTGAACGTACCGATGGCCGCGGTCGCCCTGGCCCTGGCCTGGCGCGGCATCGCCGACGGCCGGCCGGCCTCGCGCACCGGCCGTCCCGATGTGGTCGGCGCCGTCCTGGCCACGGCCGGTCTGATCCTGCTGGTCTTCGGTGTCGTCCGCACCGATCAGTACGCATGGACCTCTCCGGTCACCCTGACCACCCTGGCGGTGGCCCTCGCGCTGCTGGCCGCTTTCCTCTACGTCGAGCGGACCACCTCCCGCGAACCGCTGATCCGGCTGGGCCTGTTCGCCAACCGCTCGGTCGCCGGCGCCAACGGCTACAACCTGCTCGTCGGCGCGGCCATGGCTTCGGCCTTCTACTTCACCTCCCTCTACCTCCAGCGGGTCCTCGGCACGGGGGCGGCCAAGACCGGGGTCATGTTCCTGCCGTTCGCCCTCGGCGTGGTCGCCGGCTCCGTCCTCGCCATCAAGCTCGGCTACCGGCTCGCCCCCCGCACCCTCATGGTCAGCGGCGGACTCCTCACCGCGGCCGGATTCGCCTGGTTCGGCATGATCAGCCCCGACGGCGCCTTCCTCACCGACGTCCTCGGACCCTCGATCGTCGCCAGCGTCGGCTTCGGCCTCTGCCTCGGACCGGTCGTCTCCACCGCCACCGTCGGCGTCGCGCCCCACGAGACCGGAACCGCGTCGGGCCTGCTCAACAGCTCGCGCCAGATCGGTGCCTCCCTCGGACTCGCAGCCCTCGGCACCGCGGCGGAACACCGCACCGGTCACACCGTCACACCCCAGGCCCTCAACGACGGGTACGCCCTCGGCCTGAACCTCAGTGCCACGCTCCTGGTCGCCGCCGTCGTCATCGCCCTCGTCGTCCTGCGGCGGGCCGACGCACCGGCGGAGGCGCCGGCGAGCACGCCTGCGCCGAGCCGTACCGAGACGGCTTCGAGTTGAACTGATTCAGGGCCGCACGCCATTCGCCATAATCGCGATCGAGCGACCGGATTTAACCCGTGAATTACTCATGGGCGCTCATGAGTAATTCACCTAGGCCGCGGTGTCGAATGCCGGTAATGTCATTTGCGTCACTGACAGCGAACTGGAGGTAATTCCATGATTTCGACCGTCAAGACCAACGCCATCTGCGCGGTTGTGCACAACCGGGCCGTTGTTCACAACCGCGCGGTGGTGCACAACCGGGCCGTCGTCCACAACCGCTCGGTCGCCAAGTGAAGCTGACCTGCTGAGGTCGGCCCGCCACGGCCCCGGGTCCGATCCCGGGGCCGTGGCGTTCGTACCAGGAACTTCATTCGACGGGGGCTGATATGCCGGTGGACGACGCCACGTTGGAACTCGACGGCGTGGAGATCTACGACCTCGAGCCGAACCTGTGCTTTCTCGTCACCCCGAACGGCGGGCAGTTCCATATCTCCGCCCCCACCCCCGAGTTTCGCGCGTGGGCGGCGCGCTGCGACGGGACCAGGACCCGCGCCGAATTACTGGCGGGAATGGCCCCCGAATACGCCGACGTGGTCGACGTCCTGCAGCACGACGGCTGCCTGCGCCCGGCCCGGGCGACGCAGGACGCCGAGCGAGCGGCGCGGCTGGCGCGCACGACGGTTCTCGTCACCGGCTCGCCGATGCTCACCGCCCCCGTCGTCCACGCGCTGAGCACCACCGGCTACGCGCGCGTCGAGCCGGCACCCGAGAACCTCGCCGACGCCGACGGCCGCGACACCGTGCTCGTCGCCGCCTTCGCCCACCCCGCCTACACCGAGCTCACCCGCATCGACGAGCTGTGCGCCGGGCTCGGCCTGCGCTGGCTGCCGCTGCGCCGCGAACGCGGCCGGGCGGTCCTCGGTCCGGCGATCACTCCCGGCAGCACGGCGGACTTCGCGGACGTGCTGGACCGCCGGCTCTCCGCGGCACATGACCCCCGGGTCATCGAGGCCATGAGGGCCGCGCCGGAGGCGGACAGTCCCCGGCTCCGCGGTGGCGACGCCCGCTGGATATCCGCGCAGCTCGCCACCTACCTGGAGCGCTGGGTCACGGGCGAGGCCGCCGTGGACGAGGTTGAGCTCGACCCACGCGACTTCGGTCGGATCCGCCGTACCGTGCTGCCGGTGCCCACCCGGCCCCGGCCCGTGATCCGCGGTGACGCCGAGGCGGACCTGCTGGTCGACGACCAGGTCGGGGTGGTCACCGGCGTTCAGGAGCTGGCCCCGCTGCCCGGTATGCCGGCCCGGCTGCGGGTGTGCGCGGTCGACGTCGCCGACATGCGGCGCGTCGCGGACTGGCCCAACGACCGGCAGGCGTTCGGCACATCGTGGTCCGGGTTCGACACCGCCCGTCGCAGTGCCGTCGGCGAGGCGGTCGAACGATACTGCGGCAGCCGGCTGCCGCAGGACCGGCTCAGGTACGGCAGCTACGCCCGGCTCCGCGGGGACGGGGTGCCCGCGCTCGATCCGCGCCGGCTGCATCTGTACTCGCAACGGCAGTACCGCTCCGACGGCTTCCCCTTCGCGCCGCTGACCGCGGACGCGGAGTGCGCCTGGGTGGAGGGCCGCTCGTGGACGACCGGTGAGCCGGTGTGGGTGCCCGCCTTCCTGGTCGCCCACGGGGAGCACGACCCGGTCGCCTACTCCGACCCGCTGGTGGCCGGTGTGGCCTGCGGCGTGAACGAGGAGCACGCCGTCACCTCGGGTCTCGAGGAGGTGATCGAGCGCGACACCACCATGCTGTGGTGGGCCAACGCCGCCCGCCTGCCCCGGCTGCCGCTGCCCGACCGGATCCGTGAGCTGGTCGCCGACAGCCTGGACGCCTATGACATCACCCTGATCCATCTGGACAACGAGTTCGGGGTCCCGGTGATGGCCGCGGCCGTGCTCGACCGCGCCACCCGCTGGCTGACCATCGGCTTCGCCACCCGGCCCAGCGCGGAGGACGCCGCGGAGAAGGCGCTCGCCGAGGGGTTCACCCTGCATCACACCTGCCACTACCTCGACAGCGAGAAGGCGCTGGCGGACGGCCAGGCCGAGTTGCCGCACCTGGGCAACCTCAAACCGCACCGTGCCGACCGGCGCTATCTCGACTCGTACCGCGCGGACTTCGCCGATGTCCGGGACCTGCTGTGCCAGCAGCAGATCTACCTCGACCCGCGGGCGGGGGAGCGGGTCGCGCCCTGGGTCCAGGACCTGCCCAGCCGCTCCTGGGAGGGGCTCCCCGCACTCGCGGAACGGCGTCTCGCGGCGTATCTCGAACGGGTCGAGGCCCGCGGCTTCGAGGTGATCAGCGTCGATCTGACGACCTGTGACGTGGAAGCGGCGGGGTTCACCGCCGCCCACACGCTCGTGCCCGGTCTCGTGTCGAACTTCCCCGCCGGGATGCCGATGTGGGGCGACGGCCGGATCAGCGGTGCGGGCGTCCGGCTCGGCTGGCGGTCGCAGCCGCTGACCGAGGAGGAGTTCAACGTCTTCCCGCTGCCCCACGCCTGAGGGACCCCATGGCTGTCATCGACATACTCGGCCTGCCGAACACCCGGGGACGCGGGCCGCTGATCGTCGCGCAGGTCGTCGACGCCCTGGGCACCGGGCTGTTCCTCCCGTTCGCCGTCGTGTACTTCCACGCCTCCAAGGAGATCGGGCTGACCACCGTCGGCGTCATGCTGTCGATCGCCGCGCTGCTCTCCCTGCCCGCCGGACCGCTGGCGGGCCCGATGATCGACCGGATCGGGCCGCGGCGGGTGGTGATCGTGAGCAACCTGATCCGCGTGCTGACCTTCACCGGCTACGTGTTCACCGACGTGCCCTGGCAGCTGATCGTGCTGGTCACGGTCACCCTGTGGAGCGAGAGCCTGTTCCGGCCCGCGGCCGCCGCGCTGGTGGCGCAGGTGGCCGACGACGGGCAGCGGGCGCGCTGGTACGCGATGGAGCGGTCACTGCGCAACGTCGGGATCGGCGCCGGCGGGCTGTTCGGCAGCGTGCTGGTCGGCTGGGGCGGCACCTCGGGCTACACCGCCGTGGTCGTACTCAACGCGGTGTCGTTCCTCGTCGCGGCCGGACTGGTCGCGGCCTGGCGCCGGACCGCCGTCCCGGTCCCCACCGGCTCGTCCCCGGCCCCGGCCGGGGACGAGCCGGCCCGGCCGCGCGGCGGGTACCGGGACGTCCTCGCCGACCGCGCGTTCTTCGGCGTACTGGCGACCGTCTGCGTGTTCGCGCTGTGCGACCTCGCGCTGACCGTGCTGCTGAGCGCCTACGTGATCGAGGCGCGCGGGCTGCCCGCGTGGCAGCCGGGCACGCTGTTCGCGATCAACACCGTACTGGTGGTGCTGGCGCAGACCGCGGTGGCCAGGGCGGTCGAGCGGTACCGCCGGCCCAGGGTGCTCCAGGTGGCGGCCGTCCTGTGGATGGTGTCCTTCGCGCTGTTCGCGGCGGTGCCCGGGGGACACTCCGCAGTGGCATTCGGCGGGCTCGCTCTGGGGATGGTCGTCTTCACCGTCGCGGAACTGCTCCAGGCGCCGACCAGCAGTGCGCTGACCGTGGCGATCGCCGCCGAGCATGTGCGGGGCCGCTACCTCGGGCTGGAGGAGCTCATGTGGAGTGTGGCCCGGGTGCTGGCGCCGACGGTGTTCACGTGGCTGCTGGCGAAGGGACCCGGCCTGCCGTGGCTCGCCCTCTGCCTCTGCTGTCTCGCGGCGGTCGTGGTACTGCACCGGCTGAACCGCGTGCTGCCCGCATCCGTCCTGAGGGAGAGCGTCGATGGTTGAGCGCGCGGCCGAGCTCCGCCACCTCCAGGAGTTCCGCGACGTCTACCACCGGGTCTACCGAGAGCCGCCGTACCGTGAGGACGCGGCGGCCGCGGACGAGTTCACCGAACAGCTGGCCGAACACGCGACCCTGCCCGGTTTCTCCGTGACCACCGTGCTCGACGGCGGTGTCCTCGGCGGCTTCGCCTACGGGGTGCGCCGCGCGCGGGGGTGGTGGCACCCGCGGGCCGCCGCGCCCGCGCCGCGGGGGCTGCGCCGGTCGCTGTTCTACGTCTACGAACTCGCGGTCGTACCGGAGCTGCGGGGCCGCGGGCACGGGCGCGAGTTGCTGGAAACGCTGCTGGCCGACCGCACCGAGCCCTTCGCCGTGCTCGCCGCGTCGAACAAGGCGCCGGCACGCGAACTGTACCGGCGATGGGGATGGGCGAAGGTCGGCGAACTCACGGGGCCGCCGGACGGCGTGGACCTCCTGGCCCGTCCCTTGACGCCCCTGCCGTGACCCGGCCGGGGGGCCGGCCCCCGACCCCCGTCACGCTGCGCGAACCGCCGCCGCTCGGCCATGTGGGATCTCCGGCCACGGGCCCTGACCACCACTCCTAAAGAGCGCGTCCAGAAACTAGCCAGGTTCCGCGTGCCAAGCTGCTCTGCCGCAGGCCATTGCGATCCTCACGGACATATGGAGGCGCGGCGATATGCGTGTCGAGGAGCACGTGGGCGAGTTCGGTGCCCTTGGATTCCCGCTGTACGAGGAGCCGGATGGGCCCGGCCACCGGGCCGGGAAGGGCACTCGGGCGTCGAGAGCCGGGGCGACCCATGCTTGAGGGCTGTGTGCCGTGGCCCGAGCCGTTCGCGGGCGACTACCGGGCCAGGGGGTACTGGAACGACGAGGTCCTCGGCAGCCTGCCCCTGTCCCTGCCGGGCGCGGAGGACCGGCCGGCAGTGGTCACGGGCACCCGCACCCGGACCTACGGTGAGCTGGACCGGGCGGCCGAGCGTCTCGCCGCCGGACTGCGCGGCATCGGCCTCGGCGCCGGCGATCGCGTCGTCGTGCAACTGCCCAACGACCTGGAACTGGTGGTGCTGTGCATCGCCCTCTTCCGGCTGCGGGCGCTGCCGGTGTTCGCGTACCCGGCCCACCGGACCGCGGAGATCGTCCATCTGGTGAACAGCTCGGAGGCGGTGGCGTACGTCTGCGCGGACCAGGTGCTCGACTGCGACTACCGGACCATCGCCAAGGACGTGCTGGCGGCCGCGGACAGCCTGCGGCACGTGCTGGTGGCCGGCGACCCTGGCCCCTTCGCGGCGCTTTCCGAGGTGGACGGGGACCCGGTGGACCTCCCGGCACCGGACGCCCGGGACGTGGCCTTGTTCCTGCTCTCCGGGGGCACTTCCGGGCCGCCGAAGCTCATCCCGCGCACGCACGCCGACTACACCTACCAACTGCGCCAGAGTTCACGGCTGTGCGGTTTCAGGGCCGGCACCCGCTATCTGTGCGCGCTGCCCATGGGACACAACTTCGCCCTGGCCTGCCCCGGAGTGCTGGGCACGCTGCGCCTGGGCGGCACCGCGGTGCTGGCCTCCGCACCGACCCCTGAGCTGTGCTTCCCCCTCATCGAGAGCGCCCGGGTGACGGTCACCTCCCTCGCGCCGCCCCTGGTGTCGCTGTGGCTCGACGCCGCCGGGCGGACCGAGCACGACTTGACATCACTCGAACTCCTCCAGGTCGGCGAAGCCCGGCTCAGCCCGGTGGCGGCGAGCAAGGTGCCCGGGAGACTCGGCTGCACCCTGCAACAGGTGTACGGAATGGCGGAGGGCCTGCTCAACTACACCCGCCTGGACGACCCGGAGAGCGTGGTCTTCCACACCCAGGGCCGCCCGCTGGCGCCGGCTGACGAGATACGGGTGATCCGGGACGACGGCCAGGAGGCGGGACCGGGTGAGGAAGGGGAGCTGTTCACCCGCGGCCCGTACACGGTGCGCGGCTACTACCGGGCCGAGGAGAGCAACCGCACTCAGTTCACCGGTGAGGGCTTCTTCCGCACGGGTGATGTGGTCCGGCGGACAGCCACGGGCTACTTCGAGGTGGTGGGACGAACCAACGACGTGGTCAACCGGGGCGGGGAGAAGGTGCCGGCCCGGGAGGTCGAGGAGCACCTGCTCGCCGACCCCCGCATCGCTTCCGCCGCGCTGATCGGCCTGCCGCACCCGGACCTGGGTGAACAGACCTGCGTGTGCGTGGTGCCGCAGGACCCGGAGCAGCCCCCGACGCTGAGTGAGGTGCGGGCCGGGCTCCGGGACCGCGGCATCGCGCCGTACAAACTGCCGGACCGGCTGGTGGTGCTCAGACGGATGCTGCTGACCGCAGTCGGCAAGATCGACAAAAGGGCGCTCAAGGCTCAGCTCCAGGACTGAGGACGACAGGAATTCAATTTCGCGTTCTCGCTCATCAGACGTTCACCTGTCCTGCCGGGGCGGAACGTCCCGTCAACCATGCCATAAATATCGCGAAGGCCACTTTTCGTACGCGTATGCTACGGTTACGCACCCCGATTGTTGGAGGAGTCGAGTGGGCATCGATGTAATGGTTTTCGATGATCAGCACCTGTCTCGATTTGCGCTTACCGCATTGCTGGAACAGCGCCCGGAGATCAGGGTTGCAGGATCGGTGGACAGTAAACTCGCCGCGCTGGAGTTCGCCGAGTTGCATCGACCCGACGTCGTGATCATCAGCTTCGAAGGCAGGGACAGGGAAGTGATCGAAACCGCGGAGAAGATCGCGATCCTTCCGGAGTGCCGCACCCTGCTGCTCGCCACCGTGTGCATCAGGTCGGTCGTTCGCAGGGCCTTCACCGGCGGGATCGACGGAATGGTGCGGCGAAGCGCCCCGCCTCGCCGGTTCTTCGAAGCCATCCATCTGGTGCACCAGGGCGAGCGGGCCTTCGACGCCGAACTCACGGTCGCGGCGGTGGCCAACGGGGACTGTCCGCTGACCCGGCGGCAGTTGTCCGTCCTCGAGCACCTCGACCGCGGTGACACGATGGAGGAGATCGCCGCGCGCCTGTGTCTGTCCGAGGGAACCGTGCGCAACTACATCTCGTCCATGGTGACGAAGATAGGCGCGCGCAACCGTATTGACGCGCTTCGCATTGCCCGTGATTTGCAGTGGATCTGAAAGGGTCCGAATACCGGGAGCGGACACGGGCGAAGCTCGCCGCCGTCTCCGATCGCCCCACTCCGCCCGTGTCATCCGGCATGGCCTGAAGCGCTCCCTGTCGCCCCGATCCGCCGCCGGCCGCCTCTCCGCCGTCGGCCGTGCGGGCGGCCCGGGGCATCCCCCTGGAGCGCCCCCAGCGGGTGGAACTCCCGCAGATGTTCATGCCGCAGACTCTCAGGGATCGTTTTTCCATTCCACGCCATGCAAAACGCACGGTGACGAATGTGAAGTGAATCTGTCGCGGTGTGATTGCTGGCTGATAGCGTCCATACCGCTGGTTGGAATCCAGCCAGCGTATTTGACGTCTGGGGGAGGTAGGTCGTGCCGCACCAAGCCACAGCCACGCATGTGTCCTGGGGGAAAGTGGCGGATTCCATCGAATTCATTCCCGCCGAGTATTCCAGCAGGACCCAGTCGGAATCCGTGGCGCGGGAAATGCTCGGCTGCGATGCGGCGGACATCGACAGTCTGGTCGAGGCGGGTCTGCCGTTCGAGGACCGATCCGGAGTGCGTCACTTCGACGCGAACGATCTGTACAACCTCGGCATGTACTCGAACAAGTCGACGACGCAGCCGGAGCTCGCGTTCCGCATGCTGTTCCGGTTCGCCGGCCGGCCGGTGGACGATCTCCTGCGCGCGAAGACCTGGGACTTCCGGGTCCGGATGGAATGTGCCGACTGTGCCGGCGTCGCGCCATGGCGCCTCGAGGAACCGGACGTCATCCGCTTCGGTGGATCCGTAGCCGAGGTGACGGCACCGGTGGCGAGCGCGGGTTCGGCGGAATACGCGGCGACGGTGACCACGACCGGCGCGCTCACCCCCCTGGTCTCGCCGGTGCTGCGGCAGCTCGTCGTCGACTATCTGGACGCCGGCTATCGCTGGCAGATGATCCCCGTCCCCATGCAGGCCGACTACCGGCTGGTGCACTCGCTCGGTGCCACGAGCTGTATCGCGGCGAGCCTGTTCCTCGCCGAGCGTTTCCGTGCGGCCGGGTACCGGGCCGAGGCGAAGCGAGGCTGGTTCTGCGGCGTGCTCGGTGGTGCCCTCGATCTGCCGCACGCGTGTGTCGAGGTCGAGGACGAGGACGGTGCGCTCAGGACCGTCGACATCGCCAAGGCACAGCTGGCCGCGCGACTGTCGGCAAACACCGAGGCATTCCAGGAACTGTGCCTCGGATCGATCTACAACAAGGTGATTCCTTCCACCGCGTCCGGTAATGCGGCCCTCGGCTATCACGAATGTGGTTCGCGACTGCCGATCCAGGTGCGCGCAGACATTCGTGCGGTGCGTTGAATCAGATTCTTCGGCCACTGCGTCGGGAAAGACGAGTGAAAATGGCGGTACGTGAAATCGAGCCGATCGTCCTTGAACTGGACCGGCTTGAGCATCTGGCCGAATCCGGCTACTACAACCCGTACACGATGTTCGACTGGCCCGACGCCATCGAACCCGACCAGCCGTGGATGAGCGAAAGCCTGACCACGCTGGCCGGAACACCGATGTGGGACGAGCTGACCCGCGAGCAGCAGATCGCGCTGACCAAGTTCGAGGCGATCAACTTCTTCAGCCTCAACATCCACGGCATACGCGAGCTGATGAGCGAAGTCGTGATGCGCATCCACGAGCGAACCTACGCGGATGTCTCGGAATTCCTGCACCATTTCATCGGTGAGGAGAACGAGCACATGTGGTTCTTCGCGCAGTTCTGCCTGCGCTACGGCGGCAAGCTCTATCCGGCGCAGCCGACGCTGAAGGCGGACTCGGATCAGCACCTCTCGCTGGTGGCCCGCGAGCTGATCGTGTTCGCGCGCATTCTGATCTTCGAGGAGATCGTCGACTACTACAACGCGCACATGGCGACCGATCAGAGCCTGCCGCCCATCGCCCGCGAGATCAACCGGGTGCACCACCAGGACGAGAGCAGGCATGTCGCGTTCGGCCGGATGATCTTCACCAGCCTGCTCGGCCAGGTGGCCAAGCGCGACCCGGCCGAGGTGCCGGTGGTCGCCGAGTATCTCGAGAACTACCTGCAGTACAGCATCGGCACCCTGTACAACCCGGCGGCCTACCGCGACGCGGGCATCCCGGACGCGCTGGCGCTGCGCCGGCGCGCGCTGCAGCACCCCGCCAGGGTGAAGGCGCACGACGAGGTGCTCAAGCGGACGAGGAAGTTCCTTTCCAAGGCAGGCGTCGGCAGGGAAATCATCAAATGATCGATCCGATACAGACAGTCCGGGAATTCATCCTGGGACGCAACCCGAAGCTCGGCCAGGTACCCGACGATCTGGACCTGATCGACAGCCGGGCCATCAACTCGCTGGCCTTCGTCGAATTCATCTTCCTGCTCGAGGAGCTGACCGGCGAGTCCATCGATCCGGAAGACGTGGACCTGGACGACTTCCGCACCGTCAAGGCGATCGAAGCGCGATTCTTCAAGCAGAAAGCAGCGCGATGACCACAGTGACCGACAACGGCTTGGGAGTCCTCGACGGCGGCCAGCTGCGTCTGCTGCGGGCCATCGACACCGTGTTCCGGCGCTTCGCCGACGGCTGGGACGCCCCGGAGTTCCGCTTCCCCTTCCTGATGCGGTGCTCGGACCTCGACAGGTTCGACTACTACGACAACTTCCCGCACCTGGGCCTCACCGCCACCCGGCTCGACCCGGAGCGCGTCGGCCCCCTGCTGGCCGAGGCGCCCCGGCCGGTGGACCGCATCCCGACCGACGTGATGGAGCCGAGCGGCTTCGCACTGCCGTCGGCGGCCTGTTACGCGATCTACGTCGACCTGGCCGGTACGACGCTGCCCGCCGGCGGGACCATGCGGACCACCGTCGGCACGTGCTTCCGTAATGAGAACCACTACGACGGCCTCCAGCGGCTGCTCGGCTTCTCCATGCGGGAGATCGTCTGCATCGGACCCGAGGACGAGGCGAAGAACCATCTCCTGCGTGCCAAGGACGCCGTGATCGCCCTGTGCGCCGAACTCGGCCTGGACGTCCAGCTCGAGGTGGCCACCGACCCGTTCTTCGACAAGAACGGCGGCAAGGCGAAGATGCAGCGGCTCTTCCCGGTGAAGGAGGAGTTCGTCGTCAACGGCCTGGCCATCGGCTCGGTCAACTACCACCGGAACTTCTTCGGTGAGCGGTGCTCGATCCAGGCCGGCGACGCCGCGGCACACACCAGCTGCCTGGCCTTCGGCCTCGAGCGGTGGGTGCACACTCTGACCCAGCGGTTCGGCAGCACCGCCGACGCGGTGTCCGCGGTCGAGGGCCTGGGCTGATGCGACGGACCTTGGCAGAGGTGCTCGGCGTCGACGTGGGTCTGCTGCAGTCGGGCATGGGCGGTGTCGCGGGGGCGGAGCTCGCGTGCGCGGTGTCCAACGCCGGCGCGGCGGGCTGCGCCGGCGGATACAAGCTGATCGGCGGCGCGCTGTCGGCCATGCTCGCCCGGCTGACCGCGGGCACCGATCGGCCTGTCGGGGTGAACCTGATCCCGGAGGTGGTCGGGCCGGAGGAGCTCGATCGTCAGGTGGCGCAAGTGCTCGACGAGACACCGGAACACGTGCACCTGTCCTTCTTCGGTATGCCCGCGGACGCGGTGTTCGAGCGCGTGGGTGCGACGGGCCGGCCCATGGTGGTCCAGGTCGGGTCCGTCGCGGACGGCGTGCACGCGGCCGAGCGTGGCGCTGTCGTGGTGGCCCAGGGCGTCGAGGCCGGCGGTCATCTCCTCGGTACGGCGAAGCGCGACGATCTGGTCGCCGCCCTGCGCGCACAGCTGCCCGACGCCTGCCTCGTCGCCTCGGGCGGGATCGGCTCGCCCGCCGAGGCCGGCCGGGCACTCGCCGCCGGCGCCGACGGCGTGCTGCTGGGCACCGCCTTCGTCGTCGCGCACGAATCGCGGGCTCACGCCTACTTCAAGGCGGCGGTCACCGCCGCCGACGAGAGCGACACCGTGATCACCGATGTCTACGAGATCGGGTGGCCGGGCCGACGGCACCGCGTACTGGCGACAGCCGCGACCGCCGACCCGGGGCAGGCAAAGAAGTTCATCGGCCGCACGGTGGTCGAGGGAAAGCCGTACCTGGTGCCGCGATTCAGTTCAGCGGTGCCGACCGACGCGACCACCGGCCGGATCGAGGAGATGGCGATGTACTGCGGCCGGTCCTGCAGCGCCATCTCCGACGAGATCTCCGCGGCCGATGTCGTCGCCGCATTCGCACGCGTCCTTCCGGGCGCCGCAGCCGTCAGTGACAAGAAAGGGTGAAGAGCAATGCCAGTCGATGAAGAGCCGGAGCAGCAGGACCTGTCGTACCGCGAGGACGCGCCGCGCATGCGCACCAGGGACGGCGTCGAGCTCTACTACGAGTCCGCCGGTGAGGGCACCGCCATCACCTGCCTGAACAACTTCTTCCTGACCACTCCGTTCTGGCGGGACTACACCGCGGACCTCGCACAGAACCACCGCGTCGTCACCTACGACCTGGCCAACCACGGCGCGTCCTCGCGTCTGCCGCAGGAGCCGACGTGGGAAGAGCACGCGGCGGATGTGATCGGCCTGCTCGATGGCCTGGAGATCGAGTCGACCTATCTGGTCGCCACGTCGGCCTCCACCCAGCTCGCCAGGGACGTGGCGCTGGCGTACCCGGACCGGGTCAGGGGACTGGTGCTCGCGGGCCCGGTCTTCGGCCTGCGGGGCATGCGGCGGCACCGGCAGCTGAACCGGGCGTGGCTGCTGACGCTGAAGAACGAGGGTCTCGCCGCGCTGTACAACCAGATATACCCCGAGGTGATCAGCGGGGAGATGAACGAGGAGGGCGGCACCCCTGGCTTCCTCGGCCTGCGGGAGAGCTTCATGGCGATGAACACCGCCGAGGACCTCGCCCATGGACTGACGCTCGTCCAGGAGGGGAGCACCGACCCGGCGCTGCTGTCCCGTGTCCAAGCGCCGACCCTGATCGTCCTCGGTGACGACGACATCCTGCTGAGCCCGGGACGCGGCCACGACCTGGCCGCGCTGTTCCCGAAGGGCCGCTGCGAGATCATGCCGAACGCCGGCCACGTGCCCTTCCTCGACGACCCCGAGGGCTTCCAGGCGATCATCCGCAAGTTCATCGAAGAAGCGGAATCGCATGTCTGACACGGCAGCCGAAGTCCGGCAGCGCATTCGCGGGCTGCTGGTCGACCTGTTCGGGAGCGACCGCTTCGTCAACGGTGTGCCGGACGGCGTGTCGCTCCGCGAGGCGGGGGTGTCCTCCACGGCACTGGTCAGCCTGCTGGTGGCGATGGAGGACGCGTTCGGCTTCGAGTGGGACGACGAGGTCCAGCCGGAGGTGCTGCGCTCGATCGACTCGCTGGCGGGCCACGTCGTGGCGCTGCGCAACTGAAGGACGCGCGCGGTGGCCCCTGAGCTGGAAGTTCCCGTGGGCGTCGCAGCGGAGACCTCGATGGGAATCCACCCGGTGCCGTGGCCCCACGGACCGGCTCAGCAGTTCGCGGCGGGTCGCTGCGCGGCCGCCGCGGCGCTGGCCTCGGCCGGGTCGGCCGATCGGGTCGTCCCCCGTGATCCCGACGGCCGGCCGCTCTTTCCGCGAGGGTTCCCCGGTTCGATCTCCCACACCGAGCACCTGGCGGTCGCGGTGGTGGTGCCCGGTGCCGAGGCGGTCGGTGTCGACATCGAGAACGCGACCGTGACGGAGCGGATGGCCAGGTTCGTCTTTCGTGAGCGGGAGCGGCGAACGCTGCTCGCGCCGGTCGGGCGGTACTCCGCGGGTGAGCTGTTCGTCGCCAAGGAAGCGGCCTTCAAGGCCTTGAACCGAATCGGCGCACTGGGTGATTTCGTGTTCTGGCAGACCGAACTCAGCCCGTCCGACGGCTTGTTGACCGCTTCGTATCACGGCGAATCGGTACCGGTGTGGGTTCGCTCGCAGACAGATCTCTCGCTCGCCGTGGCGATACGGCGTTGAACTCTCAATTTCGCCTCGAATGGGGAAATAACGCAATGATTCACGATGTCTTCGATGTCATCGATGAACTGTTCCGCAACCGACTGCAAGTGCTCGACCTCGACCCCGACGTTCCGCTGGTGGACTACGGCCTCGACTCCGTCCGGTCCATCGATCTGATCGTCGAGATGGAGAACAGGTTCGATGTGCGGATCTCGGACGAGCAGGCGGCGTCGATGCTGACACTGCGTGACGTGGTGGACCAGGTCACCTCGTCGCTGACGGTGCGGGCGGTACAAGGAGAGAGTGCCGCATGAACGCCGACTCTCGCTTCGCGCGTTACGCCCGGCCCGAATTCGCCAGGCTCTTCCGCGCACTGCACCTGGATGTGACCTATCGGGCCGGCCAGGGTGATCACCTGACCCAGGAACCGCCGGACGGAGGGGACCCCTCCCAAGGCGGGGGCGAGGTACTGGACCTGGTCGGCGGTGCGGGTTCGTCGCTGTTCGGGCACAACCACCCGGCGCTGGTCGAGGTGGCACGGCGGTGTCTCGACGAACAGATCCCGTTCAACGCACAGGGCAGCATCCGCCCGGGAGCGGCCGAGTTGGCGCAGCGGCTGTCGGAGGCCGTCGGCGCCACGACTGGTGCGAGCTACGTGGTCACCCTCGGCAGCACCGGCGCGGACGCGGTGGAAGCCGCGGTGAAACACGCGACGGTCGAGCACAGAAGGCGGCTCGGCGCCCTGCAGGAGGAGTTCGAACTGTCCCTGCGCCGCGTGCGGCGGGACGGCATCGCGGACGTCCCCTGCGCGAGCGGTCCCGCGGCCGGGCGCCCCTGCGCGGAGGTGCTGAGCGAGGCGCTCGACCGGATCGCCGACATGCGGCGGACGGACCCGGTCTTCGTCTCGCTGCGGAACGCCTTCCACGGCAAGACAACCGGCGCCGGCACGCTGACGCACGGCGGCAACGTGCCCGCGGATCTGCACGTACCGGGACCGCGGCACCACCGACTGTACGACTGGACGCCTCACGAAGTGGTGACCGCGCTCGACTCCGAACGCGTCCCGGTCCACTCGGTCACCGTCGACTCCACCGGAGTGCCGCACTCCGCCGTGCGCCATCTGTCGCCGGTCGCCGCCTGCTTCGCCGAACCCGTCCAGGGGGAGTCCGGCGTGCACGAGGTGCCGGCCGAGACCCTCGCCGCCCTGCGCGAGCTGGCCGACCGGCACGGAGCGGCCCTGGTGTTCGACGAGATCCAGTGCGGCATGGGGCGTACGGGCACCTTCCTCGCTTCCGAGGGCTCCGGTGTGGTCGCCGACTACTACCTGTTCTCGAAGTCCCTCGGCGGCGGGCTGGCCAAGGTCTCGGCACTGCTGGTCGCCGACCACCGCTACGTACCGGAATTCGGTCGCCACCACACGTCCACCTTCGCCGATGACGACTTCTCGTCGCGGATCGCGACGGCCGCGCTGGATCTCTCCTTCGCCTATCGCGACCGGATCGTCGAAGTGGGCACCCTCCTGCGCGACCGGCTGGCGGAGGTGGCGGCGCGGTGGCCGGGCACCATCGCCGAGGTGCGCGGACGCGGACTGCTCCTGGGCGTGGAATTCTCCTTGCCGCAGCCCGAGTCGGGTCTGCTGCGCGAGGTGTTCGACTCCGAGTCGCTCGGTTACCTCATCGCGGGCCGTCTGCTGCACACGCACCGCATCCGGGTCATCCCCACCCTGTCGGCCCCCACGACCGTGCGCGTCCAGCCGTCGGCGCTGCTGGAACCGGCCGACGTGGACCGCATCGCCGCCGCGTTCGACGACGTCGCCGGGCTGCTCTCCCGCGGTGACTACGCGACACTGCTCGAGCACCTGACCGAACCGGCGGCCGGCGTATGGCAGCCGCGGCAGCACGTGCCGCTGCCCCGCCGCGACCGGCCGGCCCGCGCCGGCGGAGGACGAGCCGACGTGCCCCGCGTCGCGTTCCTCGCCAACCTGGACGTCCCGAACAAGCTGTGGTCCATGGCGCCGGAACTGGCGGACTGGTCGGACGAGCAGTGCGCGGCGGCGCTCGACCGGATGCAGGGCGAACTGGACCCCTTCGAGGTCGTCCGGCACCGCGTCACATCCGAGGCGCGGGGAGAGGTCGAGGTCGTCATGGTGGCGGTGCCGTTCACCGCCGCCCAGGCCAATGCCGCACTGCGGGCGGGGCAGGGGCCATGGCTGCGCCGGACGGTGCTCGACGCGGTGGAGCTGGGGGTCTCGCTGGGCGCCGAGGTCATCGGGCTCGGGGGGCACACCTCGATCGTCACCAATGCCGCACGGGACGTGGTCGAGGACGACATCAGGGTGACGTCGGGCAATTCCCTGACCGCCGCCTGCGCCTACGATCTGCTCCGGCTGCAGCTGGCCGAGTCCGGCGCCGGGGAGCGTCGGGTCGGACTCGTCGGCGGTATCGGCAACATCGGCGCGGTGATGGCCGAACTCATCGCCCCGCACTGCGATTCGCTGGTACTGGTCGGCCGGCCCGGTTCGGCGCGGCGACTCGCGACGGTCGCCGACCGGCTCACCGACGCCGCGGACGTCTCCATAGCCGATGACCTCGACGCGCTGCGGGACTGCCCGATCGTGGTCAGCGCCACCAACTCCTCCGACCCGGTGATCCTGCCGCATCACCTCGCCGGCGACCGGAAGGTGCTCGTCTGTGATCTCGCGGTCCCCGGCGACGTGCATCCGGCGGTGGCGGGCCTGTCGAACGTCACGCTGGTGTCCGGTGGCCGCATTCAGCTCCCCGGCTTGCAGACGCCCCGTTTCCCCGGCATCACGCTGCCGCCGGGGATCCTGTACTCCTGCCTGGCCGAGACGATCCTGCTCGGCTTCGAGCCCACAACGCCGAGCCCGTCCTACGGCGGCCTGACCTCGGACGGCGTGCTGGCCGCCCGGGACCTGGCCATTCGGCACGGGTTCCACCCCGCCCGCATCGTCTCCGACGACATCTCGGTACGACCGTGGATCGTCGATCAGCTCAGCAGCGCTATCGAGGAGAACTTCGGATGACCGCCATTGGCCCGCGCTTCCCGAGTATGTGGCACGCCTTGCTGGCAGAGGCGGAACGTGGCTCCGACGGATCGGTGGTGACGCTGATCCCGGAACCGGACCGAGAGGAGAAGGTGCGGTACGACGTCCTCGTCGAGAACGCCGCGCGGTGTGCGGCGGCCCTCGCCGAGCACGGTGTCGCCCCCGGCGACCGGGTACTGCTCTGCCTGCCGACGGGCGCGCAGTTCATGACCGCCTTCTTCGGAACCCAACTGCTCGGAGCCACGCCGTCGGCGATCGCCGTACCGATCCGCTTCGGAGGGGCCGCGGGGTTCGAGGGCCAGCTGAAGGAACTCGTGGGGTACCTGCGGCCGGCCGCGATCGTCACCACGGTGACGGTCATCGAGGCCCTCCCCGAACTCGCCGGCACCACCTTGATCGACGGTGCCGCGCTCCACGCGCGCGCCACCGCGAGCGACGCGCCGGCGCATCCCCTCCGCCGGCCGAGTGGTGACGATCTGGCGCTGATCCAGTGCACCTCCGGTTCGACGGGCAGGCCCAAGGGCGTCATGGTCTCGCACGCCAACCTGGCGGCCAACTGCGAGCAGCTCACCGGCGCCACCGGGTGGAAGCGCGAGGACACGACCGTCAGCTGGGCGCCGCTGTACCACGACATGGGGCTGATCACCGGGATCCTGTGCCCGGTCTACGTCGGCGGGAACACGGTGCTCATGCCGCCCACCCGATTCCTGCGGGCACCGGCCGAGTGGCTGCGCCACATCAGCACCTACCGCGGTGCCGTCGCGGCCGCGCCGAACTTCGCCTACGGCTACGTCACCTCCCGGGTGCGCGACGAGGAACTCGACGGCGTGGATCTGTCGTGCTGGCGCATGGCGTTCTGCGGTGCGGAACCCATCCAGCCCGGCACCGTGCGGCGGTTCGTCGACCGCTTCACGCGATGGGGCCTGCCCGCCAACGCGTTCACACCGGGTTACGGCATGGCCGAGGCCACGCTGGTCATCACGGCCAAACGGCCGGGCGCGCCGTTCACGTTCGACTCCATCGACCGGCAGGCCGCCGTCACCGGGGCACGAGCGGTCGATGTCGACCCGCAGAGCGCGGACGCGGTGCAGGTCGTCGACTGCGGAGAGCCGGTGGCCGGCGCGGAGGTCCGCATCGTGGACGACAACGGCCACCCGCTGGGGGAGAACCAGATCGGTCACATCCAGTTCCGCAGCCCCTCGCGCACGGCCGGATACCTCGACCTTCCGGAGGAGTCCGCCGCGTCGATCGACGCGCCGGACTGGTGGAAGACCGGCGACGTCGGCTACCTGCGGGACGGCGGCCTGCGGATCACCAGCCGGGCCAAGGACCTTGTCATCATCCGGGGCGCCAACTACTTCCCCTCGGATTTCGAGCAGGCCGCGGAGACCGTGCCCGGTGTCCGCCTGGGCGCCGTGATCGCGGTCGGACATCGGCCCGAGAACGCCGACTCCGAGGAGCTCCACCTGATCGTCGAGACGGAACTCGACAGCGAGCAGCACGCAGCGCTGCGCCAGGCCGTCCGGACCGCGGTCAGTTCCCGGACAGGGGTGGCCCCTGACGGGATCCACCTGGTTCCCAGACGGAGCATTCCCAAGACGACCAGCGGAAAGCTCCAGCGGGCGAAGGCCCGGGAGTTGTTCGTGGTCCGGCCCGAACTCGCCGGGCTCGCCGACGCGTGACCGTTCCGACCGGTCGTCCTTCCGGGTCCCGGCAGCACGTCCGGGACCCGGACGACACCGTCGCCTGAAGAACCAACCACCGCACCAACCAACCCTGACGAGGCCAGCGGTCCGTCCGGGGAGTATCGGGCCGTGCATGCGGCTGGAAAGGGAAACCAGGGTCATGGTCGATTTGCCGCACGCCACCAGCGCCGCCGCGGTGCTGCGCGAGCACGCGCTCTCGACGCCGGAACGCACCGCGGTGATCTTTGTCGACGACGTGGAGCGGGCCGACGGCGCAACCCGGTGGTCATACGCCCAATTGGACGCCGAGGCCAGAAGGATCGGCGCCTGGCTGCGGGCCCGCTTCCCGGTGGGTACCCGGGTGCTGCTGCTGTACCCGACCGGATTCGACTTCGCCGCCGCCTACATCGGTTGTCTCTACGCCGGGACAGCCGCCGTGCCGGCACCGCTGCCCGGCCGGTACCGGCATGAGCAGGCGCGGGTGAGCGCCATCGCCAAGAACGCCGCGGCTTCCGCGATTCTGACCGACACGCAGAACCTGCCCGCCGTTCTGGCCTGGGCCGAGGCCGAGAAGCTCACCGGCACCCGGGTGCTGGCGACGGACGGCGGCGACCTGCCGGACCCGGGCTCCTGGACGCCGGAAGAGCTGGACCACCGGACACTCGCGATGCTCCAGTACACCTCCGGCTCGACGGGTGAGCCCAAGGGCGTGATGGTCAGCCACGGCAACCTCCTGCACAACGTGGACGGTCAGCGCCGCGCGTTCGGGCTGACCGCCCGATCCCGGCTGGGCGGATGGATCCCGCACTACCACGACATGGGGCTGCTCGGTCAGCTGCTGCCGGCGCTGATGCTCGGCGGTACCTGCGTGCTGATGCGCTCCAGCGCCTTCCTGCAACGGCCGCACCACTGGCTGAAGTTGATCGACAGGTTCGACGTCCACTGGTCCGCCGCCCCGAACTTCGCCTACGAGCTGTGCTGTGCCCGGATCACCGACGAGCAACTGGCCGGACTGGACCTGTCCCGATGGCGGGTGGCGTCCAACGGCTCGGAGCGGGTCGACATCGAGACCCTGGACGCGTTCGCGAAACGGTTCGCCCCCGCGGGACTCCGGGACGACGCGCTGTGCCCCTGCTACGGCATGGCGGAGGCGACGGTCTTCGTCTCCGGAGAGGCACACCGGAAGGCCGTGGTGACGACGGTCGACGCCGAGCGGCTGAAGGAGCACCGGTTCGTGCCGACCGAGGTCGGCGTCGATCTGGTGAGCTGCGGGACACCACGCGACTACGACGTGCTGATCGCCGACCCGCGCACCGGCGAGGAGCTGGCGCCCGGGGGCATCGGTGAGATTCTGCTGCGCGGTCCCAGCCTCGCCAAGGAGTACTGGGACAACGCCTCGGCGTCGGAGCGGGCCTTCCTGCCGGGCGGTTTTCTGCGTACGGGCGACCTCGGGGCCGTCCACGGCGGCGAGCTGTACGTGACCGGGCGGCTCGAGGAACTGCTGACCGTGCGCGGCCAGCACCTCTACCCGCAGGACATCGAGCGCGAGCTGCGGGCACGGCACGCCGAACTCGCCGGTGGCGGAGCCGTGTTCACGGTGCCGCTCGACGAAGCCGGTACCGAGGAGGTCCTCGTCGTCACGCACGAGGTCCACGGGCGCCCGTCCGAGGACCGCCTGCGGCGCCTGGCCGACGGGATCACACAGACGGTGACCCGTGAGTTCGGTGTCCCCCTCGGCGGTGTCGTGCTGTTGCGTCGTGGCGGGGTCCGGCGCACCACGAGCGGGAAGATCCAGCGCGTGGCAATGCGCCGGCTCTTCCTGAACGACGAACTGAACGCGCTGTACGCCGACTGCGAGCCTCGGTCGGCGAGCCCGGAGCCTACCGGGCTGTGACGCGTGCGGACGACCTCCGGGGCGCCGACCGGGGAATCTCGCTCGGCGCCGCCGGCTCAGTCCCCCCGGACCGCCTCGGCGTACCGCCCGGACGCGGCCCGGCTCGCGCCGCGCGGCGACCGGAGAACGGCGTCCAGCTCCCGCAGCACCCGCTCGCCGCAGGTGGCCGCAGCCGGCACGATGTCCTGCATCAGGAAGTAGCCGTGCACAAGACCCGGTCCCGGCACATGGCGGACGGGTACACCGGCGACGGCCAGCTTGTCGGCCAGTTCGACCCCCTCGTCGTGGAGCGGGTCGAACTCGGCCGTGGCGACTACCGCCGGCGGCAGGTTCCGCAGGTCCGCGTTGAGCAGGTCGACGGCGGGGTCGAAGCGCCGTCGCGCATCGGGGACGTACAGGTCGTAGTGGTACGCCATGTCGTCGACGGTCAGCAGATACCCCTCGGCGTACGGGCTGGCCGCGGCGAAGAGCAGCCGCGGGTCCACGGGCGGGTACAGCAGCAGTTGAGCGGCGAACCCGAGGTCACCGGTGTCACGCGCGTCCAGCGCGACGCCGACGGCCAGGTGGGCGCCGGCGCTGTCACCGGCGAGCACGTGTTCGCGGCCGGGGAAGGAGCGGCTCGTCCAGCGGGCCGCGGCAATGGCGTCGAGCAGCGGCGTGGGATAGGGGAACTCGGGTGCCCTCCGGTAGTCGGCCGAGACGACGACCGCGCCCAGCGACGCCGCCACGATGCGGCAGGCCTGGTCGTGACTGTCGATGTCGCCCAGCGCCCAGCCGCCACCGTGCAGATAGGTGACCACCCGGCCCTCGTCCGTTCCCGGGGTGTAGACCCGGCATCGGAACGCCGACCCGTCGGCGGTGTCGATCGTCCGGTCGACGGCGGTGACGGCAGCGCGCGGGCCGCCGTCCTGCCGGCGAGGAAGGGCCGCGTTCGAGAGATATCGCTCGCGGGCCTGCTCGACGGTCAGGGCGCGCATCGGAACCGGAGGGCCGTCGGCGCGTTGCCATTTGATCAAGTTCCGGAGTATGCGGTCCAAGGGCATGGCAGCCCCTCCTAGGAGATCGTGAAAGGCGCTCCGAACATCAAGCTCAAGAACTTCCGGCCTCGTTCGCCGGGAAATGCGACGCATAGGATTGCCGTCGGCAATTCATTGGGTCACTGTACTCGATTGGTCATGGAACTGTCCGAAGTCCCAAGGGGTGTGAAAAATGCATCCAGGGCAGTGTGATTCGCATATTGCAGCACGCTGATACGCGCGGGTAGCCTGGCGGCAGAATTCGCTGGTGTGAGTAGGTGCTCGAATTTTTTCGCACCTGGATATTCCACCCGGATCCGCCGGTCGGCGGGCGGTGCACGCGACGCAGCGCAACAGAGAAGGAAATTGTCATGATTGTTCTGGGTTGCAACGGGTTCACCCGGGGCGCAGAAGTCTTCGCCGAGGAATTCGGCGCGGTCGGCACCGAGAAGCACTACGTCCTCGGGCACGATGCGGGCGCCGCGCTCCTGGTGGACGGCAAGCTGGTCGCTGCCGTCGAGGAGGAACGGCTCAACCGGGAGAAGAAGACCTCGGACTTCCCGTTCCACGCGGTGAAGTGGTGCCTGGACCAGGCGGGCATCGAGTTCTCCGACATCGATCTCATCGCCGTTCCGTGGAACTTTACCCCCGAGATCTTCGACGCGATGATGCTCGACCTCGCGTCCACTCCGATGGATCCCGCGGAGAAGGTGGCCCGGCTGGGCCGTATCGGTGAGCTCTTCGACAAGGTCCTCGGGCGCGAGGCGATCCTCGCCGACTTCGCCGCACGCACCGGATTCACCCCTGATCCGGACAAGGTGGTGTTCGTGCAGCACCACCTCGCTCACGCGATGACCGGTTACTACATGGCGGGAATGAAGGACACCGCATTCCTCATCAGTGACGGTCGTGCCGAACTGTTCTCCTCGCTGACCGGAGAAATCCGCGACGGCCGGATCCGGGTATTCGACGAGTCGATCATCAGCGCCAACGACTCGCTCGGCAATCTGTTCGCCTCGATCACCCGGTTCCTTGGCTTCGTGCCCAACAATGACGAATACAAGGTCATGGGGCTTTCCGGATTCGCCGAGCCCCCTTCGCCGAATCCGTTCCTCGAGCACATCGTCCAGCTGCACGAGGGCGGTCGCTACACCCTCTGCCGGCCGCACGACGTCGAGAACCCCCGCTGCTTCGACGACCTGTTCGAGAAGTGCTTCGGCCCCTTCGAGGACACCGTCGAGTACAAGGCCCGTCTCGCCGCCGCGGCGCAGGAGATGCTCACGGTCGTCACGAGCCACCAGCTCCGCGCGCTGGAGGCCAGGACCGACCTGAACCACCTGCTCTTCGAGGGCGGCCTGGCGCTGAACTGCGTGAACAACACCCTGCTGCTGGAGGGTTCACGGTTCGAGGACATGGCGGTGAGCTTCGGCGCCAGCGACACCGGAGTCGTCATCGGTGCCGCCGTCCACGCCTGGGCCAACCACCCGGACAACACCGCGGAGGTGAAGTACGCGGACTCGGTCACCCCGTACCTCGGGCCGGAGTACGACGACGCGACGATCGAGCGGACCCTGCACGAGTTCGGCGACCGGGTGCGCTGGAGCCGTCTGGCCGAGGACGAAGTGATCGACCAGGTGGCGAAGCTGCTCACCGAGAAGGTCGTCATCGGCTGGTTCCAGGGCCGGCTCGAGCACGGGCCCCGGGCGCTGGGACACCGGAGCATCCTGGCGAACCCGAAGTTCCCGGACATCAAGGACGTCATCAACACCAGGGTCAAGCACCGCGAACCGTTCCGGCCCTTCGCGCCGATCGTGCTCGAGTCGGACGCGCCGAAGATCTTCGAGATGGGCCGCAAGAACCGTTCGCCGTATATGACGTTCGTGTTTCCGGTGCGCCCGGAGTACCACAACGTGATCCCGGGTGCGACGCACGTGGACGGTACCTCCAGGGTGCAGACCATCACCGATGAGGACACGCCGTTGCTGGCGTCGCTGTTGCGCCGGTTCACCGCGCTGACCGACGTGCCGTGCCTGATCAACACGTCGTTCAACGTGGCGGGTGAGCCGATCGTGTGTGCCCCGGCCGACGCGCTGAACTGCTTCCTGGGCACCGAGATCGACTACCTGGTGCTCGGCAACTACCTCGTCACGAAGACCGACGACCCGTCTGCGTGACGACCGAGGTCCGCTCGCCGGGACGCCGCCACGCGGCGTGCCGGCGTCGGGCAGGCGAAGGGAGTCCTTCTGTGCGTGCTCTCCCGGAGACGACCGATCTCGCAGCGGTCGCCCGAGATCTGGAAAGCCTGGCCCTGGAACTCCGCGACGCGGGCCGGCGGCGCATCCCGGCGGAGGTCAGCGCCGCCAGCGATGCCCTCATCTGCGCGGCCTACCTGCTGCGCGCGCGGCAGGACGTCTCGGACGGCCGCCCCGCCCGCACCGATCTCCTGCACGACGCCGTCGCCCTGGCCCGCAGCACCGTGGAGGCGACGAAATACGCATGCCGTGAGCGCATGGGGGCGCGGCGGGACGCCGACGGCCGGAGCTGAGCACATCGGGTACCAAGACAGCGAGACGACCCCGTGCGGGGTCGCGGGACGGCTCTCGTCGACGACGTCGACGAGAGCCGTCCGCGTACCGCGAGCAAGCGCCCGGGCGCACCGCGCCGGTGACGTCCGACCGCGTCCTCAGGCGGGTCCGAGAAAGTATCCAGATTCTGGCCAGTCGCAAGTGTGAGGCTGTGTCGGGCTTCCGGTCGCTCCTGAGTCGACCCGTCACCGGGGGAGGGGCGCAGAGCCGCTCGCACCAGATCGACGAACCGGAGTGAATGGATGTCACAGGAGATGGTGTCGCCCCAGGCCGCGAACACGGCAGCGCTCGCATGGGATCCGGAGACCCTGCGACAGGAGGTCTCCCGGTTGCTGGGCACGGAACTGCGCCCCGCGGACGATGATGTCAACCTCTTCGAAATCGGCCTGCAGTCCATGCAGTTGATGCGGCTCACCAATCGGCTCAACCGCGCCGGCGCCCGGGTCGACTTCCGGCGTCTGTCCGCGGATCCCCGGCTGTCGGCGTGGTACGAGCTGCTGAAGGGCGTGGCCGGATCGACGCCAGCACCGGGCGGGTCCCGCAGGCCGGCCCGGGGCGTCCGCGTCGACGAAGGGGACGGCTTCCCGCTCACCGCGGTGCAACAGGCGTACTGGATCGGGCGCGGCGACGACCAGCCCCTGGGCGGGGTCGGCTGCCATGCCTATCTGGAGATGGACGCCCGGGAGGTCGACCCCGTCCGCCTGGAGACCGCGGTGCGCGCCCTGATGAATCTGCACCCCATGCTGCGGGCCAGTTTCGGGGCCGACGCGACACAGCGCGTCCTGCCGCGGTCGCCCTGGCCCGGACTGACCGTGCACGACTTCCGTGACCGGTCCGAGGAAGCCGCCCGCAGCGCGCTGGAGGAGCTGCGCGACCGGCTCTCGCACCGCCGCCTCCAGGTGGCGGCCGGCGAGGTCCTGGACGTGCAACTGAGCCGGCTGCCCGGGTCCGCCAACCGGCTCCACCTCAACGTCGACCTGCTCGTCGCCGACGTGCACAGCATCCGGCTGCTCCTCGCGGACCTGGCGGCCCTGTACGAAGACCCGGCGTCCGTACCGGAGTTGACGTACACCTTCGGGCAGTACCTCCAGGACCGGGCCGAGAGCCGCACGACCGAGCGCGAGACGGCGCGCGCGTACTGGCAGCGACGGCTGCCGGACCTGCCCGGCGGTCCGCGGCTGCCGCTGGCCGTGGAGCCCGCCGACCTCCCGGCCACCCGCTTCGTACGGCGCACCCACGAGCTGGCGCCCGGCGAGTGGAGCGCCCTGCAGCGGCGGGCCGCCCGGGCCGGCGTCACGCCCGCCGTCCTCCTGGCCACGGCCTTCTCCGAGGTCCTCGCCCGCTGGAGCGGCGAGGAGCGGTTCCTGCTCAACCTGCCCCTCTTCGACCGCGATCTGGAGGCGCATCCCCAGATCGGGCGCATCGTCGCGGACTTCACGAGCCTCGTGCTGCTGGAGGTCGACCTGACCGGGGGGGAAGGGTTCGAGGAACGCGCCCTGGCCGTGCAGAAGCAGCTGCACGAGGACGTGGCGCACGCCGCGTACACCGGCGTGGACGTACTGCGCGACTTCGTCCGGGCCGACGTGGACGCACCGCGCAGCGCACCGGTCGTCTTCGCCTGCAACCTCGACGCCCCGCTGGTCCCCGACTCCTTCGCCGAGCGTTTCGGGGAGCTGTCCTGGATGCTCTCCCAGACCCCGCAGGTCTGGTTCGACCACCAGGTCTACGCGACCCGGGGCGGGGGACTGCTGCTCGCCTGGGACACGGTGGACGACCTGTTCCCCGCGGGCATGCCGGCCGCCATGATGGTCGCGTACACCACTCTGCTGCACGACCTCGCCGCGAACGACCACTTCACCACGCCGGACCTCGCCCTGCCCGTCGCGCAGCGCCGCCGCCGCGACGAGGTGAACTCCGCGACCCGCGCGCACAGCGGACGCCTGCTCCACACGGCCTTCTTCGAGCACGCCCGGGAGCGGGCCGCCGAGCCCGCGCTGCTGTGGCACGACAGCGGGCGGCTCACCCACGGCGAACTGGCCGAACGAGCCCTGCGCATCGCGGGAGCCCTCGCCCGGCGGGGCGTCGGACCAGGCACGTCCGTCGTGGTGACGGCGCCCAAGGGCCCGGACCAGATCGCCGCGGTCCTCGGCGTCCTCGCCGCGGGCGCCGCCTACGTACCCGTCGGTGTCGACCAGCCGGCCGCGCGACGCGCCCGCATCCTGGAGCTCAGTGGTGCCCGGCTCGTCCTGGACGGCACCGGACTCCCGCAACCGGGCCCGGCCACCGAGGTGCTCGCCATCGCCGAGGCGCTGGCCGGGGAGCCGCTCGACGCCCCCGTGCCCGCCGAGCCGGGCGACACGGCGTACGTCATCTTCACCTCGGGCTCCACCGGCACGCCCAAGGGAGTGGAGGTCAGCCACCGGGCCGCCGTCAACACCGTGGAGGACATCGGCGAGCGGTTCCGCATCGGAGCGGGGGACCGGGTGCTGGCCGTCTCCGCGCTGGACTTCGACCTTTCGGTGTGGGACGTCTTCGGACCGCTCGCCGCGGGCGGCGCCCTGGTCCTGGTGGACGAGTCCGACCGGCGGGACGCGAACCAGTGGCTGACCCTGTGCGCCCGGCACGGGGTGAGCGTCTGGAACAGCGTGCCCGCGCTGCTGGACATGCTGCTCACCGCGGCGGACGGGGCCCCGCTGCCTCCCTCCCTGCGGCTCGCCCTGCTGTCGGGCGACTGGATCGGCCTGGACCTGCCCGGACGGCTGGCCGCCTCGACGAACGGGCGATGCCGGCTCGTCGGGCTCGGCGGCGCCACCGAGGCCGCGATCTGGTCCAACGCGTACGAGATCACCGAGGTGCCCGCGCAGTGGGTGTCCGTCCCCTACGGAAAGCCGCTGCGCAACCAGAAGTTCCGGGTCGTCGACGGCCGGGGCCGCGACTGCCCCGACTGGGTGCCGGGCGAGCTGTGGATCGGTGGCGACGGTGTGGCCCTCGGGTACCGCGGGGAGCCGGACCTGACGACGGAGCGTTTTCCCGTCGTGGCCGGGGAGCGCTGGTACCGCACCGGCGACCTCGGCCGCTACTGGCCCGACGGGAACCTGGAGTTCCTGGGCCGGCTCGACCACCAGGTGAAGATCAACGGCTTCCGGGTCGAACTCGGTGAGATCGAAGCCGGCCTGCAGACCCACCCCGAGGTCTCCTCGGCCGTCGTCGTCACGGTCGGCGACCGCCGCCGCGAACTGATCGCCGCCGTCGTGGAGCGCGCCCCGGGGCACGGCTTCGACCCGCAGGACGGGACCGAGGACGCCGACCCGGCGCAGAGTCCGGACGGCCGGCCCGCGCACGACGTCGATCTGCTCGAACTGCAACTCGTCGAGACGGTGCTGGCCGAACTGATCGCCCCGGTCGTGACCCCCGCCCCCGCCCCCGCCCCCGCCGCGACCATGCCGGTGCGCGAGGAGCAACGCCCCGTCCTGGACGCCTGGCTCGACGAGCTCGCCCGGCACGGGGTCGTACGGCGCGACGGCGGCGCGGTCCGTCCGGGCGCACGATGGGCCGAGGTGCGCGCCCCCGAGCGGTTCGGGACGCTGCGGGAGCGGGCGGCCGGCACCCACCTGGAGCCGGTGGCGGCCGCGCTGGCCTGGGCGGGGCCGATGCTGGCCGCCGTCCTGACCGGCGAGGCCCACGCCTCTGTGCTCCTGGACGATCCGGTGCTGTCGCCGGAGGGCCTGGCCGACGCCATGCCGGGGACCGGGAACTGCCTCGCGGCCATCGCGGCCGACCTGCGGGCCGACGCGGCGGACGGGCCCCTCACCGTCGCCGACTGGGACGCGGCGAGCGGGCTCGGCGCCGCACGGCTGCTCGCCGATCTCGAACCCGGCACCGTCGACTACACGGTGCTCGGTTCGTCCCCGACGCTCCTGGCGACGGCCGACGTCCGGCTCGCGGGCTCCGGGCACCGGGTGCGCACCGTCCACCAGGGCGGCCTCGCCCTGCCGGCCCCGCAGCTGCACGCCTACGACGCGGTGGTGGCCGCCAACGTCCTGCACCGGATGCCGGACCCCGAGACCGCCGCCGCCACCATGGCGTTGCTGCTCCGGCCCGGAGGCCGGCTCCACCTGCTCGAACGCACCCGCCTCACCCCGCTGGCGCTGCTCGTCGCCCTGCCGCTCGAGGCGGAGGCCGGCCGGCTGCGGCCGGGCGGCCCGAGCGCGGCCTGGCTGCACTCCGGGCCGCGGTGGGCGAGGGCGTGCGCCGCCGCCGGACTGGTCGACGCGCGCGTCGTGCGCACAGAGCCCACCGGAGAGGTCCTCGTGACGGCACAACGGCCGTCCGGAGCCGGTGGACTGGACCCGGAGGAACTCCGCCGCTGGCTGGCCGACCGGGTGCCCGCCCATATGGTCCCGGGACACTTCGCGGCGCTGCCCGCGCTGCCGCTGAGCGCCAACGGCAAGGTCGACCGGCGCGCCGTGCAGAGCATGCTCGCCTCCCTGGCCGTCCAGCCGCGGGAGTCCACCGAGCCTCCCCGGGGAGCCACGGAGCAGTCCGTCGCCGGGCTGTGGACCAAGCTGCTCGGCGTCGCCTCGGTGGGCCGCGACGAGAACTTCTTCGCGCTGGGCGGCGACAGCCTCCTCGCCACCCGGCTGGTGACCGAGGTCCAGCGGGCCCTCGGCGTCGAGCTGCCCATGCGGGACGTGATGCGCGCACCGACCGTGGCCGCTCTGGGCGCGCTGATCGAGGGGCTGCTCTCCGCGGCCCGGGACATGACGCCGGGGGACCAGGCCCTGGCCGGTGACTTCGAGGAAGGTGTGCTGTGACCGTCGGTGAGCTGATCAGCGAGTTCGAGCGGGCCGGGATCCGGGTCTGGCGGGAAGGGCAGCAGCTGCGGTTCCGTGCCCCGCGGGGTGCCATGACGGACGAGCTGCTCGCGGCCCTGCGCGGCCGCAAGGAGCAGCTCCTGTCCGAACTGCCCGACCAGACCCCGCCCGACGCGGCGTGTACCGGCGGCTCGGCCGGTCCCGGGACCGGATGGACGGCCGAGCCGGAGAACCGCCACGAGCCCTTCCCGCTGACGGACATCCAGTCCGCCTATCTGCTGGGCCGGGACCAGGCCTTCGACTACGGAGGCGTCTCCTGCCACATCTACCTGGAGTTCCGGCGTCCCGCCGACCTCGACCCGCAACGGCTGCAACAGGCCTGGGACAGCCTGGTCGAGCGCCACGACATGCTGCGGTCGGTCATCGCGCAGGACGGCACCCAGCGCATCGCGCCGGCCCTCGCCGACACCCGTATCCAGGTCGCCGACCTGCGGCAGACCCCCGCCGACGCCGCGTCCGAGGCGACCGCCGCCGTCCGCGAGGAGCTGTCCCACCGGGTGCATCCCGCGGGCGACCGCCCCATGTACGAGCTGCGGCTGACGCGGCTCGCGGACCGCAGCCTGCTGCATCTGTCGATGGACTTCATGGTGCTGGACTGGATCAGCATCCAGCTGCTGCTCACCGAACTGGACCGCCGCTACGAGCAGCCCGGCTGCCCGCTGCCGCCCATCGACGCCACCTTCCGCGACTACGTCGCCGCGGAACGCCGGCTGCGCGACACCGAGCGTTACGCACGCGACCGCGCCTACTGGTGGGGCAGGGTCGACGACCTGCCCGCCGCACCGGCCCTTACCCTGGCCGACGGCCACACACCGGCCGACGCGCCGCCCCGGTTCCGCCGCCTGGCCGCCTCGCTGACCGAGGACGCCTGGCGGGCGCTGAAGACCAGGGCGGCCGCCCATGGCATCACCGCCGCCAACGCCGTGCTCGCCGCCTACGCCGAGACGATCGGCCGCTGGAGCGCCGGCGACCGGTTCAGTCTGGGCCTCACCGTCCTCAACCGGATGCCTCTCCACCCGCACGTGGACCGGCTGCTCGGCGACTTCACCTCGGTGAGCCTGCTCGCGGTGGACCAGTCGCAGCGGGCCGCCTTCGCCGACCGGGCCCGGGGCCTGGGCGAGCAGTTGTTCGAGGACCTCGACCACCGCCTGTGCGGCGGCGTCGAGGTGCTGCGCGAACTCGCCCGGCGCCGGGGACGCGAAGCCGCCCTGATGCCCGTGGTGTTCACCGGCGGCATCGGCGTCGTGGGCCGGGCCCTCGGGAGCGGAGCCGAGCGACTCCGGCCGGTGTACGGGATCAGTCAGACACCGCAGGTGTGGATCGACTGCCAGGCCACCGACCAGTTCGGAGGCCTGGAGGTCAACTGGGACATCCGTGAGGGGGTGTTCCCCGACGGCCTGGTGGACGACATGTTCGCCGGGTTCGCGCGGCTCCTGCACCGGCTGGCGGAGCAGGAAGCCCCCTGGACCGCGGCCGATCCGCTGGGCCTGCCCGAGCGGCAGCGGGCCCGCCGGGACGCCGTCAACGCCACGGCCGCCCCGGAGCCCGGCTGCCTGCTGCACGAGCCGCTGGTGGAGTACGCCAGGAAGTTCCCCGGCGAGACCGCGGTCATCGACGCCACCGGCTCGATGACCTACGGGGAGTGGCTCGGCCGGGCCGCCCGGGTGGCAGGGGAACTGCGGGCCGCGGGCTGCCGTCCCGGGGACTTCGTCGCCGTCCTCATGGACAAGGGGCGCGACCAGGTCGTCGGCGTCCTGGGCGCCCTGCTCGCGGGCGGGGCGTACGTGCCGGTGGACGTCGCGCAGCCGCAGGTGCGCCGCGACCGGATCCTCACCGGCTGCCGGGCCCGGCACGCGGTCGTGTCGGACGCCGCTCTGGCACGGACGCTGCCGGCGGAGTGCCGCCCGGTCGACGTGTCCGCCGCCGAGCCGCTCCCGCTGTCCGAGGTCCCCGACGAGCGTCTTGTGACGCCCGGCGACCTCGCCTACGTGATCCACACCTCAGGCTCGACCGGTGAGCCCAAGGGCGTGATGATCAGTCACCGGGCCGCCGCCAACACCGTGCACGACATCAACCAGCGCTTCGCGGTCGGTGCCGGGGACCGCGTCCTCGGTCTCGCCGCGCTGGGCTTCGACCTGTCCGTGTACGACCTGTTCGGGCCGACGGCGCTCGGCGCGGCCCTGGTGCTGCCCGACCCGGCCCGCCGCGGCGACCCCTCCCACTGGGCGGACCTGGCGGAACGCCACGGGGTCACGCTGTGGAACTCCGTCCCCGCCCAGTTGCAGATGCTCGCCCACTACCTCGACGCCGAACCCCGCGAGCTGAACCGGCTGCGGCTCGCGCTGCTGTCGGGTGACTGGATCCCGCTGGCGCTGCCCGCCCATGCGGGGCGGCACCTGCCCGGCGCCGAACTGGTCAGCCTGGGCGGAGCGACCGAGGCCGCGATCTGGTCGATCCACCACCGCATCCGCCGCATCGAGCCGCACTGGCGCAGCGTCCCCTACGGCACCCCGCTCGCCAACCAGGGTTTCCGGGTCCTCGACAGCGCCCTGCGGGACCGCCCTGACCTGGTCGCCGGCGAGCTGTACATCACCGGCGCCGGACTGGCGGAGGGCTACCTCAACGACCCCGAGCGCACCGCCGAGCGCTTCCCCCGGCACCCGGCGACCGGGGAGCGCCTCTACCGCACGGGCGACCTCGGACGCTATCTGCCGGACGGCGAGATCGAGTTCCTCGGCCGCGCCGACCAGCAGGTCAAGATCCGGGGGCACCGCGTCGAACTCGGGGAGATCGACGCGGTCCTCGGCGAGCACCCGGCGGTCGGCTCCAGCGCCGTCCTGGTGGAGGGCACCGAGGCGCTCGAACGCTCTCTCGTCGCCTTCGTGGAACCGGCGGTCCGCGCGGGCACGCCCGATGCCTCGGTGGCCCGTGCCGTCGCGGCCGGGGCCGACGCCGTCAATGCCGCACCACTCGGGGACAGCGCACCCGACGCCGGGCAGGTCGCCGCCTACGTGGACCACCTGGACCGGGCGTTCCTGCTCTCCATGGCCGACGCACTGGCCCCCTCCGGGCTCTTCGCGGGGCAGGAGGCCCACTCCGAGGCGGACCTCATCCGCCTTCTGCGGGTCGACGAACGGCACCACGGACTGCTGCGGCGCTGGCTGCATGCCCTGGAACGGGCCGGATTCGTCCACGCCGAGCCCGGCACGGACACCTGGCGGGGACGGTCCGCGCCCCACCGCGACGAGATCGACCGCGCCTGGGCCGACCTCGCCGCCCACGCCCCCGCCGACATCTGCCCGCCCCCGCTGCTCGCGTACTTCCGCGCCCACGCCGACGCCCTGCCGGCCCTGCTGCGCGGCGAGGAGGAGGCCGTACGGCTGTTCTTCCCCGGCGGCAGCCAGGAGGTCGCGCGTGCCTGGTACGCCGACAACCTGGCCGCGCGTCGCCTGCTCGCGACGCTCGGAGCCGCCGTCGGCGGCGCGGCGAGCGGGGTGGAGGACCGTCCGCTGCGGGTCCTCGAGGTCGGAGGCGGCATCGGAGCGGCCACCGGGCCCGTCCTCGACGCACTGGGCGACCGGCCGGTGGACTATCTGTTCACCGATGTCTCGGAGTACTTCCTCGCCGACGCACGGCAGCGGTTCGGTGGGCGGCCCGGAATGCGCTTCGGCCTCTTCGACATGAACCGGGACCCGCGGTCGCAGGGGCTGCTGCCCAACTCCTTCGACGTCGTGCTCAGCGCGGGAGCGCTCAACAACGCCCGCGACACCGCGCAGGTCCTCGACCGGCTGCGGACGCTGCTCGCCCCCCGGGGATGGCTCTGCCTGCTCGAGATGACCAGGGAGCACCCGGAGATCACGGCCACCCAGGCGTTCATGATGGAGGAGCCCGAGGATCTGCGGCGCGAGAGGCGGAACCTGTTCGTCCATGAGGAGCAGTGGCGCCGGCTGCTCACCGAGGCGGGCGCCGAGGACGTGCTGAGCCTGCCGGGCCCGGACGACCCCTTCGCCGCGCTCGGGCAGGGAGTGTTCGCCGCGTCCTTCAAACAGGACCGCGCCGAGCTGCACGCCGACGACGTCGGCCGGTGGGTGGCCGCGCGGCTGCCCGCCCACATGGTCCCCGCGCACATCCAGGTGGTGGACGCGCTGCCGCTGACCTCCAACGGCAAGGTCGACCGCAAACGGCTGCTCGGCTGGGTGCCGCGGCGCGGTGAACGCGCCGCCGACCGGACGGCCGAGCCGCCGCGCCCCGGAGTGGAGCGGCGCGTGGCCGAGCTCTGGGCGGAGCTGCTCGGCGGCGAACTCCCCGACCGCGGACAGGGGTTCTTCGACGCGGGCGGCGACTCGTTGCTCGCGGCGCGACTGGTGGGGCGGGTGCGCGAGTGCGTGCCCGAGGCGGCGGCCGTCTCCTTCGACGTCCTGCTGCGCGCGCTGCTGCACACCCCCACGGTCGCCGGCCTGGCCGACCGGCTCACGGCTCCGGCGGACCCCGGCACCGGGACGGATGGCCGGCCGTCCGCGCTCGTCGACCGGCGGTCCGCGCTGGTCGACCTGGGCGGCGGCGGGACCGGTCCGCTGCGGCTGCTGGTGCACGAGGGACTGGGAACCCTGGCGCCGTACCGCCCGCTGATCAAGGAACTCACGGCCGACGGGCCCCTGGTGGGGCTCGCCGTGCCCGACAGCGACGGCTATCTGGAACTCGCCCCGCACCGGCTCGTCGAGGATCTGGCCGCCCGGTACGCACGCGAGGTGCTCGCCGCGGGGCATCGCGAGGTCGAGGTGGTGGGCTACTGCTCCGGAGGGCTGATCGCCGCCGAACTGGCCCGTGCGCTCAGCGAGGGCGGGGCCGCGGTGCGCGGGCTGACCGTGGTGTCCAGCTATCGCATTCCGTACCGGCTGGACGACGAACTCATGGTCGACTACGCCTTCGCCCGTGTCATGGGCGGGGACCTGGAGGCACTCGGCTGGCCCGCCGACGAGGGCGACATGGGGCGGGCGCTCGCCGCGGCGCTGGCCCGCTCCCCCAAGGCGCTCGAACCGGGGGTCTTCGCGCAGCTCGGCGGGGACGAACGGCTGGAGTCCGTCGCCGAACGCTTCCGGCTGCTGGGCCAACGCTCCCGTGACGAGCGACGGGAGGCCCTGCACCGGGCGCTGGCCCGCACCGAGGCCGGCCTGGGCGACGTCGGCCAGGTGGCCGCGCTGCACCGGGTCTTCGAACACACCGTCGAGGCTGTCACGCACTACGACCCGCTGCCCTACGCGGGTGACATCACCTTCCTGCGCCCGCTCGCGCCCACGCACTTCATCCCCGGCTTCCAGGACGACATGACGCGTTTCTGGCGGGATCTCTGCCTGGGCGAACTCACGGTCGTCGACGTGCCGGGCGACCACTTCACCTGCGTCCAGCCACCGCACGTGGCGCGGACCGCCGCGGCGCTCACCCTGCGGTCCGGAGCCGGGCGATGAGCGGCCGGGAGCGCGCTCCGCTGCGCGTCGTGGTGTGCGGCACCCGCTTCGGGCAGGTGTACCTGTCGGCGCTGCGGCGGTGCCCGCAGCGCTACCGCCTGGCCGGCATCGTCGCGCGCGGCGGCGCCCGGTCCGTGGCCCTCGCCGAGGAGTACGGCGTCCCGCTGTACTCCTCCGTCGACCAGCTGCCCGGAGACGTGGACGCCGCCTGCGTGGTGGTCTCCAGTTCGGTCGGTGGCGGCCAGGGAGCCGTACTGGCCCGGCGGTTGATGGAGCGCGGGGTGCACGTCCTGCAGGAACACCCGGTGCACCCGGCCGAGCTGGCGGACTGTCTGCGCACGGCGCGCGGCACCGGGACGCAGTACCTGCTGAACACGTTCTACCCGCACGTCGAGCCCGTACGGCGCTTCGTCGCCGCGGCACGGCGGCTCGTGGAACTGCGGACGCCGGTGTTCGTGGACGCGATGTGCGCCGTCCAGGTCTCCTTCGACCTGCTGGACATCCTCGGCCAGATCTTCGGCGGGGTGCGCCCCTGGTCGCTGACCCCGCCCGCCGCGGCCGACGGCCGCCCGCTCACCTCCCTGGACGCCACCGTCGCCGGGGTCCCGCTGACCCTCCGGGTGGAGAACCGGATGGAGCCCGGTGACGACAGCACCAGCCTCTTCCTGCATCGCGTCACCGTGGGCACGGACGCCGGAAACCTGACGCTGGTCAACACTCACGGCCCGGTGATCTGGAGCCCCGTACCGCGCACCGCGCCGGACGCGGTGGGCAGGTTCCTGCCCGGCCCGGGCACCACTGCCGAGGTGCTCGGGCCCGCCGGGCCGCCCTCCTGGAAGGCGGTGCTGGAGGAGGTGTGGCCGGACGGTGTGCTGCACGCCCTGGACGAGCTGGCGGCGCGGATCGCCGAAGGCGGTGATCCGCTGCGCGGCGCCCAACGGCATCTGACGGTCGCCCACGCGTGGCAGGACCTCACCGGGGCCCTCGGATATCCGCAGGAATCCGCCCCCCGGCCAGGCCCCCCGGTGGCGGCGGCTGATCTGCTCCCCAGCTCGGGGTGACAGGGATTTGCGCCCTCGATACAGTTATCGTACGCGTACAAATAATGCGTACGAGAATCATGGAGGAGCAGTGAACGAGAAAGGTCTGAGACGGGGGCGAGTGCTCCTCGCGGTGGCCTTGGCGCAGTTCACGGTCACGATGGTGATGTCGATCGTGAACGTGGCGCTCCCCGCCATCCGCAGCGGCCTGGGATTCGCCCCGGATCAGCTCTCGTGGGTCATCAACGCGTACTCGCTGGTGTTCGGCGGCCTTCTGCTGCTGGGCGGCCGGGCGGCCGACGTGTACGGACAGCGCCGGCTGCTGGTTCTCGGTGCCGTGGTGTTCGCCGCGGCGTCGCTCGGCGGGACGCTGGCCCAGAACCCCGCCGAGATGATCGTCGCGCGGGTGGTGCAGGGTCTGGGGGCGGCCGCCATGGCGCCCGCCGCCCTCGCGGTGCTCACCACCACCCAGCGGGAAGGCAGGGAACGCACCAGGGCGCTGGGCGTGTACGCCGCGGTGTCGGCCGTCGGCGGGGCGGTGGGCGTGCTCGCCGGCGGGCTGCTCACCGAGTACGGCGGCTGGCGCTGGGTCATGTTCGTCAACGTGCCGCTGGCCCTGTCCGTCGCCTGGCTGGCGATGCGGCACGTGCCCGCGGGGGCCGCCGCGGGGACGCGCCGGCTCGACGCCCTCGGTGCCGTCCTCGGCACCGGAGGAATCGGACTGCTCGTCCTCGGTGTCGTCCGGACCAACGAGAACGCCTGGACCTCGGGCACCACCCTCGGCACCCTCGCGGGGTCGGCGGTGCTGCTCCTCGCCTTCGTCCTGGTGGAGACGCGATCGTCGACGACCGACCCGCTGGTCCGCTTCGGACTCCTGGCCCGACGCGGCATCGGAGGCGCCAATCTCTTCCTGCTGCTGGTGTGCGCGGGGCAGTTCGCGGGCTTCTACTTCGTCTCGCTCTACCTCCAGCAGGTGCTCGAACTGAAGCCGGTCGCCACCGGTGCGGCGTTCCTGCCCTTCTGCGCCGGCATGATCGCCGGAAGCGCGGTCTCGACCCGGCTGCTCGGCACCCTCGGAGCCAAGGCCCTGCTCGTGCCGGGCGGTCTGGTGGCGGCCGCCGGCTTCGGCTGGTTCGGTCTGATCAGCCCGTCGGGCAGCTTCCTGGCCGACATCCTCGGCCCGTCCCTGGTCGCCGGCTTCGGCATCGGCGTGTGCTTCGTGCCGCCGACCAGCACGGCCACCGACGGGCTGCCGCCGCACGAGGCGGGGATGGCCTCCGCGCTGCTCAACAGTGCCCGGCAGATCGGCGGCGCGCTCGGACTGGCCGTGCTCGTGACCGTCCAGGTCCAGCACACCGACGGCGCCCTCCAGGCCGGCGACCCCCCCAAGGAAGCCATGACCGGCGGGTTCGGGGTGGGGCTCGGCCTGGCCGGAGCGATCCTGGCCGTGGCCGCGGTCGTGGCGGCCGTCGTCCTGCCCGCGCGCGCCCGCGAGGCCGCGCCGGCACAGGCGGCCGGCGGCGTCGGCGCCCCCGCGACGGAGGTGCGGCAGTGACCACCGCAGCAGACTCCACCGGGCAGGCGCTCACCAGGCTGCTGCGGCCGCACCGGCTCGGCCTGGCCGCCGTCCTGGTGCTGCAGATCGTCAGCGCCCTCGGGGGCCTCGCCCCGCTGATCGCCGTCGTGGAACTGGGACGTGCGCTGCTGCTGCCCGGCCCGGTGGACGAGGGCCACGTGTGGGCCGTCGTCGCCGTCGGCGCCATCGGACTGCTCGTCCGCGTCCTGTTCGGGGCCCTGTCCTCGGGGATCGGGCACCTCATCGATGGCGAGCTCCAGCTGTCCCTGAGGCGAGTGCTCGCCGAGCACCTCGGCCGGGTGCCCCTCGGCTGGTACGCGCGGCGCAGCTCCGGCGAGGTCGGCCAGGTCGTGCAGAACGACGTGGGCGATCTGCACCCGCTGACCGCCCACACCCCTGGAGAGATCACCTCGGCGGTCGTCGTGCCGCTGGCCTCCCTGGTCTACCTGTTCCTCATCGACTGGCGGCTCACCCTGGTGGCGCTGGTCCCGGTGCTGCTCGGCCTGCTGCTGAACCTCATGCTCATGTCCGACAGCCGGCGCCGTGACCAACTCGCCCTGGACGCGGCCATGGGCCGGATCGCCGGCTCCGCCGTCGAGTTCGTCGAGGGGATCTCCGTGGTGAAGGCCTTCGGCGGCAAGGGCCGCGCGCACCGCGCCTTCATCAAGGCGGCGGACGACTTCGCCGACTACTTCCTGGGCTGGGTGCGTGGGGTGGCGGCCCTCGGTGCCCTGGCCGCCCTGGTGCTGTCCCCGCCGTTCGTCCTGGTCGTCCTCCTCACCGGCGGCACGGCACTGATCACCACCGACACCATGCCCCCCGCCGACCTGCTCCCCTTCCTGCTGCTGGGGCTGGGCCTGACCGCCCCGGTCGCCGCGCTCGGACACGGACTGGACGACGTGCAGGCGGCCCAGCGGGCGGCCGGCCGGATCCAGGCCCTGCTGCGCGTGGCGCCCCTGCCCGAACCGAGCACGCCGGTGGCACCGCGCGGCCACCGGGTGGAGCTGCGCGACGTGGGCTTCTCCTACGAGCCCGGACACGAGGTCCTGCGCGGCATCGACCTCGTCCTCGAACCGGGCACCGTCACCGCCCTGGTGGGTCCCTCCGGCAGCGGCAAGTCCACCCTGGCCCAGCTGCTGCCGCGGTTCTTCGACCCGACGCGCGGAACCGTCCTGCTCGGCGGCGCCGACCTGCGGGACATCGCGCCACAGGACCTGTACCGCCTGGTCTCCTTCGTCCTCCAGGACGTCCGGCTGCTGCGCGCCAGCGTGGCCGACAACATCGCCCTCGCGGTCCCGCACGCCGACCGTGACGACGTCGTGCGCGCGGCCCGGCTCGCCCGCATCCATGACCGGATCCTCCAACTGCCCCGCGGCTACGACTCCGTGATCGGCGAGGACGCGGGGCTCTCCGGGGGAGAGGCCCAGCGGATCTCCATCGCCCGTGCCCTGCTCACCGACGCCCCGGTGCTGGTGCTCGACGAGGCCACCGCGTTCGCCGACCCCCGTACCGAGTACGACGTGCGGCGCGCCCTGGACACGCTCAGGGAGAACCGCACCCAACTGGTCATCGCCCACCGCCTGGAGACCATCGCCGAGGCCGACACCGTCGTCGTACTGGAGGACGGAGCCGTGTCGGAGTGCGGATCGCCCGCCGAACTCCTCGGCCGGGACGGCAAGTTCGCGGCGATGTGGGAGGCCCAGCAGGCCTGGCCCGACAGTGCGCCGCAGGATCGCGGAGCAGCCACGAAAGGAGGCGAGTACCGGTGATCCGTCTGTTGCTGCGCGTCCTCGGTGACGAGCACGCCCGCCCACTGCGTCGCACCCTCTCCCTGATGATCGCCACCGCGGTGGCCGAGGGTCTCTCGTACGCGCTGCTGGTGCCGATGCTCAGGGCCCTCTTCGGCAGCGAGCCGCAGGAGGCCTGGCCCTGGCTGGGCTCCTTCGCGGCGGCCGCGGCCGTCTGCGCCGTACTGCGCTACCGCTCGGACGTGTCCGGCTTCCGCGCCGGAGCCACGCTCTCCCGTGGCCTGCACCACCGGCTCGGTGACCATCTGGCCCGGCTGCCCCTGGGCTGGTTCACCCCGCGCCGCGTGGGCGACGTGACCGTCCTCGCCAGTCGCAGCGTGCTGCAGGTGATGGCGGTCCCGGCCCACCGCCTGCAGCCGCTCATCGGGGCCTGCGTGACACCGCTCACCGTGGTCGCCGTGATGCTCTGCTACGACTGGCGGCTGGGCCTGGCCGCCCTCGTGGCCGTACCGGTCGTCGCCGCCACGCAGATCTGGACCGGCCGGGCCACGGCGGCCCAGGACGCGGAGCGCGCGCGACGAGGCGACGAGGCCGCCGGACGCGTCATCGAGTACATCCGCGCGCAGCCGGTGCTGCGCGTGGGCGGCCGTACCACCGAGAGGTTCCGGCTGCTGGACGACGCGCTCGACGGACAGCGACGTGCGGTACGACGCTCCGCGCTGTCGGCGCTGCCCGGCGTACTGGGACTGTCCTTCACCGTGCAGGCCGTGTTCACCGGGCTGCTGGTGCTGGGCACCTGGCTCGCCCTGGGCGGGCGGATCCAGCCGGCCGAGGTGCTGGCGCTGCTGGTGCTGGCCGCCCGCTGCGTGGACCCACTGCTGTCACTCTCCGACCTGAACGGGCAGATGCGGGCGTCGCGCGGCGAGTTGGAGCGGCTGGACGCCGTACTCAAGGAGCAACCGCTGCCGGAAGCCGAGAAACCCGTCGAGCCGCGCCACAGCGACCTCGCCTTCGACTCGGTCGTCTTCCGCCGAGGAGGCCGCACGGTGCTCGACGGAGTCTCCCTGACCGTGCCCCAGGGGAAGCGCCTCGCGGTCGTCGGCCCCTCGGGCGCGGGCAAGAGCACGTTGCTGCAGCTCATCGCGCGGTTCCACGATGTGGACGCGGGCGCCGTGCGGTTCGGCGGCGTGGACGTACGCGACATCGGCACCGACCACCTGATGAGCCGCGTCTCCGTCGTCTTCCAGGACGTCTACCTGTTCGACGCCACCATCGAGGAGAACGTACGTCTCGGCCGCCCCGGCGCCGGCGACGCCGAGGTCCGTGCCGCCGCGGCGGCCGCCCGCCTCGACGAGGTCGTGGCCCGGCTCCCCGACGGCTGGTCGACCAGGGTGGGCGAGGGCGGCGCGGTGCTCTCCGGCGGCGAGCGCCAACGCGTCTCCATCGCACGGGCGTTGCTGAAGGACGCCCCTGTCGTCCTGCTGGACGAGGCGACCTCCGGACTGGACCCGGAGAACGAGCGCGCCGTCCAGGCCGGCATCGACCGCCTGCTGGCGGGGCGGACGGTGGTCGTGGTCGCCCACCGGATGCGCACCGTCCGGCAGGCGGACAGCATCGCCTTCCTGGACGGCGGACGGATCGTCGAACAGGGAACCCACGACGAGCTGTTGCGCCGGGAAGGCCGCTACGCCCAGTTCTGGCAGGTCTCCCTGGCCCCCGTACCGAGTGAGTGAGGCAGACATGTTCACCGAACCCCCGAGACCGGCCCGGGGCGGGACCGCGCTCCGCCGTCCGGTGCCCCGCATGTGCGCGAGAGCCCGGGTGCTGTGCTTCCCGCACGCCGGCGGCGCCGCGAGCCACTACCGCGCGTGGGCCGCGGACGCCCCCTGGGACGTCGAGTTCGCGGTGATCCAGTACCCGGGCCGCGAGGACCGGTACGAGGAGCCGGCCCCCACCGACATGGCGGCGCTGGCCGGCGCGATCACCGGCGAACTCCTGGCCGACCAGCAGGAGGGGGCACGCCTGCCCGCGGTGCTGTTCGGGCACAGCATGGGTGCCGCCGTGGCGTACGAGGTCGCCCGGGGACTGACCGCCGCGGACCGGGCGCCTGCCGCCCTGGTGGTGTCCGGCCGCCCTGCCCCGAGGCTGTCGCGGCCGGGCACCGTGCATCTCGGCAGCGACGACGACCTGGTCGCCGACCTGCGCCGCCTCGGCGGCACCGGCAACGGCATCCTGGACAACGAGTCCCTGATGTCGGCCGTCCTGCCCACCATCCGCCGCGACTACCAGCTCATCGAGACGTATCGGCCGCTGCCCGGCGTCCCGCTGCGTGCCCCGGTCACCGTCCTGCACGGCGACCGGGACCCCGAGGTCGACGAGTGGGAGGCCACGGCGTGGTGCGAGGCCACCGAGGGCCCCTGCGAACTGCACGTCCTCCCGGGCGACCATTTCTACCTCGAGGCGCACCGCCGGCAGGTGCTCGACCACATCGTGGCGCAGGCCCGGAACGCGGCGGCCGGCACGCCCGCGGGGTGGCCCAGCATGCCGTGACCCGGTTCTTACGGCCGCGGCGCGAGGCGACGAAACCGGCCCCCGGCCGTGGCCCGGCCCAACCGATCCCAGCGAACCCTTGGGGGGACCCCGATGAGCGAAGACCTTGTGAGCCCGCCCGCCGCCGTGACCCGGCGGTATCAGGAGCTCGGATACTGGACGGGCGAGACGCTCGGCGAGTGGCCGTCCGGGATGCCCGACCGCGGTGCCCGGACCGCCCTCATCACTCCGGACCGGCACCTGACCTTCGACGAAGTCGACCGGGCCGCCGACCGGATGGCGGCCGGGCTGCGCGCGCGCGGTGTGCGGGCCGGCGAGCGCGTGGTCGTACAACTGCCCAACACACCCGAGTTCGTGGTGCTCTCGCTGGCGCTGTTCCGCCTGGGCGCCCTGCCGGTGTTCGCGCTCCCGGCGCACCGGGAGGCGGAGATCACCCACCTGGTGGACACCGCGGAGGCGACGGTCTACGTCTGCCCCTCCGAGTCCCTGGGCAGCGAGTACGGACGGCTCGCCAAGGAGGTCGCGGCCCGCTGCGCCACCTTGCGGGAGGTGCTGGTCGCGGGCGGGTCCGGCTCCTTCGGAGCGCTCGAGGAGGTGGACGCGGAGCCGGTCGGACTGCCCGCACCCGATCCGCTCGACGTGGCGCTGTTCCTGCTGTCCGGCGGTACCACGGGCCGGCCGAAACTGATACCGCGCACCCACGCCGACTACACGTACCAGCTGCGGGAGACCGCGCGGCTGTGCGGCTTCGGCCCGGACAGCCGGTATCTGGCGGCGCTTCCCGCGGCGCACAACTTCGCGCTGGCCTGCCCCGGAGTGCTGGGAGTGCTCCGGCTCGGCGGAACGGCCGTACTGGCGCCGGCACCGACACCGGAGGTGTGCTTCCCGCTCGTCGAACAGGCCCGCGCGACGGCCACGTCTCTCGTCCCGCCACTGCTCGCGCTGTGGCTGGAAGCCACGGAGTGGAACGAGTGCGACCTCTCCTCGCTGCGGCTGCTCCAAGTGGGCGGCGCCAAGCTCGACGCCGACACGGCGCAGCAGGTGCCCGCCGCCCTCGGCTGCACGCTGCAGCAGGTCTACGGAATGGCCGAAGGCCTGCTCAACTTCACCCGCCTGGACGACCCCTGGGACGTCGTGTGCCGCACGCAGGGGCGCCCGCTGTCGCCGGCCGACGAGATCCTCGTGCTGCGGCCGGACGGCGGGCCCGCCGCCCCGGGGGAGCCCGGCGAGCTGCTCACCCGCGGCCCCTACACCCTGCGTGGTTACTACCGGGCGCCCGAGCACAACCGGGTCCGTTTCACCGAGGACGGCTACTACCGGACCGGCGACCTGGTGACACGCACGACCGGCGGGAACCTCGAAGTGGTGGGCCGCGTCAACGACGTGATCAACCGGGGCGGTGAAAAGGTACCGGCGCAGGAGCTGGAGGAGCACCTGGTCGCCGACCACCGCATCGCGGCCGCCGCCGTCATCGCGCTGCCCGACGAGCTGATGGGGGAGTGCACGTGCGCGTGCATCGTGCCCGGGGACGTCGGTGACCCGCCCACGCTCCGCGAGGTGCAGGCGGCCCTGAGGGCGCGCGGCATCGCCGCCTACAAGCTGCCCGACCGTCTGGTGGTGCGGGCCGGGCTGCCGCTGACGGCGGTGGGCAAGGTCGACAAGAAGGCACTGCGGGAGCAGGTGCTCGAAGAGGACCCGGCCTGCTGAGAGGCCTGTGCGCACGGCCCGTCGGGAGCCCTCCCCCCTGACGGGCCACACGGCACGGGGATCGGCTCAGACGCGGGCGATCAGCCCGTCGATCACCGCTTCGAGGCCCTGGCGGTGGGTGTCGCGGGCGGTGAGCTCGGCCCACCGGCCGGCGAGGGACGCGAGCCGGGGGTAGGCCTCCGTCGACAGGGCGGCGAACGCCCGGTCCCGGTGCGAGGGCTGGTCGATCTCGGCCTGTCGGCGCGCGCGGGTCACACGGATCATCAACTCGCCCACGGTGTAGTACCAGACGGTGCGGTAGGCGTCGACGGCCTGCTCGGGGGTGAGGCCGCAGCCGACGGCGGCGTCCACCATCGCCTCGACGATCCACAGCGCGGAGGTGGCCATGAGGTCGTCCGAGGCGAGCACCTCGACGATCCAGGGGCAGTCGGCGAGCACGTCGTGCAGCAATTGGCCCGCGGCGATCATTCGCTCGCGCGGATTCTCGGGCAGCTCGGGGCGGTGAATGCTCTGCGCGTGCGCCTCGAGCAGGAGCAGCAGCAGCTCGTCCTTGTCGCGCACATGGTGGTACAGCGCCATCGGGGTGCTGTTGAGCTCTTTCGCCAGGCGTCTCATCGACAGGCTGTCGGCGCCTTCCGCCGCCAACAGGCGCTGTGCGGCCGAGATGATCGCCTCTTGCGACAGCCGGGGCGGACGGCCGGTTCTGCCAGTGCGCTTGGTTGGGGGCTGCATCCGTCCACTTCCTTCACGGCTTGGTGAGCGATCCCGCGGCCGTCCCGAAAGGGGCGCGGCGGGCCCCGGTGATCCGGTCGGGAGAGGCCCGGGCCGCGCAGGTGGTTCGGTGGTCCCACCGGTGATGGGAAGCGGGGCCGGGCCACCGGGAAACAGATCGGTCACCGGATGAGCAGGACCCGCTCCCGGCCGCTCTGGCGTCCGCAACCCGGCGAGTGCTCGAACCCGCCGGGGAGTAGGGAGATTCTCCTCCTCGGGACGCTTGCGCGACACCCTAGCACCAGGCCACTTCGGTGCACTCGAGGGTCCGTCCCTCGAAACGGTGACGGCCGGCGGACGCGCGGCCCCCGGTGCCACCGTCCGTCCGGTGGCACCGGGGCCGGCTTTTCGTTCGCGGCCCGCGGCGCGGACCGACGGGTGCTCAGAGCGCCGAGATCTCGCTCAGCAGGTCGTCCAGGCCCAGCGAGCCCTGCGACAGCGCCGCCATGTGCCAGGCCTTGAGGTCGAATTCCGCGCCGTGCCGGGCGCGGGCCGCCTCCCGGCCCTCGAGCCAGACCCGCTCGCCGAGCTTGTAGCCGATGGCCTGGCCGGCCATGCCCTGATAGCGGATGATCTCGCTCTCGACGTAGTCGGCCGGGCGGCTGCTGTGGCCGGCGAGGAACTCCTGGGCCAGCCCGGGCGTCCAGCGCTCACCCGGGTGGAAGGGGGAGTCCGCCGGAATCTCCAGCCCCAGATGCATCCCGAGGTCGATGATGACGCGGATGGCACGGTGCATCTGTGCGTCCAGATAGCCCAGCCGCCGTTCGGCGGTGGTCAGGAAGCCCAGCTCGTCCATGAGGCGCTCGGCGTACAGCGCCCAGCCCTCGGCGTTGGCGCTGACGATGCCCACGGTGGTCTGGTACCGGGAGAGGCTGTCGGCGACATGTGCCCACTGGGCCAGCTGGAGGTGATGCCCGGGTACTCCCTCGTGGTACCAGGTGGTGACCAGGTCGTAGGCCGGGAAGCGGGTCTCGCCCATCGTCGGCAGCCAGGTCCGGCCGGGCCGGGAGAAGTCCAGCGACGGCTCGGTGTAGTACGGGGCGGCGGCGCTGCCCGGCGGAGCGATGCGCGACTCCACCCGGCGCACCCGCTCGGCCAGCTCGAAGTGGGTGCCGTCCAGGGCGTCGATGGCCTCGTCCATCAGCGACTGGAGCCACTGCCGGGTCTCCTCGGCACCCTCGATGGCCTCGCCGTGCTGGTCGCACCAGGCCAGTGCCTCCCAGGGCGTCCTGGCGCCCGGCAGCACCTTCCGGGCCTCGGTCCGCATCTCGGCGAGCAGACGGTGGAACTCGGCCCACCCGTACGCGTAGGCCTCGTCCAGGTCGAGGTCGGTGCCGTTGTAGTAGCGCGCGAGGCGGCCGTACCGTTCCCGGCCGACGACGTCCGGTGCGCCCTCGACGGCCGGGGCGTAGGTGTCCCGCAACCAGTCCCGCAGCTCCACCAGGGCGCCGGTGGCCACCGAGGCGGCCGCGGTGAGCTCGGCGCGCAGCCGCTCGGGCCCCGGATCGGTGAACTGCGCGAACCAGCTGCGGTCCGTCCCGATCCATTCGGCCAGCTGGCCGATGACGGTGGCGACCTGACGCGGTCCTGCGGGAAGCCTCCGCTGGAGGCCGGCGTCCAGGGAGGCCCGGTAGCCCTCCAGCGCGGCCGGCACGGCGCGCAGCCGCCGGGCGATCGCCGCCCAGTCCTCGTCGGTGTCGGCGGGGGTGATCGTGAAGACATCGCGGACCTGGTGCAGCGGTGAGCCGAGGTTGCTGACCGTACGCAGTCCCTCGCCCGCCTCGTGCACCGCGAGTTCGGCGGTGAGCCGCTCGCGCAGCAGTCGGGCGCAGCGCCGCTCGGCGGCGCTGTCCGCGCCGGGTCCGGCCTCGGCCGCGGTGAGCCGCTTCAGGGTTGTACGGGCGAGCTGGGCCACCGCTTCCTGGCCCGCCGGCGAGAAGTCGGTGAGCCGGCCGGAACTCTCGGCGACGCCGAGATAGGTGCCGGTGATCGGGTCGAGGTCGACGAGGGCGTCGACATGGGCGTCGGCGACCTGGCGGGGCAGCTGACTGCCCACGGGTGTGGTGGAGTTGGGCATGCGGCCATCCTCGTACGAGTGGGTCTGCCATGTCACCGTCAAAAACGTGGGTGCGCCTGTCGCTTTGCGGGTGACAACCGACCCTCCTCCGGCTAGTATTATCGTACGTGTACAACATACGGGTACGGAAACTCAGGGGAGTGGGTGTCTCGGGCAAGGCTGAACCGGGCAAGCACTGCTGAACCTGCCCGCGATGCCGGCCGGCGCTCGAGCGAGAATCCACCATGAGCCGCGACGGCCGGGGTTGTCATCCCCCGTCGGCCCCTGCCGTCGCTTTCCCATTCCGTGGTCACTGCATTCGTATTCTCGAATTGCCGGTGTCGGCGGTCGGTCTGTCCGAATTAGGAGATTGATGAATCCTCCCCGTGGTGGCCGCTGGTAATCGTGAAGATTCCTTGTGGAGTGCGTTGAGCAAGTGTGGATGGCTGGGTATACTCGCTAACTGGTTCGGTCGGTGCGGTAACCGTATCGACGTGGCGATCACTGACTGACTCGGGGGAAGCGATGTCTGGTCGACGTGCAGTGATGATGGATTGCCCGTCTCCTGCGGTTCGGGCGATCGCCCAATTCCGCGGCACGTGCGGCCCGAACGGCACGGTGGCCGCTGTACGTGGGTAAAGCCCACCGTCCTCCGGCGTGAGTCGAATGGGATCGCATTTTTCTGCACAAGTAAAACGCGATCCGCTCTCTGCCGAAAACCGCGTTTTGGTGTGCGCGGCTGGCGGCCCATTTCTTCGGTCCGGAAGTGCGCCCTTCTCGCTGCCATAATTCGTGTTTCCCGTACGGCCTGCCCGATCTGTCATGGATTTTCCCGCCAAGGGCGAGGACTGCGGCTGCCGGCGAGCTGAGTCCTGCTCCGCCGGACGCGGTGTCGCCCTCCACTCGGAGGAAGTGAGATGAAGGCTCATTACCGCACTGCCGTGTTGGAGACCACGCGTGAACCGCTGGACATCGCCGTCGGCCTCGCCGCCTCGGGCCTCTTCGACACGTCCATGGTCCACGAGGCTTCGGACGGATGGTCCGTAGCCGGCGGTGTGGCAGCCGAGGTCGTCGTCGACGCCGAGAGCGTTCGATGTACGAGACTCGGTGTCACCCGCGAGGAACCGTGGTTCGGGGAACCCCTGACCGTGGTGCAGAAATTCCTGGCCGACCTGCCCATCAGCGACTGGACCGCGTACGGCTGGTGCGCTTTCGAACTCTCCCACGCCATCGCCGGAATGCCGGTGCAGGAGGGAACGCTGCTCCACCTCGTGGTCCCGGAGACGGAACTCCGCCTGGCCGGGTCCCGTATCTTCCTGCGCAGCCTCGAAAGCGCCGCGCTCACCGCGGCGGAGGACACGGTGGCCCGCATCGCGGCGGAACCGGCACCGGCCGAGCCACTGCCCGTCCAGGTGGACCTGGAGAGCGGCGCCGACGACTATCGCCGGAGGGTGGCGTCGCTCGTCGAGGAGATACGCGCGGGCAAATTGCAAAAGGCCATCCTTTCCCGTGAGATACCCGTCGAGACCGATATCGACTTCCCGGCCAGTTATCGCAGGGGCCGCCTGAGGAACTCCCCCGCCCGGTCCTTCCTCCTGGACATGGGCGGGCTGCGCTGCTTCGGGTTCAGCCCCGAGACCGTCGTCGAGGTCTCCGCCGACCGCCGGGTGTCCAGTCAGCCGCTTGCCGGCACGCGAGCTCTGACCGGGGATCCCCACCTGGATCACAAGCTCCGTGAGGACCTTCTGTCGGACCCCAAGGAACTGCACGAGCACGCCATCTCGGTGAAGGTCGCGGTCGACGAACTGGTCGGCCCGTGCAAGCCGGATTCGGTCGCCGTCGTGGAATACATGTCGGTCAAGGAGCGTGGCTCGGTCCAGCACCTGGCTTCGAGGGTGGTGGGGCAGATGCCCGAGGGGGCGAGTCCCTGGGAGGCCTTCGCCGCCGTCTTCCCGGCCGTGACGGCGTCCGGCGTACCCAAGCACGCCGCCTATGAGGCCATTCACCGGCATGAGGGGAATCGTCGCGGGCCGTACGCGGGTGCCGTGCTGAAGGTCGCCGAGGACGGCGCCATGGACGCTGCTCTGGTGCTGCGCAGCGTTTACGCGCAGGACGGCCGGACCTGGCTGCGGGCCGGTGCCGGCATCGTCGGGCAGTCCCACGCGGACCGTGAACTCGAGGAGACCCGCGAGAAGCTGCGGTGCGTGGCCACGTCGTTGCTGGCGCGCACCGAGGACGCCGGGACCACGGCATCCGGTGCGGTGACCGTCCGTACCGGCTCGCGCCACTGATTCAGAGCACAGCGTTGTTGGCGATCAACCGTCCATTCCTGGAGGCAGGGGCACCATGCTGACAGCGGGGCAACGTCTGTCTGTTCAACTGCTGGGTCCCGTACGGGCCTGGACGGACGGCAAGGAGGTCGTCCTGGGCCCGCCGAAGCAGCGTGCTGTCCTCGCGCTGCTGGCCAGCCGGGCCGGTGATGTCCTGGGCATCGAGCACATCATCGACGCCGTCTGGGGAAGCGACGTCCCGCAGACCGCCGCCAATGGCGTTCACACCTATGTGGCCGGGCTGCGCCGCGTGCTGGAGCCCGGCCGCAGCAGGCGGGGCACCTGCTCCGTTCTCGCCTCCGCGGCAGGCGGCTACTGCCTGCGCATCAGCCCCGAGGCGGTGGACGTCACACGCTTCGCGGAGTGCCACGCACAGGCCCGCAGGGCCCACGCGGGCAGCGACGCCAAAGCGGCCCTGGAGCTGTACAGGGACGCCCTGGCGCTGTGGCACGGCGAGGCCTTCGCGGGCATCCCCGGACCGTTCGCGGCCATGGAACGGACTCGGCTCCAGGACCTGAGGATGACGGCCATAGAGGAATGGGCGTCGGACATGCTGAGGGCGGGGCGGCACGGCGAGGTGATCGCCGACCTGTCCACCGCGGTGGCCGAGGAGCCCCTGCGGGAGAAGCTGCGCTGGCTGCTGATGCTCGCCCTGTACCGCTGCGGCAGGCAGGCCGACGCGCTCGCCGTGTACACCGAGACCCAGCGCCTGCTCAACCGGGAACTGGGCATCAAACCGGGCGCGGAGCTGGCCAGTCTGCACCAGGACATCTTGGCCGGGCGTGTGGTCACCGTCTGCCGGGACCGGTCCCCGGTGCCGGCGACGACCGGTGACCTCGCGGACAGTGCCTCGCCGGACATTCCGCGCCCCGCCCAGCTGCCTCCGCTGGCCCGGGGATTCGTCGGACGTACGGCGGAACTGGCCGAGCTGGAAAGGGTGCTGGCCGAGGACGGGTTGCGGTCCAGCGCCAGCACGCCCGTGGCCGTGGTGGACGGCCTGGCGGGCGTGGGCAAGACGGCGGTCGCCCTGGAGCTGGCGCACCGGCTCACCGACCGCTTCCCGGACGGCCAGCTGTTCGTCGACCTCGGCGGCACGGGACTGGGGGGCAAACCGCTCACGGCGGCCGAAGCGCTCGCGCAACTGCTGCGCAGCCTCGGTGTCGACGACGTGCGGATGCCGGGCGACCTGGCCGGGCGGGTCAGCCTCTACCGCAGTCTGCTGCACGGGCGGCGGATGCTGGTGGTGCTCGATGACGCGATCAGCGCTGAGCAGGTTCGCCCGCTGATCCCGCGAGGCGCGTCGTCCGTGCTTGCCACCAGCCGGCAGCGGCTCACCGGACTCGCGATCCGTGACGGAGCCCATCTGATCAGGGTCGGGCCGCTGTCCGAGGACGAGTCGGCGGAGCTGCTCACCTACCTGGGCGGGGAACGGCTCCGGGAGGAGAAGGCGGTCGTGATGCGCCTGGTGCGCCTCTGCGAAGGGCTGCCGCTGGCACTGCGCAGCGCGGTCGAAGGGCTGATCGAGGCACACGTCCCGCCGACCACACCGGAGGAGCGCTACGCCGACAAGCGCGGGCTGCTGGACCGTCTCACCGTGGAGGGCGACGCGGCCGCGAACCTGCGCACGGTGTTCGAGGCCTCGTATCAGGCGTTGCCGGCGGAGGCGGCCCGGATGTTCCGCTACCTGGGACTGCACCCCGCCGGCCCGGTCACCGTGCAGCAGGCCGCGACCCTGGTGGGCACGAGTCATGCGACGGCCCGGCGCCTGCTCGATCTGCTCGTCGACGGTCACCTGATGGAAAGAGTCTCCAGGCACTACTACCGATTCCACGGCCTGGTCGGGATCTACGCGGCCGAGTGCGCCGAGCGTGAACCGAAGGCCCGCCGTGACCTGGCGCTGATGCGGCTGCTCGGGCAGGAGTGGGGCTTCGTGCCGCGCCGCACGCCGGCACTGGAGCAGGAACAGGACGCCGCACGTCAGCTCGAGGCGCTCGGCCGACGTCCGAAGGGCGGGGTCGGCGGTTCCCCGCCCCCGGTGTTCAGAAGTCTTCCGCTCATCGATCAGCGGCCTTGCCCGGTCGAACAGGGGTCCCGTTCGGGTGATCCCCGGGTGGTCGGTGCATGACGGCAGTGCCGCTCGCCGGCTCCGGGGTCGGGATCCCGGCCGAACAGCTCGGTGACGCGGTGGCCCTGCCGGCGCGCATCCGGTCGGGCGGTGCGGCCCTGGCCCGACGGTGACGACGGGGCAGGGCCCGGCCCACGGGACCGTCAGCCGTGCGACCGTTCCCGGTGGTCGTAGAAGCCGGGGTACGGCGCCGGGTCGGTCACCCAGCCCGACACCAGCACCAGCCGGGACTCGCGGTCGACGGCGAGGAAGCCGAAGGGGCGGTCGAAGGTGACGCGGACGACCGTGGTCTCGTAGCGGTACCGCGGCGGCCCGCTGCCCACCACCGGCATCACCGCCGTCACCGCCGCGGCGCGGAAGCCGAGCGGACCGAACTGGGCCAGCGCCGACTGGCGGCCCGCCCCGACGGCGAGCGGAAGGGCGCTGATACCCGGGAAGTGGCCGTGCCGCGCATCCGCGGCCGCCGTCAGTCCGAACAGATCCGCCAGGGCGATCAGGTCGTGGTCGGCCCGCACCTCGTACGCCACCGTCCGCACGTCCAGCGTCGTCGGCGCCGGTTCGACGGCCGGCTGCAGCTCCACATGCAGGCCCGGACCGACGTGCCCGTGCGGCAGCAGGCCGCCCCCGGTGAGCGGCAGCGCGCGCTCCACGATCCCCACTCCGGCGGTCAGCACCTGACCCGGTGTCATGCGCTCCTCACCGAGGAACAGATGAACGTCGACGCCGTTGTCGCCGGGCACCGTCAGCGCGGTGACGAAGCCGTCCGGGGTGCCCGTCACGCCCACCCGGTCCGGGCGTACGCTCCGCCGGTGCAGCCCGCGCAGCGTACGGCCCTGCCACGGGCCGCCGTCCGGCCGCAGCGGCAGCTCCCTGAAGGGCTGCCGCCAGGTCGTGCCCAACGCGAGGGCGCCGGCCAGCACCATCCGCGCCTCCCGGTCCAGCGTCACCGGCATGCGCTCGACCAGCCCACCGGTCCGCTCGGCCGCCCAGGCGTCCAGCCGTTCCTGCGCGGTGACGAGGTCGTCCCCGAACACCCCGTGGGTGCCGGCCGGCAGCCCGGCCCGCCACTCCTCGCGCAGGGTCAGCCCGTCGTGCGTCCACAGCCCGAGCGCAGTGTCCAGACCGGACACCGACCGCAGGGCCGTCAGCAACTCCCGTGCGGTCGCGGCCGCCTGCCCGGCGGGCACACCCAGCGCCCGCGCCAGCTCCGCCCGCGCCGGGTCCGCCGCGCCGTCGGCCAGAAAGGCGAGCAGGGGCCAGACGCCGGCCGCCGAGAAGACCGTGCCGCCCTGCGTGCTCGCCGCCCACCGTGCGGTCAGCCCGTTCACCGCCTGGACGACCTCGCCGCCCGCCCGGCTCCCCGTCGCGTACCCCACCCTCATTCCGCCCCCGTTCGCGCCCCGCTTACCATGCGGCCAGTCGTACGTCAGTCCAGTCGGCGGGCCGGCCGCCGGTGCTGCGCTGCCGCCGCCCGACCCAGGAGCACGGTACCGGTGTCCATACCCCCGCCCCCCGGCCCCCGTCCGTCACAAGTGCCGTATCAGCCACCTCAGCCGCATGCGCAGGGGCCGTACGCGCCGCCGCCGTACCCGCAACGGCCGGACGGGGCGTACGGGTTGCCGTACCGGCCGTGGGCGCAGGGCTACAACCCCTACAACCACCCGGCGCCCGTCAACGGCCTCGCCATCGCCTCCCTCGTGCTCGGCGTGCTGTGCTTCCTGCCCGGTGTGGGACTGGTGCTCGGGCTGGCCGCGCTGCGGCAGATCCGCCGGCGCGGTGAGCGCGGCACGGGGCTGGCCGTCGGCGGTGCGGTGCTCTCCGGAATCGGACTGGTGCTGTGGGCGCTGCTGTTCGCCACGGGCGGCGCCTCCGAGTTCTGGCGGGGGTTCAGGGACGGCGCGCGCGACGGCGCGAGTATCTCGCTGGCCGAGGGCGAGTGCTTCGACGCGCCCGGCGGCGCGCTGAGCGGCGAGACCTACGACATCGACAAGGTCCCCTGCGCCGGCGGGCACGACGGCGAGGTGTTCGCGTCCTTCGAGCTGACCGGCGGCGGCTACCCGGGGGACGACACGGTCACCGACACCGCCGACGAGCGCTGCTGGGGCCTCCGGGACGGTTACGCGATGGACGGCTGGGCGGTCCCGGGCGACGTCGACGTGTACTACCTCACGCCGACCGAGGACAGCTGGGCGGCGGGGGACCGCGAGGTCACCTGCGTGTTCGGCAGCACCACCGAGGGCGCCGACCTCACCGGTTCGCTGCGCAACGACGAGACCGTCCTCGACGCCGACCAGGTCGCCTATCTGAAGGCCGCTCACGTCCTCAACACGGCCCTGGACACCGTGCCCGAGGCGGACTACGTGGAGGACGACCTGCCCGGGCACAAGGCGTGGGCGGGTCGCGTGTCGGCCGCGCTGGGCGAGCAGGCCCGGATGCTGCGGGCGCACGACTGGCCCGCCGGGGCCCGGAGGCCGGTCACGGCCCTGGCCGCCCGTCTGGACACGGCGCGCGCGGAGTGGGGGAAGGCCGGGAAGGCCGGGGACGCGGACGCCTTCTACGAGCACTACGACACCGGCCTCGACCTCATCCGGCCGCGCCAGGCGGTCACCGCGCGGAAGGCCCTGGAGCTGGCCACCACCCCGCTCATGGGTGACGACGGTGCCGACAGCAGCATCCAGGTGTGAGCACGCCCTGAGATGAGCAACCCCTATAGGGGGAGAAAGTGCCTGGGTAAAGCCCTTCCGGCCCGCATGTCATCACATCGAGTGATTCCCTGGCCTTTGCTTGCACGGCACAACCCACGGTTGCCACGCTGTTGCTGTCTGTACAATCTGATGGGAGCGGCCAGTGACTTTCGGTGAGCAGCCGGCGTACCTGCGTGTCGCGGGTGATCTCCGCAAGAAGATCGTCGACGGTTCACTGCCGCCCCACACCCGGCTCCCCTCCCAGGCCCGCATCCGCGAGGAGTACGGCGTCTCGGACACGGTCGCCCTGGAGGCCCGCAAGGTGCTGATGGCCGAGGGTCTGGTCGAGGGCCGCTCCGGCTCGGGGACATACGTGCGGGAACGGCCCGTACCCCGGCGGGTGTCCCGCTCCGGGTACCGGCCGGCCGGTGGCGCGACGCCCTTCCGGCAGGAGCAGGCCGACGCGTCGGTGCGTGGCAGCTGGGAGTCGGGCAGCGAGCAGACCGAGGCCGGGGCCGCCATCGCCGAGCGGCTCGCGATCCCCGCCGGTGACCGGGTCATGCGCACCAGGTACCTGTTCCGGGAGGCCGGCGAGCCCATGATGCTCTCCACCTCCTGGGAGCCGCTCGCCGTCACCGGCCGCACCCCGGTGATGCTCCCGGAGGAGGGTCCGCTCGGCGGGATGGGCGTGGTCGAGCGCATGCGCGCCATCGACGTCATCGTGGACAACGTCACCGAGGAGGTCGGTGCCCGCCCCGGCCTCGCCGAGGAACTGCATGTGCTCGGCGGTGTCCCGGGTCATGTCGTCCTGGTCATCCAGCGCACCTATTTCGCCTCCGGCCGCCCGGTGGAGACCGCCGACGTGGTGATCCCGGCGGACCGCTACCGGGCCGCGTACCACCTGCCCGTGAAGTGACGTTCCTGGAGGCTCACGGCGCCGGTGCAGGCGCCGGCCGGGATTCCGTGCGCTCTCCCGAGTGAGGTAGCGCACACCCTCGGCGCCTCGAGCGGGCGGATGCCCCGGCCGTCTGACCACGGCCCGGTCCGGTGGCACGCTGCGATCCGGCCGTCTTCCCAGGTGGTCCCGTCTTCCGCCGACAGACCCCGACTCTGGGCGGCGCTCCGCGCCACGGCGCATTCGGTCCCGTGCGCCCCCGGCGTTCTGGCTGGTTGCGTACCTCTTTGTGAAAAGTCGTATTCGCTGCGTGAAGGTTGGGCGTACGCTCGGGCATATGCGGATTGCGGTTTCCTTAGGCGGGGCACGGCCGGGGCCCGGGACCGGAAGCGGGTGGGGCGGTGCGAGAAGGAGTGACGGGGGCGGTGGGGGCCATGAGTGAGGGCACGGTCTCGCTGCCCTGGATCGTGATACGGCAGGACGACAGCGGCAATCGCTACCGCGTCGGCCGGTACGCCACCCGGGCCGAGGCCCAGAAGATCGCCGACAGTCTCGACGACCGGGGACACAAGCAGCTCTACTGGGTCGAGCGCATCGGCCAGAACGGGGACGGCGGCCACAACTGACCGGCCGCGCCCTCCCGTAGGCTCCGCCCCATGACGCCCGAGACGGATCGGATCGTGGTGGTGGGGGCCGCCCTGCTCGACGGCGGCCGGCTGCTCGCCGCGCGCCGCAGCGCGCCCGCCGAACTCGCCGGACGCTGGGAGTTGCCGGGAGGCAAGGTGGAGGCGGGCGAACGGCCCGAGGACGCCCTGGTGCGCGAGCTGCGTGAGGAGCTCGGCATCGCCGCCGAGCCGGTCGAGCGCGTGCCGGGGGAGTGGCCGCTGCGGGCGCCGTACGTGTTGCAGGTGTGGACCGTCCGTATGCTGCCCGGCTCCCGGGCCCCCGAACCCCTTCAGGATCATGACGAGCTGCGCTGGCTGGCTCCGGCCGAGGTCTGGGACGTGCCGTGGCTGGACCAGGACGTGGCGGCGGTGCGGGAGATCGAAGCCCTGCCCTCTTTCTGACCCGCGCGCCAGGAGTGCGGAGCGCCTCGTACGCCGTTCGTGCCACAGTGCGCCCTCTTGCGCGGTACTGACCGCCCCATATCGGGTATGTGCCCATTAACCCCACGAAACTGGACATGGGTGGGCTTGCTGGCCTGGGAAGTGATCGGCGTGATCGACACCGATGGCGACTGCGCCGAGTGGTCCTTTCCCGCGGAACCGGGCGCCGTACGCACCGCCCGGGCCGCGGTGCGGGGCCAGTTGCACGGTTGGGGCCTCGACTGTCTCGCCGACCTGGCCGCGTTGCTGGTGAGCGAGCTGGTCACCAACTCGATGCGGTACGCCACCGGCCCCATCGGCGTACGGCTCGTGCGCCCCGCCGGGCTCGACGGCACGCTGCTGGTGGAAGTCTCCGACCCGCTCCCGGACCTGCCGCGCGAGCGCGTCGCCCAGCCGGGGGACGAGAGCGGGCGCGGCCTGCAACTGGTCGCCGGCTCCTCGCGCCGCTGGGGCACCCGGCCCGGCGCGAGCGGAAAGACCGTCTGGTTCGAACTGGCGGTGCCCGGGTGAGGCGGAAGATCCCGCGGGGTTGAACAGGGGGCGTACATCCGCCGGTGCGCCGCCGGCCGTGCGCTCCCACCGCGACCGGTCCCGGAGTACGTGATTCGCGGGTGTGTTCCCTGGTTAGAAGAGTGGAAGTGTTGTCACGGACCGGTCCGAAAAACGTCTGGACCGAGCTGTGATCGTGAACACCGTGTCGTGCGGCGCCGTAGTGCTGGATACTGCGGGCAGCCGCCCCCGGTGACCGGTGCCGGACGCGGTGAGCTGGAGGGGACGGTTCGCGTGAGCGGGATACCAGCGAAGGCCACGGAGTCCGAGGACCCGTCGGACGGCGCGAGGAAGGAGGCCGCGGATGCCGCCGCGGCACCCGGCGACGCCATGTGGCAGAGCAGTCCGCCCGGTTCGATCTACGACTACATCAAGGTCGCGTCCTTCTCCATCAGTGCCGGCGGGCTGGTCGAACAGTGGAGCCTGCGCGCCGAGCAGATCTTCGGCATCCCCGCCGAACGCGTCATCGGTATGGACCCCATAGAGGCCTTCATCGACCCCGACCTGCGCGAACGCGGCCAGCGCAAGATGGCCGAGATCCTCGACGGACGCGAATGGACCGGGGTGGTCCCCTTCCGGGTGCCGGACAGGCCGGACGGCGCGCGCGGCGAGGAGGGCCTGGCCGAGGTCTACGTCATGCCCACCCGGACCGCCGAGGGGGAAAGGGCGGCCGTGTGCATCGTCGTGGACGTCCGCACCCTGCGCAGCATCGAGACCGACCTCGCCGCCTCGCAGGCCATATTCGGCCAATCACCGTTCGGATTCCTTCTGATCGACATCGACCTGAGGGTCCGTCGGGCCAACGAGCGGTTCGCCTCCATCTTCGGCGGAACCCCGGACGACCACCGGGGCAAGGGGGTTCACGACTATCTGCCGCGCGGCGAGGCCGAGCGGGTTTCGGCCACCCTCCGGCGGGTGCTGGAGACCGGCGATTCCATCACCGACATGCACGTCACCGGTTTCGTCCCGGGCTCCGAGGAACGCCGGCACTGGTCCGTCAACCTCTACCGCGTGCAGAGCGGCAGCGGCCGGCCCATCGGGATCGCCTGGCTCGGCACCGACATCACCGCCCGCCGCGCCGCCGCCCGCGAGGCCGCCGCCGCCCGCCGCAACCTCGCCCTGCTCAACGAGGCCGGCGCCCGCATAGGAAACTCCCTCGACCTGGAGACCACGGCCCGCGAACTCCTCGACGTGGTCGTCCCCGGCTTCTGCGACCTCGCCACCGTCGACCTCTACCAGGGCCTGCTGGCCGGCGACGAGGCTCCGCCCGGGCTCGCCGACGGCAGCGCGGAGCTGCGCCGCGTCGCCTTCGCCAGCGCCGTCTCCGACGCCCCCTTCACCGGCTCCGCCGAGCCCGTCGCCCTCGGCGCGATCCACCACTTTCCCTTCAACTCGCCCAGCGCCGACGCCCTGCGCACCGGCCGCCCGCAGGCCGTGCCCGGGGAGGAGGGCGGCCTCGTGCAGTCCACGCTGGCCGTGCCGATGGTCGCCCACGACACGGTCGTGGGCCTCGCCCAGTTCGCGCGGACCAAGGGCAGCGAGCCGTTCGGCGACCGCGACCGGGATCTGGCGGTGGAGCTGGCCGCGCGCGCCGCGGTCTGCATCGACAACGCGCGCCTGTACCGCCGCGAGCACGAGCGCGCGTTGATCCTGCAACGGTCCCTGCTTCCGCCCGGCGACCCGGAGGCCTCCGGGCTGGACATCGCCTGCCGCTATCTGCCCGGCAACGCGGCGACGGAGGTCGGGGGCGACTGGTTCGACGTCATCGAACTGCCCGGTCACCGCACGGCGCTGGTGGTCGGCGATGTGATGGGCCGGGGGCTGCGGGCGGCCGTGGCCATGGGTGAACTCCGTACAGCCGTCCGCACCTTGGCCCTGCTGGACCTCGAACCCGCCGAAGTCCTCTCGGCGTTGGACGAGATCGCGCGGGGACTCGGTACCCCGGGCGGCGTCCAGCAGGCCACCCGCACGGCCCGGCAGCCCCGCGACGCCGACCTCTCCGAGGTGTACCTCGCGACCTGCGTGTACGCCGTCTACGACTCCGTGACCAGGCGCTGTACCTTCGCCAACGCCGGCCATCTGCCCCCGGTCCTGGTGGAGCCCGGCGAGGCGGCCCTGATGCTGGACGTGCCGCCCGGCATGCCGCTCGGCGTGGGCGGCGAGCCCTTCGAGGAGGTGGAGCTCGAACTTCCCGAGGGCGCGCTCCTCGCGCTCTACACGGATGGACTGGTCGAGTCCCGCGACCACCCCCTGGACGAGGGCCTCCAGGCCTTCGTGGGCGCGCTCACGGATCCCTCCCGCCCGTTGGAGGACGTCTGCGACCACGTCCTCAACACCCTCGACACCCACCACGGCGAGGACGACATCGCTCTGCTGATGGCCCGGGTGCAGGGACTGCCCGCCGAGTCCGTCGGCGACTGGACGCTGCCGCGCGAGCCGCGCAGTGTGGGCCGGGCCCGGGAGTACGCCCGCGCGCAGCTGCTCAGCTGGGATCTTGAGCCGCTGGTCGACACCACGGAGCTCCTGGTGAGCGAACTGGTGACGAACGCGCTGCGGTACGGCGAGGGGGAGATCCGGCTCCGGCTGCTGCTGGACCGGACGCTGGTGTGCGAGGTGTGGGACGCCGGGCTGGTACAGCCTCGGCGGCGGCGGGCCCGCGACACGGACGAGGGGGGCCGGGGGCTGCAGCTGGTCGGGTTGCTGAGCGCGGCGTGGGGATCGCGGCGGACGCCTCGGGGCAAGACGGTGTGGTTCGAGCTTCCGCTGCCCGGCGGGGAAAACGGGCTCACCGACCCGGCAGAGGCGCTGCTCAGCCTCTTCTGACCAGCCCCACCGCCCCCACCCAGAGGCTTCCCGGGTGGCTATGGAGCCGCCGCGAAGCGATGTCTGCCCCGGCTCTGCGGTCCGCCGAAGCTTGCCGGGGGGCCGCCCGCCGGGTCCTCGGCCAGGAGGATCCCGCCGAGGACGGCACCGATCAGGCCCGTCGAGTCGCCGTCGGGGCCGGCGTACGGGTTGCCGTGCGCCCGCACGTCCCGTTCGGCCAGTTCGCGGGCCCGGCGGCCCTCGGTGTCGGCCCCCTCGGCATCCTCCGCGGCGAGCGACCGCACCGCCTCCGCCAGCCGGGCCCGCGCCTCCGCGCCCACCGCGCCCCGGTGCACCGCCACGAACTCCTCCGCCCCGGTGACGGAACCCCGTGCCACGAGCAGCGCGGCGGTGTCCAGCACCCCCGACCGCCCCACCCCCAGCCGCGCAACGGCCCGCGTGATCCGGCGCAACGCGTCCAGCGGGTCATACGGCCCCCCGGTCAACTCCGCGCGGACGGCGGCCAACACGCCGTCCGCATGAGCGAGCCGGGCACGCGACTCGCCGATGGCCGGGAAGGGCCCCGCCTCGCTCTCCCGCGTCACTTTGCGCGCCGCCCCGTTCTCCGGCGCCGCCTTGCCACCCCGCGCTGCCTCCCCTCCCCCCGCCATCTCACCCTCCCGTTCCCGCGCCGTCTCTCCCTCCGGTGCCATCTCGTCCTCCCGAGCCATCTCCTCCTCCCGAGTCACCCCGCCCTTCCACGCCACCTCGTCCTTCCACGTCGCCCCGTCCTCCCGCGCCGCCTCTTCCCTCCGCGGCGTCTCCTCCCTCAGCGCCACCTCCCCCTTCCGCACCACCGTGAGCTTCGCCTCGCCGTCGGTGAGCGTGGGTGGGACGAGGTCGGTTGCCTGCCGTAGCAGGGCCGCCAGCCGTTCCACTGCGCCCACGAGGGCACCGGCCTGGGCGATGGCGCCCTCGGCGGCGCGCAGGTGTCCCGCCGCACGCGCTGCGTCGGCGGAATCGTCGGCTTGGCGGGCCCGGTTGAGGTGGGCCGTGGCGAACAGCAGCCGGTCCTTAGCCTGTTCGATGTACCCGGTGACGGACGCGGCGGCCAGGGGTGGATACCGCTCGTGCAGTGCCGTGAGCGTGCCCTGGGCCTTTGCCGTCCGTGCCGTCAGCTCCCGGAACCGCTCCTCGGCGACCTCCAGCGCACCGCCCACCCCCGTTTCCAGCCCCCGCAGCCGGTCCAGGGCCGGCGCCTCGGTGTCCAGCCGGCGCCCGGCCTCCGCGCACCGCCCGACCACCCCCACCAGCGCCTGCCGTCGCGCATCCGCTTCCGCCGGCATCCCCTCCTCGTACCGCCGCCAGATCGCGAACGCGGCCGAAAGCTCGGTCTCGGCGGCCCGCAGGGCGTGCGTGAACCGTTCGGCCTCCGCCTCGCCGAACCGCTCCCGTACGAAGGACAGTTCCTCCCGGCTGGTGCGCACGCAGTCGTCGGCCAGCACCAGCGCCGCGCGGGCCTGACGTTCGGAGTCGGCCGGTGCGGGCGTGGGCGGGTGTGCGGAGACGATCCCCGGCGTTGTCCGGGAGCGCGCACGCCGGGTGCGGCGCAGGTAGCCGTATCCGGCCAGTACGACGGCCGCGCCGCCGGCCATCAGCGGCAGTACGAGATCCGCGGTGGACGTCTCGTCCTGCTGCGGCGCGGCGGCGCCGGCGACCGGCCCGGAGGCCATGGGAACCGGATCGCGGCCGGTGACCGTCATCACCGGCAACACCAGCCCGGCCCCCACCACGGCACTCAGCACGGCATGCGCCACCCGCATCCGTATCTGCGCCTTGGCGCGCCGGGGGCGGCCCCGGATCAGGGAGGACGTCACATTTTGGAGCGTATGGGCAGGTAGGCGGCTTCGCGAGCGGGATGGATGCGGGTGGGGGACGAGACGTACAGGGGGACGGGATGGACAACGGAGAGACGACCCGGCCGGAGGCGGGGGAACCCGAGGTAACGGCCAGGCCGGGGGTGGGGGAGCCCGATGGCACGGCCAGGCCGGGCGTGGGGGAGCCCGATGGCACGACCGGGCCGGATGCACAGAACGCCGACGACTCGACGCGGTCCAGGGCGCAGTCGGCCGACGCCCCGACCCGGCCCGAGGCACATCCGGCCGCCGCTGCCGCCCAGGCAAGCCCGCAGCCGGCCGCTCGTAGGCGGCGGCGTGTTCTGCGCTATGCCCTCACCGCACTCGCCCTGCTTCTCCTCCCCCTCCTCACCGCCGAGACCGCCCTGCGCCTCAACTACACCGGTGATCCGGCCCCCGGCACCCGCACGCGCCACCGGGACGCCCTCTGGCTGGGCCATGCCTGGGTGGACGGGCGTAAGAGCGGCAAGGACGTCGAGGCGCTCGCCGGGCGGCTGCGCGGCAGCGGGATCCGTGATCTGTACGTCCACTCCGGGCCGCTGGAGCACGACGGCACCCTGCCCGACTCGGCGTATCCGAGGGCCCGTTGGCTCGTCGCGGCCGTCCACCGGGAGCTGCCCGGCGTCCGTGTCCAGGCCTGGCTCGGCGACAGACTGGCCAGTGAGGGCCCCCGAGGTCTGCGCCTGGACCGCCCCGCGACCCGCGCGGCCGTCCTCGCCTCCACCCGCCGCGTCCTCGCCGCCGGCTTCGAGGGCGCCCACTTCGACCTGGAACCCCTCCACTCCGGCGACCGCGACTACCTGACGCTCCTGGACGGCCTGCGGGATCTCACCCGTGCCCGGCACGCCCTGCTCTCCGTGGCCGCCCATCAGATCGACCCGCTGCCCGCGCTCCACTCCCTCGCCGGCGCGGTCACCGGGCACCCGAAGTGGTGGTCGCAGGCGTACTTCGGGCAGGTGGCCCGCCGGGTCGACCAGATCGCCGTGATGTCGTACGACACCGCGCAGCCGTTGCCCAGCCTGTACGGCGGTTATGTGGCCCAGCAGACGAGCCTCGCCCTGGAGGTCATCCCGGAGACGACCGACCTCCTGATGGGGCTGCCCTTCTACCACACGGACAAGCCGGGCCACTGGGCGCACGCCGAGACCGTCCCGGCCGCCGTCCGCGGCGTCCGCCTGGGCCTGTCCCGCACCGATGCCGACCGCGCCCGTTTCGGCGTCGCCCTGTATGTCGATTTCGCGGCGACGGAGGCGGACTGGCGGGCGTACCGGGAAGACTGGGTCGCATGACCGCGGCCCGGCACCCCGGCCGCGGTGCTACGAAGACCGCCTCCTGATCTTCGAGCCCAGCCACACCAGCGGGTCGTACTTGCGGTCGACGGCCCGTTCCTTCAGGGGGATCAGGGCGTTGTCCGTGATCTTGATGCCCTCGGGGCAGACCTCCGTGCAGCACTTGGTGATGTTGCAGTAGCCGAGACCGTGTTCGTCCTGGGCCGCGCGTCCCCGGTCCAGGCCCGTCTCGGCGGCCGCGTCCAGCGGGTGCATGTCCAGTTCCGCGACGCGCATCAAAAAGCGCGGGCCGGCGAACACCGTCTTGTTCTCCTCGTGGTCGCGGACCACATGGCAGGTGGCCTGGCACAGGAAGCACTCGATGCACTTGCGGAACTCCTGCGAGCGGTTCACGTCCTCCTGCATCATCCGGTACTCGCCGGGGCCGAGTCCGGCCGGCGGCACGAACGCGGGGACCTCCCTGGCCTTCCGGTAGTTGAAGCCGACGTCGGTCACCAGGTCCCGGATCACCGGGAACGCGCGCAGGGGTGTGACGGTGACGGTCTCCTCGCGGTCGAACACCGACATACGGGTCATGCACATCAGCCGGGGACGGCCGTTGATCTCCGCGGAGCACGAACCGCACTTGCCCGCCTTGCAGTTCCAGCGCACGGCGAGGTCGGGCGCCTGGGTGGCCTGGAGGCGGTGGATGATGTCGAGCACCACCTCGCCGTCGTTGACCTCGACCTTGAAATCCTCCAGGCCGCCGCCCTGCACATCGCCCCGCCACACCTTGAAGCGGGCCTCGTAGCTGCTCATTCGTACAGCTCCTCTTCGGCGAGGTACTTGACCAGCTCCTCCTTCTCGAAGAGGGCGAGCAGGTCGGGGCGGATGGGGTCGGTGGTCTCGCGGGTCAGGCGGATCTGGCCGCGGGCGGGGTCGGTCGCCGCGAGGCCGCCGGTGGCGTCGGCGAGGGTGCACATGAGGTTCACGTTGCGCCAGGCGCGGTCCATCGCCGGGTGGTCCTCGCGGGTGTGCCCGCCGCGCGACTCGGTGCGCTCCAGCGCGGCCCGCGCCACGCACTCGCTGACCAGCAGCATGTTCCTGAGGTCCAGAGCCAGGTGCCAGCCGGGGTTGAACTGGCGGTGGCCCTCCACCCCGGCCCGGCGCGCCCGTACCCGCAGCTCGGCCAGCTTGCGCAGGGCCTGCTCCATCTCGCCCTCGCGGCGGATGATCCCGACCAGGTCGTTCATGGTCTGCTGGAGTTCCTGGTGGAGGGTGTACGGGTTCTCCGGCGGGACGGCCTCGCCCTCCGTCTCCGCGGAGAAGGGCCGGAGGGCTTCCGCAGCGGCCGTGTCGACCTGCGCGTCGTCCACCGGCGGGCGCTGGTAGGCCAGCCCCTGCGCGTACTCGGCCGCGTACCGGCCCGCCCGGCGCCCGAACACCAGCAGATCGGACAGCGAGTTGCCGCCGAGCCGGTTGGAACCGTGCATGCCGCCGGCCACCTCACCGGCCGCGAACAGCCCCGGCACGCCGCGCGCGGCCGCCGTGTCGGACTCGACGGCGATGCCGCCCATCACGTAATGGCAGGTCGGGCCGACCTCCATCGCCTCCGCCGTGATGTCGACGTCGGCCAGCTCCTTGAACTGGTGGTACATGGAGGGCAGCCGGCGCCGGATGACCTCCGCCGGCATACGCGTCGAGACGTCCAGGAAGACCCCGCCGTGTGGGGAGCCGCGGCCCGCCTTCACCTCGGCGTTGATCGCGCGGGCCACCTCGTCGCGGGGGAGCAGCTCCGGGGGGCGGCGGTTGTTGTCGGGGTCCTCGTACCACCGGTCGGCCTCCTCCTCCGACTCGGCGTACTTCTCCTTGAACACGTCCGGGATGTAGTCGAACATGAACCGCTTGCCCTCGGAGTTCCGGAGGACCCCGCCGTCCCCGCGCACCGACTCGGTGACGAGGATGCCCTTCACCGACGGCGGCCAGACCATGCCCGTCGGGTGGAACTGCACGAACTCCATGTTCAGCAGCGGCGCCCCGGCCAGCAGCGCGAGGGCGTGGCCGTCGCCGGTGTACTCCCACGAGTTCGAGGTGACCTTGAAGGACTTGCCGATACCGCCGGTCGCGACGACCACGGCCGGGGCCTCCAAGACGAAGAAACGGCCGGTCTCGCGCTCGTACGCGAAGACTCCCGAGACCCTGCCCGCGGCGGAGCCGCTGTCGGACGCCGTGTCCTTGAGGATCCGGGTGACCGTGCACTCCTGGAAGACCTTCAGCCGCGACTCGTAGTCCCCGGTCTCCTTGAAGTCCTCCTGTTGCAGCGCGACGATCTTCTGCTGGAGGGTGCGGATCAGCTCCAGGCCCGTACGGTCGCCGACGTGCGCGAGGCGCGGGTACTCGTGGCCGCCGAAGTTGCGCTGGGAGATCCTGCCGTCCTTCGTACGGTCGAACAGCGCGCCCCACGTCTCCAGCTCCCACACCCGGTCGGGGGCCTCCTGGGCGTGCAGCTCGGCCATCCGCCACTGGTTGAGGAACTTGCCGCCGCGCATGGTGTCGCGGAAGTGGACCTGCCAGGTGTCGTGTTCGTTGGCGTTGGCCATGGCCGCCGCGATACCGCCCTCGGCCATCACCGTGTGCGCCTTGCCGAACAAGGACTTGCAGATCACCGCCGTACGGGCGCCCCGTTCGCGCGCCTCGATCGCGGCCCGCAGCCCGGCGCCGCCCGCGCCGACCACGACGACGTCCCACTCCTGCCGGTCCACCACGGGCATCAGTCAGTCCCTCACTGGAATCTCTAGAAGAAGCGCGGATCGTCGAGGACCCCGGACGCGACCAGATAGACGTAGAAGTCGGCGAGCGCCACGCTCACCAGCGACGTCCAGGCCAGCAGCATGTGCCGGGCGTTGAGCTTCCCGATGAACTGCCACGTCCGGTAGCGCACGGGGTGCTGGGAGAAGTGCTTGAGCTTCCCGCCGACGATGTGCCGGCAGGAGTGGCAGGAGAGTGTGTACGCCCAGATCAGCACGATGTTGGCCAGGAAGACCAGGGTGCCGAGGCCCATGTGGCCCCAGCGGTAGTGCGTGTCCCGGAAGGCCAGCACGGTGTCGTAGGTCAGCACGCCCGCGACCAGCAGGGCGGCGTAGAAGAAGTACCGGTGGACGTTCTGCAGGATCAGCGGGAAGCGGGTCTCGCCGGTGTACTTCTTGTGCGGCTCGGCCACCGCGCAGGCGGGTGGGGACGCCCAGAAGCTGCGGTAGTACGCCTTGCGGTAGTAGTAGCAGGTCAGCCGGAAGCCGAGCGGGAAGATCAGGATGATGATCGCCGGTGAGACGCCCCACCAGCTCCCGAAGAGGTCGGCGTTCGGCCCGGCGTGCATGGTCCGGCAGTTCTCGGCCAGGCAGGGTGAGTAGAACGGCGAGACGTATGGCGCCGCGTAGTAGTCCGCGTTCGCGAAGGCCCGCCAGGTCGAGTAGACGACGAAGGCGAACAGACCGGCCGCGGTGACGGCGGGCGCCAGCCACCAGCGGTCGGTCCGCAGATGCGGCGCGGCGATCGCGGCGCGCGTACCGGTGCGTACGCCGCCGCTGCTCTGTTGGGGTTCCGTACCAGTAGCCAAGGGAGCACTCCGGTCGGTTTCGGGGATGTCAGGGGGCGCGGCGGTCGCGGGCGCCCAGGCCCTCGTCGTCCGAGTCCGTCCACAGGCTGAGGTCGTAGGGCGTGTCGGAGATGGTGACGAGGTCGGGTCGGCGGGACGCGTCGGGGGTGGCCGCCGCCTCCCGCAGCAGGGCCACGCTCTCGCGCAGATGGTCGGCGTCCAACCGGACCCGCCGCATCTCCAGGCCGCCGCTGCCGAGCTGGTGCTCCAGGCGTCCCAACGACCGGTACAGATCGTCGAGGGAGCGCTGGACCGAGGTGATGTCGTCGTGCACGGTCATGACTTGCCCCTCACTTCCATGGGTCCGGCGGGACCTGGGCGGCAACGTTCATGCGCCTTGGAGTGTTGCGCGCCACACACGCCGATGTGAAGGCATGTGCAGCGATTGGCGGAGGCGCATCGGTGCATCTCCGGGTGTGTTGCGCCGCACGAGTGGGGTTACCGCCCGTCGTCGCCGTGTCGCCCGCTGTGGCCGGATCCTTTCCTCTTCAGTGGCCGCATAGATCTGATCAGCTCCATATACCGCCAAAAGTGATCAGCTCCATATCCCGACAAAAGTGAGCATAAGGCCCGCGGCTTCCCGGAGGTAGCAGAGATGTCCTACGACGGCGTCGGCCCGCGCGCGGTCAAGCGTTCGGTCGCCTTCCTCACCGCGGGAGCGCTCGCGGTGCCCCTCCTCACCGGGTGCGGCTCCGACGAGAAGACCGCCGGCCCGCTCGCGCCGCAGGACATCGCCCTCGCCGCCCGCGACCAGATCGCCGACGGCGGCACCCTGAAATGGGCCGTGGACGCCGTGCCGGAGACGCTCAACACCTTCCAGGCCGACGCCGACACCGGCACCACCCGGGTCGCCCAGGCCGTGCTGCCGTCGATGTTCCGGCTCGACGCGAACGGCCGCCCGGTGGCGAATCCCGCCTATCTGGAGTCGGCCGAGGTCATCGAGACCGAACCGCGCCAGGTCGTGCTGTACAAGCTGAACCAGCAGGCCGTCTGGAGCAACGGCCGGGAGATCGGCGCCGCCGACTTCGCCGCCCAGTGGCGTGCCCTGTCCGGCAAGGACAGCGCCTACTGGACCGCCCGCAACGCCGGCTACGAACGCATCGCCAAGATCGAGCGCGGTGCCAGCGACCTCCAGGTCCGGGTCACCTTCTCCCGCCCCTACGCCGACTGGAGGTCGCTGTTCTCGCCGCTGTACCCGAAGGAGGTCATGGGCACCCCGGACGCCTTCAACGACGGCGCCCGCCGCAAGCTGCAGGTCACCGCCGGCCCCTTCAAGCTGGAGAAGGTCGACACCGCCGCGAAGGACGTGGTCCTCACCCGCAACGCGCGCTGGTGGGGCAAGCCCGCGAAACTCAGTGAGATCGTGCTGCACGCCGTATCCCGTGACAAGCGTGCCGCCGCGCTCGCCGACGGCAGTGTGGACCTCGCCGACATCGACACCGCCGACGCCCAGCGGATCGCCCTCGCCACCCGCCAGAAGGGCACCGGGACCCCGCTGCAGGGCGGCGGGAAGACCTCCGTGAAGAAGCTGCGCTCCTGGGCGCTCGCGCACGGCTTCTCCTCCGACGAGGTGAAGGCCGGCAGGAAGAAGCTGCGCAAGGCCGTCTCCGAGTACCTGGAGCAGCAGGAGGCCCTGCGCGCCTTCGACGTCCGCAGGTCCCTGGAGCCCGCCTACACCCAGCTCGCACTCAACGGATCCGGCGGCCCGCTCGCCGATGAACGGGTCCGGCGGGCCGTCGCCCGGGCGCTGGACCGCGAGGAACTGGCCAAGCTGGTCCTCACCCCCCTGGGCCTGCCCGCCGTCCCGGTCGGCAGCCATCTCGCCCTGTCCGGGCAGGCCGCCTACGCCGACAACAGCGGCGCCATCGGCGGCCAGGACACCAAGGAGGCGCAGGCGCTGCTCGCCGACGCCGGCTGGGTGCCCGGCGGCCCTGTCAAGGAGAAGAAGGGGGAGAAGGCGGCCGGCCCCGGGAGCAAGAAGAACGAGAAGGGGGAGAAGTCCGACGGCGGCGGGGACGGCGAGTACGTCGTCGGCGAGGACGACAAGAGCCGGGAGGACAGGGGGAAGCGCCACGAGTCCGCCGAGGGCCGGCGCGAGCACGGCGAGGAGGGCGGCCAGCACCTCGCGCAGGAGGGCAAGCACGGCAGCGCGCCCGGTGCGTACGCGCCCAAGGGAACGGCCGCTCCGGCCGCCGGGGCGGCCGGAGCGCTCGCCAAGGACGGCAAGCCGCTCGCCCTCCGCTTCGTGCTGCCCTCCGGGCCCGGCTCCGAGACCCTGAACACGGTCGCCAAGAGGATCACGGCGATGCTGGAGCGGGTCGGCATCCGGACGACGATCACCAAGGTCTCGGACCAGAGCTACTTCAAGGACCACATCGCCTCCGGCGACTACGACCTCGCCCTGTACTCCTGGCCGTCCTCCGCCTTCCCCGCGACCGACGCACGGCCCATCTACGCCAAGCCGGTGCCGGCGGCCGACGGGTCGGTGAACGTCGAGCAGAACTACACGCGGGTCGGCACCGACCAGGTCGACCAGCTCTTCGACCAGGCGGAGGCGACGCTGGACGAGGACGAGGCGCGTTCGCTGATCCGCAAGGCCGACGCCCGGATCTGGGCGTCGGCGGGCTCCATTCCGCTCTACCAGCGGCCACAGCTGGTGGGCGCGCGGAAGGATCTGGTCAACGCGGGGGCGTTCGGATTCCAGACGCCGATCTACGAGGACATGGGCTTTCTGAAGAAGGGAGCGAAGGTTTCGGCCAGCCCGAAGAAGGGTTGAGCGGCCTGGCCCGATGCGGGTCGCGGGGTGCTCGGCGAGCGGTTCCCCGCGCCCCTTGGGTCGGCCCGGCGAGCCCCAGCCACAGAGGACCCGTACCATGGGGTGAGGCCGTGGCGTGTTCAAGCCCGGCAGGCCCGCGTCACACGGACGTACACAGAGGGCCTTCTCACCACTCTGGGAGTTCGCCGCATTATGGCCACGCGCCACGACATCCGCAACGTCGCCATCGTCGCCCACGTCGACCACGGCAAGACCACCATCGTCGACGGCATGCTGAAGCAGGCCGGCGCGTTCGCCGCCCACCAGCTCGAAGGCGTCGACGACCGCATGATGGACTCGAACGACCTGGAGCGTGAGAAGGGCATCACGATCCTCGCCAAGAACACGGCGGTCAAGTACCACCCGAAGGACGGCGGGGACCCGATCACGATCAACATCATCGACACCCCCGGCCACGCCGACTTCGGTGGCGAGGTCGAGCGCGGTCTGTCGATGGTCGACGGCGTCGTGCTGCTGGTGGACGCCTCCGAGGGTCCGCTGCCGCAGACCCGGTTCGTGCTGCGCAAGGCGCTGCAGGCCCGGCTCCCCGTCATCCTGTGCATCAACAAGACGGACCGCCCGGACGCCCGGATCGACGAGGTCGTCAACGAGACCTACGACCTCTTCCTCGACCTGGACGCGGACGAGGAGCAGATCGAGTTCCCGATCGTCTACGCCTGTGGCCGTGACGGCATCGCCTCGCTGACCAAGCCGGACAACGGCACGGTCCCGGCCGACAGCGACAGCCTGGAGCCGTTCTTCTCCACGATCCTGGAGCACATCCCGGCCCCGACGTACGACGAGGACGCCCCGCTCCAGGCCCACGTCACCAACCTCGACGCCGACAACTTCCTCGGCCGTATCGCGCTGCTCCGCGTCGAGCAGGGCGAGCTGCGCAAGGGCCAGACGGTCGCCTGGATCAAGCGTGACGGCTCGATCAGCAACGTCCGCATCTCCGAGCTGATGATGACCGAGGCGCTCACCCGCAAGCCCGCCGAGAAGGCCGGCCCGGGTGACATCTGCGCCGTCGCCGGTATCCCGGACATCATGATCGGCGAGACCCTCGCCGACACCGAGAACCCGGTCCCGCTGCCGCTGATCACGGTCGACGAGCCCGCGATCTCGATGACGATCGGTACGAACACCTCGCCGCTGGTCGGCCGCGGCGGCACCGGCAAGGGCGCCGACGCCAAGGCTGCCGTGAAGGACCGCAAGGTCACCGCCCGCCAGGTCAAGGACCGGTTGGACCGCGAGCTGATCGGTAACGTCTCCCTGCGGGTCCTCGACACCGAGCGCCCGGACGCCTGGGAGGTCCAGGGCCGTGGCGAGCTGGCGCTGGCCATCCTGGTCGAGCAGATGCGCCGCGAGGGCTACGAGCTGACCGTCGGCAAGCCGCAGGTCGTCACCAAGGACGTCGACGGCAAGGTCTACGAGCCGGTCGAGCGCATGACGATCGACGTGCCCGAGGAGCACATGGGCGCCGTCACCCAGCTCATGGGCGTCCGCAAGGGCCGCATGGACAACATGTCGAACCACGGCTCCGGCTGGGTCCGCATGGAGTTCGTCGTGCCCTCGCGCGGCCTCATCGGCTTCCGTACCGAGTTCCTGACCCAGACCCGGGGCACGGGTATCGGCCACTCCATCCACGAGGGCTTCGAGCCCTGGTTCGGCAACCTCACGACCCGCAACAACGGCTCCCTGGTAGCCGACCGCTCCGGCGCCGTCACCGCCTTCGCGATGACGAACCTGCAGGAGCGCGGCGTGCTGTTCGTGGAGCCGGGCACCGAGGTGTACGAGGGCATGATCGTCGGCGAGAACTCCCGCTCCGACGACATGGACGTCAACATCACCAAGGAGAAGAAGCTCACGAACATGCGGTCGTCGTCGGCCGACTCGTTCGAGGCGATCGTGCCGCCGCGCAAGTTGTCGCTGGAGCAGTCGCTGGAGTTCTGCCGCGACGACGAGTGCGTCGAGGTGACCCCGGAGGCCGTTCGCATCCGCAAGGTCGTGCTCGACCAGCGTGAGCGGGCCCGCGCCGCGAGCCGCGCCAAGCACAGCTGATCCAAGGACACTTGAGCCCGGGTCCCCCCAGGATGGGGGGACCCGGGCTTTTTGCAACCCGTTTTCCGGCGGCCGGTGATCGAAGACCCGGGGCCCGACGTCCGGAATGCGGAGATCCCCGACCGATAGCCATGTAACACGTCCGTTTCGCGGCCTTCTCCCGCCGAACAGTTTGTCCAGTTTTTGGAAGTTCTCCGCGGCAGCTGTGACTGAATTGAGATTTAAAGACGGTGGTCGCCACCTGGCTCATGGCAGATAGTTAGCCGCGTAGCGCTCGGGTCAATGGGTCTCGCGCTGTGGGGACAGCGCCGACTCACGAGCACCAGGGGGTGTCTGACCCTCCGTCAGGGGTGTCGGAGGGAAGACGGTAACCCTCTCCTGTTGGTGAACACGTGAAGTCATGAGGAGGAACCCCCATGCGCGGTGTCACAAACACCAAGTGGGTCAGTTCGTCGCTTCCAGCGGTGTGATTCGGCTGTAGAACTACGCGCGTCCGACTGCGGGTTTCGCGCGTTCTCGGAGTACCCGGACACCTCTCACACTCATATCTGTGAAACGGACGAACCGTGACAAGTCCTATCGACATTGAGGGCGGCGGGACTTCGGTCGTCGTCGACGGCGAACCAGGGCCGGAGGCGAAGAACGAAGCCGTCAAGCTCGAAGGCCGGTCTCCCGGCCAGCTGATGTGGATGCGCTTCAAGCGCGACCGCACCGGCGTGATCTCGGCCTACGTCGTGGGCTTCTTCTTCCTGCTCGGCCTGCTCGCCCCGGTGATCTCCAAGCTGTACGGCAAGGACCCGTACACGGTGTACGCGGACGAGCGCCCGGAACTCTTCGACAGTGCCGGCGTGCCCGTGCAGCCCAACGGCGGCATCAGCGGCGAGTTCTGGTTCGGTCTCGAACCCGGCAACGGCTACGACGTCTTCACCAAGCTGGTCTACGGCATCCGCACCTCGCTGATGATCTCGGTCGCCGTCACTCTCGCGGTCGTCGTGACCGGCATCCTGCTCGGCGTCACCGCCGGCTACATCGGCGGCAAGACCGACTACTTCATCGGCCGGGTCATCGACTTCCTGCTCGCCTTCCCGGCGCAGCTGTTCTTCATCGCGAGCATGCCGGTCGTGGTCTCCCTGTTCGTCAGCCCGCGCGACGAGACGCCCACCTACGTCCGGGTGGTGGCGCTGATCCTCGTGCAGTGGTTCCTGGGCTGGATGGGACTCGGCCGCATCCTGCGCGGCACCGCGCTCGCCCTGCGCGAGCGGGAGTTCATCGAGGCGGCCAAGGTCAGCGGGGCCTCGCCGTGGCGGATCATCCGCAAGGAGCTCCTGCCGAACATCGTCACCCCGCTGCTGGTGCAGTCGACGTACCTGCTGCCCGGCTTCGTGACGGCCGAGGCCGGTCTGTCCTACCTGGGCGTGGGCATCGTCGAACCGACGCCTGACTGGGGGCAGATGTTCTCCAAGGCGTCCACCGAACTGGTGATGCAGAACGACATCACCTACATGTTCTTCCCCGGCATCTCGATGATCATTTTCGTCGTCGCGTTCAACCTGCTCGGGGACTCGGTCAGAGACGCATTCGATCCCAAGACCGCGCGCTGACCTCAGCACCTCAACCACACGGAACGTCAGTTCCGCGGTACCTCACTGCACTTCCAGCAGTTCTTTTCGCACTGGTGACACACAGAACGCACTGGTGACACACAGATGGGTGGGAATCTTCGTGATGAGTAGGGGCGGACGCCACGCCTACGGCGCACTCTCCGTGCTCGCGGCCGGAGCTCTTGTGCTCACCGGTTGCAGCAAGGGCGGCAGCGACAGTGACGAAGGCAGCAAGAAGCAGCAGGACAACGCCAAGCGCCAGCAGGCGTCCATTAAGTTCGGGGACGCGGACGCCTCCACGGGTCCGGCCGCGGCCGTGCCCGGCGCCAAGCCCGGCGGCACGATGGAGGTGCTGCAGCGCGACACCTACGCCCACCTCGACCCGGGTCAGATCTACGTCTCCGACGAGGGCTCCCTCGCGTCGCTGCTCCACCGCGGCCTGACGGGTTACAAGGCCACGAGCAACGACGGCAGCAAGCACGAGGTGGTCGGCGACCTCGCCACCGATTCCGGCACCACCACCGACGGCGGCAAGACCTGGAAGTTCACGCTCAAGGACGGCATCAAGTTCCAGGACGGTTCCCCGATCACGTCCAAGGACGTCCGGCACAGCGTCGAGCGGCTCTTCGCGCCGTTCATCAACCAGGGCCCCACCTACCTCCAGCAGTGGCTGGCCGACAAGCCGGGCACCGAGTACCGCAAACTCCTCAAGGACGGTCCGTACAAGGGCAAGCACCTGCCCGGCTCCGTGCTGGAGACGCCGGACGAGAAGACCGTCGTCTTCCACTTCAAGACCCCGCACCCCGACCTGCCCTACGCGCTGGCGATGGCGGGCTACGCGGTGGTCTCGCAGAAGGGCGACACCAAGGAGAGGTACGACAAGGCGCCGGTGGTGACCGGTCCGTACAAGATCCAGTCGTTCAAGTCCGGCAAGTCGATGGTGCTGGTCAAGAACACCAACTGGGACCCGAAGACGGACCCGATCCGCCACCAGTACGTGGACCGGTTCAACATCACGTTCAACCAGCAGTACGAGACCTCCACCAAGGCCCTGCTCGCCGACACCGGCGCGGACCAGACCGGCGTCAGCTTCAACAACCAGGTCGACGCGGGCAACCTGTCCCAGGTGCTGCGCGACCCGAAGATGAAGACGCGCACGGTCTCCGGCTACCAGCCGTACGTGGGCCAGATGAACATCAACATGAGCCACCCGGCGATGAAGGACAAGACGGTCCGCGAGGCCATCGCCTACGCTCTGCCGATCACCCCGTTCGTGCGGGCCTACGGCGGCAACGACGCCATGGAGGTCGCGGGCGGCCTGATCTCCCCCACCGTCTCCGGCTACGACGCCGCGTTCGACCCGTGGGGCAAGAAGAAGAAGCCCGCCGGTGACCCGGCCAAGGCCAAGGAGCTGCTGAAGAAGGCCGGCAAGCTCAACATGAAGCTGACCTTCGGCTACATCAACACCCCCGAGGGCCAGCAGTACTCCACCGCCATGGCGGCGGGTCTGAAGAAGGCCGGCTTCAACGTCCAGCGCCAGGAGATCCCGGCCGAGACCTACTACGACCAGGTCTCCAAGCTGGACAACAACTACGACATCTTCCACACCGCGTGGGGTGCCGACTGGCCGTCCGCCTCGACCGTGATCCCGCCGCTGTACGACGGCCGTGTGATCGCCGACGGCGCGCAGAACTACTCGCAGGTCAACGACCCGAAGATCAACAGCGAGATCGACCGGATCAACAAGATCACCGACCCGGTCAAGTCGGCGGCCGAGTGGGAGAAGCTGGACCAGTACATCGTGAAGGACAGCCTCAACGTCGTCCCGACCGCGTACTACAAGCAGACCCAGATCGCCGGCTCCAAGGTCGGCGGCCTCGTCTACGACGACGTGCTCGGCGGCATCGACCCGCGTCGCCTCTACCTCAAGTAACCGTTCCCTCCGGTACCCGGCGCGCCCGTACCAAGGGTGCGCCGGGTACCGCCCGGACCGCCGACGTCTGAGAGCTGCCCTGTCATGCTGCGCTTCCTCGTCCGCCGGATCATCGGTGCCGCCGTCATTCTGTTCCTGCTGAGCATCGTCGCGTTCTTGCTGTTCTTCGGGGTCCCCCGGGACCCGGCGCTGCTGATGTGCGGCAAGACCTGCAACCCGGACAGCATCGCGAACATCCACCATGTGCTCGGCCTGGACAAATCGATCCCCGAGCAGTACTGGATCTTCCTGCACAACCTCGTCCTGGGCAGCGACCAGTTCGCCCAGGGCCCGTGCCCGGCCCCCTGCTTCGGCTACTCGTACCACACCAACGAGCAGGTCTGGGGCACGCTGCTGGACCGCCTGCCCACCACCGTCTCGCTCACGCTGGGCGCGGCCGTGGTCTTCCTGCTCGTCGGCCTCGGTACCGGCCTGCTCGCCGCCTGGCGGCGCGGCACGATGATCGACAAAACGGCCACCGCGGGGGCCATGGTCCTCAGTTCCCTGCAGATCTACTTCCTCGGTCCGCTGGCCCTGGCCGTCCTCGTCTACCAGACGCACTGGTTCGACAAGCCCTCCTACACCGAGTTCACCCAGGACCCCGTCACCTGGTTCTCGGGACTGATCATCCCCTGGGTGGTCCTCTCCACGATCTTCGCGGCGCAGTACACCCGTATGTCACGGTCCTCGATGATCGAACAGCTGCAGGAGGAACACGTCCGCACCGCTCGCGCCAAGGGCATGTCCCGGCGCTACGTCTTCTTCCGCTACGCCTGGCGCGGTTCGCTGATCCCGATCGTCACCATCTTCGGTATCGACCTCGGATCCCTGCTCGGCGGCGCCATCATCACCGAGACCACCTTCGGCTTGCCGGGGATCGGCCAACTGGCCGTCCAGTCCGTCTTCTTCAGCGACCTGCCGCTGCTGCTCGGCGTGATGCTGTTCGCCGCCACCATGATCCTGCTCTTCAACATCGTCGTCGACGCCGCGTACGCCTTCATCGACCCGCGCGTGCGGCTGTCCTAGGAGCACTGTCGTGACCACTCTGACCAAGGAAGCCGGCGCTCCGGTCCCGCCCGGCACCGGGCCCCTGCTCTCGGTGCGGGACCTGCACGTGAGCTTCAAGACCGAGGACGGCGTCGTACGGGCCGTGGACGGGCTCTCCTTCGACCTGGAGCGCGGCAGGACGCTCGGCATCGTGGGGGAGTCCGGCTCGGGCAAGTCGGTGACGAACCTGACCATCCTCGGCCTGCACAACCCGATGTTCACCACGGTCGAGGGCGAGATCCTGCTGGACGGGCAGGAGCTGACGACGGCCCGCGAGTCGGAGCTGGAGAAGCTGCGCGGCAACAAGGTCGCCATGATCTTCCAGGATCCGCTCACCGCGCTCTCCCCGTACTACACCGTGGGCCGGCAGATCGCCGAGCCGTACATGAAGCACACCGGCGCCTCCAAGAAGGAGGCCTGGGAGCGCGCCGTGGCGATGCTCGGCAAGGTCGGTATCCCGAACCCCAGGGAGCGGGCGAAGGACTACCCGCACCAGTTCTCCGGCGGTATGCGCCAGCGCGCGATGATCGCCATGGCGCTGGTCTGCGACCCCGACCTGCTGATCGCCGACGAGCCGACGACGGCTCTGGACGTGACGGTCCAGGCGCAGATCCTGGACCTGCTCAAGGACCTGCAGCAGGAGTTCGGTTCGGGCATCGTCTTCATCACCCACGACCTGGGGGTGATCGCCGACATGGCCGACGACATCATGGTGATGTACGCGGGCGGCGCGGTGGAGCGGGGCACCACCGACGAGGTGCTGCGCTCGCCCCAGCACCCCTATACCTGGGGCCTGCTGAACTCGATGCCGCGTCTCGACTCCGATCTCGGCGCCCAGCTGTCCCCGATCCCCGGCACCCCGCCCTCGCTTCTGAACCCCCCGTCCGGTTGCCGCTTCCACCCCCGCTGCACCTTCCAGGACCGGGTGCAGGGCACGGGCCGCTGTGTCGCCGAGCGCCCGCTGCTGGGCCCGGACCGGGCGTCGGCCTGCCACCTCACCGCCGACCAGAAGCGGACCATCTTCATCGAGGAGATCAAGCCCCGACTGGGCTAGGTCGTCATAGGAGGACACCGTCATGAAAGAGGACCTGGTCCTCCCGGCCCCGAGCGAGAAGAGCGCCGGCGCGGACGGGGGGCCGCTGCTGGAGGTCTCGGGGCTGACCAAGCACTTCCCGGTGAAGGGCGGCTTCCCGATCCGCCGTACGATCGGCGCGGTGCAGGCAGTGGACGGCATCGACCTGACCGTGCACGCCGGCGAGAGCTTCGGTCTGGTCGGTGAGTCGGGCTGCGGCAAGTCGACCACGGGCCGGCTGATCACGCGGCTGATGGAGCCGACCAGCGGCAAGATCACCTACCGGGGCCGGGACATCAGCCATGCCTCGCGCAGGGAGCTGGCGCCGATCCGCTCCGAGATCCAGATGATCTTCCAGGACCCGTACTCGTCGCTGAACCCGCGGCAGACGGTCGGCAAGATCATCTCCGGTCCGATGGAGATCAACGGCATCAACCCGCAGGGCGGCCGGGAAGGGCGCGTCCGCGAACTCCTCGAGATCGTCGGCCTCAACCCCGAGCACTACAACCGCTTCCCGCACGAGTTCTCCGGCGGCCAGCGCCAGCGCATCGGCGTCGCCCGCGCGCTCGCCCTGGAGCCGAAGCTGATCGTGGCCGACGAGCCGGTCTCGGCCCTGGACGTCTCCATCCAGGCCCAGGTCGTGAACCTGCTCCAGAAGGTGCAGAACGAGCTCGGCATCGCCTTCCTCTTCATCGCCCACGACCTGGCGGTGGTGCGGCACTTCTCGCAGCGCGTCGCCGTCATGTACCTCGGCAAGATCATCGAGGTGGGTGACCGCGACTCCATCTACGCTCGCCCACGCCACCCCTACACCCACGCCCTGCTGTCCGCGGTCCCCGAGGTCAGCCTGGAGACGGGTGGCGCGCCCGCCCGCGAGCGCATCCGCCTGGCCGGCGACGTGCCCTCCCCCATCAACCCACCGTCCGGCTGCCGCTTCCGCACCCGCTGCTGGAAGGCGCAGGACAAGTGTGCGACGGAGGCGCCGCCGCTGATCCAGCTCTCCGGGAACCGGGACGGCCATCTGACGGCCTGCCACTTCCCGGAGGAGCCGACCATCGAGGCCCGGGGCGAGGACATCGTGCTGGACCCGGCGCTGGCGGCGCTGGAGGAGGACGCGACGGAGTAGGGGGTCTTCAGGCCCGCCGGGCCACGGTGATGATCTCCGGGCCGGCGGGGGTGAGCGGCCCCCGCCCCCAGTCCCCGTACTGCTCGACGACGGCCAGGCCGGCCTCCGTGAGGAAACCTTCCAGCGTCTCGGCGTCGAGGAAGCGCAGGACGCTGTGACTGACCCGTGGGGCCGTCCAGCCGTCGCCCTCGAAGTTCTCCGTGAAGCGGACGAGACCCCGGTCCAGGCCGTCGCCCCGCACCTCGTGCCACACCCGCACCGCGGTGCCGTCGGGGCCGGTGACCTCGTACACCCGCTCCGGCGTCCACCGCTCCCATGCACGGGCGCCCGGGTTCCGGGTCTCGAACACGAACCGCCCCGCGTCCCCGAGGGCCGCGCGGACCGCCCGCAGACAGACGCGGATCTCCTCGTCGCGGACGAGCGCCTGGAAGGCGTGCCCGGTCATCACGACGAGGTCGAACTCGCGGTCCCAGTGCCGCACCCGCGCGTCCCCGAGCACCCACTCGACGTCCGGACGGTCCCGCCGCGCCTGTACGAGCATGGCGGCGGCCGGGTCGAGCCCCATCAGCCGGCCCCGGTGCCCCTCGGCCCGGGCCCGTCGCAGCAGCCGCCCGGTGCCGCAGCCGACGTCCAGCACCGAGCGGGCCCCTCTCACCAGACCGAGGTAGAAGTCGTCACCCGGTCCCCAGGGGTTGAGGGTCTCGTACAACGAGGCGAGCGTGAGATCGGCGAACGAGTGATCTACCACCGCGGCAGTCTGTCACACGTTGCTGAACGGTACGTCAGTTTCCGGCTGGTTCATGAGGGATTCTCAACTCTCAACTCCCGCCTGGTTCCGGTGCCCTTGCGCAGAGCGAGCGGAGTGCCCGGACACGGCGAAGGCCCGCGTCCGGGGAGACGCGGGCCTTCTGTCCCCTGGACCGGACGTTCATGGGCTCGGGTCAATGGGCCGAGAAGTCCGTTCCGCAAGGGGGCGGCTGACGGAAAGGGGTGTGTCAGACCGCCGCCTCGGGGTCCTTGGAGAGACGGGGGGCCGGAACGGTGTCCGCCGTCTCAGGGTAGTGGCACGCCGTCAGGTGGCCGGGCTTGTTGCCCTCCACCTGGACCAGCGGCGGCGCCTCCGTCGCGCACTTCTCCGTCGCCTTCCAGCAGCGGGTGCGGAAGCGGCAGCCGGAGGGCGGGTTGATGGGGGAGGGCACATCGCCGGTCAGGCGGATGCGCTCACGCGGCTCCTCGTCCACCGTGGCCTCGGGCACGGCGGACAGCAGGGCCCGCGTGTACGGGTGGCGCGGGTTGCCGTACAGATCCTCGCGGTCGGCGATCTCGACGATCTTACCGAGGTACATGACCGCCACGCGCTGTGAGAAGTGCCGCACGATCGCGAGGTCGTGGGCGATGAACACGAACGCGATGCCGAGTTCCCGCTGCACCTTCTGGAGCAGGTTCACGACCTGGGCCTGGATGGAGACGTCCAGGGCCGAGACCGGCTCGTCGGCCACGATCAGCTTCGGCTCCAGGGCGAGCGCGCGGGCGACGCCGATGCGCTGACGCTGGCCGCCGGAGAACTCGTGCGGGAAGCGGTTGTAGTGCTCGGGGTTGAGGCCGACGATCTCGAGGAGTTCGCGGACGCGGTTCTCGCGGCCCCCGGCCGGGTGGATGCCGTTGATCTCCATCGGACCGGAGATGATCTTGCCGACCGTCTGCCGCGGGTTCAGCGAGGCGTACGGGTCCTGGAAGATCATCTGGATCTCGGAGCGGATCGGCGCCAGCTGCCTGCGGCCCGCGTGCGTGATGTCCTGACCGCGGTAGAGGATCTTGCCGCTGGTCGGCTCCATCAGGCGCGTGATCAGCCGGCCCGTGGTCGACTTGCCGCAGCCCGACTCGCCGACCAGGCCCAGGCTCTCGCCCTCGGACACCTGGAAGTCGAGGCCGTCGACGGCCTGCACCGCGCCGACGGTACGGCGGATCGGGAAACCGCCCTTGATCGGGAAGTGCTTGGTCAGCCCGGAGACGTCCAGGAGGGGGTTCGTGTTGCTCATGATCGTGAAGTCCCGTCTCGTGTCCGTCAGTTGTGCCGGGTTCCGGCGAAGTCGGCGAAGAGTTCCCGCTTCTGCTCCGAGGTCAGGTGGCAGGCGGAGCCGCGGCCGTCGATCACGTCCAGCAGCGGGCGCTCGCTGGAGCACAGCCCGCCCGCGACCTTCTCGGTGAAGAAACACCGCGGGTGGAAGCGGCAGCCGGTCGGCGGGTTGAGCAGCGAGGGCGGCGAACCGGGGATCGGCGTCAGCGGCACGTCCACCGGCCCGGTCAGGCTCGGCATCGAGTTGAGCAGGCCCACGGTGTAGGGGTGCTGCGGGTCGCGCAGCACCTCCTCCTTCGTGCCGCGCTCCACGCACCGGCCGCCGTACATCACCAGCACGTCGTCCGCGATGTCGGCGATGACGCCGAGGTCGTGGGTGATGAAGATGATGGCGGTGCCGAACTCCTGCTGGAGGTCCTTGAGCAGGTCCATGATCTGCGCCTGGACGGTCACGTCGAGGGCCGTCGTCGGCTCGTCCGCGACCAGCAGCTCGGGGTCACAGACCAGCGCCATCGCGATCATCGCGCGCTGGCGCATACCGCCGGAGAACTGGTGCGGGTAGTCGTCGACCCGCATGTCCGGCTGCGGGATGCCGACCCGGCGCAGCATCTCGACGGCGCGCTTGCGTGCCTCGGACCTGGAGCAGCCCGTGTGCTTGCGGTAGGTCTCGCCGATCTGCGTGCCGATGGTGTGGTACGGCGACAGCGAGGCCAGCGCGTCCTGGAAGATCATGGACATCTTGTTGCCCCGCAGCCGCTCCAGCTCCCTTTCGGAAGCCGTGAGCAGCTCCTGGCCGTCGAGGAGGATCTCGCCCTCGATAGCGGTGCGGTCGCGGTCGTGCAGGCCCAGGATCGTCAGGTTCGTGACCGACTTGCCGGAACCCGACTCGCCCACGATGCCGAGCGTCTGGCCCTTGGCCAGATCGAAGCTGAGCCCGTCGACGGCCTTGACGATGCCGTCCTCGGTGGAGAAGTGGACCTTGAGGTCCTTGATGGAGAGGAACGGCTGCTGATCGGTGCTCGTCACGGGGACGCTCCTGGGGGTGATGCGAGAGGTCGGGGGTGGGGCGGAGGTCAGGCGAGCCGGATCCGCGGGTCGATGAGGGCGTAGACGGCGTCGACGACGATGTTGAAGAACACGATGGCGCCGGCGGACAGCATGGTCACGCCGAGCAGCATGGGCAGGTCGCTCTTGTCCACGGAGTCCACCGCGAGCCGGCCCACACCCTGAAGGCTGAAGGTGTACTCGGTGATCATCGCGCCGCCGATGAGGGTGGCGAGGTCGATGCCGAAGATGGTGACGATCGGACCCATCGCGCCGCGCCAGGCGAACCGGAAGAAGACGTTGCGGCCGGACAGGCCCTTGGCCCGGGCCGTGCGGACGTAGTCCTCGCTGAGCGTCTCGACCAGCTGGGAGCGGGTCATACGGGTGTAGTTGGCGGTCCAGATCAGGGCCAGCACCAGCCAGGGCAGGAGCAGACCGGAGGCCCAGGCGCCCGGATTCTCGGTGAGCGGCGTGTACGACGGGTTGTCGAGGACGTCGAGCTTCGCGACGAGGAAGTACATCGCGATGTAACCGATGAAGTAGATCTGCAGCGAGGAGGCGACCAGCGAGGTCGAGCTGGCCACCTTGTCCTGCCACTTGCCCTGCTTGACAGCGGCGATCATGCCGGCGCCGACACCGAAGATCAGGAAGACGACGGCCGAACCGAGGGCCAGCGAGAGCGTGAGCGGCAGCCGGTCCAGGATGGTGCCGAGCACGGGCTCGCGGTTGGCGAAGGAGTAGCCGAGGCACGGCGCGTTGCAGTGCCCGAAACTCCCGTAGTCCCGCCCGACGAAGATGCCCTTGAGCCAGTACCAGTACTGGACGGGGATCGGGTGGTCGATGCCCAGGTTGTGCCGCACCTGCTCCAGCATGGGCTTGGTGCAGTTCTTGCCGCAGGACATCATGGCGGGGTCACGCGGCACGGCGTAGAAGAGCCAGAAGGTGACGGCGCTGATGATCAACAGGATGACCAGCGCGCCGATGACTCGGCGGACAAGGAAGCGGAACATGGGGCGTGACTTTCCGGACGGGGCGCCGTCGCCGGGGTGAGGGGGGCGGAGGGGGCGGTCAGGTCGTGACCGCCCCCGAGGGGTCGAGCGTGCTTACTTCTTCGCGTACAGCTTGCAGAGCGCGATGCAGGTGTTGGCGCTGTCGTAGACCACGTGGCCGACCTTGGAGCCGTACATCCAGTTGCGGATGGGGTGGTAGTCCGGGACACAGGCCGCCAGCTCCATGATCTGGCGGTCGATGTCGCCCCAGGCCTTGTTGGCCTTGTCCGGGTCCCCGATCTTGGAGGCCGCGGCGATCGCCTTGTCGACGCTGGTGTTCTTCAGCTGCGCCCAGTTGGTGCCGCCGTCCACGACCTGGCTGCCCTCCCAGCACGGGAAGAACACCGAGTAACCGGCCGGCCAGTCCGGGCTCCAGCCCGCGGCGAACATGTCGTAGCCGTTGTCGAGCTTGCTGATCTGGCTGTAGAAGGTCGACTTGTCGACCTGCTTGTTGACAACTTCGAAGCCGGCGGCCTCCAGCGCGTTCTTGATCGCGACGGCCTGCTTCACGGAGTTGTCCGACTGCTGGTAGGCGATGACCAGCTTCTGGCCGACCTTGCCGGCCTCCTTCAGCAGGGCCTTGGCCTTGACGGGGTCGCCGCCGCCCTTCTGGAGCTTCCCGTACAGGTCGAACTTGTGGTAACCGGGGGTCACCGGGCTGAAGATCGTGGTGGCGATCTCGCTGGTGGCCGCGCCGCCGCGGATGGTCTGCAGCTGCTGCACCGGCCAGGCGTAGTTGATGGCCTGGCGGACCTTCGGGTCGGTGATCCGCCGGGTGTTGATCGGCCAGTAGTAGGTGGCCGTGTCGACCTCGGTGAGGATGCGCTGCTTGTACTTCGCGTTGGTGAGGACCTGGGCGACGCGCTCGGGAGCGACCTCGTTGAAGATCGACACCGTGTACCGGTCGTTGTCCCTGTCCGCGATGTAGCGGTCGGTGGACGCCAGGCTCTGGAAGCCGAACTGGAAGACGAACTTGTCCGGGTAGGCGTTGCGGATCGAGTCCGTCTTCGGGTCCCAGTGCTCGTTGCGCACGTAGGTCAGCGACTTGCCCGGCTGACGGCTGTCGATCTTGTACGGACCGCTGGAGAACGGACGCTTGTCGTACTTCTCCTTGGTGTCGTGCTTCTTGGACACCAGGGCGTAGCCGCGCATGGCGAGGGTGAAGTTGAAGTCACCGCGCGGCTCGTTGAGGTGGAAGGTGACGGTCTTGCCCGAGATCTCGATGGAGTCGAGGTGCTTGCCGCCGTAGGGGCCCTTGTAGCCCTTGCCGCCCTCCAGCCAGTTCTGGATGTAGCGCGGGCCCTCGGTGATGAAGGAGGCGAAGAGACGCTCGTAGGTGTGGCGGACGTCGTCCATGGTGATCTCGGACCCGTCCTCCCACTTGAGGCCGTCCTTCAGGGTGAAGGACCAGGTCTTGCCGCCGTCCTTCATGGTGCCGGCGTCCGTGGCGAGGTCGCCGACGAGGATGGCGCCGCCCTTGTCGTCGATCTTGTAGCCGGTCAGACCGCGCAGGATCGGGACGGTGATGGCCGCCTCGGTCGAGTTGTAGATCTGCGCCGGGTCCAGGTGGTCCATGTCGAACGAGTCGAGCGACCAGATCGTCCCGCCCTTGACGGCACCGGTGACCTCGGGTGCCGGCCCGGTCGAGTCGGCCTTGGTGCCGACGTCGATCTTGACGGTCTTGCTGCCGCTGACCGTGGGGACCTTGCCCGACGAGCCCTTGCCGTCGCCGTTGCTGCAGGCACTCAGCACAGAGGTCGAGGCCGCCGCCACACCGGTGGCGATCAGGAAGTTTCTACGGGAAAAAGACATGCTGAGCCTGCCTCTTGAATCGATCGGAACAGACGGGACCAGCCGGTCGTCGTCGAACCGGGCCGGGGTGGGACGTGGATTACCGCTTTGACTTCGGGTCGAGCGCGTCGCGCACCGAGTCACCGAGGAGGTTGAAGGCGAGGACGAAGATCACCATGGCCAGGCCCGGGAAGAGCATGAAGGTGATGTCCTCGGTGTAGAACTGCGCGCCGCGCTGGATCATGACGCCCCAGTCCGGGGTCGGGTCGAGCATGCCGACACCGAGGAAGGCCAGACCCGCCTCCGCGGTCACGTACGCGGGGAGCATCAGCGTGGACTGGATCAGGATCGGCGTCCACAGGTTGGGCAGCAGTTCCTTGAACACGATGCGCATGGGTGACGCGCCCGTGACCTTGGCCGCCTCGACGAACTCCCGCTCACGCAGACCGAGTACCTGGCCGCGCAGCAGACGCGCGATGGGCGCCCAGCCGAAGAACGCCAGCACGATGATCAGGGAGACGGCGCGCAGGCCTGTCGGGATGTTCTCGTCGGCGGCGACGAAGAGACCGAAGACGACCGGCAGGAAGGCGATGATGAAGAGGGTGGACGGGAACGACAGCATGGTGTCGATGACCCGGCCGACGAAGTAGTCGACCCTGCCGCCCAGGTAGCCCGCCGTCACACCGACCAGGACGCCGAGGATCATCGTGAGCAGGGTGGCGGCGAAGGCGAGGCCCAGCGAGTTGCGGATGGCGTACAGCAGGAACGTGAAGACGTCCCGGCCCAGCTGCGGCTCGATACCGAACCAGAACTCCGAGCTCATGCCGCCGTTGGGGCCCGCGGGGTAGGAGAACGCGTTGAGCAGGCCCGGGTCCTGGCTCGCGTAGGTGGTGTACGGGTCCTTGCCGTACAGCTTCGCTATCAGTGGTGCCGCGATCGCGATCACGAAGAAGAAGATCACGACATAGGCGGATATGACGCCCGTCTTGTCGCGCTTGAAGCGCTTCCAGGCGAGCCGTCCCGGAGAGCGGCCTTCACTGCCCTTCGGGCCGTCCGAAGCGGTCGACTTCTCGACGGTCTCGTCGGTCACCTCAAGCGGGGCAGCCGCAGATGGAGTTGGGGGGGTCATGGTGCTCCTGGCCCAAGGGAGGGTCTGATGACTCCGCAGGGCGCTCCCCTACGGGCTACGCCGGACTTTTTCAACGTAATTCGTTCAAGGTCAATAAATTCTCGATCGGCTTGGGTTTCTCTTTACGTTCTTTGCCGCGACTTGACCAATCCGTAGCTACGCGGGTAGCGCGCTGTAATCAATCCGTGCTTCACATCGGACTAACTGGACCAATCGGGCAAGGAGTTCGATATGCGGACGGTCGTGTGTCGAAATGCGTACATCGGAACGCCTCATTCCAACGTTTCGGTATCGCTGCGCGGCGATCTGTTGCACTCGCTGCACAAGATCATCGAGGCGTCGGGCGGACGGTGACTGCATTCGGATGACGTGTCCCTCTAAAGGCCCCTCAATCGGGCAGCGGGTATGCGCTATGCGCGGTATGGGTCGATATTGATCGGTAGTGATCAATGCTCATGGAGGAGGCACGCCATGCGTGGAGTCACGCACGCCCGATGGGCCGCCGGTGCGGTGGCGGTGGCGCTCGCGGCCACGGGCTGCGGAGGCGGCGGCTCGAGCAGCGGCGGCGGCAACGGCGGCGCGGTGCTCAGCTCCTCCTGGGGTGACCCGCAGAACCCGCTGGAGCCGGCCAACACCAACGAGGTGCAGGGCGGCAAGGTCCTGGACATGATCTTCCGGGGGCTGAAGAAGTACGACCCGAAGAGCGGCAAGGCCCAGAACTGGCTCGCCCGGTCCATCGACACCGAGGACTCGCGGACCTTCACCATCAAGCTCAAGGACGGCTGGACCTTCTCCAACGGCGAGAAGGTGACCGCCCGGTCCTTCGTGGACGCCTGGAACTACGGGGCGAGCCTGAGGAACAACCAGAAGAACGCCCTCTTCTTCGGCTACATCGACGGGTACGACAAGGTCCACCCCGCCGACGGCAGGCAGAGCGCCGACACACTGTCCGGGCTGAAGGTCGTGGACGACCTCACCTTCACCGTCAGGCTCAACCAGAAGTTCTCCAGCTTCCCCGACACCCTCGGCTACGCGGCCTTCGCGCCGCTGCCCCGCGCGTTCTTCACCGACCACGCGGCCTGGCTGAAGAAGCCGGTCGGCAACGGCCCCTACACCATCGAGTCCTATACGAAGGGCTCGCAGATGTCCCTGAGGAAGTGGGACGGCTACCCTGGCGAGGACAAGGCGCGGAACGGCGGCGTGACCCTGAAGGTCTACACCGACAACAACACCGCCTACACCGACCTGATGGCCGGCAACCTCGACCTCGTCGACGACGTCCCCGCCGCACAGCTGAAGAACGTCAGGAACGACCTCGGCGACCGCTACCTCAACACCCCCGCCGGCATCACCCAGACCCTCGCCTTCCCCTACTACGACAAGGCGTGGAGCAAGCCGGGCGCGGAGAAGGTCCGCACCGGCCTGTCCATGGCGATCAACCGCAAGCAGATCACCGACACGCTCTTCGACAAGACCCGCACCCCGGCCACCGACTGGACCTCGCCCGTGCTCGGCACGGCCGGCGGCTTCAAGGACGGCCTGTGCGGCAAGGCCTGCGACTACGACCCGAGCCAGGCCAAGAAGCTGGTCAAGGAAGGCGGCGGGATCCCCGGCGGCCAGGTCAGGATCACGTACAACGCGGACACGGGCTCGCACAGGGAGTGGGTGGACGCCGTGTGCCACTCCATCAACAACGCCCTCGGCAACGGCAAGGCCTGCGTCGGCAACCCGGTCGGCACCTTCGCGGACTTCCGCAACCAGATCGGACAGCACAAGATGAGCGGCCCGTTCCGGGCGGGCTGGCAGATGGACTACCCGCTCATCCAGAACTTCCTCCAGCCGCTCTACTACACCGACGCCTCCTCCAATGACGGCAAGTGGTCGAACAAGGACTTCGACAAGCTCGTCGACCAGGCCAACGCGGAGACCGACACGGCCAAGGTGGTCTCCACCTTCCAGAAGGCCGAGGAGGTGGTCCGCGACAACATGACGGCCATCCCGCTCTGGTACCAGAACGGCAGCGCGGGATACTCCGAGCGGCTGTCCGACGTGGCGCTCAACCCCTTCAGCGTCCCCGTCTACAACGAGATCAAGGTCAGCTGAGCCGCCATGGGACGCTATGTCGTCCGGCGACTGCTCCAGATGATCCCGGTGTTCGCCGGGGCGACCCTGCTGATCTTCCTCATGGTGAACGTGATGGGCGACCCCGTCGCGGGCCTGTGCGGCGAGCGCGCGTGCGACCCGGCGACGGCCGCTCAGCTGAAGAAGGACTTCGGCCTCGACAAGCCGCTGTGGCAGCAATACCTGACCTATATGGGGAACGTCTTCACCGGCGACTTCGGTACGGCGTTCAACGGCCAGCCGGTCACCGAGCTGATGTCGACGGCGTTCCCCGTCACCATCCGGCTGACCATCGTGGCCGTCCTCTTCGAGATCGTCATCGGCATCATGCTCGGAGTCGTCACGGGCCTGCGCCGCGGCCGGCCCGTCGACACCGCCGTCCTGTTGCTGACGCTGGTCGTGATCTCCCTCCCCACCTTCGTCACCGGTCTGCTGCTCCAGCTGCTGCTCGGCGTCGCGTGGGCCTGGGTCAGGCCCTCCGTCTCCCCGGACGCGGCCTTCGGCGAGCTGATCGTGCCCGGCCTGGTCCTCGCCTCCGTCTCGCTCGCCTACGTCACCCGGCTGACCCGTACCTCCATCGCGGAGAACAAGCGGTCCGACTACGTCCGCACGGCGATCGCCAAGGGCCTGCCCCGGCGCCGGGTCATCACCCGGCACCTGCTGCGCAACTCCCTGATCCCCGTGGTCACCTTCATCGGCACCGACATCGGCGCGCTGATGGGCGGCGCGATCGTCACCGAGCGGATCTTCAACATCCACGGCGTCGGCTACCAGCTCTACCAGGGCATCCTTCGGCAGAACACCCAGACGGTCGTGGGCTTCGTGACCGTGCTCGTGCTGGTCTTCCTGGTCGCCAACCTGCTCGTGGACCTGCTCTACGCCGTACTCGACCCGAGGATCCGCTATGCCTGAACAGCCGTACGAGCCCGAGCGCGCGATCGCCGGCACGGGCATGGGCGGCGCGATGGACCTGGGCGCGAGCGAGGCCGTCACCCTGGAGAAGACCCCTGGCGGTCCGCAGGGCACGGGTCCCGCCGGCAAGCCCCGCTCCCTGTGGTCCGACGCCTGGCGGGACCTGCGCCGCAATCCGGTCTTCCTCGTCTCCGCCCTGGTCATCCTCTTCCTGGTCTTCGTCTCCCTGTGGCCCTCGGCGCTCGCCTCCGGCAGTCCCCTGGAGTGCGACCTGTCCAAGGCCCAGGACGGCCCGGGACCGGGCGCTCCCTTCGGCTACGACGGCCAGGGCTGCAACGTCTACACGCGCACCGTCTACGGCGCCCGTACCTCCGTCATGGTCGGCGTGCTGGCCACGCTCGGCGTCGCGGTCTTCGGGTCGGTCCTCGGCGGACTCGCGGGCTACTTCGGCGGGACAGGGGACTCGGTCCTCTCCCGCGTCACCGACATCTTCTTCGCCATCCCTGTCGTCCTCGGCGGTCTCGTCCTGCTCTCCGTGGTGACCAGCAACACGGTCTGGCCGGTCATCGGGTTCATGGTGCTGCTCGGCTGGCCGCAGATCTCCCGCATCGCACGCGGCTCGGTCATCACCGCCAAGCACAACGACTACGTCCAGGCGGCCCGCGCCCTCGGCGCCTCCGACTCCCGCATCCTGCTCAGGCACATCGCCCCGAACGCCGTGGCGCCCGTGATCGTCGTCGCGACCATCGCACTCGGCACCTACATCGCCCTGGAGGCGACCCTGTCCTACCTCGGCGTCGGCCTCAAACCGCCCAGCGTCTCCTGGGGTATCGACATCTCCGCCGCATCCCCCTACATCCGCAACGCCCCGCACGCCCTGCTGTGGCCCTCGGGGGCGCTGGCGATCACGGTGCTGGCCTTCATCATGCTCGGCGACGCGGTGCGCGACGCCCTCGACCCGAAGCTGAGGTGACGGTGCCGTGCTGCTCGAAGTGCGTGATCTGCACGTGGAGTTCCACACCCGGGACGGGGTCGCCCGAGCCGTCAACGGGGTGAGCTACGCGGTCGACGCGGGGGAGACGCTGGCGGTGCTCGGCGAGTCCGGATCGGGAAAGTCGGTGACCGCCCAGACGGTGATGGGGATTCTGGACATGCCGCCCGGGCGGATCACCGGGGGGCAGATCCTCTTCCAGGGGCAGGACCTGCTCACGCTGAAGGAGGAGGGGCGGCGGAAGATCCGGGGCGCCGGGATGGCGATGATCTTCCAGGACGCGCTGTCGGCCCTCAACCCCGTGCTCTGCGTGGGGGATCAGCTCGGCGAGATGTTCGTCGTGCACCGGGGCATGTCGAGGAAGGACGCGCGGGCCAGGGCGGTGGAGCTGATGGACCGGGTGCGCATCCCGGCGGCCGCGCAGCGGGTGCGGGACTATCCGCACCAGTTCTCCGGCGGTATGCGCCAGCGCATCATGATCGCCATGGCGCTGGCGCTGGAGCCGGCGCTCATCATCGCCGACGAGCCCACCACCGCCCTGGACGTCACCGTGCAGGCCCAGGTCATGGACCTGCTCGCGGAGTTGCAGCGCGAGTACCGCATGGGGCTGATCCTGATCACCCATGACCTGGGTGTCGTCGCGGACGTCGCCGACCGGATCGCGGTGATGTACGGGGGGAGGATCGTCGAGTCCGCGCCCGTGCACGACATCTACAAGGCGCCGGCCCACCCCTACACCCGCGGTCTGCTGGACTCCATCCCGCGTCTGGACCAGAAGGGGCAGGAGCTGTACGCCATCAAGGGCCTCCCGCCGAACCTGACGCACCTCCCGCCGGGCTGCTCCTTCCACCCGCGCTGCCCGATGGCCCGGGACGTCTGCCGCACCGACGAACCTCCGCTGTACGAGGTGCCCGGGGAGCGGGGCAGCGCCTGCCACTTCTGGAGGGAGTGCCTGCATGGCCACGACCACTGAGCCGATCCTGGAGGTCAGCGGCCTCGTCAAGCACTACCCGCTGACGCGGGGCATCCTGTTCAAGAGACAGGTCGGCGCGGTGAAGGCGGTCGACGGTGTCGACTTCACGCTCGGCAAGGGCGAAACCCTGGGGATCGTCGGCGAGTCGGGCTGCGGCAAGTCGACGGTCGCCAAGTTGCTCTGCAACCTGGAGCGGCCGACCGCGGGGTCCATCAGGTTCAAGGGCGAGGACATCACCAAGCTGTCCGGCAGGGCCCTGAAGGCCGTCCGCCGGAACATCCAGATGGTCTTCCAGGACCCGTACACCTCTCTCAACCCGCGCATGACCGTGGGTGACATCGTGGGGGAGCCGTACGACATCCACCCCGACGTCGCGCCCAAGGGCGACCGGCGCCGCAGGGTGCGGGAGCTGCTGGACGTGGTCGGCCTCGACCCGGACTACATCAACCGCTATCCGCACCAGTTCTCCGGCGGCCAGCGCCAGCGCATCGGCATCGCACGCGGGTTGGCGCTGCGCCCGGAGATCATCGTCGCCGACGAGCCGGTGTCCGCCCTGGACGTCTCGGTCCAGGCCCAGGTGATCAATCTCCTGGACCGGCTCCAGGCGGAGTTCGACCTCTCCTACGTCTTCATCGCGCACGACCTGTCGATCGTCCGGCACATCTCGGACCGGGTGGGGGTGATGTACCTGGGCCGGATCGTGGAGATCGGGCGGGACGCCGAGATCTACGACCACCCCACGCACCCCTACACCCAGGCGCTGCTGTCGGCCGTCCCGGTCCCCGACCCGGCGGCCCGCGAACACCGCGAGCGGATCATCCTCACCGGCGACGTGCCGTCCCCGGCGGACATCCCCTCCGGCTGCCGCTTCCGCACCCGCTGCTGGAAGGCCCGGGAGCGCTGCGCCCTGGAGGTCCCGGCCCTGGCGGTCCCCGCCGGCTTCCGCCTCACGTCCGGGCCGGCGGCCCACGACTCGGCGTGCCACTTCGCGGAGGAGACCATGCCGGCCGGGCGCTCCGCGCCGGGGGCGGTGCCACCCAAGGAGCCGGAGGAGTCCCGAGGGAACGGCAACGGGCCGGGGTGACATGGCGCACCCCGGCCCGTTCACGGCACCCGCACGGCCGTACGCTGTTCAGCCTCCCGCGTCCGTATATCGGTACCGCTTCCGTGAAGTTGCCTGCGTGTTAACGCAGTTCACTCGGATTTGCCCCGTTGTGCCAGCGAACGCTTGAGGAAGTCCACCTGGAGCAGCAGCAGGTTCTCGGCGACCGTCTCCTGCGGGGTCATGTGGGTCACCCCGGACAGCGGCAGGACCTCGTGCGGGCGGCCCGCGGCCAGCAGGGCGGAGGACAACCGCAGGGAGTGGGCGACGACCACGTTGTCGTCCGCCAGGCCATGGATGATCATCATCGGGCGGTGCGGCTCGGCCGGATCGACCAGACCCTCGTCGTCGATCAGCGAGTTGCGGCGGTAGACCTCCGGCTGCTCGTCCGGATGGCCCAGGTAGCGCTCCTCATAGTGGGTGTCGTACAGCCGCAGGTCGGTGACGGGCGCACCGACCACCGCCGCGTGGAAGACGTCCGGGCGGCGCAGCGCCGCCAGCGCCGCCAGATAACCGCCGAAGGACCAGCCCCGGATGGCCACCCGGTCCAGATCCAGCGGGAACCGGTCGGCAAGGGCGTGCAGCGCGTCGACCTGGTCCTGGAGGCTGATGGCCGCCACGTCGTCCCGGATCGCCTTCTCCCAGGCCGGCGAGCGGCCCGGAGTGCCCCGGCCGTCGGCGACGATCACCGCGAACCCCTGGTCCGCGAACCACTGCGAGGTCAGATGGGCGTTGTGCGCGGCGACGACCCGCTGGCCGTGCGGACCGCCGTAGGGGTCCATGAGAACCGGCAGGGGAGTGTCACCGTGGTAGTCCCGTGGCATAAGCACGGCGCACGGGATTCGGCGTGCGCCCCCCTCGACGAGGGTCACCCGAGGGGACATACCGGGATCTTCGGCGAACGACCGGACAGTGGTCGTCGGTTTTCCGTCACGCAGCACCTGGACACGGGAGCCCGGCCTGTCCAGGGCCGCGGACACGAGCACGGTCACGCCCCCGGCCCGTACCGCCGAGTGCACGCCGGGCTCCCGCGACACCCGCTCCACGCCCAGCTCGTTCACGCGGTACACATGGACTTCGCCGATCTCCGGCGTCTCCGCCTCCGCGCCCGCCGAGGCGGAAACCAGTACGTCGTCCGCACCCACGTCCAGGACCGCACGGATGTGCAATTGAGCCCTGGTCAAGGGTCGCTCCCCGACCGCCAGGACTCGCGCCCCGCCCTCGTCCGCGATCCGGACAAGCTGACCGGAAGGGCTCCAGCATGGCACCCCAGGGAAAAGTTCAAGCCATGTTGGATCTTCATCGGCGTGCACCATCCGCGTCGCCCCCGTATCCGGGTCCACCGCCAGGAACAGCTGGCTGCGCTGGTCCCGCGCCTGCACCAGCAGCAGCGGTGCACCCGCCTCTGACCAGTGCGCATGGGCCAGATACGGATAGCGGGCCCGGTCCCACGCGACCTCCGTGCGCTCCCCGCCGAGGCCGAGCACGAACAGCCGTACGTCCGCGTTCGGCGTGCCCGCCGCGGGGTACGCGACGTTGTTCGGCTCACTCCCGGGGTTGGCCGGATCCGCGATCCACCACCGCCGCACCGGCGTGTCGTCCACGCGCGCCACGAGCAGCCGGCCGGAGTCCGGAGCCCACCAGAACCCCCGCGAACGCCCCATCTCCTCGGCCGCGATGAACTCCGCCAGACCGTAGGTCACGTTCTCGGACTCCGGTTCCGCGAGCGCCCGGTCGTCCCCACCCTCGGCGCCCACCACCCGCAGCCCGCCCCGCGCGACATACGCGACGTGCCGGCCGTCGGGGGCGGGGCGCGGGTCGAGCACCGGTCCCGGGACGCGGAGTTCGCGCGCCGTACCGGCCCGCAGCTCGGCCGTGAAAAGCCGCCCCGACAAGGCGAAAGACGCCAACTCCACGGAGGCGTCGGTGGCGTAGCCGACGATGCCGGCACCGCCCTCCCGGCTGCGCTCCCGGCGCGCCCGCTCCTGCGCCGAGAGCTGCTCGGTGGCGCCTTCGAGGAGGGCGCCCGGGTCGGCCGCCAGGCGCTCCCCACCGTCCGGTAGGTCCAGTACCCACAGGGAGTTGGCGCGGTCCGTGCCGGAGCCCGAGCGCAGGAACGCGACACGCGAACCGTCGGGTGCCACGGTGAACGCGCGCGGCGCGCCGAGCGTGAACCGCTGGGTCCGGGCGTGCCGACGGGGGAAGGAGTCAGCCTCAGTCGTCATACCCCGACCATATTGGCCATGCGCCCCCTTGTGCGGCCGTGCGCCGAGCGATGCGCGAGTACACATAGTTATGATCACTACCGCTGTGTGGGTAAGAACCTGCTGGCGTCTGCATGGAGTTGCTCTACACCGCCCCGCGTCCCTGGGATCTTTGGAGGTGAGCCGCCGTGGCACTCTCGATTTCGGCGGTGGTGCTGCTGGCGATCATCGTCTTCCTGCTGGTCAAGAAATCAGGACTGAAGGGCGGACATGCGGTCGTCTGCATCCTGCTCGGCTTCTATCTCGCCTCCTCGACCGTCGCGCCGACGATCAACGAGTTGACGACCAACGTCGCGAGCATGATCGGCAGCATCAAGTTCTGAGGGCGGCTGAGGCGACGGCGTCCGGACGGCCGGCGACTCGACTGGTCGCCGGCCGTCCTGTTCCGCCGCTTGCGGCTGCCTGACTCCGTAACCTGTGCCGTCCTGGACGAGCGAGGCTGGGGGGGCGGAGGGTGGACGAAGTGCCGCCCGAGGAGATCGTCCGCGACCTCCGGTCCGCCCTGAACGAGTTCACGGCCATCGTCCGCTCCCTGAAGCGGCGACGTGGACGTACCGGAGGTCGAGGTCGAGTAGGAGCCGCTGGGTCAGCCCCTGGCCGAGTACGGCACGAAGTCGGCCCACGCGGCAGGGGTGAAGGCCAGCCGGGGCCCTTCGACGTTCTTCGAGTCGCGGACGTGGATGGTGCCGGGCTCGGTGGCGACCTCGACGCAGGAATCGCCCTCGCTGCTGCTGCTGTAGCTGCTCTTGAACCACGCCAGGTCGGAGGAGTCCCAGGACGAGGTCTTGCGGCTCATGTCTCCCCCAGCAGTTGCTCGATGAATGAGGCCGACTCACGCGGTGTGAGGGCCTGCGCCCGGATGATGCCATACCGGAGTTCCAGGATACGGAGCTGCCTGGGCTCGGAAACCGGTCGACCGTTGGCGACCGCCGGAGAGCGCCCCACCATCGAACCGTCCTCGAACTTCAGCACCTCGATGCCGCCCGCCAGGCCGGCGTGCTCCTCGCGATCCATCGGCATCACTTGCAGCTCGACGTTGCGCAGCTGTCCGACTTCCAACAGGTGTTCCAGTTGTTGACGCAGCCTTGTCTTCCCGCCCAACGGACGCCGAAGTGTCCACTCCTCCAGGACGAAGCTGAGCTCGGGGGCAGGGTCCCGTTCAAAGACGGCCTTGCGGGCCACACGCGCGGAGATGAACCGCTCCACCTCATCCGCTGAGAAGGCGGGGCGCCTCATGAGGAGCAGTCCGCGTGCGTAATCAGGCGTCTGCAACAGCCCGTGGATGTTCAAGGGATCGTAGAGCTGAAGCTCCACCGCCCGAGCCTCCATCTGCGCCAGATCCCGCACCTTCTTCGGGTACCGGACCTTCTTCACGTCCTCCTTCATCGCCGCGATCAGACCCCCGGCGCCCAGCACCTCGTCCGCCGTGTCCAGGTACTCGGGCCGGGGGATGCGCTTCCCGCTCTCGATCTTGTAGACGAGGTCCTCGCCGTACCCGACCGCCACCGCGAACTCGCCGGCCCGCATCCCCGCCGCCTCCCGGCGGAGCCTCAACTGCCGTCCCACCGTGGCCACCACGGCGAGCGCCCAGTCGTCGTCCGGGTCCACCTCCCAGCCCGGCTCGTCCGTCTGCTCCGTCCCGGTCCCGACCCGCACCGCCTCACCGTTCACCGACATGCGTGCCCCTCCGTTGCGCTGCTCCGTACCGTCACGTCGTGCGTGCGGGAGTCGTGCCGACAGTCCGGACAGCACCGGACAAGCATTGGACGATCACCGTACGCAACCTCGTGATCACTCTTCACGGTACGTCCGGTCGGCCACGCTGAGTGACGTGAATCAGGAATTCGCCGAGACCAGGACCCAACCCCCCGGCACGGTCCGCAACTTCAGCATGCTGCTGTCGTCCACCCCGCGCGGTGCCCGCCTCGCCCGTCTGCTCGCGGTGAACGCGCTGCGGAACTGGGGACTCCCCGACGAGAAGGCGAGTCACGTCGTCGCCGAACTGGCGGCCAACGCCGCCACCCACGGCCGCGTCCCCGGACGCAGCTTCCGCCTGACGCTCTATGCGGTCGGCGGCACCCTCCGCATCGAGGTCACCGACACACGCGGTGACCGGCGGCCCGTGCTCCGGGAGCCCGGAGCCGGCGCCGAGTCGGGCCGGGGGCTGCTCCTCGTGGACGCGCTCGCGGACCGCTGGGGAACCAGCGAAGGGCGCTTCCCACGCAAGACCGTCTGGGCGGAGATCGGCCTCATGCCACCGGAACCCGATCCCGCGCGCTCCGGTGCGGTCGGCGACTGAAAGAGAAAGAACTCCGGGAGAAAGAACCCCCGCCAAGCCCCACCCCTCCCGCCCGTGGTCGCAGTCACTCGGGCGGGTGAATGTCCCCGGACCGGCTGGATTTCGCGGCCGCTGAGGCCCGACGCTCAGCGCAACGCACCACCACAACCGCAGACATGAGACGGCCCCCGCCGGGACGGCAATCCCAGTGCGAGGGCCTGACCACCGAGGAAGTAGAGGCCTTCCCGATGGGTACCCAAAACCCTAGCGTGCCCCCGCACGCCCAGGCCCGCGTTGCGGGCAACAAGCACCCGAACCAGCGGCCCGGCGAGGCCCACCGCACCGGCGGGCTCCTGCACGACAACACCCGCCACACCACCCGCTTCACGGTGGTCGGCAACCACCTGGCCCAGCACACGGAGCTGTCGCTCCTCGCCATCGGGCTCGGCGTGCACCTCCAGTCGCTGCCGAAGGGCGCCCCGGCCGACATCAAGACCCTCGCCGCCCGGTTCCCCGAGGGAGCCATCCGGATCGCAGCCGCCCTGCGCGAGCTGGAGGCCCACGGCTACCTGCGCCGCGAACGCCACCGCACGCCCACCGGCCGCATCGTCACCCGCACGATCTCCTGCAACCAGCCGGCCGCGGCCCTTCGCCACACCGAGGTCCCCGGCCGCCCGCGGACCCGGGCGGCGGAGGCGCCGCAGAGGCAGAAGACGTGTGAGGAGGGCACGCCGTGCAGGACGCGCGAGAAGCCGGCCCCCCGTAAACCGCTCCCCGCCGTGCCGAGCCCCGCGTGCGCCGCCCCAGCGCTACTGGAGGCCGCCGCCGGCCTGCTCGCAGACCTCCACCGCCACGACCCCCGGCTGCTCCTCTCCGCCCGCGACACGGCCTACCTGGCCCCTGGTGTCGCCGCCTGGCTGGAGCGGGACGTCGCCCCCGCCGCCGTACGCCGCGCCCTGACCGCCGACCTGCCGCCCGAGGGCGTTCGCCGCCCCGCGGCGCTCCTGGCGCACCGGCTGGCCGCCCAACTGCCGCCTCCGCCGCCGTTCCGGGCGTCGGCCGCCCCGCAGCCGCCCCGGTCCCCGATGCGGAACTGCGACGGCTGCGACCGCGCCATCCGCTCACCCGACCCCGCGGCCCGCTGCCGCGACTGCCGAACCGAACTAGAGGAGGCCGCCTAGCATGAACGTGACGATCCTTGCCCCTGGGCACAGACGACGAGGAGCGAGCGCCATGACCATCGCACCCGACGACGCGCAGCAGGGCGCCTCCCACGTCTACCGGGCCATGCGCGACTTCGTGCAGTCCATGGACGACGCACTGCCTGGCAAGTGCGAGATCACCAGTTCGAGGCCTTCATGGGAATTTGTCGTACGCCCGGCGCGTGGTCAGGGCGGGCGGAATACTCACGCCCTTGCGGTCTCCGCGAGGGGTGACCGACCGGGTTCGGCGAACCGCCCGGCCGCCTCATAGGCTGACCCCATGACGGAACTGCCAGCCCGGCGTCTGCTGCTGGTGCACGCGCACCCGGACGACGAGTCGATCAACAACGGCGCGACCATGGCCAGGTACGCCGCCGAGGGTGTCCATGTGACCCTGGTCACCTGCACCCTGGGGGAGCGGGGCGAGGTCATCCCGCCGGAGCTGCGGCATCTGACGGGCCCGGCGCTGGGCGCACACCGGCGCGGTGAGCTGGCCGCCGCCGTGCGCGTGCTGGGCGTGAGCGACGCCCGGCTGCTCGGCGGGGCGGGCCGGTACGGCGACTCCGGAATGATGGGCATCCCCGACAACGACGACCCCGGCTGCTTCTGGCAGGCCGACGTGGACGAGGCCGCCGGCCACCTCGCCGAGGTGATCCTGGAGGTCCGTCCCCAGGTCCTCGTCACCTACGACGACAACGGCGGCTACGGCCACCCGGACCACATCCAGGCCCATCGCGTCGCCATGCGCGCCGTCGACCTCGCGGCCGAGCGGGGCCACCGGATCGCCAAGGTCTACTGGAACCGCGTCCCGCGCTCCGCCGCCGAGGCCGCCTTCGCCCGTCTTCAGGACGAGCTGCCCGTACTGCCGTTCCAGAAGAGTGCGGCCGTGGACGACGTACCGGGCGTCGTGGACGACGAGCGGATCACCGCCACGATCGACGGCGGCGCGCACGCCGCCGCCAAGGCCGCCGCGATGCGCGCCCACGCCACCCAGATCGAGGTCGCCGAGCCGTACTTCGCGCTCTCCAACGAACTCGCCCAGCCGCTGTTCACCACCGAGTACTACGAGTTGGTGCGCGGGCCGGGACAGCCCGGGGAGACCGACCTGTTCGCCGGCCTCGGCGCCGGGGAGGCGTCATGAGCAACGGCGGACAGGGTCCGCTGCTCGCGCAGCCGCTGCAGCGCCCCTCGGCCGGACGGGTGGCCGCTTATGCGGGCCTCTTCCTGCTCGGCGCGGTCGCAGCACTCGCCGGGGCCCTCGTACAGGCCGCCTGGTTCCCCGGCGGGCTGCTGCTCGCCCTCGCGGGTGCGGCCGGGCTGTTCCTCGGCGGGGCGTACGCCACCGGCGGCCGGGGCGGGGCGGTGGCGCCGGCGGCCGGCTGGATCGTCGCCGTCATCCTGCTCACCACCTCACGTCCCGAAGGCGACTTCCTCTTCGGTGCCGGAGGGGGCTCCTATCTCTTCCTGCTCGGTGGCATGGCCCTCGCTGTGATCTGCGCCACCCTTGGCGCCGGGCGGCAACCCCGCGGCGGCTCCGCCCGACTTGGCAAGTGACGTACTACTTCGCCGTGTGGCGCACGTGCGAGTCCGGTGTGGGTTTCCTCAGCGGTCGCTGGGATAAGCGCCAGAAGTGGCCAGTATGGTGGTGCGCGCCGCCGAGCCTCCCCCAAGCGCTCGACTTCGCTCGTGCAGGGGGGAACCCCACTCGCAGTGAGGTCGTGACGGGCGGCGGAGCCAACTGGGAGAACCTGCCTTGAGTCGTGAAACTGACACTCCGTCCTCCGGGCCCAACGGGCGCGGCGGAGCCGCATACCCCTCCGGCACGCCGCCGTACGGGACCCCCATGGCTTCCGACGACGGTACCGGCGCGGGCCGTTCGGGCACGCAGCCGGAGGAGAAGAAGACCGAGACCACGCTGACGACCCGGATCCGGATCAACATCCCCGGATCGCGGCCCATCCCGCCGGTCGTCGTGCGCAAGCCCGTCGGGGACGCCGACGGCGCCGGGGACGAGGCGCCCCCCGCCGACCCGCGGCCCGCGCCCGACCGGGCGGCCACCGGTGCCGCCGAGACCCCCGCCGACGCCGCGGCCCAGGCCGACGAGAAGACCAGCGACTGGTTCGCGCCCCGCAAGTCCGGCGCCGGCAAGGGCGGTCCGGGCGGCGGCGGCACGAACGGGGCGGGAATCCCCGGCGCTTCCGCCTCCGGGGCGCCGGGCGCCCGCACAGGTGGACCGGGAGCGTCCCACGCGGCCGGTACCACCAGTGCACGCTCCGGCGCCGGCCGTCCCGGCGGTGTGGTCGGCTCCATGAGCGCGCCGGGCGCCTCCCGGGCCGGCGCCACGAACGGCAAGGGCCTGCCGGGCGCCACCGGCGGCCCTGTCGCCCCGGGCCACGGTGGCGGTACCGGCTCCTTCGACGTGACCGAGGCACTGGCCGCCGGCCCCCGCGGCGGCTCCCGCCCCGGCGCGAGCGGCGGCGGCGAGCCGCGACGCGACGATCTGCCGTACTTCGCCGAGAACGGCGGCGGCCAGGACGGCCTCGGCGGCGCGGGCGCCGGCGGTGCGAACGGGCGCGGTGGACCCGGCGGTCCCAGCGGTTTCAACGGGCCCGGCGGCCACGGCGGCCCCGGCGGCCCGCAGGGCCCGGCCGGCCCCACCAGCGGCCCGGTCACCGGCGACGGCACCCTCGTCCCGCCGGCCGGCGGGCTCGGTCCGGACGCCGGCGAACCCTTCGACGGCCCCGGCGGTCCGGCCGGCTCGCTCGGCACAAGCGGCTATGGCGTCCCCGGCGGCCGGAGCGCCCCGCCCGCCCGCAGCGCCCTCGCCGACCTCGACGGTCCCGCCGGCCCCGGGGGACCCCGGGGACCCGGCGCGCCGGGGGCCAACCCCGGTGGCGGTCCCGCAGGGCGCGGTCCCGGGGGCGGACTCAGCGACGACACCGCGATCCTCACCCCGCAGAAGCCGGCCCCCGAACCGGGCACGCCCGGCTACCGCTCCCCGGCCGCCGACAACGTCTCCGGACACACGGTCACCAGCGGCATCCCGGTCGTCCCCGGTGCCGGCACCCCCCCGTTCGGCTCCGCCACGCGCCCCGACGGCCCGGTCCCGCACACGGCACCCAAGCCCGAGCCGGCCGCCGCGCCCAAGGCGGCGGCCAAGCCGAAGAAGAAGGGCCGCAGCAAGCTGGTGCTGCTCGCCGTCGGCGTGGTCGTCGTCGCGGGCGGTGCCTACGGCGCCGGACTGCTGATGAACCGCACCGATGTGCCCAACGGCACCACGGTGCTCGGTGTCGACATCGGCGGCGGCACCCGCGACGACGCCGTCAAGAAGCTCGACGACGCGTTCGGCGGCCGGGTGAACAAGCCGCTGAGGCTGGCCGTGGGCGGCAAGACCGTCACCCTCACGCCGAAGAACGCGGGGCTGCAGTTCGACTTCCAGGCCACGGCGAGCCAGGCCGCGAAGAGCGACTACAACCCGGTCCACGTCGTCGGTTCCCTCTTCGGGCAGAAGCGCGTGGTCGAGCCGGTCATGCCGGTGGACGAGGAGAAGCTGCAGGCCGCCCTCCAGCAGGCCGGCGGCGGCTCCGGCTCGGTCACGGACGGCACCATCAGGTTCGAGGCGGGCAAGGCCGTGCCCGTCTACGGCAAGGCGGGCAAGGCCATCGACGCGGGCCGGTCGACCCAGGCGGTCGAACAGGCTTACCGCACACTGGTGGAGACGGACGCGGCGACGCCGGTCACCGTCCCGACGACCACCAAGCAGCCGACGGTCTCGAACGCCGAGGTCGACCGGGAGATGAAGGCCTTCGCCGAGCCGGCCATGTCGGACAAGGTGACGGTACAGACCGACCCGGCGCACTCCATCCCGATGAGCCCGCAGAAGTCGCTGTGGAAGTTCCTCAGGGTGAAGGCGACGGCCGACGGCAAACTGACCGACTCCCCGGACCTGAACGCCCTGGAGCAGCTCTACGGCCAGGCCTTCGACGGTGTGCTGATCACCCGCGCCAACGGCAAGAAGACGCCCGTCACGCCCCAGGACGTCTATGTCGCCCTGCGCCAGGCGTTGATGAGCAAGACCAACCGGGTCGCGGTCATCGACACGAACCCGTCCTAGCGGCGAGCGTCGCGAAAGGGGCGTCCGGCACCTGCCCGGGCGCCCCTTCCGGGCATGTCACCCGATCCGCATGACATCTGTCATCCGGCAGTCAGGACCGCCGACACTGCCGGGTCCGGGGCCCTTCCGGCCAGCATGGACGCCATGACAACGACAGCGGTGCCGGCCACCACCACCCCGGTGGCCGGGTTCGACCAGGTGACCAAGACATACGGCGGCACCCGGGCCGTCGACGGGCTCTCGCTCCGGCTGCACCCCGGCGAGACCGTCGCCCTCCTCGGCCCGAACGGGGCCGGCAAGTCCACCACCCTCGACCTGCTCCTCGGGCTCAAGCAGCCCGACAGCGGCACCGTGAGCGTGTTCGGCACCAGCCCGCGCGAGGCGATCGTCGCCGGCCGGGTCGGGGCCATGCTGCAGAGCGGCGGCCTGATGGACGAGGTCACCGTCGCCGAACTGGTGAAGCTGGCCTGCTCGCTGCACCCGAGGCCGTACCAGGCCACCGACGTGCTGGCCCGCGCGGGCATCACGCAGATCGCCGACCGCAAGGTCAACAAGCTCTCCGGCGGTCAGGCCCAGCGCGTCCGCTTCGCCCTCGCCACCGCCGGCGACAGCGACCTGATCATCCTGGACGAGCCCACCACCGGCATGGACGTCTCCGCCCGCCAGGCCTTCTGGGCCACCATGCGCGAGCAGGCCGACCAGGGCCGTACGGTCCTCTTCGCCACCCACTACCTCGAAGAGGCCGACGCCATCGCCGACCGGGTCCTGGTGCTCCACCGCGGGCGGCTGCTCGCCGACGGCACGGCCGCCGAGATCAAGGCCAGGGCGGGGGCGCGCAGGGTCTCCTTCGACCTGGAGGGCGTCATCGACGAGGCCGCCCTGCGCGCGCTGCCCCACCTCACGTCGATCGACGTGTCGGGCCAGACCGTCCGCATCCAGTCCGCCGACGCCGACGCGACCGTCCACGCCCTGTACGGCCTCGGCGTCCACCCACGCAACCTCGAAGTCGCCGGCCTCGGCCTGGAGCAGGCCTTCGTCGCACTCACGGAGGCCGAGGAGGCCAAGCAGTCATGAACTCACTGATCAGGCTCGAACTCGCGCGCGCCCTGCGCAACAAGAAGTTCCTGTTCTTCTCGGTGCTCTACCCCTCGATCATCTACCTGATCTTCGCCAGCAGCGCCGGCACGCACGAGAGGGTCGACGGCAGCGGCCAGACCGTCGCCACCTATCTGATGGTCTCCATGGCCTCCTTCGGCGCCCTGACCGCGGTGCTGATGGGCAACAGCGAGCGCATCGCCAAGGAGCGGGAGAGCGGTTGGGTACGGCAGCTGCGGCTGACCCCGCTGCCCGGGCGCGGCTACGTCCTCGCCAAGACCGCCGGCGCCGCCGTGGTGAGCCTGCCGTCCATCGTCGTCGTGTTCCTCGTCGCCGCCGCCGTGAAGCACGTACGCCTCGACGCCTGGCAGTGGCTCGCCCTCACCGGTGTCATCTGGGCCGGCAGCCTCGTCTTCGCCGCGCTCGGCGTCGCCATCGGGTACGTCGCCTCCGGGGACGCGGTCCGCCCGATCACGATGATCGTCTACTTCGGCCTGTCGATCCTCGGCGGTCTGTGGATGCCGTCCACGACCTTCCCGCAGATCCTGCAGGACATCGCCGAGTGGCTGCCCACCCACGCGTACGCTGCCCTGGGACGGGCGATCGAGCAGAACCAGGCCCCGCACGCGACGGACATCGCCGTCCTCGCCGTCTACTTCGTCGTCTTCGCGGGTGGCGCGGCCTGGCTGTACCGGAAGGACACGCTGAAGGCGTGAGCGCGATGACGGAAGACCGGCAAGCGGGAACCACGAAGCACGCCCCCGTGGGCTGGCCGCCCCGCAACCGGCGCGAGCTGCTGGTCAAGACGTTGTGGATCGGGGTGTGGCTGGTCTTCCTCAGCTCACCGGTCGACGATCTGCTCCACGGCGACCACACCACCGGCGCCACCGTGGCCGGCTCACTCGGCCTCACCGCGTTCGTGGGGGTCTACCTGACGCTGGTCTTCCGCAACATCGGCCGCCCGTTCTCGCCAGTCGTCGTGCTCACTCTGGGCGGGATCCTCGGCGTCCTCGCCCTCGTGCTGGCGGTCACCCTCGGCAGCGCCTGGCTGGGCCTCTTCGTCTACCTGTCGGTCGCCTGGGGGGCCACCCTGCCGCTGTGGGCGGCCTACTGGGCCATCCCGGCCTCCGCGGTGGTGATGTACCTGATCGGCCTGCGCTCCGACGAGGAGGAGGCGCAAGGCCTGTTCCTGCTGGTTCTGCTCATCGGGTTCGCGATGACCGGCGTCAGCCAACTCGTCCGTACCACCGTCGAGCTGCGCAAGGCCCGGGCCACCGTCGCCCAGCTCGCCGCCAACGAGGAACGCCTGCGCCTCGCCCGCGACCTGCACGACCTGCTCGGCCACTCCCTCTCCCTGATCACGCTGAAGAGCGAGCTGGCCGGCCGTATGCTGCCCGACCACCCCGACAAGGCGGCCCAGCAGGTCGCCGACATCGAACGGGTCAGCCGGCAGGCGCTGGTGGACGTCCGGGAGGCCGTCACCGGCTACCGGCGCCCCCGGCTCGCCGCCGAACTCGCCGGCAGCCAGGTCGCCCTGACCGCCGCCGGTGTCGTCGGCGAGGCGCCCGCCGAACCCGACCTCACCGGTGTCCCCGAGGAGGCCGAGTCCGCGCTCGCCTGGGCGCTGCGCGAGGCGGTCACCAACGTGGTCCGGCACAGCGGCGCCGACCGCTGCCTCGTCCAGCTCACGCACCGCCAGACCCTGGACGGGCCGGTCCTCGAACTCGCCGTCGAGGACAACGGCTCCGGCGGCTCCGGGAAGGGCCCCGGCAACGGCCTGACCGGCCTGACGGAGCGTCTGGAGAAGGCCGGCGGAACCCTGGAGGCGGGCCGGGTCAAGCACGGGTTCCGGCTGGTCGCCCGCGTGCCCACGGCCCCTCGGGGGACATAGGATCCGGGGCATGACGAGCACGATCAAGGTCCTGCTGGCCGAGGACCAGTCGATGGTCCGCGAGGCGCTGGCCGCGCTGCTGGGCCTGGAGGACGACATCGAGGTCGTCGCCCAGGTGGCGCGCGGGGACGAAGTGCTGGCGGCCGTCGGCGCGCACGGCGTGGACGTGGCACTGCTCGACATCGAGATGCCGGGGTGCACCGGCATCGAGGCGGCCGCCCAGGTGCACCGGGAGCACCCGCGGGTCAAGCTCGTCGTCCTCACCACCTTCGGCCGGCCCGGCTATCTGCGCAGCGCCATGGAGGCGGGCGCCGACGCCTTCCTCGTCAAGGACGCCCCGGCCGCCCAACTCGCCGCGGCCATCCGCAAGGTGCTGGCCGGCGAGCACGTCATCGACCCGACGCTCGCGGCCGCCGCGCTCGCCGAGGGCGCCAACCCGCTGACCGAGCGCGAACGCGAGGTGCTCCGCGCGGCGGCCGACGGCGCCACCAACGCCGAACTGGCCACAGCGCTCCACCTCTCCCAGGGCACGGTCCGCAACTACCTCTCCACGGCCATCCAGAAGCTGGCGGTACGCAACCGGGCGGAGGCGGTGCGGACGGCCAGGGAGAAGGGGTGGCTGTGAAGGCTCAGTTGAGCATCGACCGCGCGGTATGGGCCTGTTGACGTACCTTGCGGGCGGCCGGTTCGTCGACGACCTCGATCAGGTCGGCGTAGGCGTCCAGTTCCTCGGCGCCCGCGACGAACTCACCCCGTTGCACGAGGAGTTGCCCGTGCTCATACCGCAGCCGGGCCGGATGCGAGGGAACCAGCAGCGCCAACTCCACGGCACGTAGGGCGATATCGGACCTCTCGGGCCGGGCGGCGGCCCACGCGCGGATGTTGTTCAGGATGCGCTGTACGACCTCCAGCGGTGGCGCGGGTTCCAGCATCGAGGCATCCAGCGGGGCCCCCGTGGCGCCCACCACGAGCAACTCGGCGTCGGGGCCGGTCAGCACGCGTCCTCCGTCGAACGCATCGGCCAGCACCTGCTCCTCCGGCCCGCCGAACCCGACCACGAAGTGCCCCGGCAGCGCGACCCCGTACACCGGAGCCCCCGCCCTGCGCGCGACCTCCAGCCACACCACCGACAGCAGGATCGGCAGCCCGCGCCGCCGCCGCAGCACCTCGTGCAGCAGCGAGGACTCCAGCCGCTGGTAGTCGGCCGGGGTCCCGTGGAACTCGTACCGCGCGCCGAGCAGCCGCCGTACGGCGTCGGCCCAGGCCTGCGGCCCGCCGGGGCGGTACGGCAGCTCGCCCGCCAGCCGGTCCAGCTCGAGCTGGGCGGCGTCGATGCCGGCCTCGTCCAGCGAGCCGTCCGCCAGCGCGCCGATCAGCAGGCACAGCGCCGACAGGTCCGGCCGCTCGGAGCGGGCTTCCTCGGCGAACCGCTGCCGCAGCTCGGCGGACCGCTCCGGTGGGGGCGGGTACGGGGGCGGCAGATACGGGTGACCCATGACTGGCTCTTGCCCTTCCACAACGCTTCCTACGACCGTCCGGCGCCGGACCACCCCGGCACCCGCTGCCGCCCCCCGGCCGCCCCCCGGTCCGCACCGGCCACCCCCGCCGCCAGGCCCTGCCCACCGGCCTCGGCGACCGCCCCGCCCCGGCGGCCGGACGCCCGCCGCTTGGTCCCGGCTGCCTGAGGCACGCGCCGCCCCGCCCGGTCACCGGGTGCGCCGGCCGCCCCGGGACGGCCGTGGGACGCGTCCGCCGCGCGCTCCCGCTCACCGGATGCGTCCGCCGTCTGTTCCTGCTCGCCGGGTTCCGATGACGGCGGGCGGTCGGCCGGATCGTTCGGTGCCCGGTAATGGTGGTACGCGTGGTGCGGAGTGAAGCCCAGGGCGGCGTAGAGCGCCCGTGCGCCCTCGTTGTCCGTCTCGACCTGCAGCCAGGCCGCCGACGCGCCCTCGTCCAGCGCGCGCCGGGCCAGCGCGGCCATCACCTCGGTGGCGAGCCCCCGCCGCCGCCGGTCGGGGGCCACCTCGACCGCCGCGAAGCCGGCCCACCGCCCGTCCACGACACACCGCCCGATCGCCACCGGAGGCTCACCCTCTTCCCCCGGGCTCCCGGCTTCGCCCGAGCGGGGGGTACCACCGCCGGGCACGGACGCGAACCACACCGACGGACCGCCGCCGAGCACCCGCAGGGCCACCTCGCTCATCCCCTTGCGCTGGTACCGCGCGAGCCACGCCTCGTCCGCCTCCCGGGACAGGACCACATCCGCGCCCTCCGCCCGGTCCGCGACCGGCGCCAGGGCACCGATCCACACCTCGGCGCTCACCTCCCGCACCCAGCCGCGCCGCTCCAGCTCCGCGCACAACAGCTCCTGCGTGCCCTCGGCTCCGGTGGCGGTCTGCACGTAGGCGGGCAGGCCACGCTCGCCGTACCAGCGTCGTACGGCCTCCAGGGCCGCGTCGAGCGGAAGGCCGGGATCACCGAGCGGCAGCACGCTGTTGGCCCGCCGTGTGAAGCCCGCCCGCCGCCCGGCCACCCCGGCGGGACGCTCTCCCAGCGCCGAAGGGCCGGGGGGATCCCCGTCGCGCGGGCCCACCTCGACCGCCGCCCGCAGCTCCCACTCCCCGAGGCGCTCGCTCTCCACGGGCCGCCACGCGCGCGAGGCGATACGGGCGAGTTCCGGGTAGCTCGCAGCGGGGCCCCTCCGGCGGGCCGGAGCGGCTGGCACGACCTTCCCCGCGACCAGCGACGATTCGCGGAACCGGACACTGCGGCCGTCCCGTCGTGTGATCATGAGCACGCCATCATCCCATGATGTGAGAACACCCACCGTGTCGGTGAACTTCTCCTGCGTCTCTCCGGGGTCGCTCAAGCACCGTACCGACACTCGTTTTCCCACGTCAGCAGGGGTGATACGGACTTCCAGAAGTCCTGCAGCCGAGATTTCCACTGGTCAGTTCGCCCCTCCTGTTCGGATCACGCTCCGGAACGGAGATACTAGGGGCGGGCATCGACGACGCCGCGCTCCCGCGCGCCAGGCGGCGGAGCCTGAGGAGGCCCGCCAGCGCCCTATCGAGGAGGAACGACAGCGTGACCTACGTCATCGCGCAGCCTTGTGTCGACGTCAAGGACAAGGCGTGCATCGAGGAGTGCCCGGTCGACTGCATCTACGAGGGCCAGCGGTCCTTGTACATCCACCCGGACGAATGCGTCGACTGTGGTGCCTGTGAGCCGGTCTGCCCGGTCGAGGCGATCTTCTACGAGGACGACGTCCCGGAGGAGTGGAAGGACTACTACAAGGCGAACGTCGAGTTCTTCGACGAGCTGGGCTCTCCCGGCGGTGCCAGCAAGCTGGGGCTGATCGAGCGCGACCACCCCTTCGTCGCCGCGCTGCCGCCGCAGGGCGAGTGACCGTTTAAGCGCCAAGCGGCCCGCACACCGCGCCGCCTCGGTCCCGTACGGCCCGATCGCCCAGATCACCGCCGTACGGGACCGAGGCGTTTGCCGTACCAGACGAAAGTGAGCCACTGATCGTGTCCGCAGTCTCCGACCGCCTGCCCACCTTTCCCTGGGACAAGCTGGACCCGTACAAGAAGACGGCCGCGGCCCACCCCGACGGCATCGTCGACCTCTCCGTCGGCACCCCGGTCGACCCGGTTCCCGAGCTGATCCAGAAGGCCCTGACGGAGGCGGCCGACTCTCCAGGCTACCCGACCGTGTGGGGCACGCCGGCCCTGCGCGACGCGATCACCGGCTGGCTGGAGCGCCGTCTGGGCGCCCGCCACCTCACCCACCGCCATGTCCTGCCGGTCGTCGGCTCCAAGGAGCTGGTGGCCTGGCTGCCGACCCAGCTGGGCCTCGGCCCCGGCGACAAGGTGGCCTACCCGCGCCTCGCCTACCCGACCTACGAGGTCGGCGCCCGCCTCGCCCGCGCCGCCTACGAGGTCTACGACGACCCGCGCGACCTGGACCCGGCCGGTCTGCGGCTCCTCTGGCTGAACTCCCCGTCCAACCCCACCGGCAAGGTCCTGCCGAAGGAGGACCTGACCGCCATCGTCGCCTGGGCCCGCGAGCACGGCGTCCTGCTGGTCTCCGACGAGTGCTACCTCGAGCTGGGCTGGGAGGCCGACCCGGTCTCGGTCCTGCACCCGGACGTCAACAACGGCTCCTACGACGGCATCGTCGCCGTCCACTCCCTCTCCAAGCGCTCGAACCTGGCGGGCTACCGCGCGGCCTTCATCGCCGGTGACCCGGCCGTCCTGGGCCCCCTCCTGGAGATCCGCAAGCACGGCGGCATGATGACCTCCGCGCCGACCCAGGCGGCCGTCGTGGCGGCCCTCGGAGACGACGAACACGTCCGCGTCCAGCGCGAACGCTACGCGGCCCGCCGCGAGGTCCTGCGGGCGGCTCTGCTCGGCCACGGCTTCCGCATCGAACACAGCGAGGCCAGCCTCTACCTCTGGGCCACCCGGGACGAGTCCTGCTGGGACACGGTCGCCCACCTGGCCGACCGGGGCGTTCTGGTGGCCCCCGGAGACTTCTACGGCGAGGCGGGAAAGAACTTCGTCCGAGTGGCCCTCACGGCCACGGACGAGCGGATCCGCGCGGCGGTGTCCCGGCTGGCGGCGTGAACCGTTCCCGCCGGCAGGCCCGAAGGTGAACGGGGCCCGGGGAACTCCCCGGGCCCCGTTCACCGTGCGGTCGACGGCAGCCGATCTCAGCCGCCCAGCGGCAGACCCTGCGTCGGCAGGGAGGAGGTGGGCAGCCCACCCTTCTTGGCGGTGGACGCGGTGTCCCCCAGCACACCCCCCGCGGCCCCGGTCGCGTCCCCCGCGACCTTGTGCGCCGCGGGCGCCGTCTTCTTCAGGGCACCGCGGCCGGTCTTGCCCGCGGCCGGCACCGTCTGCCTGACCGCCTTGCCGCCCGCGTCACCCGCGACGGAGGTGGCGTCGCGCGCGGCATCCTCGACGGTGTCGCCGACGTGTCCTCCGTCCAGGGCGGTCAGACCGCCCAGGTTGGGGGTGGCCGGCAGATTCGTGGCCGCACCGGCGGAGCCGGCCGCACCGACCCCGGCAGCCGCTCCCGCTGCGACGAGCAGCGCGGCACGGGCGATCCGGCGGGTCAGAGGGAGGGACATGATGCTCCATTCGACGGGAGAGAACGGTGTGTGTCCGGGCTCGTGTCCGGGCTCGGACGCCGTGACTACCGCGCGAAGACCCCAAAGGTTGCGGACGCCCCAGGTAAAGAATGGATAACGCATCGCATTATCGGGTGTGGATAAAAATGGGCAAAGGACGTCTGTCCGTAATCCCGCAGAATCCTTACGCCCTTGGTTTTCCAAGGATTTCCGGATCCGGTGCGAGACTCGCTCGGACGCCGGGCGAGCCCCGCCGCACAACCCGCCGGAGTGAGGCCCCGTACTACTGTCCGGTCACGATCCGGACGGCCCCCACCGAGTTCTCCGGACCGCCGGCCCCGTCCGAACCCGCCGCCGTCCGCCACCGGCCGCCGCTGCTCCCCGCGGTCCACTCCCGCCCCGCGTACGCCACCCGCTCGATGTGCAGCGCCGAGGAGTTGGCGACCGCCCACTGCGCCAGCTGCCAGCCCCGCTCCCGCTCCGTGCGCCCGGACGCGCCCGGCTGTCCGCCCTCGGACACCGGCACGGTCACGGTCCGCCCGTGCGCGGTCGCGGTCACACTCGGCGAGGGAGACGGCGACGGCACGGGAGTGCCGCCCACCACCGCACCGGTCTCCTGCAGCGCGTCCCGCCCGAAGTCCCGTACCAGCGCCGTCCGTACCGCGTCCGGACCGGTCGCCGAGGCCGTGCGCTCGGGGCGCCCGTCGCAGGTCAGCGTGGCCGCCGCGTGCCCGGTCAGCGCCGCGGCCAGCAGCGCGGCGTCCGGTTCGTGCTTGGCGTACGCCTCCGGGTAGCCACTGCGCTGCACCCGTTGCGCGGCCACCGTGAGCGGCAGCTCGGTGTAGCCGGAAACCTTGGCCAGGTGTGCGTAGAAGATGCCCGCCGCGTACGCCGGGTCCATGACCTGACGCTCGGTGCCCCAGCCCTGCGAGGGCCGCTGCTGGAACAGGCCCAGCGAGTCCCGGTCGCCGTGCTCGATGTTGCGCAGCCCCGACTCCTGCAGGGCGGTGGCGAGCGCGATCGTCACCGCCCGCCGGGGCATCCCGCGCCCGGTGCCGACAGCGGCGATCGTCGCCGCGTTCACCGCCTGCTCCGGCGTGAACTCGTACGACGCCCCGTCGCCCGAGGCCGAGACCACCGTGCAGCCGCGCGCTCCGCCGCCTCCGGTGACGTACTGCACCACGAGGTACGCGGCGACGCCGCACAGGACCAGCAGGGCCGCGGCGAAACGGAAGAGACGGCCGCGACGCTTGGGACGGGTGGGGGACGGCTCTGACACGCGTACAAGGTACTGGAGCCCTTCGGCACCTTCATGGGGGGTTCGGACAGCGTCGCGACCCGCCCGGGCGGGGCGCGCCAGGGGGTGCCTCGGGCCGGCGGGAGGCGACGGTGCGCTGCGGGGTGGGTGCAGCGGCAACGACGGGGCCCCTCCCGCTCGAGCGAAGCCGAGAGCTTGGGGGAGGGCGACGACAGGGCGGCGGACGCGCGTGCCGGGTCCCGCGTCGCTGGCCCGATCCGGAAGCCACCCCCTAGGGTCGTGGCCATGGCCCACACCTCGCTTGACCTCACACTCGACGCCGCCGCGCTCACCGCTCAGCTCGTGGACCTCCCCTCCGAGAGCGGCACCGAGAAGCCGCTCGCGGACGCGATCGAGACCGCCCTGCGTGCCCTGCCGCACCTGAGGGTCGACCGCTACGGCAACAACGTGGTCGCCCGGACCGACCTGGGCCGCGCCGAGCGCGTGATCCTGGCCGGCCACATCGACACCGTCCCGATCGCGGACAACGTGCCCTCGCGTCTCGACGAGGACGGTGTGCTGTGGGGCTGCGGCACCTGCGACATGAAGGCCGGCGTGGCGGTACAGCTGCGCATCGCGGCCACGGTGCCGGCGCCCAACCGCGACCTGACCTTCGTCTTCTACGACAACGAGGAGGTCGCCGCCGACCTCAACGGCCTCAAGCACGTGTCCGAAGCCCACCCGGAGTGGCTGGCGGGCGACTTCGCGGTCCTGCTGGAGCCCTCGAACGGTGAGGTCGAGGGCGGCTGCCAGGGCACCCTGCGCGTGCTGCTGAAGACCACGGGGGAGCGGGCCCACTCGGCGCGCGGCTGGATGGGCTCCAACGCCATCCACGCGGCGGCCCCCATCCTCGCCCGGCTGGCGTCCTACGAACCCCGCTACCCGGTGATCGACGGCCTGGAGTACCGCGAGGGCCTCAACGCGGTGGGCATCAGCGGCGGAGTCGCGGGCAACGTCATCCCCGACGAGTGCGTGGTCACGGTCAACTTCCGCTACGCCCCCGACCGCACGGAGGAGGAGGCGATCGCACACGTCCGCGAGGTGTTCGCGGACTGCGGTGTCGAGGAGTTCGTGGTCGACGACCACAGCGGCGGCGCGCTGCCCGGCCTCTCCCACCCGGCCGCGGCGGCCTTCATCGAGGCGGTGGGCGGCACCCCGCAGCCCAAGTACGGCTGGACGGACGTGTCCCGCTTCTCCGCGCTCGGCATTCCCGCGGTCAACTACGGCCCCGGCAACCCGCACTTGGCGCACAAGCGGGACGAGCGCGTGCAGACCGCGAAGATCCTGGCGGGCGAGGAGCGCCTGCGGAACTGGCTCACCGCGTAGGCCGTGCCGGGCTCCGCTGCACGCCCGACATGCTCAGGTCCCCCCTCCGTGACCCGTGTGGATCTAGTCTGAGACCGAACTACCGGCAAGCGGAGGGAGCGCACATGGCTACCGGAAACCCCGAGGGGAAGAAGCAGCCGCCGGACGAGCAGCGGCTCGGGCCGGTCCTCCGACGGCGGGGACAGGTGACGGCCAGCACGACCGACCAGCGGCTGCTGGACGAGCGCGCCCCCTCGGACTGGGTCCACACCGACCCCTGGCGGGTGCTGCGGATCCAGTCGGAGTTCATCGAGGGCTTCGGCACGCTCGCCGAACTCCCGCCCGCCATCAGCGTCTTCGGCTCGGCGCGGACACTGGTGGACTCGCCGGAGTACGACGCGGGCGTGCGGCTCGGCCGGGGACTGGTGGAGGCCGGCTTCGCGGTGATCACGGGCGGCGGCCCGGGCGCGATGGAGGCGGCCAACAAGGGCGCTTGCGAGGCGGGCGGCATCTCGGTGGGGCTCGGCATCGAACTCCCCTTCGAGCAGGGGCTCAACCCCTACGTCGACATCGGGCTGAACTTCCGATACTTCTTCGTCCGCAAGATGATGTTCGTGAAGTACGCGCAGGGGTTCGTGGTCCTGCCCGGCGGCCTCGGCACCCTGGACGAACTCTTCGAGGCCCTCACCCTGGTCCAGACCCAGAAGGTCACCCGCTTCCCGATCGTCCTCTTCGGCACCGAGTACTGGGACGGTCTGCTGTCCTGGCTGAGGAACACGCTGGTCGCCCAGGGCAAGGCCGCGGAGAAGGACCTCCTGCTGTTCCACGTGACGGACGACGTGGAGGAAGCGGTGGCCCTGGTCTCGAAGGAGGCCGGCCGCTAGCGGGCCGCTGGCGGGCCGCCGGCACGGGGCCTCGGCCGGCAACGACCGGCCTCGGACACCGCAGCCCGGCCCAGGCCCGGGGGCCGTCCAGCGGTCCCCGGCACCACGGCCCAGCCCCCGGGGGCTCCGCCCCCGGGCCCCTGGCCTGTGCCCCACCCACCACCCGTGTCAGGCGAGACCCCGGCGAGCCACCGCGGGAACGCGGTGCCCGGCGATGGACGCCACCATGTCCAGCACCTGTCGGGTCTCGGCGACCTCGTGGACCCGGTACACCTGCGCCCCGAGCCACGCCGACACCGCAGTCGTCGCCAACGTACCGATCAACCGCTCCTTCACCGGCCGGTCCAAGGACTCGCCGACGAAGTCCTTGTTGGACAAGGACACCAGCACCGGCCACCCCGTGGCGACCATCTCGTCCAGCCGCCGCGTCGCCTCCAGGCTGTGCCGCGTGTTCTTCCCGAAGTCGTGCCCGGGGTCGATGAGCACCGACTCCCTCGGCACCCCCAGCGCCACCGCCCGCTCGGCGAGCCCCACGGTCACCTTCAGGATGTCGGCCATGACGTCGTCGTAGGTCACCCGGTGGGGCCGTGTCCGCGGCCGCACACCTCCCGCGTGCGTGCACACCAGGCCCACCCCGTACCGCGCCGCGACCTCCGCCAGCCCCGGGTCGACCCCGCCCCACGCGTCGTTCAGCAGATCCGCACCCGCCTCGCACACCGCCTCGCCGACCTCGGCCCGCCAGGTGTCCACGCTGATGATCACATCGGGGAACCGGCGCCGTACCTCCGCGACGAAGCCGACCGTCCGCCGCGCCTCCTCCTGCGCCGTGACTTCTTCGCCGGGCCCGGCCTTCACCCCGCCGATGTCGATGATCGCGGCGCCCTCGGCCACCGCCCGCTCCACGCGCGCGAGGGCCGGCTCGTCGCGGAAGGTGGCCCCCTGGTCGTAGAAGGAGTCCGGGGTCCGGTTCACGATCGCCATGATCACCGGCTCGTGGGACCCGAATTCCCGCCTGCCCAGCCTGAGCATCCGCTGTGACCTCTCCTAGTACGTCCCGCAGTACGGCCGCCTGTGACCCTAACCGTCAGGCTCGCATGGCACGATCGGACCCTGACAGTTTCAGCGTCCGGCACAGCGTCCGGAACAGAGCGTGGGGACCCCTGGCGATGGTGATGTTCTTGTTCCTGGTCGTCGCGCTGGCCGTCGTGGTCGCCGCGGTGACACTCGCCGTGGTGGGCGGCGGCGAGAGCGGCCCGCTGCCCGAGGCGGCACCGGAGCGGCTGCGGGATCCGCTGCCCGTGGACCGCCCGGTGGACCGCGCGGACGTGGAGAGCCTGCGCTTCCCGGTCGCCCCGCGGGGCTACCGCATGGCCGACGTCGACGACGCGCTCGGCCGTCTCGCCGCCGAGCTCGCCGAGCGGGACGCCCGGATCGCCGACCTGGAGTCCGCGCTGGCCGGAGCCCGGGCCGCGGCGCACGCCCGCCTGGACAAGCCCGAGCAGGAGGAGCAGCGATGACCGCCGGAACCGCCCTCGCCGGGCCCGACGGCGGTCTGCGCTGCCCCTGGGCCCTGTCCACCGACGACTACGTGTCGTACCACGACGAGGAATGGGGCCGCCCGGTCCACGGCGACGACGCCCTCTTCGAACGGATCAGCCTGGAGGCCTTCCAGTCGGGCCTGTCCTGGATCACGATCCTGCGCCGCCGCCCGGGTTTCCGCGCGGCCTTCGCCGGCTTCCGCATAGAGAAGGTCGCCGTCTTCACCGACGAGGACCGCGAGCGCCTGCTGGCCGACGCCGGCATCATCCGCAACCGCGCCAAGATCGACGCGACGCTTGCCAACGCGCGCGTGCTCGCCGACTGGCCGGAGGGCGAGCTGGACGAACTGATCTGGTCCCACGCCCCCGACCCGAGCGGCCGCCCCGCCCCGAAGACCCTCGCCGACGTCCCCCCGGTCACACCGGAGTCGACGGCCCTGTCGAAGGCCCTGAAGAAGCGCGGCCTGAGATTCGTCGGCCCGACGACGGCGTACGCGCTCATGCAGGCGTGCGGATTGGTGAACGATCACCTGGAAGCCTGCGTGGCCCGTAAGCCCGGCCCGCCCGGCGTCTGAGGAGGAGACCGTCGCGCCGATGGGGGTCTGGCGCGCGGCCCTCAGGGACGCGCGCCCTCACCGGCCCGCGGACGAACGGCTCACCGGCCCAGGTACTTCGGCTTCTCCTTGTTCACAAACGCCTGGACGGCGATGGCATGGTCCTCGGACCGCCCCGCCCGCGTCTGCAGCTCGTCCTCCTTCTCCAGGGTCTCGGCGAGGGAGTGCGTGAGGCCGAAGGCCACCGCCTCCTTGAGTGCCGCGTACGCCACCGTCGGCCCCTCGGCCAGCGCCCGCGCCACCTTCTCGGCCTCGCCGCGCAGCGCACCCGCGGGTACGACCCGGTTGGCGATGCCCAGCTCCAGCGCGTCCTGGGCGCTGATGCTGCGCGGGAAGAACAGCAGGTCGGCGGCGCGGCCGGGGCCGACCACGCGGGGGAGCGTCCAGGAGATGCCGGAGTCGGCGGTCAGCGCCACCCCGGCGAAGGAGGTGTTGAAGCCCGCCGTGTCGGCCACGATCCGGTAGTCCGCGGCGAGAGCGAAGCCGAAGCCGGCCCCGGCCGCGACACCGTTCACCGCGGCGACCACCGGCTTGGGCGCCTCGGCGAGGGCCCGCACGATCGGGTTGTAGTGCTCCCTGACCGTGCTCATCGTGTGCCCGGACCCGGTCTCCCGGTCGCTGGCCAGCAGCCCGATGTGTTCTTTGAGGTCCTGGCCCACGCAGAACGCCCGCTCCCCGGCGGCGGTCAGCAGGATCGCCCGTACGGCCGTGTCCCCGGCCGCGGATTCCGCCGCCTCCCGGAGGGCGACCTTGGTCGCGATGTCCAGCGCGTTCATCGCCTCGGGGCGGTTCAGCGTGATCGTCACGAGTCCGTCGCTCACCTCGTAGAGCACGGTGTCGGCCATGGGGTTCCCCTCCGCTGTCGCCACTGGTGACGTACCGCTCAGTACGTCCCTGTCAGGGGACAGCATGGCGGAGATCGGCGTCCAGGGGCCCGAGCCGACGTGTGACCTGCGTCAAAGAAAACCGGAGCGGAGCAGGTCGGCGGATGTCCGCGCGGCGGCGAAGTATCGCAGCCACATCGCCGAATTGGGTGGTTTTGCTCGCGCGCGTTGCCCAAGCGATGCCGACCGATGTTGGTCATCGGGTCCTGCGATGCGGGATAATGGCCTGGAAGCAATGTGTTCGATGCCGGTGACGCGCGTCCGTTTCGATGGCGTGGGCCCTCCCTGGGCCGTCGGCAGACGATGAGCTGGTTTCAGGAAGGGGAACGAGCATGGCGGCCATGAAGCCGCGGACGGGCGATGGCCCGCTCGAGGTGACCAAGGAGGGGCGGGGCATCGTCATGCGCGTTCCGCTCGAAGGCGGCGGTCGACTCGTCGTCGAGCTGACCCCTGACGAGGCCGAGGCGCTTGGCGACGCCCTCAAGAAGGTCGTCGTCTGACGTCCCAGCGATCCTGTCCTTGCGGCTGCCCCGGCATCGTACGCGGTGTCGGGGCAGCCGCGTTCGAGGGGCGTGCCGCAGCCGCGGTCACCGCTTGACGGCGCACAGCAGCCCGTCACCCACCGGCAGCAGCGACGGCACAAGCTCCTGGCTCTCGCGCACCGTGCGCAGCAGCTCCCGCAGCCGCAGCACCTCCGTGGGCTGCGGACCCGAGTCGACGGTACGGCCGTTGGCGAAGACCCCCTCGAAGACCACCAGGCCGCCCGGACGCAGCAGGCGCAACGATTCAGCGAGATAGTCCAGGTACTCCAGCCGGTCCCCGTCGCAGAAGACCAGGTCATAGCCCGCGTCCGCGAGCCGGGGCAGCACCTCCAGGGCGCTGCCCGGGATGAAGCGGGCCCGGTTGCTGGCGAAACCGCAGGCGCGGAAGGCCTGCCGGGCGGACTGCTGGTGCTCCGGCTCCGAATCGACGGTGGTGAGCACCCCGTCCGGACGCATGCCGTGCAGCAGATGGATCCCGGACACTCCGCAGCCGGTGCCGATCTCCGCGACCGCCTTCGCGTCCACGGAGGCGGCGAGCAGTCGCAGCGCGGCGCCCGTGCCGGGCGACACCGAGCGCAGCCCTGCCTCGCGGGCCCGGTCGCGGGCCCAGCGCAGCGCTTCGTCCTCGGCGACAAAGGCGTCGGCGAACGCCCAGCTCGTCTGCCGGTTGCCGGTAATGACCCTCTCCCGTCCCCATGGTTGCCTGGGCGTGACTGTATCCGTTGGCGTCGGGAACCCGCAGATGAGGCCGGGCGTTTAAAGGGGGTGAGCCGGTGGCCCGGGACGCGACGGGGGGTAAGAGGTGGATCAGGACGCCGAGCAACTGCTGACGCAGCCGTATGAGCCGTATCAGCGCGTATCAAATTCTCGTAAAACCGCTTATCCGGAGCTAACGGGCGAGGTGGCTATGGTAGGGGCTCCACTGGACACCACCAGAGCCGACAGGGGAGGTGCGGCTGCGCCCGGGGACCGGGGCGGAGTGCTGCGGCGCTTCCTCGGGTCGACGGGCAGGCCGAAATCCGTGACCGACACCGCTGCTGACCGCCACGCCGCCGGTTTCGCCGCAGGCGACGCCCAGACCGCGACCTTCTCGACCGACGCGGACGGGCAGGCGTGGACTCCGCCCACGTGGGACGAGATCGTCAGCACGCACAGTGCCCGGGTCTACCGCCTGGCCTACCGCCTGACGGGCAACCAGCACGACGCCGAGGACCTCACCCAGGAGGTCTTCGTCCGCGTCTTCCGCTCCCTGTCGACGTACTCGCCGGGCACCTTCGAGGGCTGGCTCCACCGCATCACCACGAACCTCTTTCTGGACATGGTCCGGCGCAAGCAGCGCATCCGCTTCGACGCCCTCGGCGAGGACGCGGCCGAGCGCCTGCCCAGCCGTGAACCCACCCCGCAGCAGCTTTTCAACGACGCCCACTTCGACGCGGACGTCCAGCAGGCCCTCGACACGCTCGCGCCGGAGTTCCGCGCGGCCGTCGTCCTGTGCGACATCGAGGGGCTGTCGTACGAGGAGATCGCCGCGACGCTCGGCGTGAAGCTCGGCACGGTCCGCTCCCGCATCCACCGCGGCCGCTCCCAGCTCCGCAAGGCCCTCGCGCACCGTTCCCCGGAGGCCCGCGCGGCCGAGCGGCGCTCCTTCATGGCCCGTGTCCCCGCTCTGGGAGGAGGGGGCGCGACCGCGTGAGTGGATCACGAGCGAAACCTGTCGAGGAGGCACACCTCGCAGAGCAGCACCTGGGAGACCGGCTCTCCGCCCTGGTGGACGGAGAACTCGGTCATGAGACGCGTGAGCGCGTCCTCGCGCACCTGGCCACCTGCGCCCGGTGCAAGGCGGAGGCGGACGCTCAGCGCGCGCTGAAGAACGTCTTCGCCGAGGCGGCCCCGCCCCCGCCCTCGGAGAGCTTCCTGGCCCGCCTCCAGGGCCTTCCCGGGGGAGGTGACCCGGACGGTGGCGGAGCGCCGCCGCCCGGGGGCGGACTCCTCGGACGGCACCCCGACGTCCGGACCACCGGCGTCTTCGGCGTGAGGCGCGGCGAGCGCTTCGCGTTCGGGTACGTCCCCGCTCACCCGCACCACACCGCCCCCGTCCCCGGGGAGCGCGGCTTCCGCATTCATCCCGTCGGCCGCCCGGACGACGGGCGCTCCGCCTCACGCGGGCTGCGGTTCGCGTTCGCCGCCGCCGGCGCGGTCTCGCTGGCGGCGGTCGCCCTGGGCGGCGTGACCACCGCCGTCCCCGGCGACCTGACCGGGGAGGCCCGCGGCTCCGGCACCGGCAGCAATGTGATCCCGGCGCGCTCGGCGGGCACGGGTGGTGGTGACGTCGCGGCCATGCCCGACACCCAGCGCCGCCGCGCGGTGGGGCCCTTGCTCGCCCCGGCCCCGGGCGGCGCGCTGCTCGGCCAGATGCCGGTGGTGCCGACCTCCCTGTCCGCACCGCTGCCGCCCGGAGCGCCGTCCCCCGCCGCCGGGCAGACCCGGAACGACGGCCCCGTGCGGGGTCTGACCGCGCCGGTGATGGCCGGTGCGGCCGCCGTGTCCCCGCTCATACGTCCGCTGGACGAGAAGGTGGCCCTCCCGCTCACCGACTGGTCCACGCCTTCTGGAGCCGCCGGTACCGGTCTGCTGTCGGCTCCCGTCCCCGACACCACCCCCGCTCCCTCGGTGTCCTCCGCCACCCCCCACCAGGTCCCCTGACCGGCCACTTCGCCACGGCCCGCGAACCTGGTTGAATCCGGTGAGGGCCGTGCCCGCGGCGATGACCGGGGGTGTGGTCGACGTTCTGCGGCCGCCGCCCGAGCGCGCGGCCGCGGCCAGCCGTGGGGAGAGCATGAACGAGGGGAACCGTGTCCCGCCGGAGGTAGGTCCGGAGGGAGCGGCGAGGGTGGCACGGGCCGGCGCGTCTGAGGGTGCCGCCGTGCCGGAAGGCGTCCAGGCCGAGGAGGCCCCAGCCGACTTCCGGTCGGCCCGTCCGGTGACCGCACCGGCGCCCGTGGAACACGGCGACAGCGGCGAGGCCCAGGCCGCCGGGGACTTCGAGCTGGCCAAGCCGGTGCCGCTCCCAGCGGGCGGCACCACACTCACCACTGAGGCCGCCACGATGACAGAGACAGGGGCGGAGGCTGTGGCGGGAGCAGGAGCAGGAGCAGGAGCAGGAGCGGGCACAGGCCCAGGGGCCGAGGCGGTGGCCGGAGCCGGGGAAACCGCGTGGGCGGCTACCGCGGAGCGGCCGAAGCCGTTGCACGACCCCGATCCCTACAGCACCCCGCCGTACGGCGAGCCCGGCCCGTGGGCGCCGGCACCGCCCGTACAGCACCCGGCGGCCACACCGGCGCAGGGCACGGCCGTACCCCTCCTCGGGGCTCCCGCCGCCGTGCCCGGCGTTCCTGAACCGGTGCACGGCACGGCGGTGCCCCCGCCCGGCGCGACCGCTCCCGCACCCCTGCCCGGGGCTACCGGGCCGGTGCCTGGGCCTTCCCCTGACGCTCCCACGCCCGCACCCGGTTCACCCACATCCGCTCACGGGTCTCCCGCTTCCGCTCCCGGGGTTCCCGCCCCCGCACCCCTGCCCGGGGCCTCCGCACCCCTGCACGGGGCTCCCGTACCCCTGCACGGGGCCCCCACGCCGGTGCCTGGGCCTTCCGCGCCCGCTCCCCGGTCTTCCGCGCCCGCCCCCGGTGTTCCCGCGCCCGCCTCCGACCCCGGGGCTGCCGTGCCGGTGCCGGTGCAGTCGGCTGGGGAACAGGCCGGTGTCGAGCCCTGGCGGCGCTATGACCCCTGGGGCGCCGGTTCGCCCAAGGAGCAGGCGCTCGGTCGGGAGCCGCTGCAGCAGACCGGCGCCGCCGTGCTGACGGACGGGCAGCGCGGCAGGCGGGCGAAGCGGCTGGCCTTGGTGTGGACCCTGCTGGTCGCCGTCGTCTCCGCGGGCATCGGCGGAGCGGTGGGCGCGTATGTGGAGCGTGGGGGCCTGGGCGGCGACGTGCACCTGCCGCAGGCCGGGAGCGTGCCGGCCGGCCGCGCGCCGGACAGCGTGGCCGGGATAGCCGCCCGCGCGCTCCCCAGTGTCGTCACGCTGCACGTCACCGGGGCCGACAAGGCGGGCACCGGCACCGGCTTCGTGCTCGACGGCCAGGGGCACATCCTCACCAACAACCACGTCGTCGAACCCGCCGGGTCAGACGGCCGGATATCGGTGACGTTCAGCAGCGGCGACACCGTCAAGGCGGAGGTCGTCGGCCGGGACAGCGGTTACGACCTCGCCGTCGTCCAGGTGCACGGGGTGCACGGGCTCACCCCGCTGCCGCTCGGCAACTCCGACGACGTCAAGGTCGGCGACCCCGTCGTGGCCATCGGAGCACCCTTCGATCTGGCCAACACCGTCACCTCCGGCATCATCAGCGCCAAGGAACGGCCCATCACGGCCGGCGGCGGGAAGGGCGACGGCAGCGACGTCAGCTATGTCGACGCGCTCCAGACCGACGCGCCCATCAACCCGGGCAACTCCGGCGGGCCTCTGCTCGACTCCCGGGCCGAGGTCATCGGCATCAACTCCGCGATCCGTTCCGCCGGCAACGGCTCCGCGTCGGAGGGCGGTCAGGCCGGCTCCATCGGCCTCGGCTTCGCCATCCCCGTCAACCAGGCCAAGCGCGTCGCCGAGGAACTGATCAACGACGGACATGCCACCCACCCCGTGATCGGCGTCACTCTCGACATGGGCTACACCGGCGACGGTGCCCGGATCGACGGCAAGAGCGCGGGCGGCGGCCCCGCCGTCATCAAGGGCGGCCCAGGAGAGCGGGCCGGCCTCAACGCCGGCGACGTCATCACCAAGGTCGACTCGGAGCCCGTCCACACCGGCGAGGAGCTGATCGTCAAGATCCGCGCCCACCGGCCCGGTGACCGGCTGCGCCTGACGGTCGAACGCGGCGGCGGCGAGCGGGAGGTATCGCTCGTGCTGGGCGCGTCGGAGCGGAACTGACGGAAGTCTCACCTCGGGACGGTACCGGTCGGACAGGAACGCCGGGTACCGTTGAGCGACCGAGGACATCGCAAGGAGCGTCAGGTGTTCAATGACATAGGACCACTGGAGCTGGTGACCATCATCGTGCTCGCCGTGCTCGTCTTCGGTCCGGACAAGCTCCCCAAGGTCATCCAGGACGTGACGCGCACGATCCGGAAGATCCGCGAGTTCTCGGAGAGTGCCAAGCAGGACATCCGCAGCGAACTGGGTCCCGAATTCAAGGACTTCGAGTTCGAGGACCTCAACCCCAAGTCGTTCATCCGCAAGCAGCTGGACAACGAGGACCTGGGGCTGAAGGAGATCCGCAACGGCTTCGACCTGAAGAAGGAGATGGCCGAGGTCACGGACGCCGTCCACGGCCGTGACAGCGAGGCGTCGGGCTCCTCGTCCTCCTCCGGCGGGCGTGTCGACATGACCAAGAAGCCCGAGGAGCCCGGCAAGGACGACCGGCCGGCCTTCGACGCGGACGCCACCTAGGGCCTGTCTTTCCACGCGACACGCGGGCGCGGGCGTACACCCGTGCCCGTGGCGCGTTTCCTAGCGTGTACCTGGCGTACACGGCTCGAACAGGCCGTTCGCATGACCGCGTACCCAGCGCCTGCCCTGCCGCTCTCACCGGTGTGGATATGCTGCCGAGTTGTTGTGCGGACCGGACGAGTACGCCCGAAGGGGGGCGGGCCGCCCCGGTCCGACGAGAGCGAGGAGGCGTCCGGGCAGATGGAGACGACGAGTCGGGTGGGCGCGCAGGCGCCGGCAGCGGAGGGCGGGCAGCAGCTCCCCTCCGCCCGGCGTACGGTCGACGGTTACCTGCAGGCGCCCTTCCCGTGGTACGGCCTCGACGAGGCGTTCACCGGGCCGCGCTGGCTGATGCAGGTCGGCACGGCGGCCGACGGTGCCGTCGAGCACGGTTCGATCGGGCACGGGGACGAGCCCTCCGTACGCAACGAGGCCGGCTCCGCCGGTGAGGCGCGGGAGAAGTTCGCGGTCGTGGTCACCGTCGCCGCGCAGCCGTCCCGCAGGAGCGCGGACGGTACGGGGCTGCTGGAGGCGACGTCGGTCTCCTCGGCGGCGTGGCTGGCCGGTGTGGGGCTGCTGTCCTTCACCTGGCCCGGGCAGATGGACCACAGCCTGCGGGACGACTGGCTGGATCAGCAGACGGAGACGGCCTGGGCTCTGGCCGACGACCTCGAGGGGCCGGAGTGGTCCAGGCTCTCCCTTCCGGTGGACGGGGTGGCGGCCTCCTTCCATTACCGGGAGTCCGAGTTCGGCTGGGTGCTGGCCGGTACGACCGAGGCGGGGGTCCATCTGGGGGCGTACGGGCGGGGGATGAGCGCGTACGGGCTGGGGTTCGCGGTGATCAAGGACATCGCCGCCTACGCCTGACGTGTCAGGCCCGGGTGCGATGCCTCCCGGGCCCTGCCGGCCGTCCGCTCAATGAGTCAGGCTGGCATAGATCGTCACGACGGCCCCGACCTGGGCCAGGAGCCAGGTGATCTGACCGGACAAGCCGCGCAGCTGGTAGACGGACAGCAGCAGGGCGACACGGCTGGGCCAGTACTGCCGTTCCTCCCGGAACGTCGCCATGTCCATCCAGATGCTGGTGAGCGTCAGGACGACGAGAAGGAGTGCGGCGTACAGGAGGAGCTGGCGAGGATCTGTGTCCATGATGTGGATGAGCGCAGCGGCCAGCACCGCGGGAAAGCCGTAGGCGGCGGTGAGGAGCCAGGCCCGCGCCTGGCTCCGGCGTCCGGGCAGCAGACGCCACAGCGTCCCGAGCGTGAAGCCGGCGACCGCCCATGTCATCTGATAGAGAATCAGGTCCGCGACGAACTCCGGAAGGCCGATGGCGGAGCCCAGGATTTGCTCTCGCCCGTAGGGATCGTGTGCCTGGTAGTAGAGAAGTAGCGCGGTGGCCGGCGTTCCGAACCAGAACGCCAGCCGCGCCGCGCGGACCGCATTTGACCACCAACGTCCTTCCGGTCCCCAGGCCAGGGCGATGTCCAGCACCGAAATGTGCTCCGGCGGATCGGTTCCTTCGCATGCGGTGACCAGCCACTGGCGCAGCTGGCGCAGCTTTTCTTCCAACTGCTCACAGGTCACCCCGTCGGCATGGCCCTTGTCCAACAAGTGCATCTGGTGGTTCGCGTTGCGGTATTCGTGGGCTTTCTTCAGCAATGCGCTTTGGTGTCGCTCGGTGCCGAGCCTCACAGCGCAGAAGCGCTCTCCCAGCCGACTCAACACGGACCACCGGCGCCCCAGGGCAAGAACGACGTACATGGCGAGGATGTCGAGCCCCAGCCAGACGCCGTACAGGGCGCTGGCACCCGCGAATTTCGCTCCCCGGATTCCGACGAAGAAGGCGAACAAGGAGACGGTCAGCAGGATATCCGGCTTGCTCGGCCCCAGAGAGAAGCGCTCGTATCTGCGGCGGCCATGTGCGCGGGGTGGCCTGTTGCGAAAGCGCAGCAGGGCCAGCAGAGCGACTCCCGTCAGTACCCAACTGTAGGCGAAAAGCCATCTCAGGTCGGTGTAGAAGAAGTACTCCAGAAGACTGCTCAGGGATACGTTGTAAGCGGAAGGGTCATGTTGCTCAACGAGCCAGTTGACGCGCACCCACCGTCGTTTGTTCACCCACCAGGCACATGCGAGCAATGCCGCGGCGACGGCTGCCAACAGGCATCCGACGATTGCCACGCACTGAGCCGGGACCCTGTTCCACTGCCTGGTCCAGCGCTCGCGGAGCAATCCTCCTTCGCGCGCGAAGCGCCAGGCCCAGGCGACCATTGCGGCCAACCACAACCACACGGTCACCAGGCCCAGCAGGGCAAGCCCGGTGCGGCCGAAGGCGGTCGTCGTCTTCGGCCCCAGGTGCTCCGGGAGTCCGAAGACATCGTGGGCCAGGATCACCAGCAGGCCGATGCCCGCGACCGCACACGTGTTGGTCACGACGGCGAGTGCCTGACGGCGTTGGATGCCTTGGGACCGGACCGGCTCGTCCGGGACGGCGCCCGGTGCGGCCGGTGACGCGCCGAGGACCCAGGGGCGAGCGGCGAGGACCAGACCCAGGCCCGCAGGGATGCAGAGAAGGGCGTACGACCGGGGGGAAACACGGCCCTCCGGGACGAACAGGAGCAGTGCCAGGGCAACCCCCACGCTGAGCCCGGCCCACTCCAGCGCCGTGCGCGTGAGGCTCACATCACGCCTGGCGTCGGTGTCCGGGACATCCACCGTCGATCGCTGGGCCGCCTCCCCATCCGGTGGTTGCCTTGCCGCCTCGCGCGCAGCAGCTGCGTCGGCGCGCCTGGTGCGGAGTGCTGCCACAGCGATCAGGATCGAGGCGCACACCCACCATGAGGCAATGCCTGCGGTGGTCCAGATCGACCGATTCAGCTTCACCGGCAGCCAGCGCTGCCAGGGCGGATCGACCTCGATCTGCACCTCTTCGGGCAACTTGTTCGTCCACACCAGGTGGTTCTCGTTGGAAGATGACGCCCGCTCCGCCAGGTCGTTGAAATTGAGGCCGCCCAGATCGGCCTCGATCTGCTTCCACCGGATGGTCTGAAGCGTCGGCGGCCACAGATAGATCATCCATGTCCTCCCGGTGGGAATGATCTCCCAAGGGCCCACGAGGATGGGGTTCTCCGTGGTGATCCAACCCCATGCGACGTAGTGCACCTCGACTGAGGAGTCGGTGGCGGTGACCACGGGGTCATGGGGACGCCACTCGTTCCGTGTGGCGGGAGCCTCGTCCCCGAGCAGTAGGCATCGCATCGCCCGCCTGTACTGCGGAGACTCCTCACTGAATGTCAGGTGCTTGGCGAGTGGCCACTTCCTCGGCACCTGCACCGTCATATCGGACGTGATCCAGGGAACAGAGCGCTTGTGCTGCTGCAACCGCAATGTGGCATTGACGGTGCTGCCCTTGAGGCTGTCCGAGGAACACTCAGTACTGGTATCCCGCTGCCGCGCCTGCGCCTTGTCGCACCCCCCGACGCACGCCACCAGCACCAGGAGTGACAGCAGCCACCGCCACCCGGTCATCGCCATAGGGCCGCCACCTCTCCATGTCCCTGGCGAATCTAGGCAAAGCGTTGTACATGTCATGCGCAGACACACGGCGGATCGCTGAGACACACCTGCTTGGGCGTGCCACCGGCATTTGCAGGGTCGGGTTCGGTGGCCGACAATGGAAGTCGGTGACCGTCAGTCGATTGACGGAGGACCCATGACCGACACCAAGGTGGGTGTCCCGAGAAATCCGCTTCCCCCATTCGAGGAGGCCGAGGAACTGGGGCCCCGGGACGCCGAGTTCGTCAAGGATCTGGTGGCGGTGCTGGCCAAGCACGGTAATCTGAACCGTTTTGGCCTCTGCCTGCTGCATAACCACTTCCCGCTCCGCGCCGGCGAAGTGCTGGTGGAGACGAATGACCCCGAGGCTCGCACGCTGCACGCGCACGTCGAGAAGGCGGACAGGACGCAGCACGCCAAGGCATCGCAATGGCGGTTCGTGCCGCATTCCGGCGGCGAGCCGGGTGCGGAGCCGACAGCCGGCTCCTGCCAGGAGATCATGCTGTGCACCACGCTCGACCTGTGTCCGGGGCGCGAGCACGAACGGCACGACCGTTGATCCGACCACGCGGAGCAGGCCCCACGGAGCAGACCACACGCGGTAGGGCGTACGACGAAGGGGCGCAGTCCGCGATGGGCGGCGCCCCTTCGTCGGAGCAGCAGCAGTCCTGACGTTCGGACTGGCAGCAGTCCTGAGACTCGGACCCGCAGCAGTCCTAGAACTTGTTCCGCGGGGTGATTCCCAGCGAGAGGCCTGAGAGCCCCCGCTGACGGCCCCCCAGTTTTCCGGCGATCGCCCGCAGCGCGGAGCCCGCCGGGGAGTCAGGGTCGGTCAGGACCACCGGCTTGCCCTCGTCGCCGCCCTCGCGGAGGCGCACGTCGATCGGGATCGAGCCGAGGACGGGGACCGACGTGCCCGTCGTACGCGTCAGGCCGTCGGCGACCAGCTGGCCGCCGCCCGTGCCGAAGACGTCGACCATCTCGCCGCAGTGCGGGCAGGGCAGGCCGGACATGTTCTCGACCACGCCGACGATCTTCTGGTGGGTCTGGACCGCGATGGAGCCCGCGCGCTCGGCCACCTCCGCCGCCGCCTGCTGCGGGGTGGTCACGACCAGGATCTCGGCGTTCGGGATCAGCTGGGCCACCGAGATCGCGATGTCACCGGTGCCGGGCGGGAGGTCCAGGAGCAGGACGTCCAGGTCGCCCCAGTACACGTCCGCGAGGAACTGCTGGAGCGCACGGTGCAGCATCGGGCCGCGCCAGACGACCGGGGCGTTGCCCGGGGTGAACATGCCGATGGAGATGACCTTCACACCGTTCGCGGACGGCGGCATGATCATGTTCTCTACCTGGGTGGGGCGGCCGTCGGCGCCCAGCATGCGCGGCACCGAGTGGCCGTAGATGTCGGCGTCCACGACACCGACCTTCAGGCCGTCGGCGGCCATCGCCGCCGCGAGGTTCACGGTCACCGAGGACTTGCCGACGCCGCCCTTGCCGGAGGCGACCGCGTAGACCCGGGTGAGGTTGCCCGGCTTGGCGAAGGGGACCTCGCGCTCGGCCTGGCCGCCGCGCAGGGCGTTCGCCAGCTCCTTGCGCTGCTCGTCGCTCATCACGTCGAGGGTGACGTCGACGCGGGTGACGCCCTCGACCCGGGAGACCGCCTCCGTGACGCGCTGGGTGATGGTGTCGCGCATGGGGCAGCCGGAGACCGTCAGGTACACGGTGACCGCGACCGCGCCGTCATCCCCGATCTCCACCGATTTGACCATCCCGAGTTCGGTGATGGGTCGGTTGATCTCGGGGTCGTTCACCGTCGCCAGTGCCTCGCGCACCGCGTCTTCCGTAGCCATAAGGACGATGGTACGGCGCGCCGAGGGGCCTCCGGGTAGCCCCTCAGCGGTCGTCTGCGTCACGTCCCGGCGACCGTTCTGCCCGCTCTGCCGGGAATACGACATGCCCGTCGTGGCGCCTTCGCTCCTCCAGCTCCTTGACCAGGTCCTGCAGCTCCGAGCGGATCCAGTCGCGGGTGGCCACCTCGCCCAGGCCCATGCGCAGCGCGGCGACCTCGCGGGTCAGGTACTCGGTGTCGGCGATGGACCGCTCGTTCTGCTTGCGGTCCTGCTCCAGGTTGACCCGGTCGCGGTCGTCCTGCCTGTTCTGCGCGAGCAGGATCAGCGGGGCGGCGTAGGAGGCCTGCAGGGACAGCATCAGGGTGAGGAAGATGAAGGGGTACTGGTCGAAGCGCAGATCACGGGGCGCGGAGACGTTCCACACCACCCAGGCGATGATGACGATCGTCATCCAGACGATGAAGCGTCCCGTGCCCAGGAACCGGGCGATCTTCTCCGACAGCCGGCCGAAGGCCTCCGGGTCCCACTCGGGCACGATCCGGCGCCGGGGCGGGCGCGGCTGGTCCAGGCGTGCGCGGGGCCGGGTGGCGGCCGTGGCGCCCACCAGGGTGCGCTCGCGCGTGCTCTCGCGCTCAGGAGCCATGAGCGGCAGCCTCCTCTCCCTCGTCCTCGTCCTCGTCCAGGTGGAACTCCGTCTCCCGCCAGTCGTCGGGCAGCATGTGGTCCAGTACGTCGTCCACGGTGACCGCGCCGAGCAGTGACCCGGACTCGTCCACCACGGGCGCGGCGACCATGTCGTACGCGGCGAAGAACCCGGCGATGACGTGCAGGCCGGCGTCCGGGGCCAGGGTCTGCAGATCGTCGTCCACCAGCGAGCTGACCAGGGTGTACGGGGGGTCGCGCAGCAGGCGCTGGAAGTGGACCGTGCCCAGGTACTTGCCGGTAGGGGTCTCGTCCGGCGGGCGGCACACGTAGACCTGGGCGGCGAGGGCGGGGGAGAGGTCCGGGTTGCGGACCCGGGCGAGCGCGTCGGCGACCGTGGCGTCCGGGCGCAGCACGATCGGTTCGGTGGTCATCAGACCGCCGGCCGTGTGCTCCTCGTACGACATCAGGCGGCGCATCTCGGCCGCGTCGGCGGGCTGCATCAGGCTCAGCAGCCGCTCCTTGTCCTCCTCGGGCAGCTCCGAGAGCAGGTCGGCCGCGTCGTCCGGGTCCATGGCCTCCAGGACGTCCGCCGCGCGTTCCTCCTTCAGCTTGCCGAGGATCTCGATCTGGTCGTCCTCCGGCAGCTCCTCCAGGACATCGGCGAGCCGGTCGTCGTCCAGGGCGGCGGCGACCTCGGCGCGCCGTTTGGCGGAGAGGTGGTGCAGGACGTTGGCGAGGTCGGCGGGGCGCAGCTGCTCGAAGGTGGCGAGCAGGTTCTCGGCGCCCTGCCCGTGCTCCTCCAGGGAGAACCCGGTGACGGCCGACCATTCGACGGTCAGCGTCTCGCCCTTGGCCCGCCGGAAGGCGCCGCCCTTCCGTCCCTTGCGGACGAAGACGCGGTCGATCTCCCAGTCCCGGCGGGCGGGAAGCTGCTGCACGGACAGGTCGAGGACGGTGACCTCCTCGCCCGTTTCCCCCAGTTTGACCCGGCGGTCCAGCAGTTCTCCGAAGACCAGTCGCTCGGTGGGGCGCTGCTCGAAGCGGCGCACATTGAGCACGCCGGTGGTGATGACCTGGCCGGACTCGATGCCGGTCACCCGGGTCATGGGGAGGAAGATTCGGCGCCGGGTGGACAGTTCGACGACCAGCCCGAGGACGCGCGGGGGCCGTCGCCCGACGCGCAGCATGACGACCAGGTCGCGTACGCGGCCCACCTGGTCGCCGGCCGGATCGAAGACGGGGACCCCGGCGAGGTGCGAGACGAAGATCCGGGGGGCGCCGGCTGCCATGGCTGTGCTTCCTTTGCCTGGGAATCGCTGGGGGACTGCTCTTTCGTGCGTGGGATTTGCTCGGAATTGCCCGCTCGGGTGCGCTTCAGGCTAGCCCGTACCGGTCGGATACGCCCTGGTGGGGGGTCCGGACGGACTGGCTCCGTCGGGTGGGCGGGGCACCGGTACGCTGCGGTACGCCGCTCCGGAACCGTCAGAAAGGCAGCTCCACCTGTGACCGCGATTCCCCAGGGCCGTACTCGCCGGACCGCGCTGGTGACCGCGACCTGCGCACTGGCCGTGACGGGCGCGATGGTGCTGTCGGGGTGCGGCGGGGACGATCCCGACGCGGGGACGAACGGGGTGGGCAAGCTGCCCGCCGACAGGATCCAGGCGAAGACCCGGGCGGCGGCGGACGCGGCACCGGCGGTACGGCTGTCCGGGAGCGTGGTCACCAGCGGCCGTACATACCGGCTGGACATGCGACTGAAGACGGACGGCGGAACCGGGTCGGTGACCTCGCAGGGGGCCAGCTTCAAGCTGCTGCGGGTCGGGAAGCAGCTGTATCTCATGGCCGACGCGGACTTCTGGAACCACGCCGAAGGCGGCGACGGCGCCACGGGCAAGCTGGACGGCAAGTACGTGAAGGTGCCGCAGGGGGACCCCGCGTACAAGAAGTTCAGCGGCTTCACGGACAAGGCCGTTCTCCTCGAGGGTCTGCTGACGTTGCACGGCACGCTGGCGACGGACGGCCACCACGAGCAGTCGGGTACCCGCACGATCCGCATTACCGGCGACAAGGGCTCAGGCGGCACCTTGGACGTCTCCCTTCAGGGCGAGCCCTATCCGCTCCGCCTGGTGCGCGCCGGCGGAGCGGGGACGCTCCGCTTCTCGGACTGGGGGAAGGACTTCTCCGTCACGGAGCCCGCGAAGTCGGAGACGGTGGACTACGGAAAGCAGCTGCCGGCGTCCTAGCCGTGCGGGCGGGATCTCCCCGCCGTAACGGCGCCGAGCCCCGGCCACGGCGCGAACCGGCGGTGGGCGCTTCAGCCCGCCGGGGTCACTTCCTGCGCCGCTTGGCCAGCAGTCTCGGCAAGGCCGCCGGGATTGGCTGACGGGTCGTCGCCGGTGACGGCACCGGACGTTCCGCCAAGCTGCCGGAGGGCAACGGCTCGACGGTACCCGTCGGCACCAGACGGAGCACCCGGCACTCGCGGGCCCAGCGGCCCGGCATCTCCTCGCCGTCGGGGGCGTTCAGGCGCTTGCCCTTCAGCTCGGCGACGGCCGCCTCCCACTCGTCCGAGCCGGGAGCCAGCTCGCACACGGTCGCCGGGAACGTCACCAGCCGGCCGCCCTTGTCCTTGCTGCGGACGGTCACCTCGGCCGACCCGCCGTCCACGAGTGTCGGCAGTGGCTGCTCACCGGGCCCGTCGCCGATCAGGCACACAGCGCCCTCGTGCCACACGTGCCACAGCGCGCGCGCCACGGGGGCGCCGGCGCCCCTGACCCAGATGAGGCCGGACTTCTTGGAGGCCTCCTCGATGAGGGCCCGGTCGAGCAGCTCGCTTGTCATGCGCCCAGCCTATCCAGGCCCGCTCACAGCCAGCCGTTGCGCTTCAGTGTGCGGTGGATGCCCAGACACAGGACGACCGTGACGCCCATGATCACCGGGTAGCCGTACCGCCAGTGCAGCTCGGGCATGTACGTGAAGTTCATGCCGTACACCCCGCACACCATCGTCGGTACGGCGATGATCGCGGCCCAGGCGGTGATCTTGCGCATGTCCTCGTTCTGCGCGACGGACGCCTGCGCGAGGTTGGCCTGGAGGATGGAGTTCAGCAGTTCGTCGAAGCCCAGCACCTGCTCCTGGACCCGGGCCAGGTGGTCGGCGACGTCCCGGAAGTACTTCTGGATGTCCGGGTCGATCAGCCGCATCGGCCGCTCGCTCAGCAACTGCATGGGCCGCAGCAGCGGCGCCACCGCCCGCTTGAACTCCAGTACCTCACGCTTGAGTTGGTAGATCCGGGCCGAGTCCACACCACGCGAGACACCGCCCTTGCGGCCCGGCGAGAAGACCTCGGTCTCCACCTCGTCGATGTCGTCCTGTACGGCGTCGGCGACCGCGATGTAGCCGTCCACCACATGGTCGGCGATGGCGTGCAGCACGGCCGAGGGGCCTTTGGCGAGCAGCTCGGGGTCGTCCTGGAGGCGGTGCCGCAGCGCCCTGAGCGAGCCCTGGCCGCCGTGCCGGACGGTGATGAAGAAGTCCCGGCCGGTGAAGCACATGACCTCGCCGGTCTCGACGACCTCGCTGTTGGCGGTGAGCCGGTCGTGCTCGACGTAGTGGATCGTCTTGAAGACGGTGAACAGCGAGTCGTCGTACCGCTCCAGCTTCGGCCGCTGGTGGGCCTGGACCGCGTCCTCGACGGCCAGTGGGTGCAGCCCGAACTCACTGGCGATACCGGCGAACTCCGACTCGGTCGGCTCGTGCAGGCCGATCCACACGAACCCGCCGTCGCGGCGCACCAGCCGCATCGCCTCCTGCGGGCTCAGTGGCTTGGCGCTCTGCACGCGGGCGCCGTCGCGGTAGACGGCGCAGTCGACGACGGCCGAGGGCGTCGCGGGGTCGCGCGTGGTGTCGTACGACGCGTTCGTGTCCTTGCGCAGCGAGACGCGGGACGACGGACGGACCGCGGCACGCAGGTCGCGGATCATCGACATGGGCAGGCTCCTTCGCGGGCGGGCAGCGAAAGCGCACGGCGGCGGGTGGAACTACCCGGAATGGGGACGTCCTGCGGGGGCCTCGCCCTCCAGGAAGGGAAGGATGTTTGGCACGTCCACAAAGCGGGGAGCACCGCATCGTCGCGGTGGCGACTTCGCTACTGATGCAGAACTGATTCAGATCAGGCAGATCAGGCAAAGCGAGACGAAGTGCTCTTCCGAACGACGAAGCGAACGTGAGGGCGGCAGCCGGCCAGGAACTACATCAGCAGCCGGAAGAGCGAGTGGTACTACCAGGTCGACTTCGATCCATGACAGCCCCACCTCCTCCGGCCGGTCCCTCGTAAGGGAGTCTCGTCGGCGTCGGGACTCGATAGCGACGCTTCTGCGTGCTGCCCCGACCACCGGCTCAGAGTACCAGCCGCCCGTACTGTCAAGGCGCCGCTTTGCCCGCTACTGACGAGTTCTATGCTCACCGCATGGTTGATGTTCTTCCTCTGGTCGAGGCGCGGTTGAACACCGCGCTGGGCGAACCGGACGCGCGCGCCGCGGTCACCTTCCTCGGCACGGACCGCATCGAGGTGCTCCGTTTCCAGGAGGGGGACGTCGTCCGGTACGCCACCCTCGGCATGTCCCAGCACCCCATGGCGGACCCCACCGCGATGCTCGCGGACCCGGTCAAGGGCCCCCGCGCCGAACTGGTCCTGTCCGTCCGCGCGGGCGTCGCCGACACCGACAAGGTGTTCCGCCCGCTCGCCGTCCTCGCCGCGTCGCCGCAGGTGGAGGGAGTCGTGGTGACTCCCGGCGCCTCCCTCGAGGTGGGCGAGCCGCTGTGGCCCGGCGCGCCCTTCACCTCCGTCCTGGTGGGCGAGCCCGGCGGACTGGTCGGGGACCTGGAGCTGGACGCTCCGCTGGACCCCGTACGGTTCCTGCCGTTGTTGCCGATGACATCGAACGAGGCCGCCTGGAAGCGGGTACACGGCGCCCAGGCCCTCCAGGAGCGCTGGCTGGCGAACGGGACGGACCTGAGGGATCCTGCCCGCAGGTCCGTCCCGCTGGACATCGCGCCGGAGTGAGCAAGCTCACCAAACTCCTTTCGGCAAAGGCCAGTTGGCGTAGACGGTGACACTGTCCTCGGTGACGGGCTCCGCCTCCGGCTCCTCCCCGTCGTCGGCGAGGGCCCGGCGTCGGCGAGGGCCCGGCGTCGTACGGCGACCACGACCGCGCCCAGCACCGCGGTGATCGCCGGGGCCACGAACGGGATGGGGCGTCGCTCCCCTCCTCGATCCTCGGGGCGAAGCAGGGGGCGGCCGCGGCCGCGAACCAGCGGACGAAGTGGTGGCGCGCGCTCGCCACCGGGCGCGGCGCGTCCGACACGCCGAGAACCGGCTCGGTGTAGACGGTGTCGTTCACGCCGGTGAAGGCACCGGAAAGGATCGTGCAGGCGATGGCCGCGGCGGGGCCGCCGTGGCCGAGCGCGAGGACGTCCACCGCGAGCGGCACCCAGCGAGCCGCCGAGCACCTTCGGCGAGCCGAAACGGGCCTGCATAAGCGGGGCCACGATCACCGAGACGACCGCGAGCGGCACGCCCCGGGCGAAGAACACCGGGCCCGAGCGGTACGGGGTCATGCGCCGCACGAACGGCGTGAGGCCCGGCACGGTGAAGAACATGTAGTGGTGGAAGAACGCCGAGACCGCCGCCGAGGCCGGGCCGCCGCGGCCGAGAGCTTTGACCGGGTCCAGGGCCGAGGTCTCGCGGGCCGGCTTCGGCTGCCCCTTCGGGAACGCCGCGGTGCACAGGAGTCCGATCGCCATCAGCGTGGCCGTGCCACCACCGCCAGTGGAGGTGGTTGATGGGAGCTGCATCTGGTTTCGCCCGGTCGGGTGTCCCCCCGGACGGGTGATCGTCCTTGACGTGGCGCGGCAGGGGTAGGACCGTGGAGCCCTATGAGGGGCGAACCCAGTTGCCCGAGGTGCGGTGGCCGGGTCAGGGCTCCCGGTCTCTTCGCCGATTCGTGGCAGTGTGATGTGCACGGGACGGTGTATCCGCTGCAGCCTGTGATCCCGCCCAGCGTGGAGGCCCTCAATGTCGTGGTCCATCGCACGCAGGTGCCGGTGTGGATGCCGTGGCCGCTGCCGGTCGGCTGGCTGTTCACGGGCGTGGCCTACGCGGGGGACGACCGCAGTGGTGGCCGCGCGACCGCCGTCGCCTGCTCGGGACCCGGCCCGCTGGGCGGCCCCGGCGAGCTGATCCTGGTCGCCGAGGAGCTGGGGGTCGGACTCGGCGCGCGGTACGCGGGCATCGACGGCCCGGACCCGGGGTCGTACATGAACGTCGAGAAGCCGCCCCAGGCCAAGGTCCTGGCCGCCGGCCGCCCGACCCCGCTCTGGCATGTCTACCGCACCCCCGACGACCGTGCCGTCTTCGCCGGTGAGGCCCTCGGGATGTGGCTGTGGGCGGTGATGTGGCCCGAGCAGGCCGGGCTGCTCATGTACGACGAGCTGGTGCTGACGGATCTGCGGGACGCGGGGGCGGAGTTGGACCTGGTCCCCTGCGGGGCGTTGTCGCCGCGCTTGCTTCGGCCGTAGCGCCCACCGGGTGGGGGTCCGGCTGTCGGCGGCCGCGAGTGCGTTGTGGTCGCGCGCGCCCGCGCCGCGGAGCCGCACACCCGCAGCCCCGCGCCCCTCATGGCGTAGGGGGCGCTTCCCGGGTTCGGGTGTGACAGGAGGATCTGGGAATCCGGCTATCCTTAGCTGTCCCGTTCCGTTTCCTGGCCGTCTGGAGTTCGTGTGCGCATCGATCTGCACTGTCACTCCACGGCCTCCGACGGTACGGACACCCCGGCCGAACTGGTGCGCAATGCCGCCGCGGCCGGACTGGACGTCGTGGCGCTGACCGACCACGACACCACCCGTGGATACGCCGAGGCGATCGCCGCGCTGCCCGAGGGGCTCACCCTGGTCACCGGCGCCGAGCTGTCCTGCCGTGTCGACGGCATCTCCATGCATATGCTGGCCTACCTGTTCGACCCCGGGGAGCCCGCCCTGCTCGCCGAGCGTGAGCTGGCCCGGGACGACCGGGTGCCGCGGGCCCAGGGCATGGTCGCCAAGCTGAACGCGCTGGGCGTGCCGGTCACCTGGGAGCAGGTCGAGCGGATCGCCGCCGGCGGCTCCGTGGGCCGCCCGCATGTCGCCTCGGCGCTGGTCGAGCTGGGCGTCGTACCGACGGTGAGCGACGCGTTCACCGAGGAGTGGCTGGCCGACGGCGGGCGGGCCTTCGTGGAGAAGCACGAGACCGATCCCTTCGAGGCGATCCGGCTGATCAAGGGTGCGGGCGGCGTGTCCGTCTTCGCGCATCCGGCCGCCGCCAAGCGCGGCCGTACGGTCCCCGAGTCCGCGATCGCCGAGATGGCCGCGGCCGGCCTCGACGGCATCGAGGTGGACCACATGGACCACGACCCGGACGCCCGGGCCCGGTTGCGGGGCCTCGCCAACGAACTGGGCCTGCTGGTCACGGGCTCCTCGGACTACCACGGCAGCCGCAAGACCGTGTCGCTGGGCGCGTACACGACCGACCCCGAGGTGTACGGGGAGATCACGCGACGGGCGACCGGCGCCTTCCCCGTTCCGGGTACCGGCGGGATCTGACGGCCGGCGTCCGCCGGCTCGGCGACTCAGCCTCGCCCTTCCCTCCACCCATCCTTTCGCACGTCCGCCGTGCGCCCGCGTCCGCTCCGCCGGACGGGTGCCGCCGGCGGTGGCTCCCTCCTGCAAGGCTCACCATGTTCGACATCGCCGTCTTCGGCTCTCTGTTCCTGACCCTTTTCGTCATCATGGATCCCCCGGGGATCACCCCGATCTTCCTCGCCCTGACCGCCGGACGGCCGGCCAAGGTGCAGAAGCGGATGGCCTTCCAGGCCGTCTGCGTGGCAGGCGGGGTCATCGCCGTCTTCGGGGTCCTGGGCCATCAGATCCTGAACTATCTGCACGTCTCCGTCCCGGCGCTGATGATCGCGGGCGGTCTGCTGCTCCTGCTGATCGCGCTTGACCTGCTCACCGGCAAGACCGACGAGCCGAAGCAGACCAAAGACGTGAACGTGGCCCTCGTACCGCTCGGCATGCCGCTGCTGGCGGGGCCCGGTGCCATCGTGTCCGTGATCCTGGCCGTGCAGAAGGCCGGCAGTGTCGCCACCCAGGTCTCGGTGTGGTCCGCGATCCTCGCGATCCACGTCGTGCTGTGGCTGGTGATGCGCTACTCGCTGCTGATCATCCGGGTCATCAAGGACGGCGGTGTCGTCCTGGTGACACGGCTCGCGGGCATGATGCTCTCCGCGATCGCGGTGCAGCAGATCATCAACGGGGTCACTCAGGTGATCCGGGGGAGCTGAGCCGTCGTCGGCTCGGCTCCCCCGGAAAGCTTGAGTGGCGGTGCCCGCTTACGAGGCCGAGGTGTCGGCCGGGCGGATCCACAGGCGCTGTCCGATGGCGGCGGCCTGCTGAACGATCCGGTTGACGGAGGCGGCGTCCACGACGGTGCTGTCCACGGTGGTGCCGTCGACCTCGTCGAGTCGCATGATTTCGAAGCGCATGGGCTTCTCCCTTCGTCTGGTCATCCTCCTGCGGAGAACTACTTGAGGAGCGCCGGACGGGTATCCGGTGTCGTACGTAGTCAACGTGCTGCTTGTTACAAACATTCCCTACGCTAAATAAATTTTTCGAACGGCTAAATACCGACCGGTAAGCGGCTCCTGGGGGACCGACCGGGACCGGTTGTGTTCGCAGCGTGACCAACGGGACAATGGAGCCGATGAACGACGACCTGGCTGCCGTGGGCGCCCGCATCGACCGCACGAACGAGCTGCTGGAGCGCATGCTCGCCGAGGTGGCGAAGACACCCTCCACCCATGCGATCTTCGTCGACGCGGGCTATCTGTACGCAGCCGCGGGCCGGCTGGTCGCCGGCACCGAGGACCGCCGGGCCTTCGATCTCGACGCCGAAGGCCTGATCGACGCGCTGATCGACCGGGCTCGCACGATCTTCGCGGACAGCCGTCTGCTGCGCGTCTACTGGTACGACGGCGCGCGCCGCCGCATCCACACCGCCGAGCAGCAGACCATCGCGGAACTCCCCGACGTCAAGGTCCGCCTCGGCAACCTCAACGCCAACAACCAGCAGAAAGGCGTCGACTCCCTCATCCGCTCCGATCTGGAGTCCCTCGCCCGTCACCGTGCGATCAGCGACGCGGCCCTGCTCGGCGGCGACGAGGACCTGGTCTCGGCGGTCGAGGCGGCCCAGGGCTACGGCGCCCGCGTCCACCTCTGGGGCATCGAGGCCCCCGAGGGCCGCAACCAGGCCGAGCCGCTGCTCTGGGAGGTCGACAGTCAGCGCACCCTCGACCTGGAGTTCTTCAAGCCGTACGTCACCCGGCGCACGGCCGCCGCCTACGACGCCACCGCCGGCGCCCGCCCCACCCGCGAGGACGTCCGCTTCGTCGGCGCCCAGATCGCCGCGAAGTGGCTGGCCTCCCGGGGACGTGAGGCACTGGTCGAACTGCTCCCCGGTCACCCCTATCTGCCCGGCTCCGTCGACCAGGACCTCCTGGTCGAGGCCGAGGGCCTGCTGCAGTACTCCCTGCGGGGCCAGGCGGACCTGCGCCGCGCCCTCAGGGACGGCTTCTGGGATCACCTGCAGGCGCAGTTCTAGGCGTGCCGAGGGCGGCTCGCGGGGGGACTGCCGGGCGTGACGCGGGTCCGCTCGGCTACGCCCCGGCCGTGCTGTCGTCCCAGAAGCCGGCGATCGCGCGGGCCGTGGCGAGCGGGCGGTCGGTGTTGGGGGAGTGCTCGGCGCCGTCGATGACCGTCCGCCGCGCCTTCAGCCGTAGCGCCATGTCATCGAGCAGGGGCAGCGGCCAGGTGTCGTCCTGGGAGCCCGACAGGACGTGGAAGGGCAGCGGTACGGAGGCCAGTTCGGCGATCCGGTCCGGCTCCGTGCACAACTGGCGTCCCGTGGCGAGGAGCTGGGCGGGCTTGGTGCCCAGCCAGCGGCGCCGCAGATCGTCCCGTTCGTCCAGCCCGCCGTCGAGCGAGGGCGTCTCGGTCTCCTCGGGCGTCTCCATCGCCTGGATCGTGGCCCACACCTGGGCCATGCTCATCACCGCGAGCGCGTCCCGGAGCAGTTTCACCCGCTCCTGCTGGGACGCCGAGATCTGCGCCGGGCCGGAGGCCATCAGGGTGAGCGACAGGAAGGGCGTGTGGTCGATCAGCACCGCCGCGCGCGAGATCTGCCCGCCGAGGGAGTGCCCCAGCAGATGCACCGGGTGCCCGAGCGCCTCCGCCTGCGCCAGCACGTCCCGTGCCAACTCCTCCTGCGCATAAGCGGATTCGTCCCTCTCGGGACCGTCCGACTCGTACTGCCCACGCCCGTCCACGGCCACGGTCCGGTACCCGCGCTCCGCGAGCGGCACGTGCAGCGGATTGAAGTCCTCCTTGCTCCCGGTGAACCCGGGCAGCAGCAGCGCGACTCCCCTCGGCTCGACCCCGACGGCCACGGGAGCGTCGACGACGGCGAACTCACCGCGTGCCGTCCGCAAGGAGTACGCACGGGCGCCGGGGGGCGGGACGAAGGTGGCGGGCCTGCTCATGGGGAGAGGCTATCGGGCGTGGAAGCGAGGCCGAGCAGGGTGAGGGTGCGTACCGGAACGCCGATGGCCCGGCTCCCCTTCCGGGGACCGGGCCAACGGCGGCTGACGGTGCTACCGCTCACGCGGCGCCGGATCAGGCCTCGGAGGCCTCCACGGCCGCCGTCGCCTTACGGGTGCGGCGGCGCGGTGTGACCTCCGGCTCCTCGGTGGCCTGCGCCGGAATCTCCGGAGCGGCCGCGACGGCCTTACGGGTCCGCCGCGCCTTCGGAGCGGCCGGCTCGCCCCCGTCGACCGCGTCCGCCGTGACGGCAGCGGTCTTCCGGGTGCGGCGGGGCTTGGTCTCCGTGCCTTCGACGGTGTCCGCCGCGGCCTCGGCGGCTGCCGTGGTCTTGCGGGTCCGGCGGGGCTTGGCCTCGGCCTCGGGCACGTCGGAGGTGGCCGCGGCAGCGGTCTTCCGGGTGCGGCGGGGCTTGGCTTCCGTGCCTTCGACGGTGTCCGCCGCGGCTTCGGCGGCAGCCGCGGTCTTGCGGGCGCGGCGCGGCTTGGCCTCGGGCTCCGTCTCGGCGGCCACCGCGTTGGCAGCGGCCTTGCGGGTGCGGCGGGGCTTGGTCTCCGTGCCTTCGCCCCCGTCGACCGCGTCCGCCGTGGCGGCAGCGGTCTTCCGGGTGCGGCGGGGCTTGGTCTCCGTGCCTTCGGCCGTGTCCACGGCGGCCTCGGCCGTCGCAGCGGTCTTCCGGGTGCGGCGGGGCTTGGTCTCCGTGCCTTCGACGGTGTCCGCCGCGGCTTCGGCGGCGGCGGCCGTCTTGCGGGTCCGGCGGGGCTTGGCCTCGGCCTCGGGCACCTCGGAGGTGGCCGCGGCAGCGGTCTTCCGGGTGCGGCGGGGCTTGGTCTCCGTACCTTCGGCCGTGTCCACCGTGGCTTCGGCGGCAGCCGCGGTCTTGCGGGCGCGGCGCGGCTTGGTCGCCGGAGCGGCTTCCTCCGTGGCCGTGGCCGTGGCCTCCGCGGCCGGGGTGGGCGCGGCCTCCGTGACCGGTTCCGCTGCCTTACGAGTCCGGCGGCGGGGCTTGGCCTCGCTCGCCTCGGTCGCCTCGGCTGTGTCCAGCGCAGCCTCCGCCGCGGCGGCCGGCTCGGCCGTCTTGCGAGTGCGGCGGCGCGGCGCGGGCTCCGCGGCCGGAGCAGCCGCGGGCGCCGGTTCGGTCGCCGCTTCGGTCACGGGCTCGGTGGCCGGGCTGTCCGTCACCGCGGGCTCCACGACCGTGGCCGTCGCCTGGCGCTCCGCGGACTTGCGGGTGCGGCGGCGGCGCGGCTTCTCCGGAGCGTCGGGCGCGGCAGCGCCCTCCGCCGTGTCCACCGACTCGACGGCGGCCTCGGGAGTCACGGGTGCCGGGGCGGCCGTCACGGCCTCCGCCGGCGCGCCGCCGCGGGTACGGCGACGGCGGCGCGGCGTACGGGTCGCCTGTGCCTCCTCGGTGCCGGACTCGGCGACCGGTGCCGGCGTCGTCGTAGCGGCGGAGGCGTCCAGCGGGGCGCCGCCGCGCGTACGGCGGCGGCTGCGCGGCGTACGGGCCGGACGTTCACGCTCGGCCGTGACGGACTCGGTACGGTCACCGCGGCCGCCCCGGTCACCGCGTCCGCGAGCGCCACGCCCACCGGTCTCGCCCAGGTCCTCCAGTTCCTCCGCGTCCAGACCGGCACGGGTCCGCTCCGCGCGCGGCAGGGTGCCCTTGGTGCCCTCCGGGATGCCGAGGTCCGAGAACAGGTGCGGGGAGCTCGAATACGTCTCCGCCGGGTCGTTGAAGTCCAGCTCCAGCGCCTTGTTGATCAGCTGCCAGCGCGGGATGTCGTCCCAGTCGACGAACGTGATCGCCGTACCCTTGGCGCCCGCGCGGCCCGTACGGCCGACGCGGTGCAGGTACGTCTTCTCGTCCTCGGGGGACTGGTAGTTGATGACGTGGGTCACGCCCTCGACGTCGATGCCGCGCGCGGCGACGTCGGTGCAGACGAGGACGTCGACCTTGCCGTTGCGGAAGGCCCGCAGGGCCTGCTCACGGGCGCCCTGGCCGAGGTCGCCGTGGACCGCGCCGGACGCGAAGCCGCGGTGCTGCAGCTGCTCGGCGATGTCGGCGGCCGTGCGCTTGGTGCGGCAGAAGATCATCGCCAGTCCGCGGCCGTCGGCCTGCAGGATGCGGGCGATCATCTCCGGCTTGTCCATGGAGTGCGCGCGGTAGACGAACTGCTTGATGTTCGCGACCGTCACGCCCTCGTCGTCCGGCGCGGTGGCGCGGATGTGCGTGGGCTGCGACATGTAGCGGCGCGCGAGGCCGATGACCGCGCCGGGCATGGTCGCGGAGAACAGCATGGTCTGGCGCTTGGCCGGAAGAAGCTTGATGATCTTCTCGACGTCGGGCAGGAAGCCCAGGTCGAGCATCTCGTCGGCCTCGTCGAGGACCAGGCTCTTGATGTGGCTCAGGTCCAGCTTCTTCTGGCCCGCGAGGTCGAGCAGCCGGCCCGGGGTGCCGACGATCACGTCGACGCCCTTCTTCAGGGCCTCGACCTGGGGCTCGTAGGCCCGGCCGCCGTAGATCGCCAGCACACGCACGTTGCGCACCTTGCCGGCCGTCAGCAGGTCGTTGGTGACCTGCGTGCACAGCTCGCGCGTGGGGACGACGACGAGCGCCTGCGGGGCGTCGGTGAGGGCTTCGGGAGCGGCGCGTCCGGCCTCGACGTCGGCGGGGACGGTCACGCGCTCGAGGAGGGGAAGACCGAAGCCCAGTGTCTTGCCGGTGCCGGTCTTGGCCTGGCCGATGACGTCCGTGCCGGAAAGGGCGACGGGGAGTGTCATCTCCTGGATGGGGAAGGGGTTGATGATGCCGACGGCTTCCAGGGCCTCGGCTGTCTCGGGAAGGATCCCGAGGTCTCGAAACGTCGTAGTCAGGGCTATGCCTCTTCTGTGTGGCGCGGTGCGAGGCGAGCGCGGGGGTCTTTGACGGACCGTGCCGGGGACGTCGGCTGCCATACGGGCGAACCACTCGGGTCAGCCGTAAAGCACGGGACCTCTGCCGACGCTCTAGCGCTCGTACCGCTGAGGGTGTCCCTCCGGTCGTCGTACGCACTGAGTCGTACGGCCAGGGAGGGCTGTCGGGTCGGAGCCGATCGGGCCACCGACCGGGCATCCTCATGCATGCGCCCTGTCGGACACGTCGAGCATCGTCGACGCACTCAGCAGGCGCATTACCACCATACCCCGGATTCGCGCACATGTGATGGCCGAATCGGTCACGTTGTCGTCGTCACAGTGGTTGACCAGGGGCTTCCGAGGAACGCCGGGCGGGCTATTGTGCGCCTCATGACTAGCTCTGACAAGCCTGAGAACGCGTCCGCCGCCTCCGCCGAACCGACCGGTGTCGCCGCCCAGGGCTGGGCGCAGGCCTCCGCCGACCCGCAGTACCGTGCCGCGGTCGTGGACCTGCTCGGAGCGCTCGCGTACGGGGAGCTGGCGGCGTTCGAGCGGCTGGCGGAGGACGCCAAGCTGGCGCCGACCCTCGCGGACAAGGCGGAGCTGGCGAAGATGGCCTCGGCCGAGTTCCACCACTTCGAGCGGCTGCGGGACCGGCTGACCGAGATCGGCGAGGAGCCGACGGCCGCCATGGACCCGTTCGTCGCCGCGCTGGACGGCTTCCACAAGCAGACGGCGCCTTCGGACTGGCTGGAGGGCCTGGTCAAGGCGTACGTCGGCGACTCGATCGCCAGCGACTTCTACCGGGAGGTCGCGGCACGCCTGGACTCCGACACGCGTGAGCTGGTGCTCGCCGTGCTCGACGACACCGGGCACGCCGGGTTCGCGGTGGAGAAGGTACGGGCCGCGATCGACGCCGACCCGCGTGTGGGCGGCCGGCTGGCACTGTGGGCGCGACGGCTGATGGGTGAGGCGCTGTCGCAGTCGCAGCGGGTCGTCGCCGACCGGGACGCGCTGTCCACGATGCTCGTGGGCGGGGTGGCCGACGGCTTCGATCTCGCGGAGGTCGGGAAGATGTTCTCGCGGATCACGGAGGCGCACACCAAGCGGATGGCTGCGCTGGGCTTGGCCGCGTAGCGCTCTGGGGGGTGGTGGGCGGGGGCCGTTGCGCGGCGGCGGGCGCGTCGGGTTTGCCCGCCCGGTCCCCCGGGCTCCCACGGGGGGCGCTCTTTTCGCGCTTGCCGAGAAGGCGCCGTGCTACGCCGGTGCCGATCGTCGGCGCAGGCGGCGGCCCGTGGGGCGCAGGAGCAGGGAGAGGGACGCCACCGAGACGATCGCGGCGCCGAGGAGGCTCGGCAGGGTGCTGCCGGGGCCCAGCGCGCTGTGGGTGACGAAGTCGCCGAACAGGGCCCCGGCGATGCCCGTGGAGTACACCAGCGGGACGGCCGGCAGCCGGTGCGGCAGACGGTGCGCCGCCGCCCACGCGAGCACTAGACCGAGCACAGCGGAGCCGAGTGCTTCCAGGATCATCGAGAGGTCCCTCCCACGGCCGGTCTGCCTTGACGGTCCTAGCCCGTCCTACCCGTGACCTGCGGATTGCAATCCTCCGCTGTGGAGGAGCTGTGCTCCGTCTGTGTGCACACCGAACGCGGAAGGGCCCGGCGGCACCTGCACATGGCCGCCGGGCCCTTCTCACGACTTCGGCCTACAGCGCGCCGAAACCCACCTTGCGCACGGTCGGCTCGCCGATCTCCACGTACGCCAGACGATCCGTCGGCACCAGGACCTTGCGGCCCTTCTCGTCCTCGAGGCTCAGCAGCTGCGACTTCCCGGCCAGCGCCTCGGCCACCACGCGCTCGACCTCCTCGACGCTCTGACCGCTCTCCAGAACGATCTCGCGGGGCGCGTGCTGCACGCCGATCTTGACCTCCACGGCTATGTCCCTCCGACGGTCAGTGATGTGCGCGATCTCCCGCGCCGTACGCAGCACACATTAGCCCGGTGAGGGGACGTACACGCTCCGGGCCGGAACGCCGTCAGCGAACAGCCTTCGGGAACAAACGGCCGTCAGTGGTGTTCGGTGCCGTGCAACGGGAAACCGGCGATGCCCCGCCAGGCCAGTGAGGTCAGCAGCTGCACCGCCTGGTCGCGCGGGACACTGCGGTCGCTGTGCAGCCAGGAGCGGGCCACCACCTGGGCGAGACCGCCGAGACCGGAGGCGAGCAGCATCGACTCCGCGCGCGAGAGACCCGTGTCCTCCGCGATGACGTCACAGATCGCCTCGGCGCACTCGTTCGTGACCTTGTCGACGCGCTCGCGCACCGCCGGCTCGTTCGTCAGGTCCGACTCGAAGACCAGCCGGAAGGCACCGCCGTCGTCCTCGACGTACGCGAAATAGGCGTCCATGGTCGCGCGCACACGCTGCTTGTTGTCGGTCGTCGAGGCGAGCGCGCCGCGCACGGACTGGATCAGCGACTCGCAGTGCTGGTCCAGCAGGGCGAGGTAGAGATCGAGCTTGCCGGGGAAGTGCTGATAGAGCACCGGCTTGCTCACGCCCGCCCGCTCGGCGATGTCGTCCATCGCGGCCGCGTGATAGCCCTGCGCGACGAAGACCTCCTGGGCGGCGCCCAGGAGCTGGTTCCGTCGGGCACGGCGCGGCAGACGGGTGCCACGCGGGCGGGCCGCCTCAGTTTGCTCGATGGCTGTCACGCCGCCTCCCAAAGTCGTCCACATGCGGTGTCGGCCGCGCGGCCATCGTACTTTTCGGTAATCGTGGTGTGCGCGGCGCGAGCGCAGAATTTCACGGACCGGACGGCCGCGAAAGCCGCAGAGCGGTCCTCGTGCGGCCTGCTGCGGTCGGAGGACTCCTGCGAGGTCAGCGGTAGTCGTCCTCGTCCAGTGAGACGACGCGGGTCTGTTCGACCAGATCGGCCACGTTCGCGCGGTCCGGGTCCACTCCCGTCAGGGGGTCGTCACGGTCCGGCGCGATGTCCGCGTGCTGCTCGGCAGCGTCCACCTCGGGGGCCTCGACATCGATCTCCGGGACCGCGTCGGCCTCCAGGTCCTCGATCGCGTCGGGCTCGGTGGGGTCATAGGCCATCGTGGGCTCCCTTCCTACGAACGTCCCTGGGGCGGCAGGGGCAACAGCGGGTGCCCTGGGTACGAGCCTAGGAGACGGCTGATCCGGACGCCATGCCATTGCACCCGTTCGCTGTCCGGTTCACCAGATGCCCTTGGTTCACACGCTTTCCGGCTCACTTGTCGCGCTCGGTCCCTGCGTTGTCCGGTGCAGCAGCGGTCCACGGCCGCACGCTGTGACGGCGAACACACGAAACCTGACGTGATCACCTCGTAACATTGCCGCATGTCTTCGACCGAGTCGCCGTCCGTGTCGGCCGCCAGTGTGCTTCCCAGAGTGGCGCCCGTCCGGGTCGGCGAAGGCGAGCGGCTGCGGTCCGTGGGCCTGCCCGGAGTCACCCTGTCGATCCGTTCCCGGCGCCCCGCGCGCGAGGGCCTGCCGCCCGCGCTGTACGTCCACGGGCTCGGCGGTTCCTCGCAGAACTGGTCCGCGTTGATGGCCGAGCTGGACGGCGTCGTCGACAGTGAGGCCGTCGACCTGCCGGGCTTCGGCGACTCCCCGCCACCGGACGACGGCGACTACTCCGTCACCGGGCACGCCCGCGCGGTGATCCGCCATCTCGACGCGGCCGGCCGCGGCCCGGTCCACCTCTTCGGCAACTCGCTCGGCGGCGCGGTCACCACGCGCGTGGCGGCCGTACGCCCCGACCTCGTCCGCACGCTCACGCTCGTCTCGCCCGCGCTGCCCGAGCTGCGCATCCAGCGCACCGCGGTGCCGACGGGGCTGCTCGGCGTGCCCGGTGTCGCCGCCCTGTTCACCCGGTTCACCCAGGGGTGGACGGCCGAGCAGCGGGTGCGCGGGGTCACGGCGCTCTGCTACGGCGAGCCCGGGCGGGTGTCGCCGGAGGCGATCCAGCAGGCGGTGGAGGAGCTGGAGCGGCGGCTGCAACTGCCGTACTTCTGGGACGCGATGGCGCGCTCCGCGCGCGGGATCGTGAACGCCTACACGCTCGGCGGCCAGCACGGGCTGTGGCGCCAGGCCGAGCGCGTCCTCGCGCCCACCCTGCTGATCTACGGCGGCCGAGACCAGCTGGTCGGCTTCCGGATGGCCCACAAAGCCGCCCGCGCCTTCCGTGACTCCCGTCTGCTGTCCCTGCCGGACGCCGGGCACGTGGCGATGATGGAGTACCCGGACGTGGTGGCCGGGGCGTTCCGGGAACTCCTGGCCGAGGTGGGCGACTTGGGCGAGCGCGAAGCGGGCGGACGCGGCGCGGGCGGACGCGGCGTGGGCGGACGCGGCGCGGGCGGTCCCGCGGACACCGGTCCGCGCGGCGCCGCCGAGGACGCCACCACCACGGGCGCGGGGAGCTGAGGCCGGGGTGGGACGCCACAGCCGCCGCGGACCGGCTCCGAAGGACGACTCCGCGGACACAGCCGCAGGGCGGGAGGAACAGCGGGGCACAGGCACGGGCGACCGCCGGGACACGCCGGGCCAGGGGGGTCGGCCGGGGGCCGTGCCGCCGTACGCGGAGGGCGCCGTCTCGGGCGCTCCGAGGGGGGCGCGTGGTCCGACGGGTTCTGGCGGTCCGCTTGCCCCGGCCGCTCCGGGGACCTCGCAAGCGGCGTATCCCGGTGCGCGGAGGCCTGCCGACGGCACCCCCGCTCATGGCGTGCCGCGTCCCGCCGCCGGTACCCCCGCGCGCGGGGTGCCCCGTTTCCCTGACGGTGACTCCGCCCGCGGTGGGCATCCCGAACAGCGGGAGGCGGGCGGTGGCTGGGGAGCGTTCGGCGGATCGCCCGGTGGCGGTGCGGGGCCCGGTGTCGTGCTGCCCCGGCAGCGGCAGGCGGGGTCGAGCGGTGGTCCCGGGCGGCGGCCCGGACCCCGGCAGGAGTATCTGGACGCCTTCGAGGGCGCGAGCGACGGCATCGGGGACGTGGACGTCTTCGCGCCCCGCTCGGGCCGGGGACCTCGTGACGAGGAGGCGCCGGCCGCCGAGGAGCAGCGGGTCGACGCCCGAGCGGCGGACGGCGTCCGTCAGCCCGTGCAGCGGGGTGGCGGCAAGGGGCGGGCCTTCGCCGGCATCGCGGCGGCGGCCGTCACCACCGTGCTCGCGGTGGTCGTCGCCGGACAGGTGGCCGAGGGGCGGGACGTCGACGCCGTACAGTCGCAGCCCGACACCGACACCGGTCAGGCCCGTGACGTGCGCGCTCCCGGCGGGGAGTCCGCCGCGCCGAACGCGGTGACGTCGACGTACGAGCAGAAGATGGGCAGGAAGTTCCCGCTCGGCGTCACGCTGAAGGGCTCGGGGAAGTTCGACGCCGTGCCCGGCTTCGACAAGGCCCCCGGTACGGGGCAGAAGTACCGGTACCGGGTGGACGTCGAGCGGGGGCTGGGGCTGGACGGCGCGCTGTTCGCTGAGGCCGTGCAGAAGACCCTGAACGACGACCGCAGTTGGAGTCACGGCGGCGCCCGTACCTTCGAGCGCATCTCCTCAGGCAAGCCCGACTTCGTGATCACGCTGGCCAGCCCGGGCACCACCGCCGAGTGGTGCGCCAAGTCCGGCCTGGACACCACGGAGGACAACGTCTCCTGCGACTCGGCCGCCACCGAGCGCGTGATGATCAACGCATACCGATGGGCTCAGGGCAGCAAGACCTACGGGGACAGGATCCACCTATACCGGCAGATGCTCATCAACCACGAGGTCGGTCACCGGCTCGGGAACGGGCATGTGACGTGCCAGAAGAATGGTGAGCTCGCTCCCGTCATGCAGCAGCAGACCAAGTTCCTCGACCACGACGGGATCCACTGTCTGCCCAACCCGTGGGCCTACCCCGGGAGTTGACAGGGGCCATTCATGTCACGCGATGTGGTTCGTGTGGCCGAAGCGGCCGGTGCCCACCCGCGCGGCCGGCTCCTTGGACACCGGGCAGCCTCCGGCCGCGGTATTCGCGCTCGGCCCGGAGCCGACTGGCCCAGCGGCGCGTGGCCCGGCGCGAACCCGCCGTGGCGTGACGTTTCATGAAGAGATGATCACTGTGTGAGCCCTTAGCGCGGCGGAACGCGTCCCGCACGCGAAAGTTACGGCCGTTCACCCCTTCTGGTGGGGGGGGGGGGGGCACACCCCGGCGCGCCCCCCCCGGCGCGGGAGGATGTGGGAC